>NZ_JBNMIQ010000055.1:0-2365 GCF_050873365.1 Brotaphodocola sp. | reverse complement strand
GCCGAGTAGCCAAGTCGGGAAGGGATAAACGCTGAAGGCATCTAAGCGTGAAGCCCCCCTCAAGATGAGATATCCCATCGCAAGAGTAAGACCCCTTGAAGACGACGAGGTAGATAGGGCAGAGGTGGAAGCGCAGTAATGCGTGGAGCTGACTGTCACTAATAGGTCGAGGGCTTAACCAAGACGGTTTAGGAAATACAGAAATACGGATGATTCAATGTGCAGTTTTGAAGGTACATGTATGAATTGCAGAAATGCGATTCAGATATGCGCGAGTGGCTCAGTTGGTGGAGCACGACCTTGCCAAGGTCGGGGTCGCGGGTTCGAGTCCCGTCTCGCGCTCTTGCAATGAAAATTGCATATGCTGCTGTGGCTCAGTCGGTAGAGCGTCGCATTGGTAGTGCGGAGGTCACGGGTCCGATTCCCGTCAGCAGCTTAACTCTTAAAGCCCTTGTGAATCAAGGGTTTTTTATTGTTTTAAAGCAAAATTTTAAAAGTGATCAAAGTAAAAGTCGTCCAGAAATGGGCGATTTTTTTGTGTAATCGACCCGAAATCGACCAGTTGGCAACGATGGCAACTGTTTGGCAACCACTCGGTATTTGCTTAAATAGAAAAGTGGTGTTTGACGGTTAGGCCAAACACCACTTTTCCATTTTTTCTGTTTGTTGCGTGTACAGGTGACTATTAGATCACTCTGATTTTTAAATAGCGTCAAGTGCCTGTGCGAGATCGGCGATCAGATCGTTTTTATCCTCGAGTCCACAGGAGATGCGGACAAGACCAGCCGGTACTCCGGCAGCCTCAAGCTGTTCATCGGTCATCTGGCGATGGGTGGAGGTTGCAGGATTCAGACAGCAGGTGCGGGCATCTGCGACGTGAGTCTCAATCGCAGCGAGCTTTAAGTGCTTCATAAAGATCTCAGCAGAAGTTCTGCCACCTTCCAGCTCGAAGGAGACAACACCGCAACCGCCGTTTGGAAGATATTTCTGAGCGATGGCATAGTACTTGTCGCTCGGAAGTCCCGGATAATTTACGCGGGTTACCTTCGGATGAGAGGCAAGGAATTCAGCGACTGCCTGACCGTTCTCAACGTGGCGTGGCATGCGGACATGCAGGGACTCCAGACCAAGGTTCAGATAGAAAGCATGCTGAGGAGACTGGATACAGCCGAGATCACGCATGAGCTGAGCCGTACATTTTGTGATGAAAGCGCCCTCCTTGCCAAACTTTTCTGCGTAGGTGATACCGTGATAAGATTCATCCGGTGTGCACAGACCCGGGAATTTCTCGGCGTGAGCCATCCAGTCAAATTTGCCACTGTCCACGATCGCACCGCCAACGGCTGCTCCGTGACCGTCCATGTATTTGGTTGTGGAGTGGGTGACGATATCAGCGCCCCACTCGATCGGACGACAGTTGATCGGAGTCGGGAAGGTGTTATCGACGATCAGCGGAACGCCGTGAGCGTGAGCTGCCTTTGCAAACTTCTCAATGTCGAGTACCGTCAGAGCCGGGTTGGCGATGGTCTCACCGAAGACTGCGCGGGTGTTCTCCTGGAATGCTGAGTTCAGCTCCTCTTCACTGCAATCCGGGGAAACGAAGGTGGCAGTGATGCCCATCTTTGCCAGAGTGACGGAGATCAGGTTGAAAGTTCCGCCGTAAATGGAGGAAGAAGCGACGATGTGGCTTCCGCACTCGCAGATGTTAAACAGGGCAAAGAAGTTTGCTGCCTGTCCGGAGGAAGTCAGCATGGCAGAAGTACCACCCTCGAGAGCAGCGATCTTGGCAGCAACGTGGTCGTTGGTCGGATTCTGTAAGCGGGTGTAGAAATATCCGCTTGCCTCGAGATCAAAGAGCTGTCCCATTGCCTCGCTGGTGTCATACTTGAATGTGGTGGACTGAACGATCGGAATCTGCCGAGGTTCTCCGTTTCCAGGTGTGTAGCCAGCCTGAACGCATTTTGTGTTAATTGAATAATGATCCATTGTGTAAACCCCTTCTCTTCATAAGTAAATTGATTTCCTCGATGTTATGCCAAACAATGACGTTGCATCGGTGTGTCTTTTCATTATACGCTTATTTGGAGGGAGATACAAGAAAACAGGAAAAATTTTCCCTATTTATCATACCAATAAAATATGTTTTTGCTAATTGTTATGAATGGGGATGAATTCTTTCTTTTCGTATCATACTTTTTATATAGCTCAGAGTGGATGTCCCTCTTCTGAGTTCAAGTCGACGCTCGCGGAGACTTGGCGCGTGATTTTGGTCAGCTCTGCTGACATCTTCTTATCAAAATCACTGCGCATCCACGCGGAGCGTATAACTCAGAAGGGGATTGTCTCCCCTCCTGAGAAAGTTTGT
>NZ_JBNMIQ010000054.1:0-6215 GCF_050873365.1 Brotaphodocola sp. | reverse complement strand
TATAGGTGGGGGTATCACAAACTTTCTCAGGAGGGGAGACAATCCCCTTCTGAGTTATACGCTCCGCGAGGGTGCAAAGCGCCAGTGGCGCTTGTTATGCACCGACCGCAGTGGAACGGAGAAGCGCAGTGATTTTGATAGGAAGATGTCAGCAGAGCTGACCAAAATCACGCGCCAAGTCTCCGTGAGCGTCGACTTGAACTCTTTTTTATATTGCATATTTTGTGTGTTTATTTATGTTAGTAGCAATGATTAAAAAAAATAAAAAAATTTGAAAAAAACACTTGCCAAATATGAGAAGGTGTGGTATATTATAGGAGTTGGCGGAAGTGCTGGAATTGGCAGACAGGCTAGACTAAGGATCTAGTGGCAGCAATGTCGTGTGGGTTCAAGTCCCATCTTCCGCATAGAACAGAAAGAAGCAATTCTTTCTGCGACATTCCTCGATAGCTCAGTCGGTAGAGCACGCGGCTGTTAACCGCGCTGTCGTAGGTTCAAGTCCTACTCGGGGAGCTTTGCAGAAGTGGCGGAATTGGCAGACGCGCACGGTTCAGGTCCGTGTGGTAGCAATACCTTGAGGGTTCGACTCCCTTCTTCTGCATGAGAGAAGAAGGCTGTGACAGAGATGTCATGGTCTTTTTTTGTGTAATCAAGACAAGATGATGCTAAGGCACAGTTGTGTTTATGAGATCGGAAATGGTGTCCCACAAACACAAGCCCCTGTGAGCATTGGCTTAAATCCAGAGGAAATGTACCAGATGAAAGGATGTGCTCCTGATCTTGAATGTTAAGTTCCTGCATGATACATTCGTAGAGCCTTGATGAAAATGGCAGTATTTTCAGAATACAACAAAAAAACAAAATAATTCAAATAATAGTTGACTTTTATGGGTGGATGCGATATACTACATATCGTTGAAACGACGACTTGTGTTGTCGGGACGATGGTTTGCAGAAGTGGCGGAATTGGCAGACGCGCACGGTTCAGGTCCGTGTGGTAGCAATACCTTGAGGGTTCGACTCCCTTCTTCTGCACGAGGAAAGAGAAGGCTGTGACAGAGATGTCACGGTCTTTTTTGTTTTTTAAATTTTTATTTTCGATAATTCTGTTTACAGTCGGTCTACGAAAGCGCATGTATCCGGGGCTTTTTTTCTCAAAATATTTTCAAAAAAGCAGGGGAAAAAATAGATGGATTTTTCTCAGTTTTAACAGGTTACGGTGGTATTGAAAGTCTTTTTATGGTAAAATAATAGAAACATTTGACAGTACTGACAGGACAAATGTCTCCATCATCTTGAAGACTGGATCAGGGTGAGTGGTAAATGGTATGAGAGTATTGGGAAAAAGGCTTAGAGGAGGATGTATGCGTAAGAAAAAACTTTGGAAACAAAAATGCGCGATGGGACTTGCGGTTGCTGTGACGGCAACGAGCGTTCCGACTCCGGCTTTGGCTGGAAAGGCAGAAGTACCGGTTGCAAATGAGACGCAGGTAGAGGGGGAAAATACAGACTCAGAGTCTGGTGATGTAGCGACATCCTCAAACGCAGATGCAGTCGATCACACCAAGAAGCAGGAAGAAACTGTTTCAAAGGCGACGTCTTCCGATGCAGAAGAGAATGACGGGGATAGTGATCTGATTGACGATGTGACTGTACCGGATGAGGAACAGAAGGCAACATCGAGTGATGCAGATTTGGAAGAACCGGCAGAGGAGGAACTTCTTCCGGCAGAGCAGATTCAGCCGTCTGTGAAGGCAGGGCAGAACTTAAACCAGGGTGCGACGATCGATGTCTGGGATGGCATGACGGAAGATGAGCTGAAAGAAGAACTCAAGCGAGAGGTATGGGGAGGCGACGATGCAGACTTCCCGGATACCTGGTATTATCATGCATCAGCAACGACTTTAGGAACACAGACGACGGACTGGGTTGAGCTTGGTGGAGAGACACTCAACAAGAAGCTCAAACTTTCTGTTCAGCCAGTAACCTATTCATCCCTGATGGATGTCGCAATGAGTGGTTCTGCGACCTCTTTCGAGATTGGAATCGGTGCTACGCGGACGACAAAGACGTCTGGTAGAAAGGAATATGTGGAGACTTCCATCGCTGATGGCGAGTATGCTACGGTAAAAGATTCGCAAAGAGATCAAGGTAACGTACACAGAGCCGGATGAGGCCGAAAATCACGGAACTCTGACTGGAGAGAAGACGGCAAAACTGCATCAGAATTTTACATTTAAGATTACCCCGCAGGTCGGTTGGATTCCGGAAGTTACTGCAAGCAGTGATTTGGCAAGTTCGATTGATGTTTCCGTTACCAGAGACGGAGATCAGTATGTCTACACGATTGCAGGGGATGATGTCACCGAGGATCTGGAAGTGGAGATCTCCTATCAGGCAGATCGCGCAAATGTAGAGACGATCACGCTTGACAGCAACACCAGAGATAATTTCACAGTGAAATATGGCAGTAGCGAAGTGACGGGCGACACGTTTGATATCAATAAGACGGCGCGCGAGATCTCTATCAAGGCAAAAGACGGATATTTCCTTGCATCAGTAAATGGAAATACGGATCTGTCTGAGGATGATTTCTCAGATGATGGCTGGATGACATACACGATTGCGGATGGAGAGTCCACGATCAGCGTGGAGGCTTTGAAGGCAGAGTTTGTGATGAACGCCGATCCGTGGCTTGCATGGGAGACGGGCGATCTTGCAGATGAGGATACCGCAGGTAAGGTTCTTGATGCGGTGGTTGACTGGACAAAGACACTTCCGGGTGAGACCGTGATTTCCAAAGATCAGATTACCGTGGAATATCTGATGGGAACGGGAAACCTCAGTGGAGCGAAGACCTACAAGGAGCTTACCTATGGAATAAAAGGAAGCGATTCCTATCTGTACAACGGAGCTCATAATTTTGGAGCTGACACCGAGACCGTTCGGATTACCTGGAATGGCTCAAAGCGCTATCCGAAACTGGTACTTGAGCTTGAACTGGCGCTTCGCCCGGATCGGAGCAATAAGGATGTTGTGACGATCAAGGCAGAAAACCGCGATGCGATTCAGATCCAGTACAAAGATGCGACCGTAACGGATGACGAACTGCTTCTGGATAAGAATAACCATAAGATTACGATTTCTGCGACAGAGGGCTACTATCTTGAGAGTGTGGATGGTACCGTGCTTGGGGAGTCTGACTTTACGGCAGATCACGTTTATGAGTATACCGTTCCGGATGAATCAACCGAGCTTTCCGTTTCTGTCAAGAAGATGAGCTTTGAGGCAAAACAGAATCCGACGCTCAACTGGTATGAGGGAAAAGAGATCGATGAGAGCACCGCTCAGAAGATCATTGAGGCAGTTGTGGACTGGACAGCTACCGTACCGGATGAGTCTGTGATTGATAAGGAAAATTTGAAGGTTGAATATGCAGTCTCCAATATGCCGGAGTCAAGCATTTATTCTCCGTACAAGCCTCTGGACCATGATCCGGGCTTGAATTTCCTTGAGCATGAATTTGGAAGTGAAACTTCTGAGAAGATCCGAATCACCTGGAACGGAACAAATCAGTACCGGAAGATGGTGCTTGAGGCGACTCTGAATCTGGAGGACAACCGTCTGGATACCAGTGTAACCCTGAATTCCGGTGTGAAGATTACCTATGTTCCGGAGGATCAGGAGGAGACCTTCAAGCGCGCAGTCTATGAGCAGGTGATCAGCAAGGTAGATCCGCTTGCGGAGAAGCCGGCTTACGAGAAGTTTAAGATTGTCAACAATACGAAGACACTTCTGACCCCGGATTACAATGTGGGAACCAAGGAAGTTCAGGTAACTTATCTTGGCGATGATACTTACAAGCAGAGCACGGCAACTGTGGAAGTGGAGATTGTGAAGGCAAAATCCTCTGTTCGCGTAAAACAGCTCTACACGATTACATACGGACAGGAGATTCCGGGAGAGTACATTGTCACAACTCCGCAGGGATTGAAGGTTCTGGCAATCTATGCGGGAGTGAACAGTGATTTTGACGGAACAATTATGTTCAATGTTCCGAAACTCACCGTTGTAGGCACGGATGTGGATCTGGAATCCATCATTCGCACAATTTTCCCGGACGGCGCTTCGATCAGTGATGTTCTGGAATTCCTGAACAGTGATGCGTCTCAGACCGTTCTGAAACTGTTGGAGCAGGCAGGAATCGATACATCCAGCTTTATTCAGGCACTTGAGACGATCAGCAAATACCTGCCGGATTCTGTGACCTCTCTGCGTGTGCAGTTTGGCACGCCGAATCGTGCCGGTATGTATGCGACGGTTGCGATTGTCGCAGATCAGAACTATGAGTCTTCCGTCGGTGTCGGATCTCTGATCATCAAACCGGAGACTCAGGATGTCAGACTTGCATGGAAGAACAACGTGACGACGATTGCGTTCAATGACCGTCCGGCTACCGATGAGGAGGCAGAGAAGCTGTTTGAGGCTGGAATCTATGTATCCGATCAGGAGCAGATGAACCCGACGACAGAGGTTCGTTACAGATACAAGGGAACTTCTCTGGCTGGTGTCTACTACGACATGGCAACCCCGGTTCTCGATCCGGGAACTTACACCCAGACGGCTTATATTCTCAATGGAGATCAGTTGGCATGGCCGATTTCTCGTGAGTATACCGTAGAGCTTTCTGATTCCCAGATTCGTTTTGATGATCTGGATGAAGATGGAACGAAGAGTGTATTCTACAATGGACAGCCTCAGGGATTGACCGCACAGTTGTACTATGGAAAAGATTTCGATCAGAAATGCGAGAATGCAGAACTTCATTACACCTACAATGGATCTTACACGGTTCCGACCGATGCAGGTATTTATGAGGTAGTTGCTAGCTTTAACGGAGATGGCTGGCACAAGATTGCACCGCGTGCAACGGCGCTCCTGATCATCAACAAGGTGACTCCGCAGATTGCGATCACACCGGTTGAGTATACCTACGATGGACAGGCTCACGGTGCAGAGTATCGGGTGACCGGTATTGATGGCGAGGAGCTTACAGATGCAGAGGTAACAGTTACCTATACCAACATGGAGACCGGAGCAACCTCTCAGGATGCACCGACCGAGGTTGGCACTTATCATGTAACAGTTGCAGTAAGGGATTCTAAGAACTACGGCGCAAACAGCCAGACGGAAGAGAAGGCCCTTGTAATCAAGAAGGCAGAGTTGCAGGGAACAAGCGTAGAGATCACGGATCTGGAGCATGTTTATGACGGAAATGTTCACAAGGCAAAAGTGAGCGTGACTGGAGTAGCGGGCGAGCAGATTGATGACTACACGGTAACGTATCTGGATGAAGACGGAGAAGTCGTAGAGAATCCGATCAATGCGGGAACGTACAAAGTGATCGTAAAGGTATCTGCGGCAAACTACGAGGACTACGAGAGTCCGGCAAGTGAGCTAGTGATCAAGAAGGCAGAATTGCAGGGAACGAGCGTAGAGATCACGGATCTGGAGCATGTTTATGACGGAAATGTACACAAGGCAAGTGTGAGCGTGACCGGACTGACGGGCGAGACGATCGAGGATTACACGGTAACGTATCTAGATGAAGACGGAGAAGTTGTAGAAAATCCGATCAATGCGGGAACGTACAAAGTGATCGTAAAAGTATCGACGGCAAATTACGAGGACTACGAGAGCCCGGCAAGTGAGCTAGTGATCAAGAAGGCAGAGTTGCAGGGAACAAGCGTGGAGATCACGGATCTGGAGCACGTTTACGACGGAAATGTACACAAGGCAAAAGTGAGCGTAACCGGACTGACGGGCGAGAAGATCGATGACTACACAGTAACGTATCTGGATGAAGACGGAAATGTTGTAGAGAATCCGATCAATGCGGGAACATACAAAGTGATCGTAAAGGTATCAACGGCAAACTACGAGGACTACGAGAGCCCGGCAAGTGAGCTAGTGATCAAGAAGGCAGAGTTGCAGGGAACGAGCGTAGAGATCACGGATCTGGAGCACGTTTACGACGGAAATGTACATAAGGCAAATGTGAGCGTAACCGGACTGACGGGCGAGAAGATTGATGACTACACGGTAACGTATCTGGATGAAGACGGAAATGTTGTAGAGAATCCGATCAATGCGGGAACGTACAAAGTGATCGTAAGGGTATCTGCGGCAAACTACGAGGACTACGAGAGCCCGGC
>NZ_JBNMIQ010000053.1:0-7211 GCF_050873365.1 Brotaphodocola sp. | reverse complement strand
TCCGCGAGGGTGCAAAGCGCCAGTGGCGCTTGTTATGCACCGACCGCAGTGGAACGGAGAAGCGCAGTGATTTTGATAAGAAGATGTCAGCAGAGCTGACCAAAATCACGCGCCAAGTCTCCGCGAGCGTCGACTTGAAAATCACAGTCAAAAAAATTTTGCAGAGAGTCAAGTAAGTACTGGGAATTTTGTGAGACAGAGGGAAAAAATTTATGAACATTCATGCGGAGCTGGAAGAATTTTCCGTCTATCTGGAAAATGTGAAGGGAGCATCTCAAAATACCATTGTGTCTTATCGCCGGGATTTGCGCCAGATGCAAGAGTATCTGGAGAAAGAGGGAATTTTTGATCTCGAAAAGGTGACGAAGACGAGTTTGAATTCCTATATCCTTTATCTGGAACAGCAGGGGAAGGCGACGGCTACGATCTCGCGTATGCTGGCATCGATTAAGGCATTTTTTCACTATGAATTTTCAAATAGAAAGATTTCTCAGGACCCGGCGGAGTTTGTCAAAGCGCCGAAGATCGAGAAGAAACCGCCTGTCGTTCTTTCTGTGGAGGAGGTAACTCGGTTTTTAAGCCAGCCGGACGGAAGTACGCCGAAGACGATTCGAGACCGGGCAATGCTGGAACTCCTCTATGCGACCGGAATCCGGGTGTCTGAACTGATTGGGCTTTGCATGGAGGATGTCAATATGCAGGTCGGTTTTGTCGTCTGCCGGGATGGAGTGCGGGAGCGCATTATTCCGTTTGGGCGCAAGGCGAACCAGGCACTGCGCGCTTATCTTGAGCAGGCGAGGGAGAAACTTTTAGATGGCAAGTCATCCGAGTATTTCTTTGTGAATTGCAGTGGGGTTCAGATGTCGCGACAGGGCTTCTGGAAGATCGTCAAGGGATATGGAGAGCAGGCAGGAATTGAGGCGGATATTACGCCACATACTCTGCGCCATTCGTTTGCTGTTCATCTGCTCAGCAGTGGAGCGAACGTGCAGGCGGTACAGACGATGCTCGGTCATGCAGATCTTGCAACGACATTGGCATATCAGAAGATTGGTCTTAGTAAATTATAGATAAAACAGTAAGTGTAAGCGTATGCTTAAAGAGGAATAAAGGTGTCAGAAGAAAGCGGAAAAAGGATGCGTCAAAGACAGCTAGAGAGAAGACGAAGACAGAGACGACGCCGGCGAATAAAAGTAGCAGTGGAACGGCTGGCACTTTTTGTCCTTTTGGCAGTGGCGATTCTCTTTATGACGAGTGCGCTCTTAAGAGCGAGAAAGCGGGAGAACCTGCAAGCACTGTCTCTGCCGGATTGGTGCCAGGAAGCCTATCTTCCGGTCAATCCGTATTCGAGACCGGGGACAGAGCGCACGAAGGTCAAAAACATTGTGGTGCATTATGTCGCAAATCCTGGGACGACGGCACAGGAAAACCGAAATTATTTTGCCGGGATGGCAGACGCGCCGGAGTCAGAGCGCAGGTCGGTGAGCAGTCATTTTATCATCGGACTTGACGGGGAGATTCTGTGCTGTGTGCCGGTTCAGGAAGTGGCATATGCGAATTATCCAAGAAATGAGGATACGATCTCGATTGAGTGCTGTCACCCGGATGATTCTGGAAAATTTACGCAGGAGACGCAGGAATCACTTGTCAAACTGGTCTCGTGGCTGTGTAGTTCGTTGGATTTGAAGGCGTCTGACGTGATCCGCCACTATGATGTCAGCGGAAAGAATTGTCCGAAGTATTATGTGGAGCATGAGGATGCCTGGACAGCATTAAAAGACGAGATTGCAGATCAGATCAAGTAAAATATATAGAATAATAAATCAATCCGATCAATGGAATTCGAATGATACGATAAGAAATGAATGGATACGGACGAAGATGGATTGGTGATAGAGAGGAACTCAGAGTGAATGGGAAAATCATTATACATAGCTGAGAAACCGAGTGTGGCACAGCAGTTTGCAACGGCACTCAAGATCTCGGGAAGGCGGGCAGATGGCTATATCGAGTCGGATACGGCGATTGTGACCTGGTGTGTCGGACATCTGGTGACGATGAGTTATCCGGAAGCCTATGATCCGAAATTTAAGCGTTGGAGTCTGGAAACTCTGCCGTTTTTGCCGAAAGACTTCAAGTATGAGGTCATCGGCGGTGTTGCAAAGCAGTTTCAGATAGTCTCCGGGCTTTTGAATCGTCCGGATGTCGAGACGATTTATATTTGTACCGACTCCGGACGTGAGGGAGAGTATATTTACCGGCTTGTGGATCAGATGGCGGGAGTCAGCAAGGAAAAGAAGAGAAAACGTGTCTGGATCGACTCGCAGACGGAGGAGGAGATTCTTCGAGGAATCCGCGAGGCAAAAGACTGGTCAGAGTATGACAATCTCGCCTCCTCCGCCTATTTGCGCGCAAAGGAAGATTATCTGATGGGAATCAATTTTTCTCGTCTTCTGACACTCAAGTACGGTCCGGGGATTTCCTCGTATCTGAGGACGAATCGAACCGTTCTCTCGGTGGGGCGAGTGATGACCTGTGTCCTTGGAATGGTTGTGCGACGGGAGCGTGAGATTCGCGAGTTTGTGAAGACTCCGTTCTACCGCGTGGTCGGCAGATTTTCGAGTCAGGGGATGGAATTTGACGCAGAATGGCGCGCGGTCGAGGGATCAAAGTATTTCCAGTCTCCATATCTCTACAAGGAAAATGGATTTAAGGAACGCCGTCACGCCGAGGAGCTGATTCACTTGCTTCAGGGGGCACCAGCCACTGATTCCGCAGATCTGCATATTCAGGCACAGGGAGATCCGGCGCCGTCAGATGGCAGAGAAAACGGAACGGGAATCCAGGCTCGTCTTGTCAAGATCGAGAAGAAGAAGGAGACGAAGAATCCCCCGCTTCTCTACAACCTTGCGGAGCTTCAGAATGACTGTTCCAAGATGTTTAAGATCAGCCCGGATGAGACGCTCAAGATTGTGCAGGAGCTTTATGAGAAAAAGCTCGTCACCTACCCGAGAACGGATGCGCGAGTGCTCTCGACGGCAGTTGCAAAGGAGATTCACCGAAACATCGGTGGACTTCGCAATTTTGCGCCAGTCAAAGAGTTTGCGTCTCAGGTGCTTGATGCGGGAAACTACAAGTCGATTGCAAAGACACGCTATGTCAACGACAAACAGATCACCGACCACTATGCGATTGTCCCGACAGGACAGGGATTCGGTGCGATTCGCAGTCTCTCTCCGCTTGCGATGAAGGTGTATGAGGTGATTGCGAGACGTTTCTTGAGCGTCTTTTATCCGCCTGCGGTTTATCAGAAATATGCGCTGGAGCTTGTGATCGGGGCAGAGCATTTTTTTGCGAATTTCAAGGTGCTCACGGAAGCGGGATACTTGAATGTCGCAGATGTGTCGCGGATGAAGAAACGCACCGACGATGGAAGTTCCAGAGAGACGGCTTCTCAGGAGGGATCCGGAAGCGGGGACGAGTCTGAGGTCAACCAGAAGGATATGGAAAATCCGGCATTTGTCGCAATGCTTGCATCCCTCAAAAAAGGAATGCAGTTCCCGGTCAAGGGACTTGCGATCCGGGAGGGCGAGACTTCCCCGCCAAAGCGGTATTCGTCTGGATCGATGATTCTTGCAATGGAAAATGCCGGACAGCTGATCGAGGATGAGGAGCTTCGCGCTCAGATCCGTGGAAGCGGAATCGGAACGAGTGCGACCCGCGCAGAGATTCTGAAAAAACTTGTGAACATCGAGTACCTTGCCCTGAATGGAAAGACGCAGATCATCACACCGACGCTTCTCGGGGAACTGGTCTTCGAGGTTGTCCACGCATCGATCCGTCAGCTCTTAAATCCGGAGTTGACAGCGAGCTGGGAAAAGGGATTGACCTACGTTGCAGAGGGGACAATCACGTCAGACGAATACATGGAAAAGCTGGCGCGTTTTGTCGCCGGAAGAACCTACGGCGTCCTGCAACTTCAAAATAGCTGGCAGTTGCGCGGAAACTTTGAGGCAGTCGGCGCGATTTATCAGAAAGATCAGAAGGCGAAGAGCCGTGCAGATCGTGACGGTACAGGTCGCACCGGTGGCACTGCAAAAAGCAAAAAGAAAGAAGAAAAGGAGTAAAGAAGATCATGAAGAAAGAAGAAATGAAGACGGCAGAACTCTATACACTTGAGCATACGATGGCAAAATCCCTGCTTGAGCAGTTTGAGTATCCGTGGCAGGCACTTGAGCATATCGGAGAGTTCGTGGAGAACCTTGGAAAGACGCTCTCCGAGGAAGAGTATGACAATCCGGTTCCGGGTGTCTGGATTCACCGCACCGCAAAGGTTGCCCCGACCGCAGGAATTATGGGACCGGTTGTAATCGGACCGGGAGCAGAGATTCGTCACTGTGCGTTCATCCGCGGAAAAGTTCTGATCGGCGCAAACAGCGTTGTCGGAAACTCCTCAGAGTTAAAGAATTCAATCCTGTTTGATAACGTACAGGTCCCGCATTACAACTATGTGGGAGATTCGATTCTTGGATACAAGTCCCACATGGGCGCAGGTTCGATTACCTCAAATGTAAAGTCTGACAAGGAGCTTGTCAAGATCCACGCAGAGGATGAGGAGATCGAGACCGGACGCAAGAAAGTCGGCGCAATGATCGGAGATCATGTTGAGGTCGGCTGTGGCTCTGTTCTGAATCCGGGTACTGTGATCGGAAAGAACAGCAACATCTACCCGCTCTCTAGCGTTCGCGGTGGTGTGAATGCAAATTCCATCTACAAGAGACAGGGTGAGATTGCAGAAAAACACAATGATTAAAAACGCACCAGTATGTATTGGTTAAATGATATACTCTGTGAAAATGTGTAGAAGATTTGATTAGAATTTGCTTGGAAGAAGTCATCAGAGTTGACTAGAATACACGAGGTCTCCGCAGGCATTAACTTAAACGATAGCAAGTTTCTATGTTTGGGCGACGTATTTATTGTGTAGGTGTCGGAAACAAGAAGGTCAGGAAAACCCGTGTGAAACGTCGGTGCTTAGAACGTGTTTTTTACGTTCTTATGCACCGTTACGTTTGCACTCGGAGCGAGAGCGAGTTTTCCTGACCTTACTTGTTGGAGACACTCTGTAAAAAAGTATTTATAAAAAGTACTTATAACAGAGAAACAGAGAAGTCTCAATTATTTTATTATTTGTGCTCTATACCGTGCACCTTACTTCGTGCCGAAGATTCTGTCGCCTGCATCTCCAAGACCCGGGCAGATGTAAGCATTCTCATTCAGGCAACGATCAAGATGTCCAACATAGATCTGGATATCCGGATGAGCCTCATGGAGACGCTTGAGTCCTTCCGGAGCAGCGATGATCGACATGAACTTGATGTTCTTTCCGCCGTGCTGTTTGATGAAGTTGACAGCCTCAACGCCAGAACCGCCGGTAGCAAGCATCGGATCGGTCACAACGATGGTACGCTGTTCGATCGGATCCGGAAGTTTGCAGTAGTACTCGTGAGGCTCATGAGTCTCCTCGTCACGGTACAGTCCGATATGACCAACTTTTGCACTCGGAACGAGGGCGAGAATACCGTTGACCATACCAAGTCCTGCGCGCAGGATCGGAACGATAGCGAGCTTCTTGCCGGCGATCATCGGGGTCATGCAGGTCTCGATCGGGGTCTCAACCTCAACATCCTCAAGCGGAAGATCGCGCAGAGCCTCGTAGCCCATCAACATTGCAATCTCCTCGATCAGGGAGCGGAATTCGTTGGTTCCGGTGTTCTTATTTCTCAGAATTGAAATCTTGTGCTGAATCAGCGGATGATCAAAAACAGTAACATTTTCCATAAATCAAAGTTCCTTTCTCGATACGGTATTGTAAAACTAACCAAATTTTATCAGATTTAAGGACAAAGATCAAGAGCCATGCCAAGGTTTTGAAAGCGTCTTTTATAAGAGCCTTTAATTTATCTTTTTAAATATATCTTCTTAATCGATCTTCCTATTTATCTTCCTGGTTATCTTCTTAGTTATCTTCCTATTTATTTATCTTCCGGGGTGTAGACTACTGTCACATAGTCCCCCAGCTCATGGGTGACAGGAAGCATGATATAGATCTCTCCGTTTGACTCATAACTGAAACATCCCGGGAACCCATTCGTTCCGCCGAAGTCTGCATTTGCAAGCAGGGCTACGTTCTGTTCATGGTCAGTATTTTTGAGAAACTCAAGAACAGCCGGCTGATCCGCCTCATTGACACCGGAGAGCACAACCTCATCGGATGTCACATAGTCTGCAAGCTGAACCGGATCTGCATAATCACTCAGGCGAACATCAGAGATCTCGGTCAGATCAACAGTGTTTGTGAGAAACAGATTTGTGGGATACGATGCCTGACTTGGATAGCAGTATCCGCGATAGATCACGGTGAGTCGGCTCTGGTCAGCAGAGACGACCTTGCAGGTCAGCTCGAGCGTATCCTTTGCCTCATTGATTCCCCATCCGCCGAGAATGGAGAGAGCATTATTTTTTAATAGTTCATTCGCAGAGGCGGTACGGTCATCATCGTTTAAGTCCTGAATCACCGGATATTGGATGAAGACCTTGTTATTCATGTAAGTCTCCATCATCACATGGATTCCCTTTTTGGTGGAGGAAGAAGCGTCCGCAGTCGTTTCCGCAGTGTCGAGCGTCAGGCTGTCCGCAGAATCTACGCTTTCCGGGGCTGAGGCTGACTGAACCGTCTCAGCGGGAACTGAGCGGGCGCCGGAGAGATCAATGACCTCCTGTTGACGCTTGCAGGCAGAGCCAAGAAGAGCGACAGAAAGGATTGTGAATGCACAGGCAGATCGCCGGATGCATTTCCATGTTTTTTTATGTGTAATCATACAGAAAAGTCCTCCCAATGAGTATAATCATACATTTGACATCTTTGATAGATTTCATACTTAACTTAGTACGTTTCATAATACATTTCGTACTTAATACATTTCACACTTAATGCATTTCATACTTGATAGATTTCGTATTTAATAGATTTCATATAACTCAGAGTGGATGTCCCCCACCTATAGAGGAGGGGGTATCACAAACTTTCTCAGGAGGGGAGACAATCCCCTTCTGAGTTATACGCTCCGCGTGGATGCGCAGTGATTTTGATAAGAAGATGTCAGCAGAGCTGACCAAAATCACGCGCCAAGTCTCCGCGAGCGTCGACT
>NZ_JBNMIQ010000052.1:0-8246 GCF_050873365.1 Brotaphodocola sp. | reverse complement strand
TATCACAAACTTTCTCAGGAGGGGAGACAATCCCCTTCTGAGTTATACGCTCCGCGTGGATGCGCAGTGATTTTGATAAGAAGATGTCAGCAGAGCTGACCAAAATCACGCGCCAAGTCTCCGCGAGCGTCGACTTGAATTCTCAAAATCTCCCCCCTGTCAAAAACAGGGAAATCCAGATAATCTTTTACAGGTAATAAGTGTGGAAATGCACGCGACCGTCATCTTCCATGTCCATGATCATGTAAGACGGACGGCGCCCTTCCTGTCTCGGATAGGAGAGGCTTCCCGGATTGAGAATCGTCACCTGATCGCCAATCTCCAAATACGGGCGATGGGTGTGACCGTACATCGCAATGTCACAGCCCCGCTCGATCGCCTCCTGCTCAAGCGTCTCAACGCCGAGAGAAACGTTGTAATAGTGACCGTGGGTCAGGAAAATCCGGTGCGGTCCGAGTTCAAGCTCGATCTCCCGCTCAAGCGATGAGAAAAAGTCATTGTTTCCGCGAACCATGACGATCTCACAGCCCTCGTTGACCCACTTCGGGATCTCCACTTCGCTTCCCTCCGCGTCCCCGAGATGAATCATCATATCGAGCGGAGCTTCCTCCTTCAGAACCCATTTCAGGTTGTCATCCTTCCGATGCGTATCACTCACAATCAGAATTTTCATCTATTTATCTTCCTCCCCGAGAACTTTTCGCAATTCTTCTTTCATCGCTGAGAGCGCTTTTCCACGATGGCTGATCTGGTTCTTCTGCTCCATCGTGATCTCTGCGGATGTCTTTCCAAATTCAGGAAGATACAGAATCGGATCGTAACCGAATCCACCACAGCCTGCCGGTTCCTTGGCGATCAGACCTTCCATCGTCGCCTCCGTGTGAATCACACGACCATCCGGAAGCACGCCTGCAATGTTGCAGACAAAACGCGCGGAACGCTCCCCGCCCTCTGCGTCTTTGAGACGGTCAATGATTGCCTGATTCTTGATCTCATAGGAGGTATCCTCCCCGAGATAACGCGCAGAAAGAATTCCTGGCTCTCCGCCGATATAATCCACGACAAGACCAGAATCATCCGCGAGGACAATGCCTCCTGTGCAGTTCCAGACCGCACGCGCCTTGATCTCTGCATTTTCGGCAAAACTCTTTCCATTCTCCTCGATTTCCGGCGTTGCTCCCGCTTCCTTCATCGATAAAATCTCACAGCCGAGATCTCCGAGAATCTCCCGAATCTCCCTCATTTTTCCGGCATTTCCGGTTGCAAATACAATTCTGTGTTTCATTTATTTTTCTCTCCCTCTTTTTCTCCCTGTCAAATAGTTCCTTCCCCATCACAGTTCAATCACAGTTTTATTGCACTTCCACTCCATTACGTCCATCAACGTCCATCACAACCTGCAACGGATTCCTTGAATTCAAGTCAAGGCTTAGGCTTGCTCACCCGCTCGTTTTTTCAATCCTCGTGTACGCTTTCAGGCACAGATTGCAGTTCTGAGCTTCCTCCGTCCGCTCCCACTGGCTTCCATCGGGGCTCACATATCCCTCTCCATCGCTCAAATCCACGCGGAAACGCCCGTCTCCGGTGTCATACTCGACTGCGACGGGATGAACTGCCCCCGGCGTCTTCAAGCGCACCATGAGCGCAAATCGCGTCTTTGGCTGAATCGATACCGGCTGGTCAAGCGAAATCGTATAATAACCGGCGTCCTCAAGTCTTCCCTTTGCGCGCGACAGCTTTGCCTTTTTTACTCCGCCCGCAGAAAGTTTCGCGATCACCGACTCCTGATTTTCCGGAACTTTCGGAATCACATAGACCTCATACTCCGTATCCCGGTCCGTCGCATAAAATCCGACCGCACAGAGCTTCTCCGCGCTCTCCCCGGAACGGTACACATTTGTCGCCCAGACCGTCTCCTCCCCGTAGCCAATCTGACCGAGCCATCCACACAGATCACTCTGATAAATCCGGCTGTAATTATCCGGATCTTCCGTCCGCGAATAGACCAGGTTCGTCTTTCCGAGGTTCCGGTCATAGTAGGATACATAAAAGTATCCCGCCTCTCCAAACTGAGTTCCCCAGCTGTTCTCACAGAGATACGCCCCGTTGCCCGGAACCTCTGTCGTGAAGTTCTCTGCCGGGAAATCATCGTCCCAGCCCACAATCACGACATCGTGATTCGGAGCCTCCTCGCCCTGATAACAGTATGCCTGAGTCTCCTGATTGTAGTAGGCGGTATCCGTCCCGGTCTTCTGAAGTGCGGTGTAGAGCGAACTCTGCACGCCTCCCGTCGTATAGACTGCTCGCTTGATCGCCTCACGGTCGCTCTCGGGCAAGAGACGGATCTCCTGAACGTGTTTTACCGGAGACAGCCCCTCCGGCGAGATCCCGTCTCCATAGGGGTCCTGAGACTCCAGCACCGGTCCCCGCCACGACAGCAGATACGCCATCGCCATCACATAGTCTCCGCCCTCCTCGGAATTCAGAATAAAATCCGGATCGTGCACCATGTGATCCTCGGAGAAATCATACGACTCCTCCGGAAGCAGAGAGCTCTCGAGCGCCTGCATCGACGCAAACGCCCAACAGGTTCCTCTCTCTCCCTGATCCTTGACGATCGACGTTCTGCCGTCCCGTCTCGCATCGTAAAACCGCGGTAGAGGCTCTTTCACGCTTTCTGCACCTTTTGACCCACTCTGAGCCTGTCCCTGATCCGCTTCGTCCGTTCCCGTCGACGTGCCTTTCTCCGTCTGCTCGGTCTTCTCTTCCAGTTCTACCCGCTCCGCGGTGTTTCCCTGATTTCCTGTATTTTCCTGCTCTGTCGTGTTTTCCTGATCTGCGTTTTCTTCCTGCTCTGTGGTTTGACGATTCCCTCTGAAATCTGCATTTGAGCCTGCCGACTCCCACCAGAATCTCCCACAGCCGGAAGTCAAGAAAACCACCATCCAAACAGTGAGAAGACAGCAAACCAGCCTGCCCTTACTCCGTCCGGCTCGCCTTTTATTTCTCCTCATGCTCCGGTTTACGCTTCGGCGGTTTCGGTCCGAGGAACTGGTAGAAATACGTCTTCATCATACCGTTGTAGATCTTGCGGTTGCGGTCTGCCTTCCGTCCCATATATCGCTCGACATCCTCATAGGAGGTGATGATAAATGCCGACCAGCTGTCAAGAGATGCAAAACGCTCTCCGATCTGGCTGTACAGCTCCGGCAGATTCTTCTTGTCCTCAATACGCTCTCCGTAAGGCGGGTTTGTGATCAGGAAACCGTATTTCTTCGGGTGGCTGAGCTGGCTCACCGGGCGCTGTTGGAAATGAATCAGGTGCGCTACACCCGCGGATTCTGCATTTGCTCTCGCAGACTTGATGATATCGCCATCCACGTCGTATCCCTGAATGTCGACACTCACGCTGTCATCGACAAGTTCCTGAGCTTCGTCCATCGCCTCATACCAGCACTTGCGCGGAATCAGGTTCTTCCAGTCCTCAGACAGGAAGGAGCGGTTCATTCCCGGCGCCATATTGGCAGCGATCATTGCCGCCTCAATCGGAAATGTTCCACTTCCGCAGAACGGATCGACAAGGATTCTGTCCTTATTCCACGGAGTCAGCATAATCAGAGCCGCAGCGAGCGTCTCCGAGATCGGTGCCTTGCTCGTCAGTTTTCGGTATCCGCGCTTGTGAAGGGACTCTCCGGTCGTGTCGAGTGCCACGGTGATCACATCCTTGTAGAATGCCACGCGGATCGGGTAGGAAGCGCCGGTCTCCGGAATCACGCCCACACCGTATGCGTGCTTCATGCGATCGACCATCGCTTTCTTCATAATCGACTGGATGTCGGACGGGCTGAACAGCTTACTCTTGATCGAGTTTGCTTTCTTCACCCAGAATTTTCCGTCCACCGGAATGTACTCCTCCCACGGAAGTGCCTTCGTCTTCTCAAACAGCTCATCAAACGTCACTGCCCGGAATTCTCCGACTTTCAACAGCACTCTCTCCGCCGTCCGCAGAAAGACGTTTGCTCTGCAAATCGCCTCTGCGTCTCCGATGAACGTCACCTTTCCATCTTCCACTCGGGAAATCTCATATCCCAGATCCAGAATCTCTCTCTTGAGCACCGCTTCCAGTCCAAAGTGGCAAGGTGCAATCAGTTCGTAGGTTTTTATCGCCATATGTTTTCTTTTCTCCTGCTCGATCATCCTTTCGATGACCGTTGTTCTTTCTAAGTTCTTTCTAAGTTCTTTCTAAGTTCGTTTTAAGTTTGTTCTAAACCCTTTTTTATCCTTTTAAATTCTTTTAGATTCTTTTTTAATCCTTTTAGATTCTTTTTTAATTTTTCTAATCGTAATCTAAAATGTGATCTCTTTCACGACATTGCCGTCAAAGTCAATGATCTGGAAGGTCTTTCCATCCAGAATCGCATAGGTTGCCGGATTTCCGCCCTTCGGAATCGACACAGAACCCGGATTGAGGATGTAGTTGTCCCCTACCTTGTCCGCGCGAAGCAGATGGGTGTGACCATGAACAAGGATATCGCCTGCCTTTAACGGTGGCATATGCTCCTCATTAAAAATGTGTCCATGTGTCGCAAAAAAGGTGAGATCGTTGAGCTCGAGCAGAGCATAATCTGCCATCACCGGGAAATTCAGAACCATCTGGTCCACCTCTGCCTCACAGTTTCCGCGCACCGTGCAGATCTCATTCTTGCGCTCATTGAGCATCGCAATCACTTCCTTCGGCGCATACTCCTTCGGAAGATCGTTTCTCGGTCCATGATACAAAAGATCACCGAGCAAAATCAGACGCTCTGCGCCGGAACGGTCATAAGCCTCCAGCATCTTTCTGCAATACCATGCAGATCCGTGAACATCCGATGCAAACATATATTTCTTCATCATTGTCTTCTCTTCACAGTTGTCCTTTTTCATCCAGAGTGCTTTCTTCTCGTGTTTTGTTCTTGTGCTTTGTTCTTGTGCTTTGTTCTCAAGTTTTATCCTTGATCCTTGCGTTCTGTTCACGCCTTTCGCGCTCTCGTCACTTTCGTAAACTTCTCCGTTGAAAAAGTCAACCATTCTCCTTCCCTTATTTTCAGGTTGTCTCGTCCCCTGATTGTTACATAATATTTTATAACCTCACCAGATAGTTGTCAACGAAAGACGTTACTGTTCACACACCCTGCAAACAGTAACGTCTTTTGCCGATGCTTCGCATTCCAAATCAGCAAAATCTGCTACCACTACTGTATCACACGGCATTTTCCGCTCAGAAAATGCCTACCCGTGTACAATAACCGAAAGATCCATGAGTCTCTATCCAGTGAGGTACTTTCCGCGGTAAGCCTCGATTCCGCCATAGAGATCTGCCGTCAAAAATCCCATTGCGGACAACTGCCTTGCGACCAACAAACTGTTCGGACCATGATAACAGTAAAGAACAATCAGACGGTCTCTCGGAAACTCTGAGATCCTCAGACGCCAGGAGTCTCCCGGGAAATTGATCGCCCCACAAATATGCCCCGCCTCATAGTCCCGGCTCTCCCGCAGATCTGCCAGAAAGATCTCTCTTCCTTCGTCAAGATAGCGTTCCAGATCTCTACCGCTGATCAGACACCACATGCCAAACCCTCTATTGTCCTCTTTTTATCAGCATATGTAACGGTCCCCCGCTTTGTCCCAAGACCTCCAAAAACAAATGGGAAACAAAGCGGAGACCATCTGAGAATTCCCAGAGTTTTTTACTGCTCGTGCTGGTTGCTCTGGTTGTTCATCTTGTTGCGGGATGAATTTCTCTCATAAGTTCTCTCGCGGTAATTCTGGTAATCCTCATAATCCCCGGTGTTATTCTCACTGCGGTTCGAGTAGGAATCACGGCTGTAATTTCTCGCATTGTTTCTGCTGTTGTTCTCGTTTCTGGTACTGTTTTTGCTGTTGTTTCTCATGCTGTTCTGATTGCTGTTCTGGCTGTTGTTCTGACTGTTATTCTGGTTGTTGTTGTAAGAATCTCTCATGTGATTTTCCTCCTGAACATCCTAATTTTTTGATGCAGGATTAGTATGATCCCTCCCTGTCAAATCCATACCGGAAGATTCTGGTTTCCAGTTAATCTCTTGCAATTTTTTGACGTATAACGTATAATAAACTCGAAGAAAATCGATTTCCCTTAAAATCATTTTCTTCAGCCTTATTAATTATTTTATACTCCCCTCAGAAAGAGTCGGAACAGCTCCCCTGTCCCGGCTCTTTCTCCATTTTTGAGAGATTTTGAAAAGAATAAAAAAGACGGCAAAAGGCCATACAACGCCTCTTCCCGTCTTTTTATTTTATGTATTTCTCTGCTGTCCTATTCGATTTCTCTACTTCTCATTTTTAACTGATCCTGGTCTGACAGATATGTGAAAATCAGAATCGATTAGAATACACTGACAATCTTGATCGGTGTGCGGTAGTTCCACTTGGAAACCTTGATACCGGTACGCTCTGTGGATGCGTGAACGATCTTGCCATCTCCAATGTACATCGCTACATGGCTGATGCTGGAGCCACTTCCGTAGAAGATCAGATCTCCCGGCTGCATATCATTTGAACTAATCTTGTGTCCCTGTGTTGCCTGAGAGCTTGAAGAACGATTCATGGAGATTCCTGCTGCATGCTCCATAACATATTTTACAAATCCGGAACAGTCAGCTCCGGTATGCGGGTCATTTCCACCTGCACGGTACTTTCCGCCTACAAACTGAAGTGCGTAAGCGACAACATTCTGGCGAGCATCTGCCTTTGCCTGAACTGCTGCCTCCTCGGCTGCCTTTGTCTCCTCAGCTGCCTTCTTCTCTGCGAGGGCTTTCTGAACAGCGATATCCGGGCCAGCCTGCATATCGATAACCTCTGCCTCGGCATCTGCTACCTCTTCTTCCTCAATCTGAACGGCTTCCTCGACAACCCCTGCCACGTTCTCGATTTCCGGAATCTCAAGCTCCGGGAGATTCAGTGCCTCAGAGATTTTGATTGCCTTTGTTGAGGTCTCTGCGCGGGATACCATAGGGCTTGTCCAGAATACAGAACCCGTTGCCAGCACTGCTGTGGCTAAATAAAGTACCGATTTATTCATTTCCTACATCCACTCCAATCCAGAATTTGTATTTACGTTGTTCGTTGTTTCTATGGTTTCTATGTTCTCAAACCGATGCCGGAGAGGGCTTCCACCGTTTTACAGCTTCATGCTCTCTTCCGGCACCGTAATTATTACATAATTATTAAATATGTTACATCGTTATTATACATATCCAGATTGGGCGCGTCAAGTTTTTTGGACCATTGTTTACATTTTATTAATATTTTGTGACGGTTTCCTGCGCAGTTTTCTCTGTTTTTTTGTCACTATTGACTTATCAGAATCCTATTTTTCTCAAAAAATGCATTTAGCGTCCTTTTACAAACCACATCACTAACATCACGAGGAAAATGATCGGAAGGATCGGAATCAAAATACTCAAAATTCCTCCCACAATCGTGATGATCAGCGTCACCACCAAAATGGCGACAAGAACTGCTCCGAGCTTCCAGTACCACTTATTCAAATCGTAATAGTGCACACTGGAATTGCCTGTAAAAATATTGCCCTGCTGTCCCTGTGACTCTTCGGATCCTGTGCCATCTCCTGCATATCCGCCATCTGCAGTGCCCGCAGATCCGAATGGAATGAAGGAGCGATACTCCTCAAACATTCCCTCTCCCGCTCCCGGCGTTGCATCCATGATCGTCCTCGCAATCAGACGCGGATCTCCGAGTTCTTCCATCACATCCCGCTCGGATCTTCCTTTCTGCACCTCTGAACGGATATAATCGCTGTAATAGCGCAAATTTTCCCGCACAGTCTCAGGTGGTACATTTCCAGAAAGAGCTGACTGCAATCCCTGTAAAAATTCTGTCTTATTCATCGTCTTCTCTGTCTTCCTCTCATTCCGTTCTCATCCGACTTCCTGCATCTGTCTTCATTCGTCTATCTTAATTACGGTATCATTTTTTCTCTGACTATATTTCTTTGATTTTGTTTCTCTGACTTTACTGACACTCCAACGGCTAAAGCTCGTTGGGTTCTCATATACATGAATTTCCAAATATGCTCGAAAGTATATAAGACTGATTCATTTCCATGAGACTTTCATTATCAATCATTCTAATGAATGAATTAACGATAACATACGGCTCGTGTCAAAACCGTTTTTTCTACTTTTTAAATGCCCATACTACTC
>NZ_JBNMIQ010000051.1:0-8324 GCF_050873365.1 Brotaphodocola sp. | reverse complement strand
ATTTCTGTACGGAAATCCGAATAAAGAAAAACTGGCAGTTTTAAAGCGCATCCAGTTGTCTTTTACTGCGCTTGTTAATCAGGATATCAAGATACTTGAACAGGAAAAATCTGTATTTTTACAGATTGTGAAAAACGATAAAAAAGATCCCGATATGCGTCAGCTGGAAAAATCCATGCGTCCAGTTGGAATGAACTCTGCATTTTGTCAGAATGCATTTGACATTGCAGTAACTCATCTCTCTAATCGCCTGAATAATATTCGCCAGGATCTACTATCAGAAGGAATGGATATTTTTGCAAAATCAAAAGTGTTGTTTGCAATGGCAGTTATGGGAATGTCTTAAGAAGTGATGATTTCTTCTTTACGGGCAATTGGAAAAACTTTTCATAACGAGTGTGCAGATATGGTTGAAAAAATGGAAGGGCGTGAGTTTGCCTATTTCATGACGGAGTTTTTCGATCGATATTATAGTAAATGCATGGAATATAAACTTCCGGTTTTGAAAAATATCTCTGTTCCACTGGATTCAAGACTGATGAAACTGGAAGAATCTACAAGCACATGTATGCCATATGTAATTACAATCACAGATCCAGAGAACAAAGGAAAACGATTTTCGGTACCGATCAATAGCAGTGCACATTCTTTACATAAAATAAAAAGCAATGTAATGGCGGGTACTGTTATGATGCAGATTCATAATGGAAAGTTACAAATTGGATGGTCGTATAAAAATATCAGAAAACAGCCAAATACTAAAACATATATTGGTGTAGATACCGGAATTGTGGATGCATTTTATACATCTGATGGAAAAGGGATTGGCACGATGTCTGATGTCATCCAGTTTTATCATGAACAAGTAGAGCCTGCATTTGCGGAATTATCAAAGTTAAGGAATAAAAAACGGGCAATCCAGCATTATGTACGATATCATCAGCTCCCTGACGATGTGAGACGTTCTCTCATCGCTAAAATAGATCGTTTGGAACATATGATTTGTACTATGTCTGCCCCATATAAAAAGAAACGACATTATTATAATATGTTAAATCATGAAATCAAACAGTCTATATCCGTTTATATAAAAGAATTAACACCGGATACGATGACGGTTCTTGAAAAGCTGGATATCAGAGAATTTCACAAGAGCCGTAAGACAAATGGACAATTTTCGATGTTTGCGCGCGGAAAATTACAGCAACGATTAATGGAAACTTTGAACTGGAAGGGATATGACTTTATGGAAGTTACGCCTGATTTTACCAGTCAGGTGTGTCCGGTATGCAATCATCTGGACTCTGCAAATCGAAATCATAAAGAATTTCGGTGTACTTGCTGTGGTTACACAGAAGATGCGGATTATGTAGGAGCTGTTAATATCAAAAAACGGGCAACGGATATCGAAATCATGGAATTATGTGAGAAATATAAATATAATCACCATTTGCTTCAGAATTCTATAAAGATTGTTTATGCCGATAGATTTAAAACTTACCGGCAAGTAGCATCCTTATGAGAAACGGCAATATCCCACAGGTATGGTTTGTGGTGTATTGCCGTCTGGTAGTAAGGAACATATGAACTACCATCGTCTTGGTACAGCATGTCTGTATCTGGATTGTCTGGCGGAGATCTGTCTGGTTTGCATGATTCATACAAATTGGTCTTATTTCCAATAGATCGTCATTGAATAGCTTTGCATTTTAAGATGCTCGGCCATTCAATGACCGAGTAGTTCACTGTAAATCATCAGACACGCCACCAGAGTGTCTTTGATATGCAGTGCAACAAAAATATAACAGAAAGGACAACCTTGGATTATGAGAAAACTTCTTCACAACGCTCTCGGCATCGTCTTTGCCTTTGCGCTGATGTTCACTCTTCTCATCACTTCCGTGGAAGCCGTCACCTACTGGACTCCCGGTTACTATGAGAAAGAATATGAAAAATATGATGTTTTGGATGATGTCCAAATGGAAATGGATGACCTTCTCGATGTCACCCACGAAATGATGGCTTATCTGCGGGGAAATCGCGCAGATCTTCACGTTCTGACGATTGTAAATGGTCAACCACGCGAATTCTTTAACCAGCGGGAAATCGCCCACATGGAAGATGTGCGCGGACTCTTTCTCGGCGCAATTGCACTGCGCCGGATCTGCCTCGTTTTGATGGCAGTCTGCATTGCTCTTCTCTTTGCGTTAAAGGCAAATGTGCGCAAGGTGCTTCCGCAGACAGTCTGCATCGGAACCATTTTGTTTTTCGTCGTTCTGGCAGTCCTCGCAGGTATTATTTCCACGGACTTTAATAAGTACTTTATTATTTTCCACCATATTTTCTTCAACAACGATCTGTGGATGCTCGACCCGAATACCGATCTTCTGATCAACATTGTACCGGAACCGTTCTTCATGGATACCGCCGGTCGAATCGCTCTCACCTACGCGATCAGCGTTGTCGCCGTCTTTGCGGGCTGTGCCGGATGGCTGATTCATTTAAAGCATTTGCCTTTGAAAAATTTGAAGAAACAGAATTAATTTCAACTTTTATTTTTCATTTAGGCTTTTATTAAGGTTTTTATTAAGATTTTTATTGAGGTTTTTTATGCAGGAAAAAATAAACGGAAAAAGCGGACAAAATCAGATTAATATGCAGGATTCCAACCGAGCGGAGGTGCTTCGCTTTCTCGCTCTCCATCCGGGATGTTCGCGTGCGGAACTCGGAGAAGCGACGGGACTGACTCAGGCTTCTATGACGAAAATTGTCCGTTCTCTGACAAAATCCGGACTCATCTACGAGACTGGATTTACAGCAGGAAAAAAAGGACGGCGCTCTGTCGGTCTGTCCCTGAATTACAACCGCTATAAGGTACTTGCAATCCGCCTTTCCGCACACTGGCTGGAAATGCAACCGCACGATTTTCACGGACAGCCGTGTGGTCATCTTTTGTCCGTTCCGATCGAGGCGCTAAGCGAAGCAAACATGCCCTCGATTATTGAGCGGATCGCAGACGGAGTGACGACATTTCTGAAAGATTTTCCGGAACTCACGGCTACTGCAATCGCCGTCCCTGATCCCTGCCGTCGTGCGGATGGATCAATCCTGATCCCATCTGACACGAATACCAACACAGATACTAACACGGATACTAATACAAATACTGTCGCTGATACCGCCACGATAAAAGATACTGCAAAAGATACTGACAAAGACGCTACAAAAAACAACTCGTCCGCAAAACTGTTTCCGCTCTGCAAAAAACTTGAAGAGCAGATCGACCTTCCTGTTTTCCTGATCCATGATGCTGATGCCGGAGCAATCGCCTGTTGGCACAACCTTCCCGACAAAAATACGGGTGAGGTCATGCTTCACATTTTTGCAGACGACAGCATTGAGGTCGGTCTGACCCGCGGTGGACTCTGCCTCCACGATGCACGCATGATTTCGATGGCAGGTCATCTCCCGATTGATCCGCAGGGGCATGTATGTCCCAAATGCGGGCGAACCGGATGTCTCGACTCGCTTGCAAGCCTGTCCGCCCTCGAATCAAAAGCGAACCAAGAACTGTCTGCATTTCCGGAAAGTCTGTTAAACCGCGTTTCTGCGATCTCGGCACGCTCCGTCTTTGAGTCGGCGCGCCAGTGGGACCCGCTCGCAATGAAGCTGATTCGAGACTGCGGACACAATCTCGGTCTCGGAATTGCGTCCCTGCTCTCTATCTGCACACCGGACCGCATTTTCATCAGCGGAGGAATGACGCACGGTGGAATGCTCCTGCTTGAGGATGCCAAAAAAACTGCAACCAAACATCTTGCATCCTACCAGACGCTTCCCCCGATCGAGCTTGTCTCACCGGATGAGAACCGTATTCTGACAGGCACGGCTTATTTTGCAATTCAGCAACTTTTGAATGCCCCGTCCCGCTACCTCCTCCCACCGGATTCAGAGGAATCTAAGAATTGAATTCATAAGAATTTACAGGAATTACAGAAGTTATAGAAATTATAATTAAATTAAATTGAATTGAATTGCATTTCCTGGGTTCACAGAAGATTAAACCGATTCTATAAATAAATTTTATTCTTTATTTTTGGTGGGATTTTACTGGATTTTATTTTTATTCACTGAAAGGACTTATTTATGAAACGAATTGCTTCGTTTTTTCTTGCCCTCGTCCTGCTGACAGGGCTGATTTCACCACCGGCCTTTGCGAGTACTGTTCCCTGGCCGGACAATGTAGAAATCTCCGCTGAAGGTGGTATCCTCATGGATGCCGGTTCCGGCGCCGTTCTCTACGGCAAAAATATTCATCAGGCATACTATCCTGCAAGTATCACAAAAATCTTGACCGCCTTGATTGTCATTGAAAACTGTGACCTCGACGAAACAGTAACGTTCTCCCACAATGCAGTTTACAACGTGGAGTCTGGAAGCAGTTCTGCCGGCATCGACGAAGGAGACCAGCTGAGTGTGCGCGATTGTCTCTATGCAATGCTCTTAAAATCCGCAAATGAGTCCGCGAATGCACTCGCAGAACACACTGCCGGTTCAATCGAAGCCTTTGCAGAGATGATGAACCAGAAAGCGCAGGCACTCGGCTGTACAGATTCTCATTTCAACAATCCGAGCGGACTCAACGATCCGGATCACTACACTTCCGCTCACGATATGGCACTGATCGCCTGTTCTGCGTTTGAGAATGACACCTTCGTAGAGATTGACTCAAGCCGTTACTATGATCTCCCGCCGACAAAGCGAAATCCAGAAGGAAGCCGTGTCTACCCGGGACACAAGATGCTCAAAAAAAATCTTCCTGAGTACTATCCCGGAATCCTCGGTGGAAAAACCGGATACACCTCTCTCGCGGGCAACACCCTCGTTACCTGTGCAGAAAGAAATGGTATGCGTCTCGTTTCCGTCGTCCTGAATGGTCACCAGACACATTACAGTGACACAAAGACTCTTCTCGATTTTGGATTTGCAAATTTTTATTCGGTAAATGCCTCCTCGGAAGATACGACATATTCGTCTCTTGCAAACGACATGACGATTGCGGGACTCCCGGCAGCAGATCTCTCAATCCTGCATCTTCAGGATAACAGCAAAATTACCCTGCCGAACAATGCAACGTTTGCGGACACGACATCGTCGATCTCCTACGAACTGCCCGCCTCTGCA
This sequence comes from Brotaphodocola sp., assembly GCF_050873365.1. Lineage (GTDB taxonomy): Bacteria > Bacillota > Clostridia > Lachnospirales > Lachnospiraceae > Brotaphodocola. The sequence goes on along the minus strand of NZ_JBNMIQ010000051.1, from coordinate 3,140 downwards.
CCGGATCGGGCAGTCGCACAGATCACTTACGAGTACGGGGGACACGATGCCGGTTACGCATGGCTTTTGAGAGCGTCAAAAACTTCAGGCTCAGAACGTGCAGAAAATGATTCCAAACAAGTTTCTATTCTGGAAAATAATGCGGAATCCGCTGAAAGTTCTGTTGGCGAAACTTCCACTGGCGAAACCAAAGGAGCCGATGAAACTGGGAAAACCAAAGATTCTGCTCTCTCATCTACCTCACTGGAGACTTTTGAAAACGGACAGAGCGATCCTTCGTTGACCTCGCCTTTTGAGATTCACATTCCGCTTGGATTCTGGATTGCTCTTGGAATCATCGGAATTATCGCCGTTGTCATTGCAATCATAATGTTTGTGAAATTTCACATTGAGAAACGTGAGGAAAATGAGCGCGCCGAGCGCTACCAGCGCCGTCAACAACGGATTCAGGATCTCGGAATGTCTCCCACAGAGTTTGATCTGATTATGGAGGAAAAACGTTCCGGATCTGCCCTTCGCTCAAATGGAGGCAGACGTCGCTCCAGACGGAGAAAATCGTTGTTTGATTTTTTGAAGAAGAAATAAAAACGGAAAATAATATCTAAAAGAATAACATACAGAAAATAAAGTTAAGAAGCTACTTAGATGCTTGGATATTGAAATATTTGGATATTTTATTTGGCTCCTCCAGAGAGTAAAGTTCTGCAAACACGCTCTCGCTCCGGGTTCGACGCAACGGTGCATAAGATCGCAAAATGCGCGATCTAAACACCGGCGTCTCACACGGGTTTGCAGAATCTTTCTCTCTTCCGGAGCCTGTATTTTATTCAAATCAATATTTCTGAGAAAGTTTGTAATACCCCTACCTATAACAGCCACTCTCACTTCAAGTCGAAACTGGAAGAGCGCATAATTCCTATCATAAACTTCTCAGCGCATCCTTCATCGACTTCACATACTCTGCCACATGCGGAACGGCATCTCGTCCGTATTTTTCCATCAGTCGCACAATCGCACTTCCGACAATTGCTCCATCCGAAACTTTTGCCATCTTCACTGCCTGTTCCGGGGTTGAAATTCCAAATCCAACCGCACATGGCACATCGGTGACAGCGCGAATCTGCTCCGTTAAAGCACCAATATCCGTCGTAATTTTACTTCTGACTCCGGTCACACCGAGCGAGGAAACCACATAGATAAATCCTTTTGCTTCTTTTGCAATCATCGCAATTCGATCAGCCGAAGTCGGCGCAATCAGCGACACAAGCTCGAGACCCTGTGCTTCAAAAATCGGTGCAAATTCCTCTTTTTCTTCATACGGGACATCCGGAAGAATCACTCCATCCATTCCAACCTGTGCACACCGCTTGGCAAAACGCTCTGTTCCATAGGAAAAAACCACATTTGCATAAGTCATGAAGACCATAGGAATCTTCACATCGTTTCTGAGTTCTTTGACCATATCAAAAATCTTGTCTGTTGTTGTTCCCGCCGAGAGTGCGCGCACATTCGCACTCTGGATTACCGGTCCCTCTGCGGTCGGATCAGAAAACGGAATTCCAAGCTCAATCAGATCCGCTCCTGCTTCCGCCATCGCACGAACAGCCTTTGCCGTCGTCTCAAGATCCGGATCTCCACAGGTGATAAATGCAACAAATGCCTTTCCATGATCAAATGCTTTTCTAAGATTACTCATTGATATCCTCCCCTCTGTAACGTGCGATTGCTGCACAGTCCTTGTCGCCTCTTCCCGAAATATTGATTACCATGATCTGATCTTTGCTCATTGTCGGCGCAAGTTTCATCGCATGCGCAACCGCATGTGCCGACTCGATTGCCGGGATGATGCCCTCTGTGCGCGCAAGATACTCAAACGCATTGACTGCCTCATCGTCGGTAACCGGAACGTACTCTGCGCGTCCCTGATCATGAAGCATCGCGTGTTCCGGTCCAATTCCCGGATAATCAAGTCCTGCCGAGATCGAGTATACCGGAGCAATCTGTCCGTATTCATCCTGACAGAAATACGATTTCATTCCGTGGAAAATTCCAAGTTTTCCGGTCGCAATCGTCGCTGCGGTCTCCGCGGTATTGACTCCGCGTCCTGCCGCCTCACATCCGATTAGACGAACTTCCTTATCGTTGATGAAATTATAAAATGCACCGATTGCATTGGAACCACCGCCGACACAAGCAAGCACTGCATCCGGAAGTCGTCCCTCCTTCTCCAACATCTGCTCCTTAATTTCCTTTGAAATCACGGACTGGAAATCCCGCACAATCGTCGGGAAGGGGTGAGGTCCCATCACCGAACCGAGGCAGTAGTGCGTGTCGTCGATGCGGTTTGTCCACTCACGGAAGCACGCTGAGCAGGCGTCCTTGAGCGTTCCGGTTCCCGTTGTCACCGGAATCACGGTTGCGCCGAGGAGACGCATGCGATAGACATTGAGCGCCTGACGCTTCGTGTCCTCCTCACCCATGTAAACAACACATTCCATTCCCATCAGTGCCGCTGCCGTCGCCGTTGCCACTCCGTGCTGACCCGCTCCGGTCTCCGCGATCAAACGTGTCTTTCCCATCTTCTTTGCGAGAAGCGCCTGACCGAGCACGTTGTTGATCTTGTGCGCACCCGTGTGGTTTAAATCCTCACGCTTTAAATAAATTTTTGCACCTCCAAGGTCTTTCGTCATCTTCTCTGCGTAGTAAAGTCGGCTCGGACGACCCGCATACTCGTTAAACAGCTCAGTCAGTTCTGCCTGAAACTGCGGATCATTTTTATAATGGTTGTAAGCTTCCTCAAGCTGAATCACTGCCTTCATCAGTGTCTCCGGGATGTACTGTCCTCCATGAATTCCAAAACGTCCATTTTTATTCGTCATTCCTGATTCTCCTTTTCCAAAATCGTTTTCAAAAAATCGTGTGTTCTGACTTCTGCCTCTGTTACTCTTTCAACTACAAGTTTCAATCCTATAACCAGGACGCAATTTCCTATGAAATAAAGGTTCTATACTGAATGTTGGGGTGTGTTGAAAAACATACTTCCAACATTCTTTTTGTTGTAATAAAATACATCTATAAGAAGCCTCCCAAATCATTTTACCGACCAAAGTTTAATGTTACGGAGGTGACCCCTTATAGAT
>NZ_JBNMIQ010000050.1:0-8378 GCF_050873365.1 Brotaphodocola sp. | reverse complement strand
CATCTTCTTATCAAAATCACTGCGCTTCTCCGTTCCACTGCGGTCGGTGCATAACAAGCGCCACTGGCGCTTTGCACCCTCGCGGAGCGTATAACTCAGAAGGGGATTGTCTCCCCTCCTGAGAAAGTTTGTGATACCCCACCTATAGAGGAGGGGGACATCCACTCTGAGTTATATCAACATTTTTTGTACGTTCTCATTTATTCTAATCGATTCAAGTTGACACTCTCTAAAATGTGACAACTTGCTATCATTATAGCCTCTCTTCCCTTCAAAATCAAACGATTCTTTTTTCCTCCATCTATCCCTTTCCCTCCATTTTCCCGTAAAAGCAACGATTTTCCAGACAAAAAAACAAGATGTTGAGCGTCAGCGCCAAACGCTTTCAACATCTTGTCACAATCTTTCAAAAGTGAAAAAACTCTTAATTTTCTAAAAGGAAATAAAATTTTTGAGAATCCAGGCTCCAATCACAAATTCCACCCAGATTCCAACTGCGCAGAGAATCCCTGCAATCGCCCAGATTCGTCTCTGATACGGTCTTTTTAATGAATGTGGATATTCCACACTCTCTGCAATCAAAAGAAACCACGATGCCAGATAAAAAAGATCCTGCGGAAGAGATGCACACAAAAAAAGGACAAGCCCGCCCGCTCCCCTCGTCCATGTCAGAATCACAAGCGTGGCTGAGGCACAGGCTCCAATCAAAAACAAAACGATTCGCACTCCCACGCTCGCAAATCGCCCCGCACAGATCAACGCAAGCCCTCCTGTCTGCACAAAGCGCAAAGCGATCATCCGAAAGAGACCACTTCTGTTCTCCCCCGAAAGATCCCCACACCGACTCCCGATCAGATTAGAAAGCACAGTCACATTGATCAGACCGGAGACAAATGCACGGTTTGCAAAAATCGAGGCAAAAATCCACCCCGCTACCGCCCAGAGCCAAAGTCGCTGTACTCTCTTCATCGCGCACTCCGCAACATTTTTTACACTCTATGATAGAATACAAGGAAAAATGTGTTTTTATTAGAATGATCAAAAAGTATACAAAAATCCCCTCTAATCGTATGCTCTATAAATAGGAACCAAAAATTTTTACCTGAACAAAAAACAGCTCCGCCAGCGGAGCGTAACCAGCGCCTAACCAGCGTGTCTAGCCTGTTATGTTCTATTTCTTTCTTTTATCTGCGATACTTTCTCGCATAAGCCATGATCGCTGCAACGGTCTTCGCATCCGTCATCTTTCCGGTGTAGATCAGCTCTTCGAGATCCTCAAGCTCCCACGCCTCGACATTGATCACCTCATCCTCATCGAGATGCTGGTGGGACGGAATCAGATTGCGAGCCACGAAAATATCAATCGCCTCATCGCAGAATGCAACCGTCGTATTCAAACTCATCAGATACTCAAGCTTATCACAGCGGTATCCGGTCTCCTCCTCAAGCTCCCGGTATGCGCACTCAATCTTCGGCTCGTTCGGATCATCCAGTTTTCCTGCCGGGATCTCAAGCGTCTCACGGTCGAGTGCATTGCGGTACTGGCGCACCATCAGCAGTTTTCCGTCATCTGCAACCGCAACGACTGCCGCTGCCCCGTCATGATGAATGTAATCCCAGTGTGCCTCATGTCCATTTGCAATCACCGTATCCTCATAAATCTTGAGAATGTTTCCCGTGTATTTCAACTGACGATCCTTGCGGATTACCGGCGGAATCTTCTTCGTCTCCTTGTTCTCCATAATCTTATTTCCTCTCTTCCAGTGTTTTTCATACTTGTCTATTCGTATTCGTGTTAGTGCTCGTGTTACTTTACTTGCATCATTTCACTCTCGTACATTTCTCATAGCACGCGTCGGATGCCTTGATCAGCGCATTCCGAAGTCCATACTCCTCAAGTGCAGAAACTCCGGCAATCGTCGTACCGCCCGGAGAGCAGACCTGATCCTTGAGTTCTCCCGGATGCTTTCCGGTCTCAAGCACCATCTTCGCACTTCCGAGAACCGTCTGTGCCACCATCTGATAAGCAGATGCTCTTGGAAGTCCGTATTTCACCGCACTGTCTGCAAGCGCCTCAATAATCATGTAAATGTATGCCGGCGAGCTTCCGCTTGCACAGACAACCGCATTCATCAGATTTTCCCCGACGATCTCCATCCTGCCAAAGGAACAGAAGAATGCACGGATGTCCGCTCTCTCCTCATCGGAAAATTGCTCTTCCTCAAAGCTGACTCCCGTCATTCCCTCTCCGACAAGCGCCGGTGTGTTCGGCATCGCTCTGACCACACGCACCGGCTTTCCAAAGCGCTTTCCGAGATCCTCAATCGTAATTCCCGGAGCGATCGACAAAATCACCTGATCCGCAGAAACCACCTCCCGAATCTCTCCGATCACCGTATCATACTGCTGAGGTTTCACTGCCAAAATCAGGTACTTAGAGGACTTTGCACACTCTAAATTCGAGGAAGCCGGATGCACACCGGTCTCCTCCTCCACCTTTGCCATCTTCTCCCGATTTCTCGCAGAAAAAGTGAGACTCTCCGCCGGAGTCTCCTGAAGAAGCCCCTTCAACATCGCAAATCCCATATTTCCCATTCCGATAAATCCGTACTTATATGCAAACTCACTCATCTTCGCTTCCTCCTGTCTCTTTTTCTATCTCGTTTCTATCTCGTCGCTCTTGTCTTGTCAGCACCGTTTTCGTTTTCAAAGAATCCTGGAATCCTACATAAACCACAGCTCTTCCTTCGTCGTGGAGATCGCATCTGCTCCCGCAGAAAATGCTGCCATAATATCCTTCTTATCAGAGATCAGACCTCCGGCAATGATCGGAACCTCCGTAAATCCGCGAATCTCCTGAAGAACTTTCGGCATAATTCCCGGCATGATCTCAATCGCATCCGGACGAAACGACTCGATCTGCTTCTTCGTCGTACTCATCGCCATCGAATCAATCAAAAAGGTTCTCTGAACACCGAGCAATCCAGACTCCACCGCATGTTTGACAAGGAGCGGTTTTGTACTGATGATTCCATCTGCCAGCGTGTTTGTGCGGATGTAATCGACTGCCACCTCCTTGGCACTCAGTCCCTGAATCAGATCCACATGAGCCACTGCAATCTTTCCGTGCTCCTTGATCTGTCGCACAATATCTGTGATATTCAAAATCGTTCCATACAGAATAAATACCACCTGACACTCTGAATCAAAACACCGATGCAGTCCCTTATCATCTTTTACCGCTGCAATCACCGGTGAACTCTCAAACAACTCCATTGCCTTCATTCTTTCAACTCCCCATTCTTTCTCTAATTGACTCTCCATATATTCTCCTTTACTTTAGCAACGTATTTCCAATCCGTCAAGCAAAACTCACGAAACCGTCACTTTCCGAATAATCCAAAGCGACCTCACAACGCGAAGATAAATGGCTAAAAATTAACGAAAAAAAGGCTTTGCCAAAACACATAGCCCATCTCTGGACTTTGCGTTTCTGCGAAAGCCTTTTTCTCATAACTTTTCCCCTTGCTGAACAGATAATGTTCTCTTCTTATGACCCTATAAATTTTTAAACATTTAACATTTCAACCGACATTTATAACATTTATAAAACGATTATTCAATTATTTCTCTTACTGCTCACTTGTCTTGCTGTCAACGTAGCGCTTGCAGACATCCGGATAATTGCTGATGACGCCCTCGCACTTCCAGTCCCAAAGCTGTTCGAGCGTTGCCATGTCATTGACCGTCCATACATTGACATCAATGCCATTCTCATGGCAGATCTTAACCTCTTCCTCGGTCAGACCCTTGTAACCCGGATGATAGCACTGCATATCGTACTTCTTGCAGTAATATCCGGCATTTCCAAGTCCCTCATGCTCTACAAGTGCGCCTCCCGGAATCTCCGGTGCGAGCTTTCTCAGCAGAAATACAGAAGTATGATTGAAGGAGGAGAAGATGATGCGATCTTCCAGTCCATATTTCTTTACCAGTGCCAGAGTTTTCTCCTCCAGCTCTGCATAATAAAAGACTCCGCTCTTAATCTCCACATTGGTCACAAGCGACTGATCCTTCGCCCATGCACAGTACTCTTCGAAAGTCGGGATCTCCTGAAAACCATATTTTCCGTTCCAAACCTGAGCTGCATTGAATTTCTTCAGCTCCTCAAGTGTATAATCTCTGACATAACCGGTTCCGTCTGTCGTGCGATCGATCTTCTCATCGTGGATGACAACAACCTCTCCGTCCTTTGTCAGCTGAACATCCAGCTCAATACCATCAACGCCGAGCTTTCCAGCCTCCTTGAATGCGAGCATCGTATTCTCCGGATATCTTCCGCTGTAACCTCTGTGTGCATAAACCTTCATCTTGTTTCCCTCCGCTGTTTCTCACATTTTTCTTGTCGTCTGTCATGAAACAGATGCAAAATCAGGTGAACAATCAACCGTTCTTATACGTCAACTGCTCTATGCCAAGTATAGCACTCTTCCCATCTTTTTGCATCTGTTTCGTGTAGGTTTTACGCAAAAACTTTGTAAATAATGTTTCAAATATATTTCAAATACATTTACATTTTAAATACATTTCATTTCACGGAAATCATTACTCAATAACCCTAAATCAAGATTGCCTTACTTTCTTTACTTCATTGTCTTTACTTCATTGCTGCCTTCGAGTAGCCAGTCAGCATGTACTTCTGGAAGATGAAGAACAGGATGATAACCGGTACAACCGCAAGTACTGCACCAGCCATGATCTCATGGTTGTTCATCGTTGCCTGTCCTGCAAATGTGTTCTTTAAGTAAGCCAGTCCAACTGTCAGAACTCGTCTCGTCTCGCCCTTTGCGATGATCTTCGGCCAGAAGTAAGCGTTCCATCCGTTTGTGAATGTTACAAGCGTTACGGTGAACAGTGTGGACTTACACATCGGAACAAGGATCTTTGTGATCATTCCGATTCTTCCAAGTCCATCCATGCGTGCAGCCTCGAGATAGCTGTCGTCGATCGACATGAAGGTCTGACGAAGCATGAAGATGTAGTACGGAGAAACTGCCTCCGGAAGAATCAGACCGATGAAGGTCTCAGACATTCCCCAGTTTGCCATCATGATGTAAATCGGAATAAAGGTTACCTGAAGCGGAATCATCAGTGCGCCGAGCACGATGATGAAGCACAGGTTCTGTCCCTTGAATTTTCCCTTTGCGAAACCGTATCCCGCAAAAATACCGGTTACGACCTGAGAAATCAGGATTCCGGCTGTCATCACAGCCGTGTTGTAGTAATACTTGATAAAGTTGCCTCTCTTGAGCACGTTGATGTAGTTCTCAAAATGGAACTCTCTCGGCCAGAGAGTCGGAACCGGAAGAAGGATCTCTTCCTGTGATTTTACTGAAGATACTAACATCCAATAGATCGGAAATACGACAATCAAAAGAACAATCGTAGCCAGAACGTACTGGAGTACCGTCATCACTTTTTTCTTATGCCGTGCAGCCTCGTTCAAATCGATGCCATTGGCATTTGCCTGTCTACCCATGATTGTTCTCCTCCTATGAATCGTAAGTTACGTTTCCACCGGAAACCTTCATCGTCGCAACCGTCACGATCAACAGCAGTACGAAGAAAAAGATTGCAACTGTCGATGCACGGTCCATACGAAAATCTACCATTGCATAACGATAAATGTTGTAAACAAATACCTCAGTGGAACGATACGGTCCGCCCTGTGTCAAGATATCTACGGACTGGAATACCTTCATAGAAGAAAGGAAGGTCGTTACAAACAGGAACAAAGTGGTCGGAGAAAGCATCGGAAGCGTGATCTTGAAGAAACGCTGTACCTTGTTTGCTCCGTCAAGGGAAGCTGCCTCATAGTAATCCTGAGCGATTCCCATCATTGCTGCCAGATAAACCATCATTCCGTATCCAACACAGCGCCATCCGGTCAGCATCAATACGGAAATCAGAGCCATGTGGCGGTTACCGAGCCAGTCAACTGCCGGAAGTCCCACTAAGGAGAGCAGGTAGTTGAAAATTCCGTTGTCCTTATTGAAGATCCACAGGAAAACAACTGCTGCAGAAGACATTGCTACGTACTTCGGCATGAAGACGATTGCTCGCATTGCCGAAAATCCCTTTGTCATACGGTTGAAGATGAGTGCAAACACCATGCCACCGACAAGGGTAATAAAAAGTTCTCCTGCTGAGTACAGGCAAGTTACTTTCAGAGAGTTCCAAAGATACTTTGTTCCGGAGCCTCCAAAGAGCCAAACCCAGTTTTTGAATCCAACATAATTCCAGGTATCATTCAGCAGGTTCCAGTCGGTAAAGCTGATCTGAAGCAGCTTAACGATCGGATAATAGGTAAAGACTGCCAGGAATACCAGCACCGGAAGGACACATAAGAAGTCCTTCCAGGCCGATGCACTCCTAGGGTTAATTTTCTTGTTTGACATGTTGCTACACCCCCGCTTGTGTTTATCGTAACGTTCCCTATTTTGTAACTACTCTATCCCCCCGCAGTTACAGATTTTTAACTTATCTTAACTCAACTCTTATTATGAATCACCAAGCACGTCGTTGATCTCGTCTGCCATCTGCTCCATTGCTGCCGGAACATCTCCGCCTTCCATCATAACCTCTGCCATGGAGTTCTTCCAGATAGTAGCAAGCTGACCCCAAGCCTTGTGCTGGATTCTCGGGTTGATCTCATCAAGGTTGTCCAGAATTGCCTGGAATGCCGGCTTCTTCTCAAGGAATGCCTTACCCTCATCGGTATCAAGAACAGATTTTCTGGTCGGCATATAACCGGTACCCTCTGCCCAGGTCATGTTGACATCCTTACTGCACAGGTACTGCATGAACTGCCAAGCTGCGTTCTTGGTTGCCTGATCGTTCTTTGCCGGAATCAGAAGTGCGCATCCGCCGATCTCCTGATCCTTGGTGTCGCCACCCGGAAGCCAGGACATGCCAACCTCAAAGTCACACTGATCTACATAAGTGTTGTAAAGAGAAGTCGTATGTACAACGGAGAATGCCTTTCCATCGATGAAGTTCTGTCTCATGTTGGAGGAAGCATCATCACCGGTACCGGTCCAGTAGGTGTAACCCTCATCGCACCAGTCTTTGATCTTCTGTGCTACTGCAACTGCCTTCTCATCAGCCAGATCGGTGGTTACCTGATCATCGTTGATGATCTTCACGCCATTGTTCTGGTAGAAGGTCTCAAAATACCACTGATCCCAACCAGGAATAATCGTACCGTATACAGCGGTGGAACCGTCTGCGTTCTTCTGGGTTGCCTTCTCAAGGAATGCATCCATATCGCTCCACTTCTCCGGAATCGTGAGTCCCATCTCATCTGCCATATCCTTGTTGTAGAACATGATCTGAGTGGAGATCAGGAACGGAAGGGAAACAACCTTGTCGTTATACTGACAAGCCTTGATCATACCATCACCAAAGTCTGTAACGTCGTAATCGCTTGCCTGAATGTATGGGGTCAGATCCTCGGTCAGTCCGCCTGCTCCGTACTCTGCGATGTAGGAGGTGTTTGCAACGGTGATTGCCGGAAGGTCTGTTCCTGCTGCATGTGCTGCAACCAGAGCCTCATTTACCTTGCTGTAACTTCCGATGTACTCTGCCTCTACGGTGATCAGATCCTGAGAATTGTTGAAATCATCAACAACCTTCTGAACGGTATCTGAATACTGATCCTCAAGTGCATGCCACCATTTGATCGTGATCGGCTCTGTGACCTCATACTTGGAGGCATCCACCTCTCCAGTGGTCTCTCCTGCTGCGGTTGTCTCTGCTGTCGTGCTCTGTCCACCTGCTTTTCCGGTAGAACCACCACCACTACATCCTGCCAGTGTGGTTGCCGCTGTCACTGCTGCCATAACCAACGCGATCTTTTTTCTCATATTCCTTCTCCCTTCTTAGAGCGCCGTTTCCGGAAAATGAGCGCAAAAAAAGAGATTACACAAAACTGATGCATCTTCCCCCCGCACAGCGGTGCGCATCTCTTTTTGCCATAATCTCATCATCTCTTCCTCGGCGTATTCATTTCTTATGACATTGATTCTACCATTGTTTTGTATAAAATGCAACTCTTTTTTGAAAATTTTTTATATAATTTTCCATTACTCGTTTTATTTTTCACAATTTATTGATTATTTTTTAACAATTTTGACAATTTTTTATGGGGCTTTTTCATATAAGCCCCATAATTTTTCCGGTTCTATACTGAATGTTGGGGTGTGTTGAAAAACATACTTCCAACATTCTTTTTGTTGTAATAAAATACATCTATAAGAAGCCTCCCAAATCATTTTACCGACCAAAGTTTAATGCTACGGAGGTGACCCCTTATAGAT
>NZ_JBNMIQ010000049.1:0-10150 GCF_050873365.1 Brotaphodocola sp. | reverse complement strand
TGAGATATCCCATCGCAAGAGTAAGACCCCTTGAAGACGACGAGGTAGATAGGGCAGAGGTGGAAGCGCAGTAATGTGTGGAGCTGACTGTCACTAATAGGTCGAGGGCTTAACCAAGACGGTTTAGGAGAAATACAGAAAACGGATGATTCAATGTGCAGTTTTGAAGGTATATGAATAAAAGATATAATAACGTAAAACTGCATTCCAGAGATGGGGTGCAGTTTTTTTGTACGATTCAAATTTTTTATAGGATTCAAATATTTCTTTCGATCAATCAATATATTCACACAAATCGTTACAAAAACTTCAGGATCGTGTATAATACTGTTAAACGCTTTTTTATAGGAGGAAGAAATTGGGAAATTGCCTCCTATCATAATAATTGAGAATAGTTCAGAATGGAAGTGAAAGAACCTATGAGTGATTATTTGATTCCGCTCGGAGGCGGAGATGAGGTGGGAGCGTCTGCCTATTTTCTTTTTATAGATGGAATTCGGATTTTGCTTGACTGTGGGGCACGCCTGCAACGCCCCGACATCGAGGAAATTTATCCGGATTATGAGCGTCTCTTGCAGGAAATCTCGGATTATTCCGATCTGGATCTGATTTTGATCAGTCACGCCCATTATGATCATATTGGTTCTTTTGCTAAGATTGCCACACTGGCGCCACATGCGGAAATTCTGGCGACTCAGGACACGAAGCGTCTGATCGAGGTACAACTTCTGGAATTCGGAAGAATCTCGGGAAGGGAGGAGTCCGAGCGGGTAAAGAATGAGCGGTATCGTCGGGCACAGAATCTGTTGTCGAGGATTCAGATCAAACCGGTCATGAAGCCGTTTTCGATCAAGGGATGCAAGATCACTCTTTTACCGGCAGGGCATATGATCGGTGCGGTGATGATTTACTTAGAGACAGGCAGTCACCGGATCCTTTATTCCGGAGATTTCAGTGTCAAGACGAGGTTCGGACTCAATGGAATGAGGATTCCAAGTAGTATTTCCCCGAAAGTCTTTCTCCTAAATGCCCCGAATACATATCTTGACGCCAACGAGTGGCAGAAGGAACTTGTACTCGTGCAGAGCGCACAGAGTGGCAAAACCGGGCTTGCAGATTTTGCGGATCAAAGTGGTCGTGCAGGTCGAACGGAAGATCGAAGTACAGAGCAAAGTGCAGATCAAAGTGCAGATCAAAGTGCAGATCAAAGGGCAGATCGAGCAGAACAGGCGGATCAGACGGGACAGGCAAATACGGCGAATCGAAGTGGTGAGACGGAAGAATCCGCAGATACAAAGAGTGGGGAGCGAACGGGACAGGCTCAGGCTATGGAGGAGTCTAGTCACTACGGAAAACTAGAGTCCATCATCAAGAGGAATTTAGCCCAGAACAAACGGGTCTATCTGATTTCAAAGAGCATTCCCAAACATCTCGATCTCTTGTATTTTTTGAAAGAGGTATTTCCGGATACGCCCGTATTTTTAGAGCCAAAGAGCAAGAAAATTGCGGATACGCTTGCGGATATGGGATATTTTGTCTACGGGAATCGCATCCAGTCTGAACAGGAGATCCAAAAGAATCAGGGCGGATATATCGTCGTCGGTCAGGAATCCGCAAGAGCGGGCTGTGTCTCAGTTTTGTTTGATCTGTACAGTCTGCATGCAGGACCGGCAGAAATATACCGGTTTGCGGAAAATCTGGGCGTCGATCAGATCTATTTGCTTCATGTGTATCCAAAGTTTCGGAAAAAGTCGCTGGGGGATGTCATGAAAGAAAATCATCCGAATCTCTCTGTGACTCAGGCAAAGAATGGGTTTAAATATTATATAAAGAGGGAGAAAGCTATGAAATATGATCAGATATTTCAGGACGTGATGCAGAAAGAACTTTCAAAGGCACAGGAATTGCAGGAGGACCCTTCCACTGCAACGATCCGCGCAAAGCTGATGGGCGAGTGGGTCGCAGTCTATGGAAGCCTTCGTTATCCGAACTGCCATCCGAGAGATGCCTACCGGATGAGTCAGGAAGTTTTGAAAGAAAACCGGGTTTCGTATGAGACGTATCTGGAAGCGCTCGAGAGTGTCAATCTGGATCAGGAAGAAAAGCGCAAATATATTCTTGGCATTGTGGAGCAGGGGATCTCTTGGCTGAAGCAGGCTTTAGACGGAGATCAGGAGGCAATGCAGAAGTATGCAGAGTTCACGGAAAATCTGGAACGGAGAGACAGGAAAAATCACAGAATCTTTTTCCTCGGAAAATACATGGTAATTTTCCTGGTTATGGTTGATCCGGATCTGAAAAATGAAACATACAGCCCGATCTTATATACCTTCCGGTCGAGATACTGCGATCGCCTTCTCCGCAATATTCGCAGTGCTCTGTTTGAGCAGTATGGAATGAAGAGACAGAAAAAGAGTGCGAGAGATGTCCTCAAGCAGACGGAGCGTGTGCTGAACGAGTCCTCGGAGGCGGTTGCCGAATACCAGTCGGGAAATGAACTCGAACAGCTTCGTTTCATGAAGGACAATTACAAGAATTCTCTCGAACTTGTGCAGGCGATGTTTGATGAGCTGAATGAGACGATTGACGAGGCGACGGAGGATGCCAAGAATACGGCGATCGCTTCGTTCTACTCGATGATGAACTCCGAAAAATATGGGCATCTCTTGGACAGCATGGAGATGGTGGAGAAGAGACTTGCAATGCTCAAAGAGCAGAAAGTGAAAACGCCCCCTCAGCTTCTTCCGCTCACGATCGTGTTTAAGCAGTTGCTTCGGTTTATCAAGGACTGCGGGGTGACGCCGATCGACTGCACGGGACGGGAGTTTGAGACGGAAGTCGAGGGACTTGCAGAGTATACTTATATCGGAGAATCGTACACGGAGCCGAATCAGAAGAAGACGGTTGTGGTGGAGCATCCGGGTTGGAAGTTTGGATCTACGGTGATTTCCCTGCCGACGGTGCGGGAGAAGGAAGAGGAGGTGGAGTAAATGTCAGAAATGTACACAGCGATCGATCTCGGAACGACAAACTCCGTAATCGCATATGCCAATATTGTTCGGGACAAGATGAAGCCGGTTGTCCTGAATCTGGAGAGAAAAAATGATACGGGAAGCACGTCGAGGGCACCTCTGCTTCCTTCTGTTGTCTTTTATTATAAGAATCAGGAAGGAAAGATTGTCACCGATGTCGGCGATTATGCGAAGAGCCGATACGGGACGAGAGCCGGGTATGTGTGCAAGTCCGTAAAGTCGCTGATGGGAGTCAGTGACCAGGTCAATCTCGCAGATGAGATCCCGGACAAGACTCCGGCAGACGTGTCCGCCCGGATTCTCTCTTATATGATCAATGTCGCAAAAAAGCGTCTGTTTCAGGAGGAAATCCGCGATGTCGTGATCACGGTTCCGGCATCGTTTGACTCCGATCAGTGCCAGGCGACGATTGACGCGGCGAAAAAAGCGGGAATCAATGTCGAGAACATGCATGAAATCCTGCTGTATGAGCCAAAGGCAGTTATCTATGATTTCATGCGGATGCAGGAGGATGGAGAGATCCCGTCGGATTTGCTCTCCCTCGATACCGAGAAGAATGTCATGGTCTTTGATCTCGGCGGAGGTACGCTCGATGTGACGCTTCACAGAGTCAGCAGTACTCCGGAGGGGCTGATTGACATTCGAGATCTTGCGATCAGCCGTTACACGCTTCTCGGCGGAGACAATTTCGATGAGCTTCTCGCTGAGGACATGCTCAAGAGATTTCAGGAAATGTATGAGATTGTCGTTCCGACCAAGCGCAGAGAAGAAGTGATGTGCAAACTCAGAAAGCTGGCAGAAGAATTAAAAGTCAAGATTTCGATGGCATATGATGACGCAGACATGTCGGGCGTACAGCTTCCGGATGATTACAGCGAGGAAGTCATGGACATCAATCTCTACGATGCCTACTCGTTTGAGACGACTTACACAAAGGCGGAGATGGAGAGCATCATTGCGCCTTTGATGGGGTATACATACAAGATGGAAGATGTCGGACGAATTCAGAAGATGGATGAGCGCGATGTCAACAACATCATTTATCCGATTCTGGATGTGCTTGACAAAGCCGGAAAAGGAGTGAAGATTGACGCGGTTATTTTAAACGGTGGAATGACAAAATGTTATCTGATTCGCCAGAGACTGAAAGAATTTTTCGGATTTGAACCGCTTGCGACGAGTGATCCGGATCTCGCAGTTGCACGAGGCGCAGTCTATTATCATTATTGCCTTCACAAGTACCATGTGCAGAGAATTGGAGAAGAGAACAATGGAAATCGGACGCTCACAGCGACTGCGGAATCCGTTAACAATCCAGCGCCGGAAAATCGTGAGACCAAAATTCCTGTCTTCCACACCGGAACGATTTTAAATGACTCGATCAACCTTGGTCTGAGAAATGAGTATGTCAGTCTGTTGATTCCTGCCGGAACGGAACTGCCTTATCGATCGGAAGAAATCCGGGACTGTTATAAACTCGACAAGACGACAGATGCGATTGGAATTGAGCTTTACCTTGGAAGAGGAACGACAAAGAATCTTCCGAACCGGCGCATTGCGACGAGAGTCGTGAAATTCCAGAATCCTTATCCGGCCAACACGCCGATCAGTTTCCAGATCTATATCAATTCGATGAGAATGATGACGATGGAGGCATGGATCACCGACCGCCCGAAGACAAAGACGATCATGGAGATGGACATGACATCCCTGAAGACGACGGCGAGAAGTGCACGGGGAATCAGTGCGATCGGAAAGATGAAGCTCAATGCAAAGAGTGAGTTAAACGGTCTTAAACTTCTTGCAGAGAAGAATGAGAGACTTGGATTTAAACTTAACGGAGAGGTCAAGAAAGCCTTGGAGGCGATTGGACAGGCATCCAATCCCGAAGACTTTTTTGAGCCGTGCATGGATCTGATCAATTCCTGCAATCAGGCCGACTTGATGGTAGGTTACGTCTATGCAATCGGAACGTTGCTTCGGGATGGCTGGACGCAGTCGCAGAAGAGAACGATCTTGCAGAGGGCAAAACAGCATTTCAATCCCTATGCAACCGCGATCAAGCAGTCGAGCTATGTGCTTAGAAATGCTCTGGAAATGATTGCGGTGATGGACCCGAATTTCGTTGATTTTTATGTGGACTATATCACAAAAATGCCGGGAGAGGCGGAGTATCAGAAACTCGCAATCTTCCAGTTTATGCTCCGTTATGAGAAGGATGATGCGAAAGTTGCAAACTTCTTTGAGCGATTTTTCCGGATGTCCGACATGAACAAGTGGGTTGCAAATCTGATGATTCAGCGTTACGGAAGGGGAGCTGAGAAAGAGCACCAGCAGAAATTTGCAAAATTTGTGAAGAATCTGTCTGCGGGTCTTCGCACAAAGGAGAGGGAGCTGGTACAGGACTATGCGGTTCTGGTAATCGCGGAGCTTTGTAGCAGGAACAAAGAGAATCCTCTGCAAAACGATAAGTACACCATTAAACCGGTATGGCAGGCAGTAAAGACCTATCTTGCCGGCGATGAGCGGACCGATTTTGTCTCGGCTGTGGAAAAGATCTGGAATGATGAAGAACTCAACGAGAGAGAGATCCAGGCGACTAGCGCAATCTTCAAGGAGGGATGAGGCGCGCATTTACCATTGTCATTGCCAAAAAGATGTGCTATAATTAACGGGCGCAAAAAGAAAAACAAGCAAAAAGGGGAGTCTGCACACAGGCTGAGAGGAAATAAAGGATTTCGACCCATGACCTGATCTGGATCATGCCAGCGTAGGAAAAATAAGAAGAATGAAGAAAATGGAAATGATAGATTTCTGATCGTTCTAATAAAAACCGCTGTCCTGTGATGGCGGTTTTTCTGTTTTATATTCTTTTATATTCCGTTGTGTTGATGCGTCTGTTGAGAAAATAAAAGGGAGTGTTGTGGACAAAGATGAAAAATACAAGAGAAAAACTCACGCCGATTCTTTTTATTCTGGCGGTGTTGGCGTTCTGGGAGGGAGCGGTTCGGGTACTTCAGATTCCGCTCTACGTTCTGCCATCGCCGATTGCAGTGGTTCAGGCGCTGATTTCAGAGAGCTCAGAGCTTTGTGGACACGCACTTGTGACGACGGGGGAGGCACTTCTCGGAATTGTGATTGCCTTTGTGTTATCGCTGGTGCTTGGAATTTTGATGGATTCGTTTCCGGCGATTCGGAGCAGTCTCTATCCGATCCTTGTTGTGACACAGACGGTTCCGATGATTGTGATGGCGCCGATTCTGATTATCTACATGGGATTTGGAATGGCACCGAAGATTTTGACGGTTGTGCTGATGTGCTTTTTCCCGGTTGCGGTCAGCTTTGCGGATGGTCTTCAGAGGGTGAATGAGGAGTATGTCCATCTTGTGCGCTCTTACGGGGCCGGAAAGTGGAAGGCATACTGGCTTGTAAAGATTCCGGCCGCAATTCCGGAGCTTCTTTCTGGAATGAAGGTGGCAGCGACATACAGCATCAGCGGTGCGGTAGTCGGCGAGTGGCTCGGTTCCCAGAAAGGACTTGGCTATTATCTGCTCCGCGTGAAAAACAGCTACATGCTCGACAAAGTTTTCGCGTGTGTAGTCTTTATTATTGTGTTGAGTCTGTGCATGAATGGACTTACACGCCTGATCGCCTGGGTGACAATGCCGTATGAGCGCAAGAAAACCGGAGTCAAAGCCGGAAAGTAAAGTGCTCGGAAGAAATAAATCACCAAGTCGATGCTTGCGTCGACTTGAATCTAAATCTAAGAGATCAAGCGCTCAAATTAGAGCAGGATCAAAAATATGCAGAAATGCAAAAAAAGCAGAAACAAAAAAGAGGAGAACATTATGAGAAAAACATGGAAAACAGCAGGAAGCATGCTGATGGCAGTTGCTTTGATGACGGCAAGCCTTTCAGGATGTGGCGCATCAAACGAGACGAGTGAGACGAAGGCTTCGGAGTCTGCATCCGCTGAGACGGAGTCTGCAAATGCAGAGTCCGGCGAGGAGAGCAAGGCGGAGGCTTCTGGCGTTTCTTCGGATTCTGGTGAGAAAGAAGACGTGACGGTGATTCTTGACTATGTGGCAAATACAAACCACACGGGCATGTATGTCGCACTCGATCAGGGCTATTATGAGGAAGAGGGCTTAAACGTTAATATCGTGGAGCCGACTGAGGGAGCGACTGCTACGCTTGTCGCTGTCGGAAAAGGTGATTTCGGCATCAGCTATCAGGAAGATGTGACTGTGGCTCTGACGTCCAAGGATGCCCTTCCGATCAAGGCAATCGCAGCACTGATCCAGCACAACACTTCCGGCTTTGTGACCTATGCAGACAAGGAGATCACCTCCCCGAAGGATTTTGAGGGAAAGACTTATGCAGGTTGGGGTGGTCCTGGAGAGGAAGCTGTCCTGAAAGCAGTGATGACGCAGGCCGGTGCAGACTTTTCTAAGTTAAACATGGTAATCTCCGACGGTTCCGGTTTTGAGGCACTGAAGGATAAGGTGGATATCATGTGGTTCTTTGAGGGTTGGGACAATGTAAAGTGCAAGCTCAATGACTTCCCGATCAATTACATGGAGCTTCGTCAGCTCGATGAGCGCCTTGACTACTACACCCCGGTTATCATTGCAAATAATGATACACTGAAGAATAAGCCGGAGATGGTCAAGAAGTTCCTCTCTGCAACCGAGAAGGGTTACCGTTATGCGATTGAGAATCCGGATGAGAGTGCAGAGATTCTTCAGAAGTATGCACCGGATTATGATCTTGAGATGCTGAAGATGTCCCAGGAGTATCTGTCTGGAAAATATATGGAGGATACCGATCGTTGGGGAGAGATGAAGGACAGCGTGTGGGATAACTACACCGATTTCATGGCAGAGTACGGTGTGATTGATCACAAGATTCCGGCTGGAGATTGCTATACAAACGAGTTCCTTCCGGAGTAAGGAAGGAACGTAGAAAGGCGTGTGTGCTGGGCGGGTACGCAGGCATACATGCCGATAGACAGACATACAGAAACAGAGAACAGAAGGGAATAGGGGACGCAATGAGAAAACTGGAAGTATCCGGACTGGTATTTTCCTATGAGAATCGAAAGATTTTAAATCAGCTTGATTTTTCTGTTGAGGAGGGCGAGTTTGTGAGCATTCTCGGTCCTTCCGGTTGCGGAAAGTCGACGCTCTTGAAACTGATGACGGGAGTTCTTGCGCCGGAAAGCGGGGAAATCCGGGTGGATGGAGAGTCGATTCAGGGAATTACCGAGCATTTTGCCTACATGCCACAGAATGACCTTCTGTTCCCGTGGAAGACAATTTTGGAAAATGTCTGTCTCTATGGACGAATTCATGGGACTCTGGCTCAGGTAAAGCAGGAGGCAGAGCGTCAGATTGAGGCGTTTGGTTTGAAAGGATATGAAAATGAGTATCCATCTGCACTCTCCGGTGGAATGCGCCAGAGAGCTGCCTTTCTCCGGACGCTTCTGTGCCATGCGGATATCCTGCTTCTTGATGAGCCGTTTGGCGCGCTCGATGTCATCACGCGTGGAGAGATGCAGGACTGGCTTCTTGGTGTCCGAAAAAAGATGAACCGCACCGTTCTTCTCGTGACACACGACATGGATGAGGCGATTTATCTGTCTGACCGAATCCTGATTCTCGATCGCGAGTCGGGAAAGGTCCGTCGGGAACTTTGCATCACCGAAAAAAATCGCTCCCGTGACTGGCTCTATCAGCAGGGAGATCTGCGCAGGGAGATTTACCGCGAGATCATGGGTGAGAGGAATGCAAAGGGATGAAAAGATGAGAGAAGTTGAGGGGGAGAACAACAAGATGAGCTATGCAGATGCACACGCCCACGTTTCGACGGTACAGGAGGCTTGTCAGAGAATTGAGAACCGGATCTTTACGCTGGCATCTGCGGGCACCCCGGCAGAGGCGCAGTGTCTGACGGGGGTTTGTAAAATTCCGGGTGCAGAGGGCGTGTTGATTCCAACATTCGGGCTTCATCCCTGGCACAGCGCAGAGTACTCGGTGCAGGATCTGCTCCCATATCTGGAGACTTGCAGAGTTGTCGGGGAGATCGGTATGGATGGCTTATGGTGTGATGTGCCGTTGAAACGCCAGAGGGAAGTCTTTGAGGAACAGCTTTTGTTTGCGTGTCAAAAAAAGAAACCGGTTGTGCTTCACACAAAGGATCAGGAGCGGGAGATTGCTGAGCTGATCCGCCAGTATCCGAACCGGTATCTTGTGCACTGGTATTCCGCGGATCATGATTTGGAGCGTTATCTCGATCTCGACTGTTTCTTCTCGATCGGACCGGATGTGATCTGGAATCCGGCTGTGCAGGAGGTCGCAAGAATCGTTCGCCCGGAGCGGATTCTTGTCGAGACAGACGGGATGGAGGCGGTCAAATGGGCGTTTGAGGAGGGCAGACGCATCGACTCAGAGCGTGGAGTTGGCAAGTTTTTGAACTTGGAGATGCCGGAATCCGTCAAGGCATCCCTCTCACAGACGATTCAGAAGACGGCTGAACTTCGGGGCTGTGATCCGGAAGTGCTGAGGGCGCAGAGTGTGAAAAATTTCTCCGATTATCTGCGAGAGTCATGATTCAGTTACTGTTCATGCGTTGCACAGACTATAACTCCGCGTGGATGCGCAGTGATTCTGATTGGAGGATATCAGCAGAGCTGACCAGAATCACGCGCCAAGTCGATGCTTGCGTCGACTTGAATAGATTTCTCTTATTTCTCTCATTCGAGGGATTGACATATGGTTTTTCTTGTGTGTATACTAATAAAAAGAGACCCGTGGCAGTATCTTCGTGGCGAGAGTGACGAAGCAAGCGAACCTCGGATAAAATGAGAGCTGGCCGGCGTTTCCACATGGAAGCGACCGGCTGATTTTATTGTTTTACAGAGTTTGTCACCCGGATTCCCATTTTACGAATCTCTTTATGAGGATGGGAAGGATAGGGGTTCAAGTCGACGCTCGCGGAGACTTGGCGCGTGATTTTGGTCAGCTCTGCTGACATCTTCTTATCAAAATCACTGCGCATCCTCGCGGAGCGTATAACTCAGAAGGGGATTGTCTCCCCTCCTGAGAAAGTTTGTGATA
>NZ_JBNMIQ010000048.1:0-11828 GCF_050873365.1 Brotaphodocola sp. | reverse complement strand
ATTGGTCTGGATTATGCGTCAAATGGTCTGTATGTGGATCACAATGGTCAGATTGGAAGTAATCACAAATATTATAGAGAAAGTCAGAAGAAACTTGCAAAAGAACAGAGAAAACTTTCTCGAAAAGTGGGTTCTAAAAAGGATGAAGCAAAATCGAAGAATTATTTGAAACAATTGAAAAAGGTCAATAATATTCACAGACATATTGCCAATCAGCGTCTCGATCATTTACACAAGAAATCAACTGAGATAGCCAATCAGTATGATGTTGTATGTGTAGAAAGTTTGAAGATGAGAGCAATGTCGAACAGAGGCTTTGGAAACGGAAAGGCGACGCTTGATAATGGATATGGAATGTTTCTTTCGATGCTTGAGTATAAATTATCCGATCGCAAGAAATATTTTGTGAAAGTAGATAAATGGTATCCAAGTTCTCAGATTTGTCATTGCTGTGGATATCAAAATCCGCTTTTGAAAGATCTGAGAGTTCGAGAATGGAATTGTCCAAACTGTAATCATCATCATAAGAGGGATATCAATGCTGCAATCAATATTCGAAAGGAAGGCTTACGAATCTTAAAAGGAAGCGCATAAACGATAAATGGGACATAGTAGGGATGGAATCAGCCCGAACTTAACGCCTGTGGACATTGTGTAAGACGTTTGGTGTATTTTGCTACATCGAACGCAGTAGTGGTTGAAGCAGGAAGCTCCGACTTCTTTAAGTCGGGGTAATTCACAAATGCATTCTCATTTGTATTATCATCAATCAGGGCATAATCGCGGATGGAGAGATCAAGCGGAGTCACCGAAGGAATGAAAAAACCGGCGTCCATCCGGTGAAAGGCACATCCGAGATAGAGGTAGAGAAATTTGGCGGAGGCATAGGAGATTCGGCATTTCGTCCGATCGATGAAGGCGCGGATCACCTCGTTTGCCCGCTTGAGCCCGGAGTCTGCCTTGACGAGAAAATAGCTTGCGAGGAGCGTCTGGAGCGGGTTATTTGCCCGTCTGAGCGTTGGCATGAAGTTGGAGTCGAGTTCGAGACATTTGGAGAGCAGATCGGTGACGAGAATCCGAAAACGTCTCTCAGATCCGAGAACACGGATTCCTCTGCGCGGAAGCACCTCCGTGTAAAGCTCGTACTGGCTAAGCCACTCGGAGAATGCTTGACTGTCCTTTTTCTTTGTGCCGGGGCTTAGATAGAGTGTCTGGTATAAATGCGCCATATTCAGCGAAAAATTCAGGAAGGCGTAGATTGCCATGACATGAAGGCGCTCCTGACGCGAAGTCTTGTGATCGGAATTTTATGATTGTCTTGTTATAATCATTAGGAGCTTTATGATCCGCTGATCCAGGAGATCACAAAGCTGATTCCCGTCATGATCAGAAAGAACCAGACGCCCGGAGCTTTTAAGATCACATCGACAATAGGCTCCTCAAGTGCAACCCATCTGGGGAACCACTTTAATTTCCTTATTGAAATGCAGAAAATTACAATCGCAATGATCATGCAGGCGAGGGCGACTGCACCGAAAAAGATCGAAATCAGCAGGGAGAGAAATCCACTCACCGCCGTGCTGTCTGCGAGAAAGATCGGAACGACTCCGCCCACAAAATTGATGATCATGTGAAGCGCGATGTTGTAGCGAATCCGTCCGGTACTGCTGTACAGATAGGCGAAGACCATTCCGAGCATCGTGGCATAGAAAAACTGGAAGCAGTTTCCATGGAAGAGCCCGAAGCTGAGACCGGAGAGGATCACAGCCGTCTTCTGACCAAACGGGGCGAGGCGATCGACGAGGTATTTGCGAAACATCAATTCCTCCATGACCGGAGCGATCAATACGGTGGAGACAAAGACGACACTGAGGTGCATTCCTGTGATCAGCTCATCCAGGGGATTTTCCTGCACGGTTCCGCTCAAGCTTCCGGCGATCGCCATCAGATATTGCCCGATCAGGTTGCCGATGTAGGTCATGCCGAGGCAGAAGATGAGGAGAACGGCAAAATCGCTTGCCGGGATCGTCTTTTTGTCAGTCTTCGTCCATGATGGAATCCGGTTCATCTTCCACACAAAGAAGGGAAAAGCAATTCCGTACATGATAAACAGGGAGAGAAGCATGGAGGCATCCGTCCCAAACAGAAATGAGGGATCAAGGATTCCTGAGGTTGCAAGGGCAAAGGAGAGCACTCGGATCAAAAATGTGAGAATCAGAGAAGCCACCCGGTTTACAATTAAAAAGAGGACATAAGCCCATGCAATCTGAGAGAGTTGTTTTTTTGCGTTGAGATTCATTGTATAATGGATTCACCCTTTCTTTTTTTCTTTTGTTTCGATGTTTATTTGAATTTGAATATGATGTTTTTATCTGTGTTTCTATTTTTTTTATCGGTGTTGTATCTCATTATTGTTTCTTATTGTTTCATAACTGGAATGGATTGTCAAGTGCAGAGCGATCACCGTTCACAGGAGAAGGTGAACGTGGATGAATGTGAATTTCACCAAAAAGTCTGGATTGATTTTGGCAAAAATCCCGATGAAGTGGCTAAATTTTTGTCAAAGATCCGGGGCGAGCCGGAAAAAAAGAGCGAAAAAATGGGCACGAAAATAAGGATAGAAACCAGAAATAAAAGATACAAATAAAAAAATGACGAGAAAAAAATAAAAAAACTGCACAGGAAGAGCAAAAAATACTAAAAAGTATAAAATTAAAATGAAATTGTTCTTGACAAAATACAGACAGAAGAGTATAGTGACAATTGGCTTTTATGATGTATACTGGAATTTGTGAAACAGAAGTTATTGCCAGCTAAGATGAACACGAGTGATTGAGAGAAAAGTGAACAGGTGATATCGACCGTTTACCGGTTTGACACGAGACGTATACTCAGGGAGGAGTAGCCTTTAGGGGACGTCTCGTTTTTTTTAGAACATATATACAGAGGAAAGAGATTTCAGAGTCTGTATGCTCTAAAAAAGAGAAGATCTGAACAGCATTTTCATGAAGAGCCGTCAGGAACACGCGCAGTTCCAACGGCTTTTTGTATGTCAGCGTGAACTTCGATTGGGAGGACGAAGGGACACAAAAGATTCAGCAGACTTGAAAAGCAAAGATTACAAAGAGAGGAAGTAAAGCAAATGAAAAAGACATTGGCAGGAATCGCTCTTGGCTGTGTACTTGCAGTTTCTCTGACTGCATGTGGCGGATCTAAGAGCACCGAGACAACTGCCGCAGATGCTTCTGCTGAGACAAGTGCAACAGCAGAGAGTTCTGCCGCAGAAACCACAACGGATGGTTCTGGAAAGATTGTAAGAGTTGCAGCCGTAGATCCGCAGGTAGCGCTGGATCCGCAGCAGTACACTTACAGCATCGTTATGAAGATCATAGATAACATCACGGAGTCCCTGCTGACCACGACGGAGAACGGTCTGGAGCCGACCCTGTTAGCTTCCATGCCGACAATCTCTGATGATCAGATGACTTACAGCTTCGAGCTTCTTCCGGATGTGAAGTTCCACAACGGTGAGACTCTGAAGGCTTCTGACGTAAAGTATTCTTACGAGCGTCTGGTTAAGATGGCAAAGATGGCAACCTTGCTGGAGAACGTGGTAGGTTATGATGAGCTGAGCGCTGGTACCGCAGACGAGCTGTCCGGCATCGAGGTTCAGGATGATACCCACTTCACGATTCAGCTGAAGAAGCCGTATGCTCCGTTCCTTTCTGTTCTGTCTACCGCTTACTGCGCAATCTATCCGCAGGATGCTTGCGAGGAGGCAGGAGATAACTGGGGTATGAGCGTTCTGTACGGTACTGGCCCGTTCAAGATGGACAGCTATCAGACCGGCGTTGGTGTAACTCTTTCCCGTTTTGAGGATTATCATGATGACGGCGTAAAGCTGGATGGTCTTGATTACAAGTTCATCGAGGATGTAAACACTCAGGTTCTTGAGTACCAGAAGGGCAATGTAGACTATGTTGATGTAGACCCGTCCATCTACCCGGTATACTCCAGCAACCCGGATCTGAAGGATCAGATGCATGGCTTCCAGCCGACCGGATGCTACAGCCTGACTGTAAACTCCAAGACCTTCCCGGATGCAAAGGTAAGAGAGGCAATCGCTCTTTCCATCGACCGTAAGTCCATCTGCGACAGCATTCTGCATGGCACCGCTACGGTTCCGACCTCCTACATCCCGGCTGGAATCATCGGACATGATGATAGCCTTCCGGAGTTCGAGTACAATCCGGAGCAGGCAAAACAGCTCCTTGCTGAGGCAGGATATCCGGATGGTATTGATCTGCGTGTAACTGTAAACACCAAGTATCAGGGTAACGTTGCAATCGCAACTGCATTCCAGCAGCAGGCAAAGGCAGCAGGCATCAACGTAGAGGTTGAGCAGGTTGACTCCGCAGCATGGTCTGATATGAAGAAGAGCGGTGGCGTTGATTGTGGTATTGCTAACTGGTATGTTGATTACGCAGATCCGGAGAGCATGCTGTATCCGATGACCAAGACCGATACCAACTCCAGCTTCTGGCACAACGATGAGTTCGACCAGTTACTTGAGGATGGTATTGCAACCACCGATGATGCAGAGCGTCAGGAGATTTACGCAAAGGCAGAGCACATCATGACCAGAGAAGATTGGGCAACCACTCCTCTGTACAATGAGACCAAGTTCTACCTGCTGAACCCGAAGATCAGCGGATTCCAGATGGATTCTACCTTCCGTATGTTCTGGAAGAACGCAGATATTCAGTAGTCATTTGCGCAAACTTATACAAATGTTCTGAGAAGAGGGAGGCTGTGCGCGTTTTACAGCCTTCCTTTCTCACTATTATAGGAGAAAATCAATGCTTTCATACACGGCAAAACGCCTGGTACAGACAATCTTTGTTCTGGTAGGCATCAGTCTGATTACATTCGTCCTGCTTCAGGTGGTTCCGGGTGATCCGGTTGCTCTGATGCTGGAGAAGCGTGCAGATCCGGAGACGATCGCAAAAGTTCGTCATGAGTTGGGGTTAGATCTGCCTTATTATGTACAGTATCTCAATTTTATCAAGGGTGCGGTTCATCTTGATTTTGGAACTTCTTATTTTACCAAAGAGGTTGTAACGGACGCGCTTATGCGTTGCTTTAAGGTAACAGTAAAGCTGGCTTGCATGTCCTTTGTATTTGCTGCAATTATCGGAATTCCGTGCGGTATCTTCGCTGCTGTAAAGCGTGGAAAAGGAATCGATACCGTTGTTATGGTACTTGCAATCATCGGTGTATCTGCACCGGCATTCTGGGTAGCAATCATTCTTCAGATTATTTTCGGATTAAAGTTGAATATTCTGCCGATCTCCGGATTTGATTCCGTTTCGGCTTATATCCTGCCGAGTATCGCGCTTGGTGCTCGTTATGCAGGAAATATGGCACGAATCACTCGTACCAGTATGTTGGAGGTTCTTGGACAGGATTACATCCGTACCGCAAAGGCAAAGGGTGTAAAGCGTTGGGCGGTTATCTTAAAGCATGCGCTCAAGAATGCGATGATTCCGATCGTAACGCTTGTCGGAACCGACTTCGGTTACATGCTGACTGGTTCCATGCTGATTGAGAAGGTATTCTCCATCCCGGGTATCGGTAAACTTGCCGTAGATGCAATGTCAAACCGAGATCTGCCACTTCTTGAGGGAACGGTTATGTACATCGCCTTCGTCTTCGTTGTGGTAAATCTGCTTGTGGATGTTTCTTACGCATTTCTGGATCCGCGGATCCGTTACGGGAAAGGAGCGGCCTAAGAGATGGCAAAGAAAGTATTTGGATTTTTTAACAAACAGAAACAGTTCGAACAGGATGTCATGGAAAATGGCATGCAGTACTCGAGCTTTTACGGCGACAGCCTTCGTCGCTTAAAGAAGAACAAGATGGCAATGTTCTGTGCAGGTCTTCTGATTCTTCTGGTACTGATGGCAATCTTTGCACCGCTGATTGCTCCGTATGATCCGACGTTCCAGGATTACAGTGCCGTTTTAGCAGCACCGAGTATGGCACATCCGTTTGGAACGGACGAGTTCGGTCGTGACATTCTCTCGAGAATCATTTACGGTTCCCGCGTTTCGATCAGCATCGGTATCGTCGCTCAGGTCATCGCTTCGATCGTGGGTGTCACCCTCGGTTCTTTAGCTGGTTACTACGGCGGTTGGATTGACAACACGATCTCCCGTATCATGGAGATCTTCCAGGCATTCCCGGATCTGATCTTTGCAATGGCAATCATGACCTTCCTCGGAAAAGGCGTGCTCAACCTCTTCATCGCACTCGGTCTTCTGACCTGGGTTCGTACCGCTCGTATGATCCGTGGTTCGGTTATGCAGTTGAAGGAGAAGGAGTACATCGAGGCGAGCCGTGCCTGCGGAGCTTCTACTTACTGGATCATCATGAAGGGACTCGTTCCGAACTGCCTGTCCACGATCATCGTTCTCGTAACGCTCGGTATCCCGAACGCAATCATGTACGAGGCATCCTTGAGCTTCCTTGGAATCGGTATTCAGCCTCCGACTCCGTCCTGGGGCAACATGATCAGTGCGGCACAGACGTTCATCAGCTACCGCCCGGTATACAGCATTATGCCAGGTGTGGCAATCATGATCACGGTTATCGCATTCAATATCTTCGGCGATGGTCTGAGAGATGCGCTTGACCCGAAGTTAAAGAACTAAGGAGGTGTGTGAAATGGCAGAGAAAATTTTACAGGTAAAAAATCTGAAGACCTATTTCCACACGCAGGCCGGTCTGGTAAAGGCTGTCAACGATGTGTCCTTTGATGTGGAAAAGGGAAAAACCCTTGGAATCGTAGGAGAGTCCGGTTGCGGAAAGAGTATCACATCCCTCTCGATCATGGGTCTGGTGGAGAAGCCGGGAAAGATCGAGGGCGGAGAGATCCTCTTTGAGGGCGAAGACCTCTTACATAAGACGGAAGATCAGATGCGTCAGATCCGCGGTAAGCAGATCGCGATGATTTTCCAGGAGCCGATGACCTCTCTGAACCCGGTTTACACGATCGGAGAGCAGATCACAGAGGCTCTGCTTCTTCATGAAAATATGACGAAGCGTCAGGCGAGAGAGCGCGGAATCGAGATGCTCAAACTCGTTAAGATCCCGCTTCCGGAGCGCCGTTTCGACGAGTATCCGCACCAGCTCTCCGGTGGTATGCGTCAGCGTGTCATGATCGCAATGGCACTTTGTTGTAACCCGGAAATGCTGATCTGTGATGAGCCGACGACCGCACTTGATGTGACGATTCAGGCGCAGATCCTCGATCTGATCAACGAGCTGAAAAATGAGACTGGTACGTCTGTCATGATGATCACCCACGACCTCGGCGTTATCGCAGAGGTTGCCGATGATGTCATGGTTATGTATGCCGGCAAGGTGGTTGAGCATGCGACCTGTGACCAGATCTTTGAGAAGCCGATGCATCCGTACACCGATGGTCTGATGAAGTGCATCCCGAAGCTCGATGACGATGACACGAAGGAACTGAGCGTGATCAAGGGCATGGTTCCGAGCTTTGATGATATGCCAAAGGGCTGTGCATTCTGTCCGAGATGTCCGCAGGCGCGTGAGATCTGTAAGCAGAAGATGCCGGAGCTTGTGGAGGCAGAAGGACGCAAGGTTCGTTGCTTTAAGTATACAAAAGAATGGGAGGAGAACGTCTGATGAGCGAAGCAAATGACAAGACCCCTCTGTTAGAGGTCAAAAATCTGCGAAAATTGTTCCCGGCGAGATCGTCCTTTTTCGCAAAAGAAAAGTCCTGGATCAAGGCAGTTGATGATGTGTCCTTCACCTTAAATCCGAGAGAAACTCTTGGAGTCGTAGGTGAGTCCGGATGTGGAAAGTCGACGATGGGTCGTTCGGTTCTGCGTCTGATTGAGCCGACTTCCGGTCAGATCCTTTACAAGGGCAAAGATTTCGGAAAAGCTTCCGGTCAGGAACTGAGAAAAATGCGTGCAGACATGCAGATCATTTTCCAGGACCCGTATGCATCCCTGAACCCGAGAATGACGGTCGGCGAGGTGATCGCGGAGCCGTTAAACATCCAGAAGCGCTACAAGACCGCTGAGGAGACCCGCGCTCAGGTGCTCAAGGTCATGGAGGTCGTAGGTCTGAACCCGAAGTATTACAACCGTTACCCGCACGAGTTCTCCGGTGGTCAGCGTCAGAGAATCGGTATCGCGCGCGCAATCGTGCTCGGTCCGTCCCTCGTTGTCTGCGATGAGCCGGTATCGGCACTTGATGTTTCGATCCAGTCTCAGGTGCTGAACCTGCTGAGAGAGTTGCAGAACTCGATGGGAATGGCATACATCTTCATCTCCCATAACTTGAGTGTTATCAAGCACATCTCTGACCGTGTCATGGTTATGTACCTCGGTCATGTTGTGGAGATGGCGGATAAGAAGGAACTCTTTGCAAATCCGTCCCATCCGTATACGCAGGCTCTTCTGTCTGCAATCCCGATGCCGGAGCGCCATTCCACGAGAAAGAAGATCATTCTTCAGGGCGATCTTCCGAGCCCGGCAAACCCGCCGGCAGGCTGTATCTTCCACACGCGTTGCTTTATGGCAAAGGACATCTGCTCCACGCAGAAGCCGGAGCTTCGCGATCTCGGAAATGGTCATATGTGTGCCTGCCATTTCTGCGATGGTTGCAAGTAAAACCTGTTGTACATCATGTACTTAATAAAATTGTGTTAATACTTAATACTTAAATATCTGTAATCAAGGTGTGTTTGGCATCTGCTCTTTTGGGGCAGGGTGTCAAACACGCTTTGGTTTAGAAAATAAAACTTTGATTAAAAAAAATAAAAAAGAAACATGTGAAAGGAAGCGTAGTGTCATGAAAATCACGGATATCAAGATTTACAAGATGCAGGTGCCGCTTGTGCGCCCGTTCCGCATTTCTCTCGGTCTGATCACACATGCGGTCAGCTGTCTGGTTGAGGTGGAAACAGATGAAGGAATCACCGGATATGGAGAGGGTTCTCCGGGACCGTTCATCACCGGTGAGAATCTTGAGGGCACGATTGCAACGATCGAGCGCATCAAGGAGAAGCTGATCGGCGTTGATCCGAGAGATATGGAGAAGGTATATGCTGTGATGAACCGTGCAGTCGCTTACTGTGGAACGGCAAAGGCAGCGATCGATATTGCCTGCCACGACATCATCGGAAAGAGCGCAAATCTTCCGCTTTACAAGGTTCTCGGCGGTATGTCCGGTGAAATCGAGACCGATATGACAGTCGGCATTGACGATCCGCAGGTGATGGCAGAGCGTGCGAGAGAGCATGTGAAGGCTGGATTCAATGTGATCAAGACAAAAGTCGGAACGGATTTTGCAACCGATCTTGCGAGAGTTCGCGCAATCCGTGAGGCTGTCGGCGATGACGTGAAGATCCGTCTGGATGCAAACCAGGGCTGGAATGCAAAAGAGGCGGTTGATCTGATTGCCCGCTTAAATGAGTATGACATTGAGCTGGTAGAACAGCCGGTTCCGAGATTTGATTTCGAGGGACTCAAGTTTGTCACGGCTCACAGCAGTGTGCCGATCATGGCAGATGAGAGCTGTTGGGATTCCAAGGATGCTCTGCGCCTTGTATCTGAGCGTGCAGTGGACTACATCAACATCAAGCTGATGAAGTGTGGCGGTATCTACGAGGCAAAGAAGATTGTCGCAATCTCTGAGGCAGCTGGTGTCGAATGTATGCTCGGATGTATGGCAGAGGAGAGCGGTATCGGTATCACCGCAGCAGCTTCCCTCGGCGCAGGAATGAAGAATATCACCCGTGCAGATCTGGACGCAACGTTCTCCTTGAAGGCACTGCCGTTTGAGGGTGGATTTGATGTCAAGGATACGAGACATCTCGTCCTGTCTTCTGAGGCTGGTCTTGGAATCCGTAGCCTGAAAAAGGAGATGTTCTCATGAACCGTATGACAGAAGAAGGAAAGAAGCAGTTAGAGGCGCTTGTCGCTCAGGTGATGGAGGATTGCAGTGCGCGTGGCGTTGCAGTCGGCATCGTAAATGCAAA
This sequence comes from Brotaphodocola sp., assembly GCF_050873365.1. Classification (GTDB taxonomy): domain Bacteria; phylum Bacillota; class Clostridia; order Lachnospirales; family Lachnospiraceae; genus Brotaphodocola. Next base: position 1,750 of record NZ_JBNMIQ010000048.1, on the reverse strand, counting down.
GGGAGAGATCCAGTACGAGCAGTATTTCGGTTATCGAGATGAGGAGAACAAGCTCCCGATCAACCGTGACACGATCTTTGGTATGGCATCTGTGACGAAGTCTTTCACGGCTCTCTCAATCATGCAGATGCAGATGGATGGAATTCTCTCGGTGGATGATCCGGTTTCTAAATATATTCCGGAGTTCACAAACAAGAATCAGGATCAGCCGGTGAAGCTGTGGCATCTGATGTGCCATAGTGGTGGTTATTTCCCGCTTCCGCGTATCGTTGTGGACAAGACGGCTCAGGCGATGGGAATCGAGGATACGCTTGAGAAGGAGCTGATTTACCGCAAGGACTTTGCTGATGAGGGAATCCGCCTTGTCGCAGAGCGTCTTGACAACCAGACTCGTTTTACAGGACGTCCGGGTCAGCGTATGAGCTACTGCAATGATGGTTTCGGACTGCTGTCTGACATTGTGCGCCGTCACTCTGATTGCGATTCGTTTGCAGAGTATCTCGACAAGCATGTCTTAAAGCCGATCGGCATGGACAGAAGTAACACGAGCTTTATCCGCAATACATTGGATGAGAATGCAGCGGTTCTGTACTCTTTTGAAAATGGAGAGTGGAGAGCAGACCGCGATTACCAGAATGATGCGTTCGTGCTTCACGGTGGCGGAGCGATGAAGTCCACGCTGGGCGACATGATGAAGTATGCGGTGATGTACTTAAATGAAGGCGTTGCAGGAAACGGAAACCGCATTGTGGATCGCTATTCCGTTCAGGAGATGGAGAAGCCGAGACAGTTCATGAAGCCGGGTGTCTACTACGGATATGGTCTTGAGACAAAGCAGGTTGGAGACCGCGCTGTCTATGAGCATGGCGGAAGTCTGCCGGGAGTTTCTTCCAATTTCTCATTCTGCCCGCAGGAGGAAGTCGGCATTGTGGTTCTGTGCAATACGATGGATGTGTCTGTGGCTGCGATTGCAGATGGAGCACTTCGCGCATACTGTGGTCTTGAGGTTTCTGAGGAGCGCCAAGAGCACGGAAAGCGTGAGTGGAGCGAGGAAGAGCGCAGAGAGCTTGCCGGAACGTATGTGTCTGGAGAGGGCGATGCGTTTGAACTCAAGGATGAGAATGGAAGCCTGACGATGCTTGTCAATGGAAAGGCAGTGGAGCTTCAGGCGGTTTATCCGTATCAGGGAATGGTTCGCAAGAAATATTCCGATATTTACCTGACTGCGATTCGTGATGAGGAAGGTCATGTGTTTGCGGGACGTTACGGAAGCAGAATCTTCCCGAAGAATATTTAAGTTTAAGTAGTTGAAGGTGATTTCGAAATTTTGAAATTTTGAAATTTTGAGATTTTGAGATTTCGAGTTACCTGTTGAGCTTTTTAGGGAATTATTTTGGGCGCTCCATCGACTGAGTAGATCCATGCGAACACGCTCTCGCTCCGGGTTTCGGCGTAGCGGTGCATAAGGTCGCAAAATACGCGACCTAAACACCGACGCCTCAACACGGGTTCGCATTGGATACTCTCAGCGATGGAGCGCATCTAGTTTCAAGGCTCCTCTGTGTAAAACCTGCAAGCTGAGATGCCCCCATAAATTTAGACTTTTTTCGATATTTAGAGTAAGTTTTTGTTTTTACAGTTGAATTGAGTTCTCACCTATGCTATAATTCTAGTTATTCAGTTATTCAGTTATTCAGTTATTCAGTTATTCAGTTATTCAGTTATTCAGTTATTCAGTTATTCAGTTATT
>NZ_JBNMIQ010000047.1:0-13787 GCF_050873365.1 Brotaphodocola sp. | reverse complement strand
CTGGTCTGCTATGACATCAAGGAGCTGGGCAAGCAGCTGAAAAAGATCGGTATGCTGGTGGTGCAGGATCAGGTTTGGGGGCGTGTGACCGCCAATCGTAATGCTGGTAAAGCCACCCGCTACTATATGGACGAGTTCCATCTGCTTTTGAAAGAAGAGCAGACAGCGGCCTACAGCGTGGAAATCTGGAAGCGATTCCGTAAATGGGGCGGTATTCCCACCGGAATCACCCAGAACGTAAAAGACCTGCTTTCTTCCCGTGAAGTGACGAACATTTTTGAGAACAGCGACTTCATTTATATGCTGAATCAGGCAGCCGGTGACCGTCAGATTCTGGCGGATCAGCTGAATATCAGCCCGCACCAGCTGTCCTATGTGACCCACTCAGGCGAAGGCGAAGGATTGCTGTTCTATGGAAATGTGATTTTGCCGTTCGTTGATCGTTTCCCGACCGATCTGGAACTGTACCGGATTATGACGACAAAATTAACCGAAGTGCAGGAAGCGAAGGAGGTGTAAGCGATGGCTGGCAAGAAAAATCCGAATCTCGGAGACAAGCTGCGGCAGGAGCGCGAGGGTGCGGAGAACACCCTTCGCGATTCCAGAAACAAAACTGCCGATAGCAGTACGGGAGACAGCAGCAAGAAAAAAGCGGAACACCGAAGGCAGATTCGTCACGAAGCCGATCTTGCCAAGATGCGTAGCAAGAAGCTGAAATCAGAGCAGGAAGTAAAAGCGAAGAAGAATGCAGCGGCTTCCGGGAAAAAGGGCGGAAAGCCAAAGAAACCGGGGAATCTTGCGGCAGATGCACTTTCAGCCAAAGCACATCAGGGGGTGCGCAATGCCGACCAGGATAATAATTCCGGTGTGGAGGCAGCTCATTTTACTGAAGGTTCAGCGGAAGGTGCAGCCCGTGCCGGTTCCAGGTTCCAATATGGTCGAAAGCTGCGGCAGTACAAAAAGCTGGAGCGGTTGGAGAAAAAGGCAGATAAAGATGCTGTGGATTCCATCTTTGCGGAACGCATGAAGTCTGATCCGCAGGCTGGCTCGAATTTCTTTTCCAGATGGCGGCAGAAGCAGGCTATCAAAAAAGAGTATGCCGCTACGAAGGCAGGTGCGGCCGCTGCGGAGAACACAGCAGCTGGCACAGCCAAAGCTGCGCAGGGTACTGCTAGCATGACAGAAAAGGCATTTCAGTTTGTACAGAGCCACTCGCATATCATCATCGTTATCGCAGCTGTGGGACTGCTTGTTTTGGTGATTGCCGGGTCGGTTTCGTCATGCTCTGTCTTGATCAATGGCGGCGGCAATGTGGTGCTGGGGACTTCCTACACGGCAGAAGATGAAGATTTGAAAGGCGTGGAGACGGATTATACCAAGCTGGAAGATGAACTTCGCAAACAAATCGACCGCATTGAAACCGACCATCCGGGTTATGACGAGTATCGCTACAATCTGGCAGAGATTGGTCACAATCCATATGAGCTTGCTTCTCTGTTGACCGTAGAATTTGAGAACTATACGAGAAGCCAGGTGCAGGCGCGGCTCCAGAGTATTTTTGAAGCGCAGTATGAGTTGAAGCTGGTGGAAAAGGTGGAAATCCGGACGAGGAAAGAAACCCGTGTGGGCTATCGCTACAATCCAATCACCGGAACCGGACACACCTACACCTATCAGGTGACGGTACAGTATGAGTATAAAATCCTCAATGTAACACTGCTCAATCGGGGCGTTGACTATGTTGCAAGAAATTCCGGCCTTACAGATGACCAGCTGCAACGATACGAAGTCACACTGGAGTGCCGGGGCAATCGGGATGACCTGTTTGCAGGCATAGCCTTTGCAACGCCGGATGGCGCGGGTTCCAGCGGAGAATACCAGGATTACGACATTCCGGGCGAAGCTCTGACGGATGAAAAATTCCGGAAGATGATTACCGAAGCAGAGAAATATCTCGGTTATCCCTATGTTTGGGGCGGCAGCTCGCCGAGTACCAGCTTTGACTGTTCCGGCTTTGTCAGCTGGGTCATCAACCACTGCGGCAATGGCTGGAATGTAGGCAGGCAGACGGCCAACGGTCTGATGGGAAAATGCGACATTATCCCTAAGAGTGAAGCAAAGCCCGGAGACCTGATCTTCTTCCAGAAAACCTACAACACCAGCGGAGCGTCCCATGTGGGCATTTATGTCGGCAACGGGATGATGATTCACTGCGGCAACCCAATTTCCTATGCTTCCATTGAGACGAACTACTGGCGGCAGCACTATTACTGCATGGGAAGAATTCGATAAAAACAGGGCGTTTATTCGCCCGGAAAGGAAATGATATGAGCTTGAAACTGGAAAAGATTGCTGCGGAGCGGGAGAAAGCCCGCAGGAAACGCGATGAGTGGGAGGAGCGCAGAAAGGAATGGGACAGAAAGTACCACGAACAGGAAAACAGCGAAATCTGTGAAATGGTACATGCCCAGAGCCTGACCCCGGAACAGCTGGCAGTCATCATTCGGATGGCACAGGCTGCGGTTCCCAACCCGGAGAACCTGAAACTGGATGAGAAAGAAACGGAGGATATGGAATGAAAAAGATGATGGCAATGCTGCTTGCCAGTGTGATGGCGGCAGGAACCTTTACGACCACTGCATTTGCCTATACGGGCGATGATGTGCAGAAGAACACGTCTGTCAGTACTGCTGCGCAGGAAGCGGATGCAGCAGAAAGTGCAAATGCAGGGAAAACGGACAATACCGACAGCATCGAAATCGACCCGGATATGCAGGTGCTGCCGGATGGCTATGAGGTCTCTACGGATGCGGATGGGAACCTGATCGTTACGGTGGGTGGCAAGGAATACAACATCGGCAGCGAAAAGTCCCAAAAGCAGACTGGTACGGTGGTGCCGGGTATCACCAGCCTGCATTTTCGTTCCGGTCCAGGCATGGATCAGGAAATTATCGGATATCTGCATTCCGGTGATACGGTGGAGATTGTCGAAAAATGCGGTGACTGGTATAAGGTGAACTTCAACGGCAAAACGGGGTATGCACATGGAAAGTACCTGAATGTCACGGATTCCGCAAAAGACAGCAGCATGTTCAGTGAAGATGCGCTGAAGCTGTTTCTGGATCTGATGCAGGGCGGAATGTCATCCGAGGATGAGAAGGAATCCAGTGCAGCTTTGACTCCGGAAGGAAATATGACGCTGGTGGATGATATCGGTGTGGAAGAAGATAAATCCAGCCAGCAGTTCATCACGCTGGTGACAAAGGCTGGTAACACGTTTTATCTGATTATCGACCGCGATAAAGATGGCAACCAGAATGTGCATTTCCTGAACATGGTGGATGAGGCCGATCTGCTTGCTCTGATGGATGAAGAGGAAGCTGCCAAGTATCAGGAAAAGGAACCGGAAGTCACGGAACCTGCGGAAACCGAAAAGCCGCAGGAGACGGAACCGGCACCGGAAGAGCAGAAAACAGAGGATGCGCAGAAGAAAGCATCTCCGCTTCCGATGATTATGCTGCTTCTGTTTGTGATTGGTGCAGCCGGTGTCGGCGGTTATCTCTATATCAAGATGAAGGGTGTAAAGCCTGCATCTAAGAAAAATCAGCCAGACCCTGATGCGGATTATCACGATGAAGATGCGCTCCAGCTGCCGGAGGATGAGGGTGACGAGAACGAAGAAGTGGATGTAAACGAGGATTACGAAGCAGAATCGGATGATGAACCTGTCTGATTAAGGCAGCGTTGACCGGTGGGGCGGCTGAGAAGCCGTCCCTTTTACATAGCTAAATGGTTTGTGAATGGAGTATTTTGAGCCATGAAGCTATGGGAACTGTAGGTGATATATGATAAAATAGAGAATAAGAACAGTGATACAACTCGGAATTTTACGAAATAAAGAAATTGTAGGAGGAATATATGGTCGGAAGAATTTATCACGTTGGATTAACGGTTTCTGATTTGGATCGCTCTATTGCTTTCTACAGAGACATTCTTGGACTTGAGTTTCAAGGAGAGATTTTTATGGAAGGCGAAGAAACAGATAAAATGTTTCGCAAGTCAAATTGCAAAGCAAGAGTTGCTTATTTGAATGGCTCCAAGGCTATTGAAGCACCACCGGTTGAGCTGATTCAGTTTGTAGACAGCGAAATCCATAAAGAACAATCCGACTTGTTTACGACATCCATCTCAGAAGTGTGCTTCTACACGGATGACATAGATTCTGTCTACAGAACCCTGATTGAAAATCATGTGGAGTGCTTATCTGAACCGCAATATTTCGACTTTAGGGCAGATGGATTTGGGGAAAGCAGAGCGTTTTATTTCAGAGACCCGGATGGCATTATCCTTGAAATGATGCAGCCTCTTTGATAAGAAATCATAGGTATAGGAAATAGCCAACTTCCAATTTGTAGTTCTAAAATAGAATACCGTTCCTTACATAGCAGTCATGCGCTTCGGTGCCTGGCTGCTAATTTTTTTACGAAAGGAGCAGTATCGAATGAAGCTTGTATTAGCGGAAAAGCCCTCGGTTGCCATGAGTCTCTCGAAGGTGATCGGGGCAAATCAGCGCGGAGACGGTTATATGGAGGGCAATGGCTACCTTGTCAGCTGGTGTGTGGGGCATCTGGTGGAACTTTCCCAGCCGGAAGCCTATGATGAAAAGTATGCCAAGTGGAGGTATGATGATCTTCCGATTTTGCCGGATCATTGGCGGTATCAGGTATCTGCCAGCACTAAAAAGCAGTTCGGAATCCTGAAAAAGCTCATGCAGCGGAAAGATGTGGAGAGTCTGATCTGTGCAGCCGATGCAGGGCGTGAGGGAGAACTGATTTTCCGGCTGGTTTACCATCAGTGCGGCTGCAAAAAGCCGGTGGAACGACTTTGGATTTCCTCGATGGAGGACAGTGCGATCCGGGAAGGCTTTCAGAAGCTCCGACCGGGAACAGAATATGATGCCTTATATGAGGCGGCTTTATGCCGGGAGCGTGCCGACTGGATTGTCGGAATCAACGCCACCCGGCTTTTCTCATGTCTGTATGGGCAGACCTTGAATGTGGGGCGCGTGATGACACCAACGCTTGCGATGGTGGTCATGCGGGATGCAGCTATTCGGGCGTTCAAGTCGGAACCATTCTACTCGGCAGAATTAAAATTCCGGGATTTCCAAGCGGGCGGTGAGCGGATGAAAGAAAAAGCAGAAGCAGAAAAACTGGTGGCAGAGTGCTGTCAGGCGGGAAGTGCCATCATTACTAAGGTGGAGCAGAAAGAAAAATCAGAGAAGCCCCCGGCCTTGTTTGATCTGACCTCGCTTCAGAGAGAAGCAAACCGGCAGCTGGGATTCACTGCCCAGCAGACCCTGGATTACACACAGGCTCTGTACGAGAAGAAACTCGTAACCTATCCCCGTACCGACAGCCGGTATCTGACGGATGATATGGCACCGCTGGTACCGGAACTTGTTTCTGTGATCCAGCAGAGCTTTCAGATTCAGCCGGATGTGTTGGCACCGGTGAATGCAGCGCAGGTCATCAATTCCAAGAAAGTCACTGATCACCATGCCATTATCCCTACAAAAACAGCGGCAGGTTATGACATTTTCTCTCTTCCCAGTGGAGAACAGGCGATTCTTACTCTGTTGGCGGTGCGGCTGATTTGTGCAGTCGGAACACCTTGCCTCTATGCAGAAACCATAGTGGAAGCAGAATGCGCCGGTCAGAAGTTCAGCACGAAAGGCAAAACAGTCACGGATATGGGCTGGAGGCGATATGCAGGAAAGGCAGTTGAAGATGCTGAGAAGAATGCAGAGGCAGGTGAACTTCCGATACTTTCGGAAGGCATGACACTGGAACTTGCCGGTGTCGATCTGAAAGAAGGTAAGACCAGCCCACCCAAGAGGTTTACCGAAGATATTCTGCTTTCAGCAATGGAAAGTGCCAGCTCGGATGAATTTCCGGATGGCGTAGAGCGAAAAGGCATCGGCACACCGGCCACACGCGCTGCTATCATCGAAAAACTGGTGCAGAAAGGCTTTATCGAACGCAGGGGCGATAAGAAAACAAAATACCTTTTCTCTACGGATAAGGGAAATGCGTTGGTGACGGTGGTGCCGGAACAGATTCAGTCCCCGTCCATGACGGCAGACTGGGAGGAAAAACTGCTGAAAATAGAACATGGCGAGTATGACAGCGATGCCTTTATGGAAGAAATCAGCAGCATGGTCAGCGGACTTGTTAAAACCTACGAGGCCGTAAAAGGTGCTGATGTGCTGATGCAGCCGGAACGCAAGGTCATTGGCTCCTGTCCCGCCTGCGGCAGTGATGTCTGTGAAACGGCAAAGGGTTGGTTTTGCAGGGATAAGAACTGTAAATTTGCACTCTGGAAGGAAAACAGATTCTTTCAGACATTGGGAAAGCAGATGACAGAGGAACTGGCAAAGCAACTGGTAAATCAGGGAAAAGCACGGCTTACCCATTGCTATTCCAAGAAGTCCAATCGTTACTATGACACAACCGTTCATGTAGAGACCGGCGAGGACGGTGCAGCAGCATTTAAGCTGGAGTTTGGAGGTAAAAAATGAGCATGAAAATGATGAATGCAGCTTATCTGGTGGATAATGTCGCTCTGCTTTCCTTGCAGGAAAAGCAGGACGGCGTGGAATTCCATTGCTTTGATATGGACAGCAAGGTGCAGATTGCAGAGGGCCACATTGGCTGGGATGTGTTGGATAAACAGCCGTTTCCTACGCTGGAAGAAAGCGCGAGGATGGCGGCACTCCAGAAGATTCCCCAGCTTGCTGGTCTTGCTATTGCACCGGTAGCCCCGGAGATGCTGGAGCAGGTACGCGGCGGCAGAAAGGTTCTCTGGCAGATGAAAAAGGCTGATCCTGAGCTGGAGAATGCAAAAAACATCCGGTTTATCACCAGCAGCTACGAGGATCGGTTCAAAATTCCGGATGGCAGTGCGGTGGAGATTGAGTATCCGAATCGGAAATTTTCAGCCCGCTGCGAATATATGGACGAATATCATCTGCGCCTTGGGTATGATGTTCTGCACATCTGCCAGCTGGCAGAAATGCTGGAACGCGGCGGTGGTACATGCCGCCCGGAGCCGCTGATTACGGAAGAACGCAGTGCATGGGATTTGGGAAGCAAGGGCTTTCTTGCCATTCAGACCTGTGAGGACGGTTACGACTATACCTTGTATCATAAGGACTTTACGGAAATTGACGGTGGACAGATCGACAACCCGGAAATCAGCATGAATGCAGCCAGAGACCAGATTCTCATAGATTATGGGTTCGGTGGCCGTACCATGACGCGGATTGACTATGATGAACTTTGTGATCGTGCAGAGAATGCAGAAAACAGCAGACGGGAATCTGTGCTGGGTAAACTCTCGGATTTATCGTCCAAAACGGATACGCCGGTGAAAGCTGCCAAGGCGAAGGAGGCGGAGCGATGAAGTACAAGCTTACGAAGACGGAGCAGGAAACCGTCATCAATTTTGACAATGAACTGGATACCGCCAGTATTTACACCCATGACAGCCGCCTGATTAAGAAGCTTCGGGAACTGCGAAAACAGTATCCGGAGCAGTTTATTTTGGAGCACCGGGAGCATGGGTCGGTCACTTATACGATTCCGAAACGCTGCGTCGGTATCCGACCGCCTTATAGTGAAAAGCGGCGGGAACAGCAGCGACAGGAAGCAAAGAAAAACGGCCTGCCGTTTATGGAGAAGGGAGAAATGAACGATGGCAAGAATTGAAAAATGGGATGAAGTGCATGGAACGCAGGCACCGGACGAAAGAATGATGGCATTTCTCGACAGTGCTACCGACCAGTATGCGATTTTGCAGCTTCGCCGCAGCGAGGATACGGTATATGAACGCTTTTCGTCTATGCGCGAATTGGAACGGATGGGGCTGGAACCGGATATTGACCATTATGAGGTGGTGTATACGGCTCCGCTTCTTCCCTACAAGGATCAGAATACGATGTTGGAGGAACTGTATGCGAAATTCAATGTTTCCCGCCCTGATGATTTTACTGGGCATAGTCTTTCTGTGTCTGACATCGTGGCTTTACGGCAGAATGGTGTTGTAAGCTGTCACTATGTGGATTCCATCGGCTTCCAGGAGCTGCCCGGATTTTTGAAACCGGAGAATTACCTGAAAGCCGCAGAAATGGCAATGGAAGACGATTACGGTATGATTGACGGCGTGATCAATAACGGAAAGAAGGAAGAACCGGTGGAGAAAGCTTCGGTTCTGGATCAGCTGAAGGAAAAGCAGGAGGCGGTGCCGCCTGCATCGCCTCGCAGGTGCTGCGAAGAAAAGGAGTTATAAATGCGTTTTACGGATGACGAGTGGATGCTCATGATGCTTTACAGCCCTGGCACACGGACAGGGCTGATTGCAGAGCTTCAGACGATGCAGAAAAGTCTGACCGGCAGAGACAGAAACCTGCGCAGGTGGACGGCCTCGCTGCTTGCAAAACTGGCAGAGATGACGGATGCGGAATATGAGGCACTGGATTTGTATCCGGACGAATAAAGGAGAGGAGGAAAAAGACAGATGATGACAAAAACGGCTTATTATATGCAGATGGCGCAGGAAGCTGCGGCGCAGATCACTGGCAGCAAAGAACAGTGGACAGCGTTTTTGACCACATCCGCACGGCTTTATAAGTATCCCTTTGCAGAGCAGCTGATGATCTATAAGCAGAGACCGGAAGCAACGGCCTGTGCAGAGTACGATCTCTGGAATGACCGGATGAACCGCTATGTGAAGCGCGGCTCCAAGGGCATTGCTCTTTTGGACATGCGCGGTGAGCAGCCGAAACTTCGGTATGTATTTGATGTGGCAGATACCGGAGAACGGAAGAATTCTCGCCCGGTACAGCTCTGGAAAATGAATGCGGAGCATGAGCAGCCGATCATTCGGGCACTGGATACGGCGTTTGATGTTCCAGTCGGTGTCGGGTCTCTGGAAAATCACATTATGGAAGCGGCAGAACGCCTTGCAAGGGATTACTGGGAAGAAAACCGCAGGCAGATCAGTGACATCGTTGCAGATTCCTATCTGGAAGGATATGATGAACTCAACATCGGAGCTTCCTTTAAGAGAGCTGCCGCTGTCAGCATCGCATATTCCGTCTTTACCCGGACGGTGGGCAATGCAGATGACTATTTTGAACACGAGGATTTTCTGGACATCTTTGATTTTAATACGCAGGCTGCCGCCAATGTGCTGGGAACTGCGGTCAGCGAAATGTCCAGCCAGATCTTCCGGGAAATTGAACGCACGATCCGAACCTATGAAAGAGATAAACAGGCAGAAAGGAGCCAAAACTATGATGGAGCTGAATTACACGAAGAACGGCGATTACCTGATTCCGGACATCCAGTTGTCGGTGCAGGAACAGAAGCCCCTGGGCAAGTATGGGAGAATGCGCAGAGCGTTCCTGCAGGAGAACAACACGCTGCTGTACAATCACCTGATCCTGACCGAGAAGCTGTACCCGCACCTGTGGGAGATTCAGGAGACCGCGACCGCACGGATGGAGCAGATGATGGCGGAGCTTCTGAAAGCGAATCCGGCACCGGACAAGAAATTGAACCAGATGGCCTGGGTGCAGCACATGAACATGCTGAAAGCGCAGGCAGAGGAAGTCATTCTGACGGAACTTATCAACAGCTAAACTTTATGAGCCTGTTTCAGTCCGAAGCAGAGCAGATTCAGAAAATTGATGCGGCGGCAGAGAATGCAGCCAGAGAAGCGGAGAGCGAAAAGCCCTCCGCTTTTGTAATTTCTGAGGATGAAATCGACCGGATGCTGCGGACAGGCTCTAATTTTGAAGGCGGAAAAATTCGTATTTATGCGCTGTATCAGCAGCAAGGGGACGCAAAAGAACGAGCTGCATTCCTGAAAGCGGAATATGGTCTCGGCGGTCACAGCTATACCTTTATGGATGGCAGTCGCGGTTTTGCCGATTATAACGGAAAAGGCATTCTGCTTCGCAATTATGACCATGACCGGGAAGTGCGCCTCACATGGTCGGCGGTGGATAAGCGGTTAGACCGGCTTGTGGAAAATGGTCAGTACCTGACTGCGCTGGAAATGGAAGAGTATCGGAAGCTGGAGCAGGAATATGGTGCGCCGCTTCCTATGCCGACTGCCGCCCATGTATTTCCGCCAACGCCGCCGGAACGCTACGATACCGGAAATGAGCATGTGGATAATATGCTGAATACGGCTGCGGATATCTATGCCCGTAGCGAGTTGGCAGCACCTCAGCGGTTTACCGTGATGGAAACTGACGATGGCTATGCGGTTTGGGATGATATTCAGGACGGCATTCATGTGGAGCCGGATGGTGTCAGCGAAGAGTTTACCAGCGAATGGGAGGCAGAGACCTACCGGCAGCAGTTGATTAAAAAAGTTCAGGAACGGGAAGCCAAAGACTGGCTCTATGTTGAGCAGAGCAAACAGGATTTGCAGCAGGACATTCCATTCCCGGATGTGGAATCCGAAGAAGTACAGGAACCGGCTCACGCAAAGGCAGATCCTCTGGTGCTGGAAATGCAGGAACACGCCAGAGAACTTGCCAGAGAGTCAGGCTATGCACCGGATGAACGGTTTGTAGTCACGATGACCGGCGATAATTTCCCGGATTATAAGGATGCGTTTGCCATCTGGGATTATGTTAAAGAAGAGTATTACGGATATTCGGACGGAAAAGTGCAGACATTTGCCGATTATGTAAGCGCATCAGAGGCGTTGCAGGAGATTCGCGGCAGGAACATGGAGGCTGAAAAAGAGCCTGCAACTGTGCAGCCAGAACCCGCAGCTCCGGTGCAGCCGGATTATCGTGTCGGTGATACGCTGTATCTGGACGGAAAGGCATTTACGATTGAAAAAGTCGGGCTTTTCGATGTGGAGCTTCGTGACCCGGATTCCGTGTATCCGATTTTCCGCTCGGAAAGTAAGGAAAATCTGGCAAGACTTTTGGGGCATGAGGAAAATGTTCACCTGCACAATCTGGTGGTTGATCTGAATCCTGGAAAAGAAGAAGCGTTCCGGGCAGGGCATGAAGCAAAACATGCGGAGAACTACCGCATCAACAGCTTTCACCTCGGCGAAGGCAGTCCAAAGCAGAAATTCCGTGCCAACATGGATGCCATTTATACGCTGAAAACCTTGGAAAACCAGCACAGAGATGCGACACCGGAGGAACAGGAAACACTGGCCAATTATATCGGCTGGGGCGGGCTGGCAGATGCTTTTGATGCAGAGAAAACTGCCTGGGCAGGCGAATATAAGGAGCTGAAAGCAGCTCTTACGGAAGAAGAATATGCCGCAGCAAGGGCTTCGACTCTGAATGCGCATTACACTAGCCCTACCGTGATCCGTGCAATCTATGAAGCATTGGACGGTATGGGATTTGAGAAAGGCAATATTCTGGAACCGTCGATGGGTGTCGGCAACTTCTTCGGTATGCTGCCGGATTCCATGCTGGGAAGCAGACTGTATGGTGTGGAACTGGATTCCATCACCGGGCGTATTGCGCAGAAGCTGTATCCGCAGGCAGAAATCAAGGTGGCGGGCTTTGAAACCACCGACCGCCGCGACTTCTATGATCTGGCCGTGGGCAATGTGCCCTTTGGCAACTACCGTGTCAGCGATAAGCCCTATGATAAACTCGGATTTTCTATCCACAACTATTTCTTTGCCAAGGCACTGGATCAGGTTCGTCCCGGTGGCATCGTGGCCTTTGTTACCAGCCGCTATACGATGGATTCCAAGAATCCGGACGCGCGAAAGTATCTGGCGCAGCGGGCAGAACTGCTGGGAGCCATTCGACTTCCTAACAACGCATTCCGTGCCAATGCCGGTACAGATGTAGTGTCGGATATCATTTTTCTGCAAAAGAGAGACCATCCCATTGATATCGAACCGGATTGGGTGCATCTGGGGCTGACATCGGAGGGGATTACCCTCAACAGCTACTTTGTTGACCACCCGGAAATGGTACTGGGTGAGATTACAACGGAAAGTACCCAGTACGGCAAGGAAGAATGTACGGTCATTCCGATTCCAGGTGCGGATCTGGGAGACCAGCTGCATGAGGCCGTGCAGCATATCGGCGGTCACTATGAAGCGCAGGAGCTGGCACCGGAGGAAGAACTGTCCTTGCAGGGCGAAACCATTCCGGCAGACCCCAATGTAAAGAACTTCTCCTATGCGGTGGTGGATGGGGATGTCTACTTCCGTGAGAACAGCATCATGCGAAAGGCTGACCTTTCTGCGACAGCCACCGGCAGGATCAAGGGCATGGTGGAGCTTCGTACCATTGTGCAGGAACTGATCGACTATCAGCTGAACGATTATCCGGAGGACGCGATTGCCCAGAAACAGCGGGAACTGAATGTAGCCTATGACCGATTCGCCGATCAGTATGGGCTTATCAACTCCCGTGCAAATGCGCAGGCTTTTTCAGAAGATTCGTCTTATTATCTGCTCTGCTCTCTGGAAAATGTAGATGAAAACGGCAGGCTGGAATCCAAGGCGGATATGTTCACCAAACGGACGATTCGACCGGAACGGGCTGTTACCAGCGTAGATACTCCGGCAGAGGCTCTGGCAATCTCCATCGGAGAGCGCGGCAAAGTGGATTTGCCCTATATGTCGGAGCTTTTAGGTACACCGGGAGAATTTGAAAAAATCCAGCAGGAACTGCATGGTGTCATTTTCAAAGACCCGATGACGCAGGGCGGCGAGGAAACCGGCTGGGTAACAGCTGATGAATATCTGTCCGGCAATGTCCGGGAAAAGCTCCGCGTGGCAGAGTTGGCTGCGGCCTCTGACCCTGCCTTCGCGGTGAACGCGGAATATTTGAAGAAGGCACAGCCAAAAGACCTGGATGCTTCGGAGATTGATGTGCGTCTTGGTGCCACATGGGTCAATCGGGATTATATCCAGCAGTTTATGGAAGAAACCTTTGAACCGCCGTTCTATCTGCGCCGAAATATTGAAGTGAAATTCTCTCCCATGACGGCAGAATGGCAGATTACCGGCAAGAGTACACCGAGCCGGAACGATGTCCATGCCTATATGACCTACGGCACCAGCCGTGCCAATGCCTACCGGATTTTAGAGGATACGCTGAATCTGCGGGATATTCGTATTTACGATACCGTGGAGGATGCAGACGGCAAGCAGAAGCGGGTTCTGAATAAAAAGGAGACCACCCTCGCCCAGCAGAAACAGCAGGCCATTAAGGATGCGTTCCAGAACTGGGTGTGGAAAGACCCTTATCGCCGCGCGGAACTTGTGGAAAAGTATAACGAGCTGTTCAACAGTACCCGTCCCCGTGAGTATGATGGTTCTCATATCCGCTTTGGCGGCATGAATCCGGAAATCCGGCTGCGGGAACACCAGCAGAATGCCATTGCTCATGTGCTGTACGGCGGCAATACGCTGCTGGCCCACGAAGTGGGTGCCGGTAAGACTTTCGAGATGGCCGCTTCTGCTATGGAGGCAAAACGGCTGGGACTGTGCCAGAAATCCATGTTTGTCGTTCCGAATCATTTGACCCTTCAGTGGGCAAACGAGTTTCTGCGTCTGTATCCGAGTGCAAAACTGCTGGTGGCAAGCAAAAAGGACTTTGAGACTGCCCGCAGAAAGAAGTTCTGCGCACGAATTGCCACTGGCGATTACGATGCGGTCATCATCGGGCATTCCCAGTTTGAGAAAATCCCGGTGTCCGCAGAACGGCAGGAGCG
>NZ_JBNMIQ010000046.1:0-18613 GCF_050873365.1 Brotaphodocola sp. | reverse complement strand
TTAAATTGGTCGGTAAATGAGGGAGGCTTATTTGGCATGCCCAAAAACAGGATGTATCAGAGCTGTATATAAAAATGGCTCTGATGTCAGGAATGGAGTAGGATTCTCATGAATCCCACCCCAACTATTGACATAGAGCCCTTTGTTAAAAGAGAATTTTTATCAAATAAGGTTGGTCTATCGAGGAAGTGACAAGAGATCACTTCTTATACAGAAATATAAAAATATAGGAAAATATAGGAATTAGAAAAAATTAGGGGGGAGGGTAAAAGCTATGTACAAGAGAAAGACGCAGGGTTGGCTAAAGCATCTCGACTTTGCTGCGCTTGATCTCTGTTGTCTCCAGATTGCCTATCTGGTTGCCTATGCGATTCGGCATGGTGGAATCACGGCGTATGGGGACAGCATTTATTTGACAACAAACCTTGCAATGTTGCTTATTGATATGTGTGTGATGGCGTTTTTCCTGACGATGAAAAATGTTCTCAAGCGAGGTTATTATTCCGAGTTCACGGCGACGTTAAAACATGTCTGTCTTGTGATTTTGATGACGGCGTTTTATCTGTTTGTGACGAAGGAGAGTTCGATCTACTCCCGGTATGTGATGCTGATGATTGCGATTATGTATGCAGTCCTGAGCTTTGTCACAAGAATTCTCTGGAAGAAGATGGTTCTTGCCTATATGGCAGATTCGACGAAACGTTCCCTGATCATTGTGACGGTCAACAGCATGGTCGATCAGGTGGTTACGAATATCCGCAATCACAATTATGATGGATTCAAGATTGCCGGTGTCGTGATTCTCGATGCGGACCGTGTCGGAGATATGCTTGACGGGGATATTCCGGTTGTTGCAAATAAGAATACCGTCGCAGAGTATGTCTGCCGAGAATGGGTGGATGAGGTCTTCTTAAATATTCCGGATGGACAGGAGCGCCCGAAGAAGCTGATGGATCAGTTTATGGAGATGGGTGTTGTCGTTCATTTAAGACTTGCGAAGTCGGAGGATTTCTCTGACCGCATTCAGTTCGTGGAGCGGTTTGGCATTTATACTGTGCTGACGACGAGTATCAACTGTGCAACTCCGATGCAGGCGTTCTTGAAGCGTGCAATGGATATCGCAGGTGGTCTGGCAGGTTGCCTGATCACAGGAATTCTGTATCTGTTCCTTGCTCCGGCGATCAAGAGCCAGTCTCCGGGACCGGTATTCTTCTCTCAGGTTCGTGTGGGAAAGAATGGTAAGAAGTTTAAGATGTACAAGTTCCGCAGTATGTATATGGATGCGGAGGAGCGCAAGAAAGAGCTGATGGCACAGAACCGTGTCAAGGATGGTTTTATGTTCAAGCTTGACTGGGATCCGCGTATCATCGGAACAAAGAAACTTCCGGATGGAACGATCAAGAAGGGTGTTGGAAACTATATTCGTGACTGGAGTCTCGATGAGTTCCCGCAGTTCTTTAATGTGCTGAAAGGCGATATGAGTCTGGTTGGAACGCGTCCGCCGACAGTCGATGAGTGGGATAAGTATGATCTTCATCACCGCGCACGTCTGGCAATGCGCCCGGGGGTAACGGGAATGTGGCAGGTAAGCGGTCGAAGCAATATCACGGATTTTGAGGATGTTGTAAAGCTGGATACGAAGTACATCCGCGAGTGGAGCATGGGACTGGATCTCAGAATTTTGATCAAGACCGTTCTGGTTGTGTTCAAAAAAGAGGGTTCGATGTAAGATTAAGATTTGTAAGAATAAGGTTTTAAGCGAAAAGCAGACATGATTCAGGAGAAAATTCTGGATTGTGTCTGCTTTTTTGTGCTTTTAAATCGACGTTAAGAAGGTGGTGGCACGAGATTGGTTTGATTAGTGATTAATTTAATGTTTCGTTGGAATGATTGTGTAGTCATTTTAAGCTATGTAGAGGGAAAAGCGGAATAAAGGGAATAGGGGGCTCGGCAGGTGGGTAAAGTCATGCAAACTCGCTCTCGCTCCGGGTTCGACGTAGCGGTGCATAAGGTCACAAAATACGTGACCTAAGCACCGACGTCTCACACGGGTTTGCCTGCACTTTCCCACCGCCTCGCCCCACGCAAAGGTATATGATCCGTAGGTGGTGACTTAAATTTTTTTGAAAGTAAGTGAACATAAAAAGATTTATGAAATGGATAAAGTATGTTCTCTAAAATTTATTGAGAGAAAGTGGAAGAAGGAAAGTAAGAGGAAACGTAAAATTCTATACATACGCTAGGCTTTTATTGAGATTTGTGGTATGCTTGAGAGAAGAAGTGGGGGAATGTTTTGCGGGAGTTTATTGTCGATTGTACGGTATATAGGCAATGATAATTAAAATTTCAGGAGGAGTTTATTTATGAGAAAATGGAAGAAAATGATGTTGGCAACAGCAGTATGTGCCATGATTGCTGTTCAGCCGGCTTGGGCGAGTTCTGCTGTGATTACAGTTGGACAGGGTGTGACAACAGGAACGTCTGCAGAAGCGCAGGGTGAGGTTAGTCTCGGAAATACACCGGAGAGTTCTGAAAGTACGGTTTCGATGAGTGAGCAGGCGAGCGTTGGATCAGCACCGCAGGAGCAGACAACTTCTCGTGTGATTACAATGGGGGAGAGTACAAAGTCTGAGGATACGCAGACGGATGAAGTACAAAGTGAAGCTACACAGGATGATCAGACGGTGAGTGAGACATCGACCGGGGAGTCTCAGCCAGCTGAGGATACAACAGCTTCTGCAACGGAGGAAACACAGGATCAGACAAGCACGGGACGACAGATTGATCCGTCGAAGCCTATGGTGGCACTGACATTTGATGATGGTCCTCAGCCATCTGTCGGTAACCGGATTATGGATTGTCTGGCACAGTATGGAGGAAAAGCAACCTTCTTTATGGTTGGAAGCCGTGCAGGATCTTATAAGACGGAGATTCAGAGAATGGTTGCAGAGGGACATGAGGTTGCAAATCATACGATGAATCACAAATATCTTCAGAAACTTGGAGCAGGACAGATTCAGGAAGAAGTTAACCGAGGAAATGATGCGATAGAGAGTGCCTGTGGAGTTCGCCCGACACTTCTTCGACTTCCGGGAGGAAATCATAATGCGACAGTTGTTGCAAACACGCATATGCCGATGATTCAGTGGAGTGTGGATACGCTTGATTGGAAGACAAGAAATGCTGATAAGACAACATCTGCCGTCTTAAATCATGTCAAAGATGGAGATATTGTTCTGATGCATGAGCTTTATACCTCAACCGCAGATGCTGTGGAGCGAATCGTGCCGGAGCTTGCCCGTAGAGGATTTCAGATGGTGACAGTCACCGAGATGGCAAATGCGAGAGGAAAGAGCCTTCAGGCAGGACATTTATATTCTGAGTTTCGGTAAAGAAAGTTAATAATATTTTTTTACAATAAAGGGATTTGATAAGTACAGAGTTATTAAAAAACATGGGGATACCACAATGTGTGTGGTGTTCTCATGTTTTTTTAGTATAAGGATTTTTGCGTGAACAAGGATTCTTTTAAGAGTTTTGTGAGCAGGGCGAAGAGACGAGAAAGTGCAGGCAAACCCGTGTGAGACGTCGGTGCTTAGACTGCGTAGTTTGCAGTCTTATGCACCGCTACGTCGAACCCGGAGCGAGAGCGAGTTTGCATGACTTTACTCGTCGTCTGAGCCGTTAGAGCCTTTCCTTATTTCTCATCACATACCTGGAAAATATAGAACTTCAGGTAATAAGAAGACTGGTCTTTCTCCCACAGGATCGGATGATCTGCTGCCTGGGTGCGATACTCAACTTGGCGCAGGCGTTTGTGAACTCCGGCAGCTGCCTCGCGGATCGTCTTTGCAAAGAGCTCCGGGTCCATGAAGTGAGAGCAGGAGCAGGTAGCAAGATAACCGCCGTCCTTGACGAGCTTCATTCCGCGCAGGTTGATCTCGCGGTAGCCCTTGACGGCATTCTTGATTGAATTGCGGGACTTTGTAAAGGCAGGCGGATCGAGGATGACAACGTCATACTGCTCACCCTGTGCCTCTAACTGTGGCAGAAGATCAAAGACATCTGCGCAGGTGAATTTAACGCGATCGGAGAGACCATTTAAGGAAGCATTCTCCTCAGCCTGTGCAACACCAAGTTCGGATGCGTCCACACCGAGTACGGAGGAAGCACCAGCGATTCCTGCATTCAAAGCAAAAGAGCCTGTGTGGGTAAAGCAGTCGAGCACCTTTTTGCCCGGGCAGAGACGCTGGATCGCAAGACGGTTGTACTTCTGATCGAGGAAGAAACCTGTCTTCTGACCATCCTGAACGTCTACCATATAGTGAACGCCGTTCTCAATGATCTCAACTTTCGTGTCAAATGGCTCGCCGATAAATCCCTTGAAACGCTCCATTCCCTCCTGAAGACGAACTTTTGCGTCGCTTCGCTCGTAGATTCCGCGGATTGCGATTCCATCCTCAGCGAGCACCTTTTTCAGAAGATCAAGAATTTTCAGCTTCAGGCGGTCGATGCCGAGTGCGAGAGACTCCACGACGAGAACGTCAGAGAATTTGTCCACGACGAGTCCCGGAAGAAAGTCTGCCTCACCAAAGATCAGACGACAGCTGGAGGTGTCGACCGTGGATTTGCGGTATTCCCATGCATTGCGCACGCGCATCTCAAGAAAAGCATCGTCGATCACGGTATCCTTGCGCCGTGTCATCATGCGGACGGTGATTTTGGAGCGGGTGTTGATGAAACCCTGACCCATCGGGTATCCGTCAAAATCTTCTACATGAACGAGATCTCCGTTCTCGTAATCACCCTTGATCTCGTTGATTTCATTATCGTAAATCCAGGCGCCGCCGGCTTTGATGGTACGGCCCTCGCCCTTTTTCAGAATGACTGTTGCCATGAAAATAATCTCCTTTGTCTTGTTTATTCGTTTTTTTTGTTTTCCTATTTGTTCCCTGTTCCGTTGATCTTTTTTGTTGATCTATTGGCTGATCTGTTTCTGTGTTGCATTGGTTGATAGTAACTGTTCATTAGGTCTGCGCACTTGTTGCGCTGACCGTAAGAAAACATAGGCTAGAAGGCAAAATCCCATCGGCGTAGCCGATCTGGAATGGATTTTTGCCCGTAACTATGAAGGTACTGAATAGTTACGAGTGATAAATAGATGATTCCTTCATCGATCCATACTTTGAAATATTATAGTACAGAATTGCGGGGACTGTAAAGAAAAACAGAGGAAGAAGGAAGGGAAAAAAACAGAAAGACCAGAAAATTTGGAAAAAATACGCGTCCCAATCGTTGCCGAAATGGTTAGCAAAAAATAACATAGCGGTTAGCGAAAAACAACATAATAGTTAGCAAAAAACAACAGTTTCTATTGATAAAAGTTGGGCTTGACTAACAGGGATATTGAGTGTTAACATCTGTTTAACGGTTCGGACAAACCGAAAAATCACTGCCGTTTTGGGTGACAGAAGAGAGGTGTGAGAGAAGGATGAAGCAACACAGATTCTGGGCCTGGGCGATGATGTTTTGTCTGGCGATGACAGTTTATACTGGATATAAGCACAGATAAAAAATAAGAGAGACGAACCCCGAAAAATGAAAAATAATTGGTCTTATAAAGAAGGAGGATTTTATCATGAAGATTAGTGTAGATTGCGTAAAGAAGATTGGTTTATTTGCAGGTGGCGTTCTGTTCGGAACTGCTGGTATGAAGGTTCTGGGAAGCAGCGATGCAAAGAAGTGCTACATCAACTGCCTGGCAGCTGGTCTGCGCGCTAAGGATTGCGTAATGAACACTGCTACCAACATTCAGGAGAATGCTGAGGACATCCTGGCAGAGGCTAAGGAGATCAACCGTCAGCGTGCAGAGGCAGAGAACGTTGTATTCGAGGACGAGAGCGAAGAGGCAGAGGCTGAGACTGCTACCGAGGAGACTGCTGAGGAAGAGTAATCACGGCAGACGGGCAATCGCTTGGAATCAGACGGAAAAAGGGGGCTGTCGCACAATGGGGCGTACATTGCCCCCTCTTTTATGCAAATGATGCAAAATTCGTCGCTGATGGGATTGACTGTGTGATATGCGTGAATTGGGAATCGTAACTGTGCAGAAGGAGAAAGAGAGAACAACATGAAATTTGCAGTAAAACATGAGCTTGCCGGACGAATCCGCGTGCATATGTGGCAGAAAAACATGACGATGCGGGAAGCGGATATTCTGGCATATTATCTGGAAAATCTGCCGGGAGTAACTCTGGCAAAGGTATATGAGCGGACAGCGGATGCTGTGATCTGTTATAGCGGAGACAGAAAAGACATTCTGGAAGGATTGCAGAAATTCAGCTATCAGGACAATCAGCTCGAGGAGATCGTTCCGAAGAACAGCGGAAGAGAGCTGAATGCAGAGTATAAGGAAAAGCTGATTCAGAGAGTCTGCACACGAATTGTGACTCAGACCGTTCTTCCGGCACCGGTTCGTGCGGTTTATACGGGAATCAAGGCAGTTCGCTACATCATCAAGGGAATCAAATGCCTGTGGAAGCGCAAGCTGGAGGTTGAGGTTCTCGATGCGACGGCAATCACGGTTTCGATTCTGAGAAGAGACTTCAATACCGCAGGTTCTGTTATGTTCCTGCTTGGAATCGGAGAACTGCTTGAGGAGTGGACGCACAAGAAGTCCGTTGGCGATCTGGCACGAAGCATGTCCTTAAATGTCAGCAAGGTATGGCTGAAGGCAGACGGCACCGAGGTTCTCGTTCCGATCTCTCAGGTAAAAGAAGGCGATGAGGTTCTCGTTCATGTTGGAACGATGATCCCGCTTGACGGTATCGTTGTAGAGGGCGAGGCGATGGTCAACCAGGCATCGATGACAGGCGAGTCCATTCCGGTTAAGAAGGAGAAGGGTTCCTACGTCTATGCCGGAACCGCTCTTGAGGAGGGCGAGATCACGATCTGCGTCAAGAAGGCAGCCGGTTCTACGCGCTTTGAGCGAATCGTCACGATGATCGAGGAGTCCGAGAAACTGAAGTCTTCCGTAGAGGGTAAGGCAGAGAACCTTGCAGATGCGCTTGTTCCGTGGAGTCTCGGTGGTACGGCTCTGACCTACCTGCTGACTCGCAATGCGACGAAGGCACTGTCTATCCTGATGGTAGATTTCTCCTGCGCACTCAAGCTTGCAATGCCACTCGCTGTGCTCTCTGCAATCCGTGAGGCAAACGTTCATCACATCACCGTAAAGGGTGGAAAGTTCATGGAGGCAGTTGCTGATGCAGATACGATCGTCTTCGATAAGACAGGTACTCTGACCAAGGCAAAGCCGGTTGTTGTTGACATTGTGACCTTTGGAGACAGAGATAAGAATGAGATGCTCAGAATCGCAGCCTGCCTTGAGGAGCATTTCCCGCACTCGATGGCAAATGCAGTTGTTCAGGAGTCTCTGAGCAGACACCTCGTTCACGATGAGATGCACACGAAAGTGGAGTATATCGTTGCACACGGAATTGCAAGCCAGATCAATGGCGAGCGCGTCGTGATCGGAAGCCATCACTTCGTATTTGAGGATGAGAAGTGTGTGATTCCGGTGGATGGTCAGGCGAAGTTTGATGCACTTCCGGAGGAGTATTCTCACCTGTACATGGCAATCGGCGGAGAGCTCGTAGCTGTAATCTGTATCGAAGATCCGCTTCGCCCGGAGGCAGAGGTAGTTCTGCGTCAGCTTCGAGAGGCAGGCATCAAGAAACTTGTCATGATGACCGGCGACAGCGAGCGCACCGCCCGTGCGATTGCGCGCAGAGTCGGCGTGGATGAGTATTATTCCGAGGTTCTGCCGGAGGATAAGGCTCACTATGTTGAGGAAGCGAAGAAGAATGGTCACAAGGTTATCATGGTAGGTGATGGCATCAACGATTCCCCGGCACTCTCTGCCGCAGATGTCGGTGTTGCAATCAGCGAGGGTGCAGAGATCGCACGAGAGATTGCGGATGTGACGGTTTCTGAGGATGACCTCGCACAGCTTGTGATTCTCAAACAGCTGAGCAACTGCCTGATGAAGAGAATTCACTCCAACTATCGTTTCGTCATCAGCTTCAACCTTGGACTGATTCTCTTGGGTGTGGGCGGAATCCTTGCTCCGACAACGTCGGCACTTCTGCACAACACTTCCACGCTTGCGATCAGCTTGAAGAGTATGACGAACCTGATCGAGGAGCAGGAGTAATCCAATCCATCATTTGTCATGGAATCGGGTGATGGAAAAATCACCCGGAAAAAGTACCCTCGTGCCAATGGGTCGAAATTATCGGTGCGGGGCAGACAAAACACATGTGGTTTGCTATGCGCGTTGAGCGCATTAGTCGAAAAATTGAAAAAACCGGAAAATCAAAAAAATCAGAGATACGGCTGTTCAGGGGGGGACCTTGTACAGCCGTATTTTTGTGCGCATTGCCAAAAACGCGAGTCTGCTATATAATGATAGAATGACACCGGATCTTACAAGATTCGGCACATGTGTGGAGAGAATAAGGAGGAAAAATCATGGGATTTCAGGAGATTTCGATTGACAGTCTGGAGTTTAATCCGTTTCATAAGATTCAGAAAGAGTGGATGCTGATTACAGCCGGAGATGAGAAGAAGAGCAATACGATGACGGCAAGCTGGGGCGGTCTTGGCATTATGTGGGGAAAGAACATCGCGACCGCATACATTCGTCCTCAGCGCTACACAAAGGAGTTTGTCGATGCAAATGAGTATTTTACACTTTCCTTCCTGCCGGAAGAATACCGCAAGGCGTTGAGCGTGTGCGGAAGCGTGTCCGGACGTGACGGAGATAAGTGGTCGGCTTCCGGCCTTCATCCGTACTATGTCGATGGAACGACGGCAGTTGAGGAGGCCGATCTGATTTTTGTGTGCAAGAAACAGTATCATCAGGAGATGAAACCAGAGTGCTTTGATGAGAAGGAAAATGACACGAAATGGTATCCGGAGAAGGATTACCACACGATGTACATGGGAGAAATCGTAAAGGTTCTCAAGCGCGTATAAGGGGAAGGAGAAATTATGGGGGTTGCGGACGAGGAAAAACAACACCAGAAAAACAGGCGTGAGATGCTGATTGAAGGGGATGTCCGAAAGGTAATTCCGCGCCTTGCTGTGCCGACGATCATCAGCATGATGATCAGTGCGATTTACAACATGGCAGACACTTTTTTTGTGAGCCAGCTTGGAACGAGTGCTTCCGGCGCAGTCGGGATCATTTTCTCGGCGATGGCGATCATTCAGGCGATTGCGTTTACGATCGGAATGGGAAGCGGAAACTATATGGCGCGCTGTCTCGGAGGTGGAGACCAGAGAGAGGGTGAGATCGTCGTCTCAACAGCGTTTTTTACGGGATTGATTATCGGGACTGTGCTTGGCATTGTCTGCCTGTTCCGGATCGATGAGATTGTCATGCTCCTCGGCTCGACGGAGACGATCAAACCGTATGCGGTGGAGTATGCGCGCTTTATTTTCCTTGCGACTCCGTTTATGATGTGCTCATTTATCATGAACAACCTCCTGCGTCTTCAGGGACTTGCCTCCCTCGCGATGATTGGAATCACGACGGGCGGAATCCTCAACATGGTTCTCGACCCGATCCTGATTTTCGGATTTGGACTCGGGACTTCCGGAGCCGCGATTGCGACCGGATTTTCTCAGGTTGTGAGTTTCTGCATTCTGCTCTATCAGTGTAATCGTGGCAAGGGCTGTATCCCGATTCGATTTAAGAATTTCCGCCCATCGCTTCATCTGTATGGTCAGGTGATCAACGGTGGACTGCCATCCTTGTCGCGTCAAGGAATGGCGAGCATTGCGACCGTCATTTTAAACACGACGGCTCACCCGTTCGGAGATGCGTCGATCGCGGCGATGGCGATTGTAAACCGCCTTGTCTTTCTTGTAAACTCTGCGGTCATTGGTTTCGGTCAGGGCTTTCAGCCTCTGTGCGCGTTCTCGTTTGGAGCTGGCAAATATCGCCGTGTGAAGGAGGCATTCTGGTTCTGCGTGAAGTTCACGACAACAATTCTGCTTGTGATCTGTATCGGAGGATTTTTTGTGTCAAAGCCGGTGATTATGATGTTCAGACGAAATGACCCGGAGGTTATTGCAATCGGAACACTTGCGCTTCGCCTTCAGATTTTGACGATGTGGATGAATGGGTATTTGACGATGAGCAACATGATGTCACAGTCGATCGGATTTGGTGTGCGCGCCACAATCCTTGCGATTGCGAGACAGGGACTCTTCCTGATTCCGATTCTTCTGATTGGGACTCATTTCTGGGGACTTCTCGGAATTCAGGCGGCTCAGCCGATCGCGGATCTCTTTACCCTGCTTCTCTCGGTGATCGTCATGAGTGGAATTTTCAAGGAACTTGACCGCAAAGAAAAGGAAAAAGAATCCGTTGTTGTTTGAGCAATGCGTGAACCGTAATGATTGGAGAATTCTGGGCAGAGTGTTTGTGGAAAAGCACTTGACGGCAGGCAGGATATGACATAAAATTGAGAAACGAATGTAAATGTAAAGTGGAAAAACCGATCAGGTTGACAATAACAATGTGGAAAGGAAGGCTTTGCTATGGGCATCATCCGAGCTTCCAAACTGATATATGAATACATCCGGAGAGATGAAGATGAGCACGTGGAAGAAGTCAACCGTGCCATCGATCAGCTGACTGTGGATATCAAAAAGGGAGATTTTGTGGCGGTTCTGGGACACAATGGTTCCGGAAAATCCACATTTGCAAAACAGATCAACGGAATCCTTCTTCCGAGCGGAGGAACCGTGTGGGTGTCTGATATGAACACGTCGGACGAGAGCCATATCTGGGACATCCGAAAGACAGCGGGAATGGTTTTCCAGAATCCGGACAACCAGATTATCGGAAACATTGTTGAGGAGGATGTCGGCTTTGGACCGGAGAACCTCGGGGTTCCGACGGATGAGATCTGGAAGCGCGTTGACAGGAGCCTTGAGGCGGTTGGAATGACAGCGTACCGCTTGAAGTCCCCGAACAAGCTCTCGGGCGGTCAGAAACAGCGTGTGGCGATTGCCGGAGTCATGGCGATGAAACCTCAGTGTATCATTCTTGATGAGCCGACGGCGATGCTTGATCCGAACGGAAGAAAAGAAGTCATTGCGACGCTTCACGAATTAAATAAGAAGGAGAACATCACGATTCTTCTGATCACGCACTACATGGAAGAAGTCATTGATGCAGACCGCGTGATCGTTATGGACGACGGAAAACTTGTGATGGACGGAACTCCGAAAGAGATTTTCTCCCATGTGCAGGAGTTAAAGTCCTATCGTCTGGATGTTCCGCAGGTGACTGAGCTTGCGTGGGAGTTGAAGAAGGCAGGAGTCGATCTTCCGGATGGAATTCTCAGCCGTGAGGAATTTATGAAAGCCCTTCTTCCACTGATGAAAAAACGCTTTCCGGATCAGGTGAAACTGGAAGGTTACGGTCCGGAGGCAGGCACTGTTGAAAACGAAAGTGCCGTAAAATAACGTGGTGGTAATAGATTTTGCCGATTTGGAATGCGAAGCATCGGCAAAATCAGTTGCTGTTTGCGCAATGCGTGAACAGTAACGCTGGAAGGAGAAGAATAGATGTCAATCCGAGCAGAACATTTGAATCATATTTATGGAGAGGGCACCGTCTACGAGCAGTATGCCCTGCGCGATGTGAACTTTGAGATTCAGGACGGAGAGTTTGTCGGACTCATCGGTCACACGGGTTCCGGAAAATCCACGCTGATCCAGCATTTGAACGGACTGCTGAAGGCGAGCAGTGGAGCGATCTATTATAACGGAGAAAATATTTACGGCGAGGGATACGACATGCGCGCCCTGCGCAGTAAGGTCGGACTGGTTTTCCAGTATCCGGAGCACCAGCTCTTTGAGGTGGATGTGTTCTCGGATGTCTGCTTTGGACCGAAGAATCAGGGACTCTCAAAGGAGGAGGTCGAGGAGCGCGCGAAGGATGCGCTTCGTCAGGTTGGACTCGATGAGAAGTTCTGGGAGCAGTCCCCGTTTGAGCTTTCCGGTGGTCAGAAGCGACGTGTCGCGATCGCCGGTGTGCTTGCGATGAAGCCAGAGGTTCTGATTCTCGATGAGCCGACAGCAGGTCTTGATCCGAAGGGGCGAGACGAGATCCTCGATGAGCTCACAGCGCTTCACAGAGACAAGCACATGACGATCATCCTCGTCTCTCACAGCATGGAGGACATTGCCCGCTATGCGGACCGAATCATGGTGATGAATCACGGCGAGAAAGTGTTTGACGGACCGCCGAGAAAAGTGTTCCATCATTATCGGGAACTCGAGAAGATCGGTCTGGCAGCTCCTCAGATTACTTACATCATCCATGAGCTGAGAGATCACGGCGTTCCGGTTGATCCGGATCTGATCACCGTGGAGGAGGCGAGAGATGCAATTCTTGCACTTCTCGGCAAGGCAGAAGAGAAGGAAGAGAAGGGTAAGGATAAAGCAGAATGATAAGAGATATTACATTAGGGCAGTATTATCCGGTGGATTCGGTGATTCATCGGATGGACCCTCGTACCAAGCTGTTCGGAACGATGGTATTTATTATTTCTCTGTTTCTTGCGAACAGCATCGTTGCTTACGGAGTGGCGACGGTCTTTTTGATTCTGGCAGTTCGGACATCGAAAGTGCCGTTTAAATTCATTGTTCGCGGACTCAAGGCAGTTGTGTTTCTGCTTCTGATCAGTGTCAGCTTCAATATGTTTCTGACACCCGGCGAGCCGATTTTCCAGATCGGATTTTTGAAGCTGACATGGGAAGGCTTGAGAACCGCAGGATTCATGGCGCTTCGCCTGATCTACCTTGTGCTCGGCTCCTCGATCATGACGCTGACGACAACGCCGAATGAGCTGACGGATGGTCTTGAGAGAAGTCTTGGATTTTTAAACAAAGTCGGTGTTCCGGTTCATGAGATCTCAATGATGATGTCGATTGCGCTCCGTTTTATCCCGATTCTCGTGGAGGAGACGGATAAGATCATGAAGGCGCAGATGGCGCGCGGAGCTGATTTTGAGACGGGTAATCTGATTCAGAAGGCAAAGAGCATGGTTCCGCTTCTCGTACCGCTGTTCATCTCCGCGTTCCGCCGTGCGACGGATCTGGCGATGGCGATGGAGGCGCGCTGTTATCACGGTGGAGAGGGTCGAACGAAGATGAAACCTCTCAAATATGAGAAGAGAGACCGAATCGCCTATCTCGTGTATGTGGTTTATCTTGTGTTCGTGATTCTTCTGAGAAAATAGGAGAGACAGAGCGAAGATCAGGAGAAAAACGATCGAATAAAAAACGATCGAATAAAAAACGATCGAATAAAAAATGATCAAACGAAAAATGTAGACAGAAAGGCGATGCGCCTGGAATTCGGATGTCAGAGAGGACGGCAGTCTGAGTTCCAGGCGTTTGTCCTATCAGAGAAAGAGATTGGGGGAAGAGAAAGGACAGGATGAAACGAATCAAACTTGTAGTGGCGTATGACGGCACGAATTACAGGGGATGGCAACTTCAGCCAAACGGAGTCACGATCGAGGAGATGCTCAACCGTGCGCTGACGGATCTGTTGAGAGAGCCGATCACTGTGATCGGGGCGAGCCGGACGGATTCTGGCGTTCATGCGCGGGGAAATATCGCTGTGTTTGACACAGAAAATCGCATGGCACCGGAAAAAATCTGTTTTGCGCTGAATGCGAGACTTCCGGATGACATTCGGATTCAGTCCTCGGAGGAGGTTCCGGCGGACTGGCATCCGCGAAAAGCCAACTGTACGAAGACGTATGAGTACAAGATTTTAAATCGAAAGATTGCGATGCCTCTCGAGAGATTGTATGCGCATTTCTGCTATTTTCCGCTCGATGTGGAGCGGATGCAGGAGGCGGGCAATTATCTCGTCGGAGAGCATGATTTCAAGAGCTTTTGCACGACGCGGACGCAGGCGGAGGATACGATCCGGACGATTTACAGCCTGAGTGTCACAAAGCAGGATGACATGATCACGATTCGCATCAGCGGAAGCGGTTTCCTCTATAATATGGTGCGAATCATTGCGGGCACGCTGATGAAAGTCGGAATGGGAGTCTATCCGCCGGAGCATGTCGTGACGATTCTTGAGGCGAGAGATCGCAGACAGGCCGGACAGACTGCGGTTGCACATGGGCTGACGCTTGTGAGTATGGAGTACGAGAAAGAACTTCCACCGTGGCATTACAGCGAAAATTTACAGTGGAATTACGATATTTTGCAGTCCCATATCAAGGAGGAGAAGCTGGCGTATTTCCTTGTGGAGCGCTGTCTCGATGAGGAGTGGGAGCGTCTGCTTCGCCGGAACATCCACCATGCGTTCCAGAACGGAGCGAGGAAGGTTCTGCTGATCGATTTGGAGAAAGATCGTCTGTGTGAGGGCGATCAGTACGGGTATTATAAAATTCATGCGCTTGAACCGGAACAGATGGGATCAGCGATGTCCCTGCTCAGCGATGAGGAAAATATGGCGATGATGGAGATCTCGTGTATGGCGGAGAGGCGTGTGGATTCGTTCCCGGCATGGTATTGCGCCGTGGATGCAAAGGAATAGCGCAAAGGAGCAGTCCCATATCAAATAGATAGAAGGAAGAAATGAGTAAAAGAAAACGAGTAAAAGGAAACAGGTAAAAGAAAACGAGTAAAAGGAAACAGGTAAAAGAAAACGAGTAGAATGTGTCTAAAACAGAGTCTTGTGTTGTTTTAGACATGTTTTATATAGTACTACCGGGGCAAAGTTAAACAAAAGAGAATGGAGGGAATGTGATAGTATGGGAGAACAAACGAAGAAAACAAGTGAAAAGACACTTAATGGATTTCAGTCGTTGCTGTTATTGGTTCTCATTGTGTGTGCAGTTGCGGTCTGCATTCGCCTGAAAACGGGTGGTCCGATGATCGGTCTTTTCGCAAGCTGGATCATCGTCTATGTGTTCTGTAAGGTATTAAAGATCAATTATGATGAGGTTGTCGGCGGTGCCTACGATGCAATCCGTGTCGTAGTTCCGACGCTGTGTCTGCTGATGGCGATCGGCGTGATGATCGGAACCTGGCTTCAGAGCGGTACGATCGCGACGATCATTGTGGGTGGTCTGAAAATGATCAATCCGACCTGGCTTCTGCCGTTGACATTGATTTTCTGTGCAGTCTTAAGCCTTGTAACCGGAACGTCCTACGGTTCTGCCGGAAGTGCCGGTGTGGCAATGATGGCAATCGGAAATGCGATGGGACTGAATCCGGGAATGGTTGCCGGAGCCGTTATCTGTGGTGCGATGTTCGGCGATAAGTTAAGCCCGCTCTCCGACACGACAAACCTTGCTCCGGCAGTTGCAGGCGCAAAGCTCAGCGACCATGTGCGTGCGATGATGTGGACGACGCTTCCGACATTTCTGATCAGCCTTGTGCTGTTTACGATTCTCGGAATCAGCCAGACCGCAGGCGGATATGAGATGGGAGATCTCGGAACTTACATTCAGGCACTTGAGGGTGAGTTCCATCTCGGCGCAGTGACTCTGCTTCCGGCAGTTGTGATTATTGTGTTACTGCTGTGCAAGGTAAATTCAATTGTTGCACTCGGACTTTCTGCTTTTGTAGCGGGACTCGTTTCCTTCTTCTG
Organism: Brotaphodocola sp.; assembly: GCF_050873365.1. Lineage (GTDB taxonomy): Bacteria > Bacillota > Clostridia > Lachnospirales > Lachnospiraceae > Brotaphodocola. The sequence continues at coordinate 2,904 of NZ_JBNMIQ010000046.1, read as the reverse complement.
TCAGGGAAACACGCTTCAGAGCATCATCCGCGTGGCTTACAACGGTTACACGACCGGAATCGAGGATGCGGTTCTCAAGGCAATCCTGAACCGTGGCGGAATGAGCAGTATGATGCAGTATGTCGCGATCATCAGCTTCGCAGTCGGAATGGGCGGAATGCTTGAGAAACTCGGCGTTCTCGGAAACATCCTTAAAGTCATCACCGATCGCATCCACAACGATGGAACTCTGATCACCGCAACGCTTCTCGTCGGCTATGTGACGAGCTTAATCAGCTGTTCTCAGCCGATGGCTCACGTACTGACCGGTCGTCTGATGGCACCGATCTTCAAGGAGAGAGGAATTGCACCGGAGATTCTTTCGAGAAGCCTCGAGGATTCCGGAACTCTGGCAGGTCCGATGATTCCGTGGCACGGATATTGTGTATACATGGCAGGTACTCTGGGTGTGGCATGGTCCGCATTTTTCCCGTATCTGTTCCTGCTGTATCTGACGCCGTTTTTCAGTATTTTTTACGGTTTCACCGGAATCTCCATCAAGCATGTAAAAAGCGGAAAAAATGCTTGACACAAAAGGATTCGTATAATATAATGTTTAACTGTGACGTTAGGTAGAAATGCTGAAGCCAAGCCCCGGAATAGGCATTTTACAATATATGTTTTGTTTTAATTTAGATCTTTTATGTTTAACAGGAGGTTAACCAATGAAGAGTTTTATGGCTAGTCCAGCTACAGTTGAGAGAAAATGGTATGTAGTAGATGCTACCGGATATACATTAGGACGTTTGGCTTCAGAAGTAGCAAAAGTATTAAGAGGTAAGAATAAGCCGATCTACACCCCGCACATCGATTGCGGTGACTACGTAGTAGTTGTAAATGCAGACAAAGTGAAAGTAACCGGCAAGAAGCTGGATCAGAAGGTTTATTACAGCCATTCCGATTATGTTGGTGGCATGAAAGAGGCTACCCTGCGCGAGATGATGGCTAAGAAGCCGGAGCGCGTAATCGAGCTGGCAGTTAAGGGAATGCTTCCGAAGGGACCTTTGGGAAGAAGCATGATTACCAAACTTCATGTATATGCAGGCCCGGATCACGAGCAGGCAGCACAGAAGCCGGAAGTTCTGGAATTTTAATCAAAGGTACTGAAAGGAGGAAGTTATCATGGCAAACAAATATTACGGAACAGGAAGAAGAAAGAAATCTATCGCAAGAGTATATCTTGTACCGGGAACCGGTAAGATTACCATCAACAAGAGAGACATCGATCAGTATTTAGGTCTTGAGACCCTGAAGCTGGTTGTTCGTCAGCCGCTCGTAGCAACCGAGACCAGCGACAAGTTCGACGTTCTGGTTAACGTTCGTGGTGGTGGTTTTTCTGGCCAGGCTGGTGCAATCCGTCACGGTATCTCCAGAGCACTGCTTCAGGCAGACGCTGAGTATCGTCCGGTTCTGAAGAAGGCTGGATTCCTTACCAGAGACCCGAGAATGAAGGAGAGAAAGAAGTACGGCCTCAAAGCCGCTCGTCGCGCACCTCAGTTCAGCAAGCGATAATCTACAGCTTAATAATGCTAAAAAAGCCCGGAAATACGCCATTTTCCGGGCTTTTTCTATGCCTAAAATCACCTGATTCCGATGGTGAAATTTGAGGAAATTTGACTTCAAATTAGCCCATTTTGATGGGTTTACCATGGGTTTACGGCCTATTTTTGAGCCTAATGGGTGGGAAAATGGGTTTACAGAAGGCCATTTTGGAGGGGAAATTAGCCCCATATCTTTGACAGATTTTCGGTAAAAATCCGGCTGAAATGGAATGAAAAACAGTGTCAGGATCGTTTGGCGAGTTCTGACGAATTCTGCAAAAAAATAATATCAGGTATCCTGTTACATAGAGCCTTGGCTCATTCTTTGAAAACGAGAATGGGTCGAGGCTCTATTTTTTTTCGCCCGAAATCCGGCGAGACAAATTTGAGTAGGAGGTAACAGGTATGACGGATTTCAATCAGAAGACCCATGACACCGATGTGGGCAGTTATGGCGGACAGTCGAGGCAGATGATGGAGGTGTTTGAGAAACAAGAGTTTGGTTCGATCCGTTTGTTACAGGAGGCAGGCAAGACCTTCTTCTGTGCAAGCGACGTGGCGAAAGCGTTGGGGTATGTGAATCCCTACGCCGCAGTGAAACGCCATTGCAGAGGCCCCCTAACGAAACGCGAGGGGGTCGTTCAGAAGGTGAATCAGTATGGGGATGCTGGAGAGCAGGTCGTTGAAATCGCCTTTATCACAGAAGGCGATGTTTACCGGCTGATCGTTCACAGCAAGCTGCCATCGGCAGAACGGTTTGAACACTGGGTGTTTGATGAAGTTCTCCCTTCTATCCGCAAGCATGGTGTGTATATGAGTGATTCCATTTTGGATCAGGTGATTCAGCATCCTGAGGTCATCTACACCCTGGCGCAGGAGCTTGTAGCCGAGAGGGAGCAGCTTGAGGGTATCCGCAAACAGCTGGATGCGGCACAGCCCAAGGCAGACTACTTCGACACCTTTGTGAACTCGGAGGATTGTACCTGCATCCGGAATTTCTGTAAGGAAATCGGAATCCCGGAGAAGACGGCAGTGGCTCTCTTACTGGATCATCGCTATCTGTACCGCAGTCCAAGCGGCTGGCTGATGCCTTTTGCAGACAAATCTGCAAGGGGCTATTTTATTGTCCGGGATTGCTACGGCAGAAGCGGAAAGCTGGTGCAGCAGACGAGAGTGACCTGCAAGGGAAAGAATCATCTCTTCAAGTTGTTTAAGAAATGGGGTGTGATCGAATGACGCTTTTTACAGAGGGACGCCTTCAGGCGTTTGAACGCATGATGCAGGATACCGGCAAATACCATCGCCGGGAGGACAGCGAAGATCG
>NZ_JBNMIQ010000045.1:0-19458 GCF_050873365.1 Brotaphodocola sp. | reverse complement strand
GTCAGCTCTGCTGACATCTTCTTATCAAAATCACTGCGCATCCTCGCGGAGCGTATAACTCAGAAGGGGATTGTCTCCCCTCCTGAGAAAGTTTGTGATACCCCCACCTATAGAGGAGGGGGACATCCACTCTGAGTTATAAATTCCGATCAACTCGGCACATGATTTTAATCATTAATCCGCTCTGCTGACATCTTCTCAGCTTCTCATCTGACTCCCTGCACGCCTTATGCCTTCTTATAATCCTTGATCGCACCCTTTGTGCTGTGCTTCACCTCATACATCGCACTGTCGGAATAGATTCTCAGCTGTTCATACTCAGTGCTGTCCTTCGGATACCATGCCACACCGCCAGAGAGTCGCAGTGACAGTTTCCTTCCATCCGGAAGATCCAGAGACGCCTCTCGAATCTTCTCCTTGAGGATCTCAATCTTCTCCCGAACCTCTTCCTCCGTCTCATATCCATAAAGGAAGATCTGGAACTCATCACCAGACTGTCGCGATACCACACTCTCCTCCGGCACTGAACTTTGAAAACAATGTGCCGCCGTCTTTAAGTACCGATCTCCAAACTCGTGACCATAGGTATCGTTGACAAACTTAAGCTCATCCATATCGATCATCAGAAGAGCTGCCGTTTTCAGAACAGGTTCTCCCTGATCAAAGAGCTGTTGCATCTTTCTCAAGAAGGCTCGACGGTTCAAAATACCGGTCAGCAAGTCATGATCTCGCTCAAATTCAATGCTCTTTCGCTCAAGCGTCGTGTCCGTAACATCTTCCACAAGTCCAATGCATCGGTTTCCATCATCGCTGAGCGTCATCCGAATATAGCGCACAGATACCGGAGATACCGAATTCTCTTTCTGTTCTCCCTTCACGCTGCTTTTCTCCGTCGATTTTTCCGTACCTGTCTCTGCCTTTGATTCCCCGTCTTTCTCTGATTCCTCCCTTTGCAGAACCGGAATCTTGTAAATGCGCTCCTGACGCTTTTTCTCATCGATATATTGTCTGGAATTTCTTCTATATGGTTCAAGGTCTTTTATGATTTTTTCAAACTCTTGAATCGTCAGATCCTCGCTGATCTCCCTGTCCATCTCAAACATTTCAAAGAACTTGTCCGTGAGAAAGACACTGTTCTCCTCACGGTTCGTCTCAAACAGGGCAATCGGAACGCTCGTCATATTGATGATATGAGCGATTCTCTCTGCCTCATAGAACATTTCCTGGTTCAAATCTTCCAGTCTCTCTGCGAGAAGATCAATCTCACGGATTCCTGTCCGGTCAAACTGAATTCCAACCGACGGGCGCGCCCTCTGCACATTTCTTGTCAGATGAGCAATCGGGTGTGAGATCATCGAACTGATCAAGGTTCCTCCGGCAATTCCGACGCCCATCATCAGAAGAAGTGCTCGAATCAGAACCTGAATCACGCGATCAGAAAAGATGAAGAGATCTTTTGTCTCTGCTGCCCCGATCAGCGCCCACCGCTGATTGCTGAATGGTGTATTGCTGTTATAGAGATTGAGATACTCGACATCGCAGTAGATCTTCTTTCCCTGTCCATTCTCAATCAGCGCATCATCGCCATCCCAGTCAATCGTCCAGCTGTCATTTTCCTTCAAAACCTGATTGTACAGAGGACCATTTACCATTGCACGATAAAATACACCGTCGTCCTCATTTTCTGCGCCAAGCAGATACGACCCCGCATTTCCATTCAAAAGCTCTCTCGACGGAATCAAAGTCTTGAGATAATCGATCGTGAGATCCACTCCGAGAACTCCATACACCCTGCCCGTCGGAAGAACCAACGGCACAGAATAGGAAATCACATCCTTGTCCTCTCTGTCGAGTCTGTGTGACAGACTCCAGTATCCGAGGTCAGAAACTGCCATTTTCTGAGGATTTTGCATCTCAAAAGCCGTCTGATACGGCTCATAGAAATAGTCATCGTATTCCCTTTTTTCTCTGAATGAAAACTGTGGTTCCCAGAGTCGTCCAAGGGAAATATTCAGAGTTTTTACGATCTCAGCCGGTGCATATTTCAAAATCAGATCCTCATTTCGATCAGAGGGATGAGCATCCGGATCATAATCGCGGATATAGATTCCCGGCTTATCATTATAAATCCCCTGATTTTCAGACTCCCGAAGATCATCGGTGTTTAAAATCAAAAACGCACCTGTCACCTCATTGTTTCGCATCAGGTCAATCAGAAGTGGCGCCGACCGACGCAGAAGTGGGAGTGCCTCTGCGGAACCGTCATCCAGCGTATTCAATGAAATTTTTCCTATATGAAGCAGATCCGAGGTGATCCCATTGATTGACGAGACGGTATCTGACACATCCGACCAGCGCAAAATCATCTTTCTTTCCAGATAACTCTTTCGATTGATGACACGCTCTTTCAGAATCGTCTTCTCATTTTGCTCCATGTAGGAGATCAGATCTCCGCCAAAAATCATTCCCGCAAAGATCGCCACTTCCGCTGAGACAAGCAGAATCATCGGAAGCAAAAGTTTCAAAAGAACCGGAATGTTCTTCGGGGCATTCGGATTTTTTGTCTCCCTCGTCCTTTCCGTATCTCCTTTTTTCTTTTTGGCAAACTTTCTTAAAATCCTTTGCGCCACACTCGCCGTTTTTTCTGTATTTTCATCTGTCTTTTCATCTGTGCTTCTGTTTTCGTCTTCACTCATTTTATCAGATTCTCCAGCTGTGTTTTTACAGATTGATACCAGTTTTCAAACCAGTCATCACTCACAAAACTCTCCGTTGCTTCCTCTAAGCTCATTCCATTTCGCATGCGCTCCAAAACAACCTGACGATCCGCTGTTGCCCGGTCTGACATCGAATACTGCAAGACATTTCTCGCATCCGTTCCATTTTCAAATGCCGGCATCGTATAATGCTGATTGTGGTTGATCGTATTTACCGCCGCACGAAGAACAGGAAGATTCGTGGACTCCTCTCCCATCTCCGAACAAATCCGATCGACGTTGTTTGCCTCTTTTGTGACCGGGAGATAGCCGGAAGCCACTGCAAACTGAATGTTTCGATCATCCTGGGTAAACCATTTTAAAAACTCAATCGAGGCGTAGATTGATTTCTCATCCGTCTTCGTGACAACCATTCCCGCGCCCTGCTGAACAGCAAAGTTCTCTGAATTCTCAAATCGTGGACATTCCAATGCCTCCAACTCAATCGGATATCTCTCATTGTCGCTTAAAATCACCTCTTCCGGGAAGAAACTGCTTCCCGAGGAAGAACCGACAAAGGCAATCAGATTTCCCGTACTGATGTCGTCACTCCGAAATCTTCCGGACGCCCCGAAATATCCCTTCACAAACGGAATATAAAAATTGTCCCAGATCTTACGCATCACATCATGATCAAAATTCAGGGTAACCTTTCCATCTTTCATCGAAAAGATCTCCACACCGAGCTGGCGCGCACCGGTCAAAATATAATTTGCCATCGCATCTCTTCCGAAAAATGCCTTTCCATCATTCGGTTCCGGTGTGAGGCTGTCCGTCCACTCATAATACTCCTGCGCGACTTGTGTGATTCCCTCAATCGTCTTTAAATCATCCAGGCTTGCGCCCGTGCTCTGTGCAAAACGATCCCAGTCGGTCTTATTCAGCATAAACACCTCTGTGGACTTCGCAATCGGAAAAATCTTCAGGCTTCCATCATTCGAGAAAGCACCCTCCTCCAGATAACTCTCCACAAAACGGCTCTGCTCTTTCTCAGACAGATACGGGCGAATGTCGACGACATAACCAAGCTGATCAACCGTATAAGCCGTATCGGCATAGGCCGCAAAAATATTTGGCAGTTCACTTGCGCCGACCTTGCGTTTCACTGCATCGAGTACATTGTTCTCCAGCTCATTGACATTTCCCATGCTGTGAGCATCCACATAGATTCCCTTTTTCTCGCCCTCTGTCTCATTAAACTCTTCGACCAGAGTCTCAAACGCCTGCATCTGAGCGCCATTGTAGTAATTCCACACGGTAATCGTCACCGGATGTTTGGGATCTAGTTTCTCAACCTTTTTTCCCGCTCCAATCTGTTCCATACTGCAACCGGTCAAAAACAGTCCGGTCGCGAACAAAATTCCATATGCCCACCTTTTGCAAATTCTTCTCATATTCTCCCACCGCCTTTTGACGCCTTCTAAATATCCTCTACGATTCTATCTTTGAATATGCAAAATGGGATCGGATTCTCTTCCAAAAGCCGATCCCATCTTCGCGGTCTATTCCCACAATGCTTCTATGTCTTAAATTATCAGAATATATCTGCTCTGTCAAGAAAATCTCCCTATTTTCCCTCTCATTTCGCATATATATTTGTTACCATTTATACATCGCACAGGCGGTAACAGATTTTACGGATGTTTTGCCTTTCCCCGCTTTTAAATAAAATATAAAGAAAAACTTATAATTTTTATTTTACAAAATCCTCTCTCATCGGATTAAAGATGTCGAGGAGGATTCCTGCTTTTCTGCAGACACATCCATGTACCACATCATTCATCTTCAGCATCGTATCTCCCGCTTTCACGATGTGCTTCTCCCCATCAATATCAAACTCAAATTCTCCGCTGACCACATAAGTAATCTGAGTGTGCGGATGATGATGAAGTGCTCCGACAGCTCCCTCCTGAAAGGTGTTCTCCACGCACATCAAATCCTTGCTGTAAGCCAGTACCCGGCGCGTCACTCCCTCGCCCGCTTTCTCCGGCTTTACATCCTGATGAAATACCCATCTCTGATCTAACATTTCTTTCCCTCCATACGCTTAAATTTACAGGCTTATTTGAAAAATTCTTCAGTTTCTTTCCCGTTTTCTATTTTATCACGCATAGTTCTTGTTTTCTATGTCCATTTTAGGACTTTTCCAAAAAACTTGTGCATCTTTTTTTATTTTCTCCGTTTAGTTTTTGACAATTAGTGCATTTTTCCTATTTTCATGTTATACTCTTCTTACACTTGTTATTGAGAAACAATACAGAAAATTTTTCAAAAAATACGGATTTTTTTATTTTAGAATCTTTATTAGAATCTAATTAAGAATCTTCAATTGAAAATCTTCAAACAAGTATCTTTCAAACGGAAATCTTTAATGTGGTAATTCATCATATAGAAACAGGAGAACATCATATGAGCCGATTAGAATTATTTACCCCCGGTAAAGACCAGCTGATGATCGAAAGTCTTTACAAAAATCTGGAACAGCGTATTGTTGCCAGCCCGCCAGGTCTCTGTCCCGTCGATATGACGCGAGCATTTATCGAGATGTGTCACGCACAGACCTGCGGAAAATGTACCCCCTGCCGTGTTGGACTTCTCCAGCTCAAGCACATGCTGACCGACGTTCTCAACGGCGAAGCCGATTACGATACGCTCGACCTCATCGAGGAGACTGCTGCTTCGATCATGCAGACTGCCGACTGTGCGATCGGTTATGAGGCGGCGCGCATGGTATGGCGAGTTTCCCATACCTGCCGAGATGATTTTGAGGGACATATCCGCAACAAGCGCTGTACCTGCATGACCTCTCAGCCGGTTCCGTGTGTTGCACTCTGCCCAGCTCATGTCGATATTCCGGGTTATATCGCCCTCGTTCACGCCGGACGATATGCTGACGCAATTCAGCTGATCCGCAAGGACAATCCGTTCCCATCCACCTGTGGCTTTATCTGTGAGCATCCGTGTGAAGCTCGCTGTCGTCGAAACATGGTTGACACCTCCGTCAATATCCGCGGTTTAAAGCGCGTTGCCTCCGACCTTGCAGGCACTGTTCCACCGCCACCATGCGCTCCGTCGACCGGAAAGAAAGTTGCAATCGTCGGTGGTGGTCCATCCGGACTTGCTTCCGCTTATTATCTTCAGCTGATGGGACATCAGGTCACCGTTCTTGAGATGCTTCCAAAGCTCGGCGGTATGCTCCGCTACGGCATCCCGAACTATCGTCTGCCGAAGGATCAGCTTGAAAAAGACACGGACGCAATCCTTGCAACCGGTGTCAAGGTTATTCACAATGTAAAGATCGGTGTGGATGTCAAACTCGATGACCTTCGAAGAGACTACGATGCCGTTCTGATCACCATCGGTGCTTCCACCGACAAGAAACTCGGTCTGCCAAACGAGGATGCACCGGGCATCATGTCTGCGGTCGGCTTTCTCAGAAATGTGAGCCTCGGAAATAATATCGACCTGACCGGTCAGGACGTTGCCGTTGTCGGCGGTGGAAACGTTTCGATGGACGCTGTCCGCACCGCAGTCCGTCTCGGCGCAAAGAAGGTCAGCATCGTCTACCGTCGCCGTGTCGCAGATATGACGGCTCTGCCGGCTGAGATCGAGGCCGCGATCGCCGAGGGTGTAGAACTTCAGACCCTCGTTGCACCTGCCGGAATCGAGCTCGATGAGAGTGGTCATGTGAGCGGTCTTCGCGTTACCCCGCAGATGATCAGCAAGATCAAGGACGGACGTGCTTCCGTGACTGCAAGCGGTGCAGAGGAATACGTGATCCCGTGCCAGACTCTGATCGTCGCAATCGGTCAGAACATCGAGACCAGCCACTATCAGGAATCCGGAATTCCGGTTGAACGCGGAAAGATCATCACCCTCCCGAACGGCGGATTCAACGGAATCCCCGACGTATTCGCAGGCGGTGACTGCGCATCCGGTCCGGCGACGGTTATCAAGGCAATCGCCGCCGCAAAGGTAACTGCCGCAAACATCGACGAATACCTCGGCTACCACCACGACATCACCTGCGATGTCGAGATCCCGGAACCGGAAATCAGTGATCCGACTCCATGCGGACGCGTGGAACTGACTGAGCGGGAAGCATGTGAGCGAAAGAACGATTTTGATGCAGTCGAGAACTGCATGAGCGAAAAAGAAATTGCACAGGAATCCGGACGTTGCCTCCGCTGTGACCATTTCGGCTTCGGAATCTTTAAAGGAGGACGTGAGAGATTATGGTAAACTTAACGATTGACAAACATCCGATTTCTGTGCAGGAAGGCACAACCCTGATGGAGGCAGCCGCAACACTCGGCATTAACATCCCACATCTGTGTTACTGGAAAGACTTAAACGACATCGGCGCCTGCCGTGTCTGCGTGGTGGAAGTCGAGGGAAAAGAACGCCTGCTGACTGCGTGTAACACCAAGGTTGCGGAGGGCATGGTCGTCTACACCAACAGCCCGAAAGTACGGCTTGACCGCCGTCTGACGGTTCAGATGATCCTCTCCCAGCACGACTGCAAGTGTGCAACCTGCGTGCGAAGTGGAAACTGCCCGCTCCAGAAGATTGCAAATGATCTGAACATTCAGGAATGCTGTTTTGGAGAGCGTCTTGAGAAACAGCCATGGGATAAGACATTCCCGCTGATCCGCGATTCTGAAAAGTGCATCAAGTGCATGCGCTGTATCCAGGTCTGCGACAAGATTCAGAGCCTCGACATCTGGGATCTCGAGGGAACCGGTGCCCGCTCCACAATCAATGTCACCTGCAACCGCACGATCCGCGAGGCAGACTGTGCACTCTGCGGTCAGTGTATCACGCACTGCCCGACCGGCGCACTCAGAGAGCGCGATGACACCGAGAAACTCTGGCGCGCCCTTGCCGACCCGAACCGTGTTGTCGTCGTTCAGGTTGCTCCGGCTGTCCGCGCTGCATGGGGCGAGGGACTTGGTCTCTCCCGTCAGGAAGCCACGATCGGAAAGATTTTCGATGCCCTGAGAAAAATGGGCGCCGACTATGTATTTGATACCACCTTCTCCGCTGACTTAACAATCATGGAGGAGGCAAACGAACTGCTTGAGCGCATGCAGAAAGGCGAACTTGGCGGTCGCCCGATGTTCACCTCCTGCTGTCCGGGATGGATTCGCTTTGTGAAGAGTGAGTTCCCGCAGTTTGTTCCTCAGCTCTCAACTGCAAAATCTCCGATGCAGATGTTCGGCGCTGTGATGAAATCTTACTTTGCCGACCAGCTCGGAAAGAAGCCGGAGGACATCTTCTCCGTCGCTGTGATGCCGTGTCTTGCAAAGAAGGGCGAGGCCGAGATGGAACTCTACTATGAGGAGTATGCCGGTCACGACACCGACTGTGTCATCACGACAAGAGAGCTTGTCCGCATGATCCGCGGTGCAAACATTCTGCCGGCACTGCTCAAGGATGTCGAGCCTGACCGCCTCTTCCACGATGGTTCCGGCGCCGGTGTGATCTTCGGTGCAACCGGTGGCGTTATGGAGGCAGCTCTGCGCACCGCTTACTTCTCGATCATGGGAAAGAACTGTGAGCCGGATGCGTTTGAGAATGTCCGCGCTTCTTCTGAGAGCACGGGGCTGACTGAGGCAGAATTCAACTTAAACGGTCGCCAGCTGAGAATTGCGGCAGTCAGCGGACTTGCAAATACCCGCGCGCTTCTGACCGCAATTGAGCGCGGAGAAAAGCACTATGACTTTGTCGAAGTCATGGCGTGCCCGGGCGGTTGCGTCGGCGGTGGCGGACAGCCTCAGCACGACGGATATGAGATGGCATATGAACGTGGTCAGAACCTGTACTTCTTAGACCGAAATGCCAGCATCCGCTACTCCCACATGAATCCAGATGTCTGGGATCTGTACAACAACTTCTTCGAGAAGCCGTTAAGCCACAAGGCACACATGCTTCTCCACACCGATCACTATCGCTGGCAGATGCCTTTAAGCCCGCGCCGTGACCGAAATGGTCATGTGATCAACCCGAACATCCGACTTCAGGGATAATCTTTCCGTAATAAATAAGAATGTGCCTTGGCACACAAAAAGAACCGGTTCTTTTGCTCTACTGGCAGAAGACCGGTTCTTCTTCGTTTTATTTTTGTATTCGTTGTTTTATTTGTTTTTTTGATTTCTTTGATTTCTGTGTTTTCTTTGATTTCTGTGTTTTTCTAATTTTGTTTTTGTATTTTTGTACTTTATTTGTGTCTTGTTTGTATTTTATTTTATTTTTTACTTTGGAGTCCTTTTGATGTGAATCTCCGGAATCGCCACGTCGTCGTAGCTGATGGGTTCATCTTTGTGTTCTACTTCTTCCGGATGCCTTCCTGCCACCGTATGAATCTCCGGAACAGCAAGATTCTCACTCTCCACCTGATAGGAATCCTTTTTTTGTTCTGTCTCCTGTGCTTTCTTCTTTTTCCAGAACAACATTCCTGCGCTCCCCCTTCTTCCCCTTTTTCCTGTTTGTCTTGCTTTCTTATTTTTGTTTTATCTTTTGTTTATTCGTAACGGTTCAGTGGTTCAGTATCTTCACAGTCGCGTTTGTTCTTTATTTCTCCTTGATTTCTCCTTAGTTTATCCTTGTTTTGTCCCTTGTTCATCGTTACGGGACATTTACAGGATATTGATAAACAATGTAATCACAAGACTGTTTAAAAAGTCTGCAAACAGACTGCCGACAAGCGGAATCAGGAGATACGCCTTGACTGACGGCAGATATTTCTCACAGACCACCTGCATATTTGCCATCGCATTCGGCGTTGCTCCCATTCCAAATCCACAGACACCGGATGCCATAACCGCTGCATCGTAGTCTCTGCCCATCACGAAAAATACCACAAAATAGGTATATACAAACATTAGAATAACCTGTCCCGTCAACAAAATCAAGAGCGGAAGCGCAAGATCCGCAAGTTGCCAGAGTTTCAGCGTAATCATCGCAATTCCGAGGAAGAGCGAAAGGCTGATTCCGCCGATGTCATTGATCTCGCCCATGTAAGTCGTGTACTTTCCGCTGTACTCTCCGATGTTTCGCATCACGGCCGCTGCAATCATCGCTCCGATATAAATCGGGAACGTCAGCCCTGTCAGCGAGAGCAGATGAGACAAAATCGTTCCGATTCCCATCGCAATGATCAGCTGGTACACTGCCATCGGATACATGCTCACATGGCGCTCGTGCTTGATCTCATCCTCGATCAGCAGACTGTCATCCTCCAACACAGCCGTCTTTAAGAGATCCTTCGTCTCAATCAAACGTCTTCCGATCGGTCCGCCCATCACACTTCCGGCAATCAGACCGAAGGTTGCCGCTGCGGTGCAGAGTGTGCTCGCTCCCTCAACTCCAAATCCTTCGAGAATCGGTCCAAATGCGCCCGCCGTTCCATGTCCTCCGACCATCGGGATCGATCCGGTACAGAGTCCGGTCAGTACACTGATGTTAAGAACTTTCGCAAGTCCGACTGCAAGCAGGTTCTGGCAGAAAATCAGGACCACAATCAGTCCCAGAAATACAATCAATACCTTTCCGCCACTCTTTAACACCTTCAAGTTCGCCTGAAATCCCACTGATGTGAAGAAAAATACCATGCAGACTTCTTTGAGCGTATCGTCAAACGAAAACTCCGCGATTCCCGTCGCATAACAGATACAGGTGAACACGGCAAACACAACTCCACCAATTACCGGAGCCGGGATACAGAATTTATCGAGAAATCTGCATCTTCGCCGTAAAAATCGCCCCACCATCAGTGCGACAACTGCAAGCGCAATCGTCTGATACATATCCAGTCTTATTTCCATCTGTCTCTCACAGACCTCCTTATCCCAAGGCTATTTTCCCCTGCGCCGAGTGCACTTCTTCGTTCCACTTCGGTCGGTGCATAACAAGCGCCACTGGCGCTTTGTACCCTCGCGGAGCATTTTTTGTATGATAGGACGCAATTTCCTGTCATACAAAAAACAGGAAGTGCATGTCACACTTCCCGTCTTGTTTCCTGCCTTTTCGGTCTTTATCTTATCACAAATATTCACTTGTTTCAAGCACAATGTAAATGTTGTAGTACATTTTCTCTTATTTTAACTTGCTGTACTCCTCATCGGTTACCGGCTCGCACCACTCGTTCGAGGTCTCCTCGCCCGGTACCTCAACAGCAAGATGACTGAACCAGCTGTCCGGAGCTGCTCCGTGCCAGTGCTTTACCTCTGCCGGAATGTTGATGCAGTCGCCCGGCTTCATCTCAACGGCTTCCTTGCCCTCTTCCTGATAATATCCGCGTCCGGCTACGCAGACAAGGATCTGTCCGCCACCGCTCTTTGCGTGATGGATATGCCAGTTGTTTCGGCATCCCGGCTCAAATGTCACATTGTGGATTCCAACCTGGCTTGTCGATACCGGAGCAAGATAGCTCTGTCCGATAAAGTACTTTGCGTATGCCACGTTCGGCTCTCCGATCGGGAATACCATTGATTTTGCATGAGCTCTCATCGCCTCATCTTCATACGGCAGATCGCCCTCATTGACATCCCAAACCTCTTTTGCAAGGTTGAAAACAGCCCAGCCCTTCGGCCATCCTGCATAAAACGCAACATGGGTGATGATGCTTGCAATCTCCTTCTGAGTCACACCATGTGCCTTTGCATTCTGGAGATGGAATTTCAGAGAAGAATCCGTGATTCCGGAAGCCATCAGTGCAACCACGGTGATAATGCTTCTGGTCTTCACATCGATATCCTGATTGTTCCAGTTCTCTCCAAAGAGAACGTCATCGTTATAATGGGCAAACTCCGGAGCAAACTCTCCGAGTGCATTTCTTCCTGCTGTCTGTACAATCTTTGCCATTGTTCCATTCCTTCCCTTCTGTGAATTTTTAATCTATCTGTGAACTTCTAATTCACATCTATCAGTCCACGGACTGCAACCATTTCTCAACTTCCTGCTTGTTGGCTCTGTTCAAAAGTCCACCTTCAACAAACTCTGCCTTCGGTGCAGACGGCTGAAGCTCTCTGACGGTATTGCCGAATCCGCTTCCACCGGAAGTTGCAAACAGAACAATCTTCTTTCCGGAGAAATCATACTTTTCCAGAAATGTATTGATGATCGTCGGTGCAACATACCACCAAATCGGGAATCCCAGAATGATCTCGTCATAATTCTCGACAGCGAACTCCTCGCCCGCAATCTCCGGTCTGATCTTCTTGTCACTCATCTCAACACTGCTTCTGGATTTCTTGTTCATCCAATCCAGATCTGCTCTCGTGTACGGTACTTTCGGTGTGATCTCATACAGATCACAGTTCCCTGCCTCTGCAATCATCTGAGCTACTTTCTTTGTCACTCCACTTGCACTGAAAAATGCTACAACTCTCTTCTTCATTGCTGATACCTCCTACTTTATGAATCAATCACATTCTGCTCACAGATCTTTTTTGTCTGCACGCAATGAAACTAAGTTTTTTCCTGCGCACAAGTTTGCTTGCCTATCATTTCTGTCTACCTATTCTGTCCCCTGCACAGCACCGTATCATTACGCGCATATTTATTATATAATCTTCGGTCTCATTATGTCTAATACCTATTTTACATGAGAGTTTATGCCTCAT
Organism: Brotaphodocola sp.; assembly: GCF_050873365.1. GTDB lineage: Bacteria > Bacillota > Clostridia > Lachnospirales > Lachnospiraceae > Brotaphodocola. The sequence continues at coordinate 7,076 of NZ_JBNMIQ010000045.1, read as the reverse complement.
AAGCATTGTTATGTTTTCTTTTATAATTCAAAAAGTTTCTACCCGTGTACGGGGACTAAGTATTTTCGTTTTCATGTTTTTGATAGGTGGTGATCTCCTCGATAAAACGGCTCACCGCAGGAGAATACGGGATATTTCTCCTCCATGCAATCACGGTGCTTGTTCTCGTTTCCGGATAAAGTCTGCGCTGAACAATCAAATTTTTATCCCAATACCGGGTTGCCCCCTCAATCGAGACCGGATAACCAAGACCATGTATCGCCATCACCCCCGCATTTGTGCCGAGGTTGCTCGTAAATACGATATTAATCTTACTAAAGTCTGATCCAAACCAGTTTGCAAGCTCACTCTGGACATTCGTGCGCTCCGGTACAATCAATGGAAGGTTGATCAGATCTTCTTTCGTGATAAATTCTTTTTTCGCAAGCGGATCATCCGCGCGCAACGTCACAACCCAGTGATCACTCCCATGAATCCGAATGTAATCCAGACCCTCGGTGCTGACCGGCTCAAAAAAGAGCCCAATATCCACAAGTCCTCGTCCCATCATCTCCGAGATCGTGTCCGCAGTTCCCGTGTGGATTGCAAACTGGACAAGGGGATATTTCTGCCGGTATTGCTTGCAGATTTCCGCAAGCACTTCCACCGCCATAAATTCCCCGCATCCAATCGTGATTCTTCCCTCAATCGACTCATCGTCACTCTTAAACTCACTTCGGATTTTCTCCTCCAAATCCACCATCTCAAGCGCCCGCCGTTTCAGAAGCAGACCCTCATTTGTGAGCGTAATGCTGTGACCACCGCGGTCAAAAAGTTTCGCCCCAAGCTCATCCTCAAGCCCTGCAAGCTGTCTCGAAAGCGTCGGCTGTGTGATATTCAGCTGTTCTGCCGCCTTCGTAAAACTCTGTTCTCTTGCAACTGTCAAAAAATAGCGCAGTACTCTCAAATCCATGAATCATTCCCCTTATATTCGCTTTATATCACCTTATATTGCCTTACATTACCTTATATTGGCTCTGTGTTTTCTATGTTTACTCTGCATTTACTCTACTTATATCGCCTTTGTATCACCTTTATATCACTTTAGCACAATATCTGCCCTATGACATAACATCCATCCCGCTGATCTATCCTCTTTTGATTTCTCATCTCATCGTTATCTCGTTTTCTTCTCCACCAGATAAAACGTCACATTTGCCTCCGCATCCGACAGCGGAATATTGACTCGATTGGCATATGCCTCATTCTGATGCTGAATATAGTCGGTTGTAAAACACGGGAGCGAGGAGGCTTCCACAAGCTCATCAAAAACTTCTTCCTCTGTTTGAATCAGAAATTTGGAAGCCGGCATTTTCTCCCGGCACAGCGTATCCCAAAATCCAAGTTCTGTTTTCAAGAGAAAATTAAACCCATTGATCTGTGAAAATGTCAGCGTCTCATGACGCGCCAGCTCATGATCCACAGGCACACAGACAAACAGATGCTCCTCCATAAACGGGCAACCGTGCTCCACCGGAAACGGCAAGATTCCGATGTCACAGGAGCCATCTTCAAGCGCACTCAAAACCTCCTCGTTCTGGCAGATTACCGACGAGATCATCCGTCCCGGCTGTTTCATATTCAGCTTTTTTAAGAGTTCCCACATCGGCGCCGGCGCACACGATTTGACAAAAATGGTTTTCTGTTTCAAATCAAAATCCTGCACCTGCGTAATCGTCCGTTGCGCAGACTGCAAGAGACTTCGCGCATAGTTTACCGCCACTTTTCCGGTCTCATTCAGCTCGATCCGATTCTTTTCCCGCTCAAACAGTGTCACCCCAAAACTCTCCTCGAGATGTTGCATCGAGCGCGTGACCGATGGTGTGGAAATGTGAAATTGCTCCGCCACCTTCGACAGTGTTCCAAGCTCCGCAAATGCCACAAACTGAGCTAACTCGTTTAAGTCCAGCATTCTCTCACCCTCTATCATTTTCACGATCTTTTGATCTTTTTGATTTCTTCGTTTTTTATTTTTTTATTTTTCTCTAATCTCACTTAACTCATTTTTCCTTTGCTCTGCTCACTTTTCATTTTCTGCAAAGCAGGTTGCGATATCCATAGTGTACATTTTGGAAAAAGCGCTGTAAAGTAGGAATCAAGAAATTCATCAAATTTGTCATGAATGACACTCACTCTATCTTTGAAATCATTTTTAAATTTTTTAGAATTGGAGGTTTAAGATTATGGAATACGTTACATTGAACAATGGAATCAAGATGCCGAAACTCGGCTATGGCGTTTACCAGACTCCGCCGGAAGAGACAAAGCGCTGTGTTCTCGACGCAATCGAGATCGGCTACCGCAATATCGATACCGCTCAGGCTTATTACAATGAGGAGGGTGTCGGCGAGGCACTCAGCGAGTGTGGTCTTCCGCGTGAGGAATTTTTCTTGACCACAAAGGTATGGATCACCAACGCCGGTTATGAGAAGGCAAAGGCTTCGATTGAGGAATCCTTAAAGAAACTTCGCACCGACTATCTCGATCTTCTGCTGATCCATCAGCCGTTCGGTGACTACTACGGAACCTACCGCGCAATGGAGGAGCTGTACAAGGAAGGTAAGCTCCGCGCAATTGGTGTTTCCAACTTTGGTCCGGACCGCTATCTTGATATTCAGCATTTCGCAGAGATCAAGCCTGCTGTAAACCAGATTGAGACTCATGTCTTCCAGCAGCAGAAAGTCGCAAAAGAGTATCTTCAGAAGTACGGCTGTCAGATCGAGTCCTGGGGACCGTTCGCTGAGGGACGCAAGGACATGTTCACGAATCCTGTCCTGACTGAGATTGGCAAAAAGTACGGCAAGACTTCCGCTCAGGTTGCCCTGCGCTTCCTGATCCAGAGCGATGTCGTTGTCATCCCAAAGTCCGTTCACAAAGACAGAATGAAACAGAACTTCGACATCTTTGACTTTACTCTGAGTGCAGAGGATATGGGCGCAATCGAAGCCTTAGACGGCGGTGAGAGCCTCTTCTTCTCCCACTACGACCCGAAGACCGTAGAGTGGTTTATGTCGATTCTTTAATAAATACTGATAAAAGCCAGAGTGCATCAAAAAATCGCATTGATTTTTTGTATTTTTTAAGGAGTAAGAAAGGCGCTTGCACAAAGCAGGCGCCTTTTACATTCCTTATCCGATTCCATCAACTTCAATCAACACATGGCAACAAAACCGATCTCACCTTTATGCCACAAACGCATTTTCATTGATCTGGTCAATCACAGATCGAATTCCCATCCACACACTCAGATCGTCACTGAAAAGTTCTATGATGCTTCCCTGATCGGTAAACGGTGATTCCTGAAGAACAGATAAATCTTTCATCATTCCATTGCAGACAATGAATTCCACAATCTGATTCACAAAATAAATCTGTCGACTATCCAAATTTGTCTCATCCAGATACTGCGCGAATGCCTGCTTTGCTGCCATCATATCCAGACCCACAATCTCTCTGACAAATTCTCCAAGTGGCTTCTGTCCATACTCAGCTTCATAGTCCTCTCTCGTTCCGATTTCGCTCCACAAAATCTCTTCCAGCTCATCTATATCTGCCTTTGTGAGCGGAACATTTTCCTTTAACTTTTTGATTGCTTCCTGATCTAGATGATTGCGAACATAGTATTCTGCTTTCGCTTTATAATCCTTCAAATCATCATTTTCAAGTTCTGATTCTTTCCAATCGATCGAGAGAATTTCATCTGTAAAATTCGTCTCATAATGCATCTTCTCAGTCGGAATATATTTGATCAGATCTCGCAAACGCTTCCGAATTTCTTCCAGCTCCTCAACCGTCACACCGCTCAAATAGTCCGTATGAAGGATTTTTTCAATCCACTCCTTCTGCGCCGAGATCTCCGGAATATTTGCCACACTCGCAATTCCCGTCACTTTTTGAACCAAATCGTGACGCAATCTCCCCCAGGATTTTCCCGCAAGAACTGCCAGCTCCATCCCATATATCAGTGCATCAAATCGCAGTGCCTTTGCATCATCCTTTTCCGGTTCAATCAGAGGTGCCAGCTCTTCTCGCACTTCCAGAGTATTGGCGTATGTCAACGTTTGATAATTCTCCCGCAGTGAATAACGATCGACATATTTTAGATGCTGGCGAACCGCAAAGTTTTCCCGATTTAACTTTCGCACCTTTTCACTCATGGCTGTAACCAGTGCATCTCGATATGCGTTAAGACGTGCGGTCTGATGTTTTAATTCCTGAAGTTTAAATGCCATCTCAAATTGCAGATTAAAGATCGCACTCTGAACCGCAATCGTATTCGTCGCTGGCTTTCCTTTTCCATTCACCCGGAAAAAGTCAAAGTTATTGCAGAAATCAAAAATATAAAACTTCTCTTTATCCTTTCCATCTAGCACACCCGGGCAAAGTCTGGTTCCTCGACCAATCATCTGCCAGAATTTTGCTTTACTCATAACGCGTTTGAAAAAGACGAGATTCAAAACTTCCGGCACATCAATTCCGGTATCCAACATATCAACGGAAATCGCAATCTGAGGCATTTTTTTCGGATCAGAAAATTCATCAATCGCACTCTGTGCATACTTAATGTGATTGTCAATTACCTTTGCAAAATCACTTCCCAGATGCGGATATTCTTTTCCAAATACTTCCAAGATTTTCTCTGCATGGTCATGGTTTCTCGCAAAGATAATCGTCTTTCCGATTTTGTTTCCATAGTCCACGCGAAGACCATTTGTCATCAAAATATCCAATGCCTTCCGAATCGTATCCTCATTAAAAATCCAGTCGTTTAGAGCAGACGGCACAATTCGATCGGGAATCTTTTTCTCGCTGTTCTCAAATGTCGCTTCATAAATCGCTTTATCCTCATCGGAAAGTTTATCATAAGAGATTCCCTCTTTCATGAATTTCAATGTTGTCTCAACCGACATAAAATCCACCAGAAATCCATCTTTTACCGCCTGAGCCAACTCATATCCGTAGGTCGGAATTCCATTTTGCAATTCAAAAATCTCGTAGGTATTTTTATCAATCTCATCTTTCGGAGTCGCCGTCAGCCCGACAAGCGGAGCATCAAAATATTTGAAAATATCCCGATATTTATTATAGATCGAGCGATGCGCCTCATCACAGATCACAAGGTCAAAGTGCCCGCAGGTAAACAATTTTCCCTCTTTGTCGTGAACATCGTCAATACAGTTCATCATCGTCTGGTAGGTGGAAAAAACGCAATGCGCCTGATAGTTTTCTTTTTCCTCACACAGATTGGTGACAGAGAGATCCGGAAGCAAATTCACAAAGCTACGTTTTGCCTGAGTCACAAGGCTTGTCCGATCAGCAAGGAATAAAATATTTTTGATCCAGCCATGACGCAAAAGGACATCCACCAGCGCAATCACCGTTCGCGTTTTTCCTGATCCGGTTGCCATCACAAGAAGTGCCTTCCGGCGATTCTCTCTACCGAAGCGATCGCAAACTGCCTTGATTGCACCTTCCTGATAATAACGCCCTGCAATCTCTTTTTTGATCTGCACATTTGACAAATCTGTTCTCATCGCCTGAAGATTAAAGAATTTTTCCAGATCTCGTTTGGAATAAAATGCTGCGACTCGTCTCTCCGGATATTTTCCATCCAAAATTCGAGTCTCAAATCCATTCGTCAAAAAGATGACCGGGCGACGTCCCTGCTGTTTCTGAATCAGATCTGCATACAACATTGCCTGCTGGCGTCCCTTGCTCACATCCACACAAGTTTTCTTTGCCTCAATGACTGCCAGCACACGACCATCATCCCCATAAAGAACATAATCTGCATATCCCGTCTGACTTTTGTTCGGCATTCCAGAAATTCTGACCTCGTTCAGCCAGTTTTTTCCCTCAATCCAGCCGGCATCCTCCAGCATCGTATCGATGTAAATCTTTCGGGTCTTATACTCGGAAATATCCAACGGTTTCGGTACATAGGTCTGCTTCTGTTCTTCACGACGCGTAGTCAGCTCTGCTTTCAAGGCTGCATTTTCTTTAATCAGAGCTTCCAGATCAATCTCTTTGCCGTCAAAAGAGAATTTGGCAGTTTTTCCAGTCTCATCCGCCTGTTCAAGGGCTGATTCTGCCTTTATTTCTTTCTCTAACAGAGATGGATCAAATGTGCCTTCCTGATAATCATGACCATAACAATATGCCACAAAATCCATAAAGACAAAAAGATTTTCCAGACACACGATCGCCTGATCTTTCGTCACTTTCTTTCCGGCATGAGCCGTCAGATTTCCGATCTTTCGGATAAAGTCGAGGCGCTTCCAGAGATCCTCTCCAACAATATCGCGAAATTCCTCCGTGCTCAGCAAACTGACTAATTTATCATCCCACGGTTTTATAAGAGAACGATCCACGGAATACATCCATTTGACCGCAAATTCCATCGCACGACGGCAATTTATGATGGACGAAGACGCATCGATCATTAAAATTCGTTCCGCTGCAATCGCCACATCCGAAAAGCCGTCAAATTGGGATTCTTTCTTTAAAAAATCAAAATTCGTCATCCTTTGTACCTCCCATAAATTTATTTTGCCTGCTTAGCAGAAAGATTGCAAGAACTATTTTGGGATTTTTATATTGTTAATTCTCATATTTGTGAATCTGTCCACAATTTCCATGTATAATGCTTGTATTTAGGATGAGTAATTTGTTTTTTAGTGGCACACTACTATGTGTTCCTTGACACCCCCATCATATTTTTTTGATATTCCACTATGTTTTCTTTTGCGCTCCGTCAACTGAGTAAAATCCATGCGAACACGTTCGCACTCCGGGCTCAGCGCAACGGTGCATAAGACCGCAAAATACGCGGTCTAAACACCGGCGCTTCGCACGGGTTCGCATTGGATCTTCTCAGTCTCCGGAGCGCGCCCACAGACAACCTATCCCCACTTATTTCCAATTACACTTTTCTTATGATTTTCTCAAGAAAAGAAGTAATAAACCTACAAAAATGGATTTATACAGCTGAATTTAGCCGTTTTTTGCAGGATTTCGAGACATACAATTTTTGATTT
>NZ_JBNMIQ010000044.1:0-19801 GCF_050873365.1 Brotaphodocola sp. | reverse complement strand
AAATTGGTCGGTAAATGAGGGAGGCTTATTTGGCATGCCCAAAAACAGGATGTATCAGAGCTGTATATAAAAATGGCTCTGATGTCAGGAATGGAGTAGGATTCTCATGAATCCCACCCCAACTATTGACATAGAGCCAAAGTTTTCCGAGGGCATCTGCCTGAAGGTTGTCCGTGTAGGAAATTTTTTGTTTATAAACAAGGATGAGTCCCGGAGCATCCTGACGAGAGATCACGGCAAAATCATAGAACAGATCATTCTTTGTGAGATGCCCCGTATAGTGTTTTTGCGGAAAACGAAGGATGTCTGAGATCGAGGCGGAGCGAAGCTCTCTGTCCCAGTCCTCGGCAGTCATGGAGTTCTGGTCAAACTGGTAGACCGGCTCAAGGTTTTCGTTGACGACGAGAACCCCGGAGAGATGTTGTTCTTCTGCGTAGCTGGCGATTTTCTCCGGGTCAGCATTTGGTTCCTCGAGCAGTATTTTACACAGCCCATCGGCCTTGTCCATCAGCGCAGAGAGGGACTCTGTTCGGTGGGAAGCACTTTCCTCCATGTAGTAGGTGAGATGATGACCTACCGAAGAAAGCGTCTGGGCAGAGAATACTCTTAATGAGTGGAAATCCATTTCCGTGAAGACGACATAGGTCAGAAGGAAAAGGATGACACCTGCAATTGAAAAAAACTCCCATCGATAAAAGTTGAAATCAAGATTAGAATGAATCTTTTTCAGGCGATTCATGGTTTTTCTGGTTCTCCTTTTTCATTTGTCAAACAGTCGGCATCGAGGTGGTAATTCTGAAGAATGCGGTCGGCAGTGCCATCTTGAATCATCTCCTCAAGTGCCTGGTTGATTTTGGCGATCAGAGCAGGGTCTGCATCTGTGGCAAAGGCGATTCCGAGATTGGAAACATAGGAATCATCATTTAAAAATCGGTAATCTTCCCGGTCATTCGAAAGCAAGGTCGTCCACACGGTTGCATTGGCGTAGATTGCGTCACAGTAACCGCTCAGCAGAGCACCGCGAACCTCAAGAAGATCAGAAAAACAGTAGACCCGGCTTGTCGTCGGGACTTCAGGAAGATCTTGATGATTGAGGAGTAGATATTCGGTCTGGGAGTCTGCGAGCACTGCGATTGATTTTTCAGTCAGATCATTGGCCGACTGGTAAGGGCTGTCCGCGAGAACAATCGGAAGATGTCTGCTTTTCATGTAGGGACCCGCCCAGCGATAGTTCTTATTGAGACCATCCATGCTGAATCCGCACCACAGGCAGTCGATTTCATGTTCGCTCAGCAGTTCGTCTTTCAAAGCCCAGTCAATTGGAAAAAAATCTGCCTGATATCCGATGCGACGGCAGACTTCATTTGCAAAATCGGCGTCAATCCCGATGACGGTTCCGTCTTTATCATAGTCGATAAATGGCGGATAAGTGGCGTATCCAATTGTCAGGTGCGGAAGAGCAGACGTAGAATGGTCTGTCGATGTTTTTTTGTGAATCAAAATCAGGCTGAATGCCAGTCCAATCAGGATGGCAGTCCATATAAGAAATTCAGAAAATTGTCGTTTTTTCATATAAATATCCCCGTAAATCAGTATAGCATACGGGCTAAAAAATAGCAACAAACAGAGATTTAAGGTTATAGTTTGTGCAACGCAGAAACAGTGACAAATTTAGTGACAAATTTTCTGTTTAGAAAAATTCTGCCAGGAAAAATTAACAATCTTGTCAAATCAAGGAAAATAAACTAGAATGGTACAGAACGATATAAAATAAATTGAGAAGTAAATTATTAAGTAAGCAAAAATATAAGAAACAATAAGAAACCGTAAGGAACAATAAGAAACAAAAAAACAGACAAGACAGAAAAACAAACGAGATATAAAACAGGCGAGATACAAAAACAGACAAGGCATAAAAACAAACAAAGAGAACGGAGACAGAACGTGGCAACGAAAAAGAAACAGAACAAACTCTCTTATCTGGTTCGTGGCGGGATGACGGTTTTGACGACAGTACTGATTGTACTGTTTTTTTGCATTATGTCGATTGTGGGAAAGATTCAGGGAACAGCCCGAGTGGTAAACTATGCCGGACTTGTGAGAGGAAAGACACAGCGGATTATCAAACTGGAGATTGCGGGTTCCCCACAGGATGAGATGATTGAGAGCGTGGCCTCTTTTATTGAGGGACTCAGAGAGGGCAGTGATACATGGAATCTTGTCCGCCTCAATGATGCACAATTTCAGGACAAGCTGACAGAGCTGAGTGCGGATTTTGATGATCTGAGAGAAGAGATTTTGAAGGTGCGCCAATTGGGATACCAGAATACCGACATCATTGCGGAGAGCGAGGCTTTCTTTGGAATCTGTGATGAGGCGACTGGTCTGGCGGAGGCGTATTCCCAGAAAAAGGCGACTGCGCTGAGTCATCTTGAGCAGGTTGTGGTATTGGATACGATCGGTCTGGTGATCCTGATTGGAATTGAGTTAGTCAAAGCTCTGCGCTATGCGGCGATGAACCGAATTTTGCAGAGCAAGGTCTATCTCGACGAGGCGACCGGTCTTCCGAATAAGAATAAGTGCGAGGAGATTCTCGGCGCACCGGAACTTGCGGGTGAGAATGGATCGACAGCGCTGTGCGTGTTTGATTTAAACAATTTGAGGACGATCAACAACAGTTTGGGACATGCAAAGGGAGACGAGTACATCCGAAATTTTGCGGTGGAATTGAGAAAAGCGCTCGCGCCGGAATATTTTGTCGGGCGAGATGGAGGAGATGAGTTCCTCGCAGTTCTGCATGGCCTGAATCATGAGGAAGTCCAGACTTGCATGGCGCAGATCCGGACGCATATGGCGGAGTACTCGAAGGAACATCCGGAGATGCCGATCAGTTATGCGGCGGGATATGCACTGTCGGATGATTTTCCAGAGTGCACGATGAGAGAACTTTTCCGCTATGCGGATAAGAACATGTACATTGACAAGAATCAGGCCAAGATGGAGGAGGCGACAAAGGAGAAACAGATCAATCTGAGTGTTCTCAAGTTCATAAAAGAAAAAGGATTTTCCTTTACAGACTGTGTGTACTGCGATGGACAGCAGGATCAGTACCGTGTACTGCGTGCAAGCTCGTCCTTCTTCCTCGCGGACGATGGAAGTTATTCCGGAGCGGTGGAACAGATTGTGCAGGAGCTTTCGACTCCGGAGACGAGGAAGAAACTCTGGGAGGAGCTTCAGCTCTCATATCTGAAAGAGACACTCTCCAAAACGCATGAGAAGAGCGAGTATCTTTGCCAGTATCCGGAAGGTGACCATATGAGAAGAGGGCGTTTGACGATCCTCTATTACGATTCCAATGCACATGGAGAATTGCATCATTTTGTGCTCGGATTTGAGCGCTTCCGCGACTCTGCACAGCTTGAAGCGATTGAGAAACGTCAGCTGACCCGCTATTACGAGCAGATGAAGCAGTCGATCCTTGAGAACAGCAACTACGTCGATGCACTTCTCGAGACGGCTGAGGCGGTCTATACCGTAGATCTGACGAATGATCGGATTGAAAAGATCTTCTATCGGGATGCGAATGTTCGCCACTTTGAGATTGAGATCGATCTTCCATGTTCTTACAATGAATATTGCGAGGGACGGCGAAAGTTTATCTCAAGTGAGACGATGGAGAACTATCGAATTGCAGATTCCTCGGAGAAACTGTTGGAACGTTTTCACACGGGGGCAAAACAGGTTGCAGTCGAGTATCAAGAACTCGGTGCGAAGAAAACTCTGATCTGGCTTCAGAAAATGATTCTGATGTCCCGGGACACTGTTTACGATGATGCGAGTGGAGTTGAGCGCAGTGTTGTACATGGAATGATTCTTTTCAAAAATACTTCGGCGTTTCATGAGCAGGAGAAGATGGAGAGAGAACGTCTTCAGGTCGCATTTAAGAAGGCGGATCTTGAGAGCAAGGCAAAGACGGAATTCTTGAATCGCATGAGCCATGATATTCGGACGCCGATCAATGGAATCATGGGAATGGTCGACATCATTGCGAAGAACAAGGAAGATCCGGAAAAGGTAGATGCCTGCCTTGAAAAGATTCGACTCTCCTCCACACATTTGCTGGCGCTCGTCAGCGATGTGCTTGAAATGAGCAAGATGGAGGCGGGGCATTTTGTTCCGGAGAGAAAGCCGTTTGATATTGAGGAGCTGATGAATGAAGTTGCATCGCTGATTGAGGGTCAGTTGTCGGAGACCGGAATTGCTTACCATGCATACCGGGAAAATCTCAGCCATGTTCATTTGCTCGGAAGTCCGCTTCATCTGAGACAGATTTTGCTGAATATCTTGAGCAATGCGATCAAGTACAACAAGCCGAATGGAACGATTGATGTCTACACGAGGGAGGCATCGTTCGACGAGAGGACGGTTGTCTATGAGTTTAAGATCACGGACAGTGGAGTTGGAATGAGCGAGGACTTTGTGAAGAACAGATTGTTTGAGCCGTTCAGCCAGGAAAAAACGGATGCCCGCACGCATTACACGGGAACCGGGCTTGGCATGTCGATCGTGAAAGAGATGGTCGCAAAGATGAACGGAACGATACAGGTTCAGAGCCGTGTCGGAGTTGGAACAACGTTTGTCGTCGCGATTCCATTTGAGCTTGATGTGCAGGCAAGTCGGGTCAAGAATACGAAAAATGGGATGGGTGCGATTGGAGATCAGACCGAAACGTATTCGGAAGACGGGGCGGAGACAGAGAATTTAGAAAAAAACATATCAAAAGAAAGTACATCAAAAGAAGGTACATTAAAAGAAGGTACACCAAAAAAAGATACATCAAGAAAAGAGCTTGCGGGAAAGAACATTCTTCTTGCGGAGGACAATGAGATCAATATGGAGATCGCAGAGTTCTATCTGACGGATCATGGCGCAAGTGTCGATCAGGCGTGGAACGGGCAGGAGGCAAGCGAGAAATTTGCCAAATCTGCGCCGGGAGCTTACGATGTCATTTTGATGGATGTGATGATGCCGGTGATGGATGGACTTACGGCGACGCGCAAAATTCGCGCGATGGAGCATTCGGATGCCGAGGCGATCCCGATTCTTGCGATGACGGCGCAGTCCACCGCGGAGAGTTATGAAGAGTGTCGGGAAGCTGGGATGAATGGATATCTGACAAAGCCGATCAACCCGGAAGTGATGGTGAAAGAAATTTTGCGGGTTTGTGAAGTTTGCAAAGGTCAATAAACGGAAATGTAAAAGAGAATAAAGCGTAAAAGAGAGTAAAGCGTAAAAGAGAATAAAGCATAAACGAGAATAAAAGAAAACGTAAAAGAGAATAAAAGGGAAAAGAGTGTGACGGATTATGAGAGAAAAAGAGATAAAAGGAACCCTTTTTTCAAATCAGGCGCTGTGGTGGTTGATTGCGCCACTTGTTGTGGAGCAGATTCTGGCAGTGACGGTCGGAATGGTAGATACGGTGATGGTTTCAAGTGCGGGGGAGGCGGCGACATCTGGCGTCTCTCTGGTGGATATGATAAACACGCTGATCATCAATATTTTTGCGGCGATCGCGACAGGAGGAGCTGTTGTATCGTCACAGTATCTGGGACAGAAGGACAAGAATAAGGCGTGTCAGGCGGCAGATCAGTTGCTGTTGATCACGGGACTTATCGCAATCGGAATCATGGTGTTGTGCCTGATTTTCCGCAGACCGTTTCTCTCGATTTTGTACGGGGAGATTGAGGCGGATGTCATGCAGAATGCGTTGATTTATCTGATTCTCTCTGCGTTGTCATATCCGTTTCTGGCAGTGTACAATTCCTGTGCGGCGCTGTTTCGATCGATGGGAAACTCGAGAATCTCGATGCAGGTTTCGATTTTGATGAATGTGATGAATGCGGTGGGCGACTATGTATTCATTTTTGGATTCCACTGGGGCGTGGCAGGTGCGGCACTTGCTTCTTTGATTTCAAGAATGACTGCCTGCGTGATTCTTTATCTCAGACTTAGAAATCCGGCGCTCGACATTCACGCGGGTGCACATGGAATTCACTGGGATGGAAGGATGATTCACAGGATTTTGAATATCGGAATTCCGAGTGGAGTGGAGAATAGTATTTTCCAGCTCGGACGAGTGCTTGTTGTTGGTATTATTGCAGGATTTGGAACGATCCAGATTGCGGCAAATGCAGTTGCAAACAACCTCGACTCGATGGGCGTGCTTCCGGGAAGTGCGATGAACCTTGCGATGATCACGGTGATTGGTCAGTGTGTCGGAGCGGGGGACTACGATCAGGCACAGTATTACACGAAGAAGCTGATGACGGTGACGTATGCGGTTAATATGGTGACTTGTCTTGCGGTGCTTGGAGCGATGCCGATGATTCTGAATCTGTATGGATTGTCGGATGAGACGCTTGCGCTTGCGTCGACGCTGGTGTTGATTCATGATGGCTGTGCGATCTTTTTGTGGCCGTCGGCATTTACGCTGACGAGTGTTTTGCGTGCGGCCAACGATGTGAAGTTTCCGATGGTGGTCTCGATTGGATCGATGATCGTTTTCCGAATCGGACTGAGTTATATCGTCGCAATTGGAATGGGACTCGGAGCAGTCGGTGTATGGATTGCGATGGTTGTGGACTGGATTGTGCGTGCGTCGTTCTTTATCTGGCGTTATCGCAGTGGAAAGTGGAAGATTTATTATCGTGCGGAGTAAGGGTGTGGGGCGTTTTTTCCTAAACGGTTTGTTTTGGGGGAGAAAGTTTCTGCGGTGGTTTCGTTTGAAATGGATTTTCTTGGGATGGATTCTCTTTGAAACGGTTTCGCTTGAAACGGCTTCTCCCTGCGAGGTAAATCCCTGAAAACGCGCTCTCGCTCCGGGTTCGAGCGTAGCGGTGCATAAGACTGCAAAATACGCAGTCTAAGCACCGACGTCTCACACGGGTTTTCATGGACTTCCTCGCGGTCGAAGCCTGTGTATAGGCAGTGTGAGATTAGATTGATTTCTTTTGGGAATGCCGTTCGATTTATGTGTGCGAAGCCTGTGTACAGGTAGCGAACTGTCTGTGAACAATCTTAGGTGAAAAAGTATTATTTAAGCGATTTTTCGGTCAGAATAAAAGGTCTGGCGGAAAGGTCGCTTTTTTATTTTGCGAAAAAATTAAGTTGATGCTGGTATATTGCTGAGGAGTATATAACGCAGGAGAGCAGGAAATCCTCGTTTAAATTGTATACATAACTAGAATGTTATGTGCATGATAAAAAACACATCATTGATTGACCTAAAAATGCGTGATAATATATAGAAAACAAGAAAGAATATTGAAAATAAGAGACAAAATGACGAAAAATTTTCTGGATTTTTGCTTTTAAAATGATATGAATAATACAAAGTTACAAATTCGTTACCATTTGTGCAACGCGTGAATGGTAACAAATTTTGTGGGAACAGGGAAATCGGGTCGACGGTGGTTGACCACAATGGCAGAGACGGGGGAGTGTTGATGAGAAGAATCATTGACAGCCATGCTCATCTGGTACAGTATATCGCAGGAACAGGTGCCGGAGGGGAACTGCGGAGCATTGGCAATGGAATGGCAATCTATGCGAATGGTCAGATTGTCCGGATGATACCGGAACAGTTTCACGGGGACAGCGTGTCGCCGGAACAGATTTTGGAGGTCATGGATCAGAACGGAGTCGAGAAAGCGGTTCTGCTTCAGGGAAATTTTTATGGATTCCAGAATTACTACACCGCAGAGGCGGTGAAAAAGTACCCGGATCGTTTTGTTGGAGCGGGAAGTTACGATCCGTTTTCGAGGGATCGGGACGGTATCCGCAAATACCTGTTTGAGGAACTTGGATTTCGGATTGAAAAATTTGAGGTCAGCACGGGTTCCGGTCTGATGGCGGTTCATCCGGATCTCAAGATGGATGGGGAAGTCATGGAAGAGGCGTGTGACTATGCGCAGGAACATGGTCATGTGTTTACGATTGATATTGGAAAGTGCGGGAGCGCGAGCTGGCAGGTTGAGGAGCTGAGGACGTTGATTCTTCATCATCCGAATCTGAAATTTGTGGTCTGCCATCTGCTTGCACCGTCGCGAAAAGATGAGGAAAAGCTCAGATGGGGACTGGAGCGACTGAGACTTCCGAATGTCTGGTTTGATCTGGCAAGTGTCGTGCACAATTGCCGTCCGGATGAGTATCCATTCCCGCAGGCTCAGAATTTTGTGAGAATTGCGAGGGATCTCGTTGGGGCAGACCGGCTTCTGTTTGGAACCGATATTCCTTCTGCTCTGAAGGAGGAGGAGTATGAACGGTATGTCAATTATTTAGAAGAAATTCAGGATTTCACAGAAGAGGAGAAAGACCTGATTTTCTATAAAAACGCAGATTATGTATATTTTGGGGACGACAAGAAGGGAGAATGAAGATGAAAAAGACGGCAGTGAAATGGACAGCGGTAGCTCTTGCAGGTGCGATGAGTGTGTCACTCGTTGGCTGTATGCCGACCCAGACTCAGCCGAGCGCAGAGCAGAATTCCGGAAGTGCAGATGCAGGCGCTACGACAGCGGAGAGCACGGCAGTGACGGCAGATATGGAAGTCGACACGACAACTCCGATCACGCTTCGCATGAACTGGTGGGGTGGTGAGACCAGACACAAGGCAACGCTTGAGGCGATTCAGAAGTTTCAGGAGAAGTACCCGAATATCACCGTTGCACCGGAGTACGAGGCATTCAACGGTCATGAGGAGAAAGTTGCTCTTGCAATTAAGTCCGGAAATGCACCGGATGTCATGCAGCTTGACTGGAGCTGGATTTTCACCTATTCTCCGGATGGAAACAATTTCTATGATCTGAATAAAGTATCAAACATTCTGGATCTGAGTAATTACACGGACGCAGATAAGGATATCTTCACGATCAACGGAAAGCTGAATGCGATCCCGATCAGTAAGACCGGTCGTGTCTTCTGCTGGAACAAGACAACGTTCGACCAGATCGGAGTGGAGATTCCGACAACACTGGATGAGCTTCTTGCGGCAGGAAAGAGCTTTGAGGCATATGATCCGTCCTACTATCCGCTCGTTACAAAGGAGCTGGATCGTGCATTCCTGATGATTTACTACTTACAGAGCAAATACGGAAAAGACTGGGTGAAGGATGGAGTACCGCAGTACTCGAAAGAAGAGATCGCAGAGGGATTTGATTTCCTGAAGAATCTTGAGGATAACCATGTAATCCCGACACTTCAGAAAGTTGCTGGCGATGGTGCAGATCTGATTGATACGAATGCAAACTGGATCGATGGTCACTATGCAGGAATCTTCCTGTACGATACCTCCGTTGTAAAGCATGCAGAGGCAGTTGAGAACGGTGAGTTCGTGATCGGCGACTATGTAAAGATGGGCGACTATCAGGGAGGATTTATCAAAGTTAATCAGGCATTTGGTATCAGCGCAACGACCGAGCATCCGGCAGAGGCAGCTGCTCTGATTCAGTTCCTTGTAGCAGAGGAAGATGGTGTGACAACCCTTGGCGATACGAGAGGTGTTCCGGCAAACAAGGCGGGACTGGAGATGCTTGATCTGAGCGGAAGCCAGGTTGCCGAGGCAAATGCAAAGGCAGTTGCTTGGTGTAACTTCCAGATGGATCCGTACTTCGAGCGCAGTTCCTTCACCGGTTCTGATGGTACCTTCTTCAATGCTCTTCAGCTTTCCAGCTACGGAGAGAGTGATTCTGAGGCTTGCGCCCAGATGGTACTCGATGGTCTTCAGAGTGAGATCAATCAGTAAAGAATTGGAAAGACAGTGAAAAAAGTAGATAAGGGATTTGCCGGATAGAGAGTCAGGCAGACGAAATAATATGGAGACAGCCGTAAGACGCGAGATGCGTGTTACGGCTGTTTTGGTGTAATTCAAGTCGACCAGGCATCGACTTGGCGCGTGATTTTGGTCAGCTTTGCTGACATCTTTCCATCAAAATCACTGCGCATGTCAGATCAGGCTTCCGATCAGGTAGACCACAAACGATGCGATCCATGCGATTGCGCACTGCATCAGGACAACGGCGAATGCCCAGCGACCGCCGAGCTCTCTGCGGATGCTTGCGATTGCGGCAACACACGGGGTGTAGAGCAGGCAGAAGACAAGCAGGCTACCGGCTGAGAGCGGGCTGATTGTGGAAGTCAGAATCGCTGTGCTTCCAAACAGGACGGAGAGCGTTGCGACAACACTCTCTTTTGCCATGAATCCGGTGATCAGGGCGGTGGAGATTCTCCAGTCGCCAAATCCCATCGGGGCGAATAGCGGAGCGATCACGCCGGCAACGCAGGCAAGGATGCTGTCTCTCGAGTCGGTGACAATGTTCAAATGCAGGTCAAATGTCTGCAAGAACCAGATTGCGAGTGTCGCCATGAAGATCACGGTGAAGGCTTTCTGGAGGAAATCTCTCGCCTTGTCCCAGAGCAGATGACCGACGTTTTTTGCGCCCGGCATGCGGTAGTTTGGAAGTTCCATGACAAACGGAACCGCTTCCCCGCGGAACAGCGTCTGACCGAAGAGCAGTGCCATGAGAATTCCCATGAAGATTCCGCCAAAGTAGAGGATCGCCATCACAAGTGCGCCCTGCTTCGGGAAAAAGGCACTTGCGAAAAATGCGTAGATCGGCAGTTTTGCGGAACAGCTCATAAACGGAGTCAAGAGAATCGTCATCTTGCGGTCGCGCTCAGATGGGAGTGTTCGGCTCGCCATGACGCCGGGAACCGTGCATCCGAAGCCGACAAGCATCGGGACAATGCTTCGCCCGGACAGACCGATTTTGCGGAGCAGTTTGTCCATCACAAAGGCGACGCGCGCCATGTATCCGCTGTCCTCAAGCATTGAGAGGAAGAAGAACAGCGTGACGATGACAGGCAGGAAGCTCAGTACACTGCCGACACCGTTGAACAGTCCGTCAATCACGAGAGATTGGAGGACGTCACTGACGTTCCAGGCGATCAGGAGGTTCTGAACGAGGTCGGACAGCGCAGAGATGCCTGCGTCGAGGAGCGACGAGAGGAAAGCACCGATGACCCCGAATGTCAGGTAGAAGACGAGTCCCATGATGCCGACAAAGCAGGGGATTGCGGTGTATTTTCCGGTCAGGATGCGGTCAATCTGTACGCTTCGCAGGTGTTCTTTGCTCTCTCTCGGTCGAACCACGGAGGCGTCACAGACTTTTCCGATGAAATCAAAGCGCATATGAGCGATCGCAGCGGAGCGGTCAAGACCACGCTCTTTCTCCATCTGGCAGAGGATGTGCTCAAGGGTCTCCTGTTCGTTTTGATCGAGGTGCAGACTCTTTAAGATCAGCGGATCGCCCTCTGCAAGTTTGGAAGCGGCAAAGCGCAGAGGAATGTCGGCACGCTCTGCGTGGTCCTCAATCAGATGCATGATTGCGTGCAGACAGCGGTGAACGGCACCACCGTCGTCGCCTGCATCACACAGATCCATTTTTCTCGGACATTCCTGATATTTTGCGACGTGGACGGCGTGGGAGATCAGCTCGTCAATTCCCTCGTTCTTGGATGCGGAGATCGGGATCACCGGGATACCGAGCATCTCCTCCATCTTGTTGATCATAACGGAACCGCCGTTGGCGCGTACCTCGTCCATCATATTCAGTGCGAGAACCATCGGAATGTCAAGTTCCATCAACTGCATCGTCAGATAAAGATTTCGCTCGATGTTTGTCGCGTCGACGATGTTGATGATTCCCTTCGGGTGATCGCGCAGGACGAAATCGCGGGTCACAAGTTCCTCGCTCGAGTAGGGCGACATCGAGTAGATGCCGGGAAGGTCGGTCACGAGAGTGTCTTTGTAACCGCGGATCACTCCATCTTTTCGGTCAACGGTCACGCCTGGGAAGTTTCCGACATGCTGGTTTGAACCGGTCAGCTGATTAAATAGGGTGGTTTTTCCACAGTTCTGGTTTCCGGCGAGTGCAAAAGTCAGGATTGTCCCGTCAGGAAGCGGGTTCTCTGTGGATTTCTCGTGAAAGCGTCCGCCCTCTCCGAGTCCCGGATGTGGAAGGGTTTCCGCATCCGGAGCCGGCCTAGGAGGGATCGTCTTTGCATCTCGAATGTTCTCGATTTCGATTTTTTCTGCGTCCGCTAAACGCAGAGTCAGTTCATAGCTGTGAATCCTCAGTTCCATCGGATCGCCCATGGGAGCATATTTCACCATGGTGACCTCACCTTTTGGAATCAGACCCATGTCGAGGAAGTGCTGGCGCAGTGCGCCCTCTCCACCGACAGAGCGGATCGTGGCAGTTTTTCCGATCGGTAAATCTCGTAGTGTCATCTCTGTACCTCTTCTGTATGGATTCTGTATGGAATCCGTAGTGTGAAACAACTGAAAATACTTGATT
This sequence comes from Brotaphodocola sp., assembly GCF_050873365.1. Classification (GTDB taxonomy): domain Bacteria; phylum Bacillota; class Clostridia; order Lachnospirales; family Lachnospiraceae; genus Brotaphodocola. The sequence goes on along the minus strand of NZ_JBNMIQ010000044.1, from coordinate 7,385 downwards.
ATTGAGAAAAATTATCAATAATCAAAATAACCGTATGAAAAAACAGCAGATTTGTCAAGCATTATTTCTGATCTTCTTGACTGCAAATTGCGAGCCGGTGCTGATACTTTTCCCGGGTCGCAAGTCCACCGCGAATGTGGCGCTCGGACTTGTTGATGTTTAAGACAATTCGGGCGCGGGCAGCGAGGGAGGGATTGATATGTTCAAGCCGGTCTGTCACATCCTTGTGAACCGTGCTCTTGCTGATTCCGAATTTTTTTGCAGTCTGACGTACCGTGGCATTGTGGTCGATGATGTAATTGGCGATTGCAACCGCCCGTTCTTCAATATAATCTTTCATGAATGTCCTTCCGAACACGTTTTTTACATCCTATTAGAAAAAGAGGAAAAGTATGTGTGAAAAAGGGAAACTTGTGTGTTGTTTTGAGGAAAACTTGTTGAAGAGATTTTTTAAACGAAAAGACAAATTGCTCAAAATGTCCGCGTGATAAAAACATTTGTATTTTAGTGGCGAATTGTGTATAATAGAACAGAAAAATCTATACAGAAAGAAGAAAAATCTATGAAAAAGCTGTTTGAAGCATGGAATCAGATCAGTCTGGTAAAACGGATTGTGGTAGGTCTGATCATCGGAACCGTTCTGGGTCTTGTGTGTCCAGGAACAGGGGGAGTTGCAATTCTTGGTGATGCGTTTGTCGGAGCGCTGAAGGCGGTGGCACCGCTTCTGGTCTTCTTTTTGATCGTCAGTTCGCTCTGCTATTCTGGAAAGAGTCACGGCGGTGTGATCCGGACCGTTATCATTCTTTATATGTTCAGTACCTTTCTTGCGGCTGTGATTGCGGTGGCATCGAGCATGCTGTTCCCGGTATCCCTGACGCTGAGTGCGGAGGCGGCTGATATGTCAGCACCGCAGGGAATCGCAGATGTGCTGAGAAATCTGTTGATGAATATTGTGTCGAATCCGGTGAAGGCACTCACGGAGGCGAACTACATCGGAATTCTGTTCTGGGCAGTTCTGCTCGGTTTTGGTCTGCGCGGTGCCGGAGAGACGACGAAAAAGACACTCAATGATCTTTCAAGTGCCTTTTCAAAGGTTGTGACCTGGATCATCAGCTTTGCGCCGTTTGGTATTCTTGGTCTGGTATACAACACGGTGTCGACGAATGGTCTGTCAGCATTTACCGAGTATGGAAAACTGCTCGCCGTGCTTGTCGGCTCGATGCTGTTCATCTACTTTGTGACGAACCCGATTCTTGTATTCTGGTGCATCCGCAAGAATCCGTTCCCGCTGATCTTCAAGTGCCTGAAAAAGAGTGCGATCACCGCATTCTTCACGAGAAGTTCCGCTGCGAACATCCCGATCAACATGGAAGCGTGTGCGGAGATGGGACTTGATAAGGACACCTACTCCGTGACAATCCCGCTCGGCTCTGCGATCAACATGGACGGAGCAGCGATCACGATCACGGTGATGACGCTTGCGACGGCGCACACACTGGGAATCAATGTGGATATTCCGAGTGCGATTGTCCTGAGTATTCTTGCAACGCTCTCCGCATGTGGAGCATCCGGTGTCGCAGGTGGTTCCTTGCTTCTGATCCCGATGGCATGTGGACTCTTTGGAATTCCGAATGAGGTCGCTATGCAGGTGGTTGGAATCGGATTCATCATCGGTGTGATTCAGGATTCTGTCGAGACGGCACTGAATTCTTCTTCCGATCTTCTTCTGTCTGCTTCCGCAGAGTTCAGACAGTGGAGAAAAGAAAATAAGGAGATTGTTTTTTAGAAAATTAAGTTCTGAGAGAAAATCAGGTTCAAAGAGGAACCGGCAGGAGAGTTGTGCCGGTTCCTTTTTATTTTCAAGTCGACGCAAGCATCGACTTGGCGCGTGATTTTGCTCAGCTCTGCTGACATCTTCTCATTAAAATCACTGCGCATCCACTCTGAGTTATATTTGGTTTTACAATCCCTTGATTTTATGGTATGCTTGACGATGTTTTTACGGTTCACGGCAAGATTTGGGATTCAAAAATCCCATTGCCGAAGACAATTTTCAATGGATTTTTGCTCGTGACTGTGAAGGAACTGAACCGTTACGAAAAGATTATGAAAGGACATAGAAATTTATGTTACAGACAATTGAGACGATCAACACCGCTGTAAATAACTTCATCTGGGGAGTTCCGGCGATGGTCTGCATTATCGGTGTGGGACTTTATCTGAGCCTTCGCACCCAGTTTCTCCAGATTCGGAAATTCCCCTATGCGATCCGAACGACGATCGGACGAATGTTCCGCAAGAAAAATGCCTCAGACGGAGCAATCACCCCGTTTCAGGCAGTGTGCACCGCGCTCGCGGCGACGGTTGGAACCGGAAATATCGCAGGTGTGGCAGGTGCAATCGCAATCGGCGGTCCGGGCGCAGTCTTCTGGATGTGGGTTTCTGCAATGCTCGGCATGTGCACGAAGTTCGCTGAGGTAACGCTTGCAGTTCATTTTCGTGAGACGAATGCGGAGGGCGATCAGGTCGGCGGTCCGATGTATTACATCAAAAATGGACTCGGCAAGAAATGGAGCTGGCTTGCTTATCTCTTTTCTGCATTCGGTGTGCTGACAGTATTTGGTACCGGAAACGCGACTCAGGTAAACACGATCACGACGGCAATTAACTCCGCTCTCCTGAACTATCAGGTGATCACGGAGGAGAATGTGGGAATGTCAAACCTGATCATCGGTGTGGTGATCGCGGTTCTCGTCGCGCTGATCCTGCTTGGAGGAATCAAGAGAATCGGACAGGTTACAGAGAAGCTCGTTCCGTTCATGGCTCTGCTCTACATCCTGTTGGCACTTGGCGTAGTTCTTGTGAATTTCCGTGTCGTTCCGCTTGTGTTCGCTTCAATTTTTGAGGGCGCATTCAAGCCGGCATCGGTTACGGGTGGACTTGTCGGAAGTATGTTTATGAGCATGAAGAAGGGTGTCTCCCGCGGTATCTTCTCAAATGAGGCAGGACTCGGAACCGGATCGATCGCTCACGCATGTGCGGATACAAGAAAACCGGTTAAGCAGGGTATGTTTGGAATCTTTGAGGTGTTCACCGACACGATCCTGATCTGTACGCTGACCGCTCTCGTCATTCTTTGCAGTCAGGTATCGATCGCTTACGGAGAGCCGGCAGGCGCAGAGCTGACGATTCAGGGATTTACTTCCACCTACGGCAACTGGGTATCGATTTTTACCGCAGTCGCAATGTGCTGTTTCGCGTTCTCAACAATCCTCGGATGGGGACTTTACGGAGCGAGATGCATCGAGTTTCTGTTCTCTGAGCGCGTGATCCGTCCGTTCATGGTGGCATATTCCCTCGTGGCAATCCTCGGCGCGACCGCAGATCTCGGTCTGATGTGGAACATTGCGGAGACCTTCAACGGACTGATGGCAATCCCGAACCTGATTGCACTCTTCCTGCTCGCAGGAACGGTTGTGAAGCTGACGCAGGAATATTTTGCGGGAAATGATCAGTAGGATATCCGTAGAATGATTCGTAGAAGCAGAATGACCGGTAAAATGATCAGCAGATCGAGTAGATTGAAAAACGTTTTATAAAAAAACTTTATAAACCTTCAAAAAAGATTTGTTCAGGCGAATTTTTTCAGGTAGTCCAGAATGTTTTCGGACGATCCATGAAAAAATTCGCCTTTTTTGTTCTGGCGTTGACTTTCTTTTCTTCTGCCTGTAAGATACGCACTAACACCGAAGCGCAGGAAAAAAGAAAAACAGAAAACGCAGAAGAAAATGCAGAGTTTGAGAGGGCGCGGACGGGAAAGAGGAGGACATGATTATGAGAAAAAGACAAATGCTTACATGGATCACGGCGGTAACACTTGGAATGAGCCTTTTAAGCGGATGTTCCAAAAACTCCGGACAGGCAGAGAGCACGACAACTGCTGGCAGTGCAGTTTCGAGTTCTGCTGAGACGAAGACGAGTGAGACAAGTGGAAACAACGATTTGAAGGTTGTCCGTGAAGCAGTCATGTCCAATAACTTAGACCAGTGGCTTGCGATCATCGGAACGGAAAAAGGATTTTTTGAGGATGAGGGAATCAAACTTGAAGTCACGGAGTTTGCAGCAGGAATCAATACCGTGGATGCGATTGTGACCGGACAGGCAGACATCGGAGACCTCGCGGATTATGCGGCAGTCAACCGAATCGGAAATACACAGGACAAGACAAATTTGAGAATCCTGTTTCGTCTTGCACAGGGAACTGGAAGTTCTCTTTATGTGAATCCGGACAAGGTAAAAGATCTCTCCGATCTGGCAGGTCAGGGCTTTATCACTCTCCCGGGAACCGCATGGGATTACTGGAATGCCGTGACTTATGAGAAAGCAGGAATTCCGGAGGATCAGCAGAATATTGTGAGAGTGGACAGCTCCCAGGCAGGTCTTGCAGTGATGACGACCGGTCAGGGCGTGGCATTCTGGGCTGGCGGAGTTGATGCAAAGAAACTTGAGGAAGCCGGAATGAAACCGCTCGTATCGATGGATGAGATTGGACTCTACACGGACCAGTATCTGATCAGCTCAACCGAGTATCTCGCGGAGAATCCGGAGACGGTTGAGAGCTTTGTGAAGGCACTCAAGACAACTCAGGAATGGGTTGAGGAGAATACGGATGAGGGAGCACAGATTCTTGAGGATAAGTTAAAAGTTCCGAAACAGCAGTTCCTTGATAAGTTTGAAAACTACAAGATGGATCTTGACTTCCCGGAGGAAGCGGTGGAACATTTTGATGGAATCAAGGCATGGGCGATTGAAAATGGAAAGTTTGCAAAAGATTATGATGTGAACGATTTCACAGATCTGACGGCAATCAAGAAATTATATCCGGATAAGGTGGCTGAATAATATGTACCTCGAACTGAAAAACATCAATAAAAAATTTGGAGATTATCAGGCATCGGATCAGGTGTCCTTCTCAATCGAAAAAGGAACGCTCGCAGCTCTGCTCGGACCGAGCGGAAGCGGAAAGACGACGATTTTAAGAATGATCGCAGGGCTGGAACATCAGGACAGCGGAGATGTCTTCATCGATGGAGTCTGTGTCAACGATGTGCCGGTCGAGAAGCGCGGAATCGGATTTGTGTTTCAGAACTATGCGCTCTTTCCCTACATGACGGTTTACGACAACATCGCGTATGGACTGAAACTCAGAAAGCAGGACAAGGAGACGATCAAAAAGCGGGTGACGGAGCTTCTCGATCTCGTCGGTCTTCCGGGACTCGAAAATCGTCTTCCCGGACAGCTCTCAGGTGGACAGAGACAGCGCGTGGCATTTGCCCGCGCGCTTGCTCCCGATCCCCAGCTTCTGCTTCTCGATGAGCCGTTTGCGGTGATCGATGCGAAAGTCCGCAAGGAACTGCGCGCATGGCTCAAGCAGATGGTGGAACAGCTCGGTATCACGAGCATTTTCGTCACTCACGATCAGGATGAGGCAGTCGAAGTTGCGGATGAGATCATTGTGACAAACCGCGGAAGAGTTGAGCAGAGCGGAACGCCGATTGAGATCTACAAGAATCCGAAGACTCCGTTTGTCGCCCAGTTTATTGGAGAGTCGATTAAGTTAGAGGGATCCGACAGACTCAAGGGATTCTCTGCAAAATTCGGAGAGTCCGAGGCAGTGATCCGACCGGAGTTTGTCAAGGCAGTGCGCGCCGGGGAGGCGGTTGATTTTCCGAGTGCCTATGAACATGGTGTTGTCGAGGAGACCGCATTCCGTGGAAGTTACACGGAACTTCAGATCAATGTGAAGGGATTGAAGATTTCGGCATCGTGGGGACTCGAGGAGGAACCGTTAAAGCGTGGTGACGAGGTGGATGTACTGATTTACCGGCTCTATGTGTTCCATGACGGGGAGGCGCATCTTCTGAAAAATGAGCTTCTGACCCCGGGTGATGTGTTCTATATTTAGTCAACCTATATTTGGTCAACGGAATGAACGATATTTGATGAAGGATGAACGATTTCATGGAATGAGCGATGATTGATGAAAGATGTTGTGTTATGAAATCAAATCATCATGGAATCGAACCAGGAATGGGAGAATACGAGAGACGAGAGAGCGGAGGTGTTTGGTGTGAAAAAGGGCATCAATCAGATTTTAAAATGCGGGGCAGTGACCTGGATTCTGCTTCTGGTGATCTGGCAGATCGGATCACTTTTCTATACAGATGATTTTCTTCCGGGACCGGCGACGACGTTCGCAGGGGCTGGAGTTTTGATAGAGGATGGAACGCTTGCGACGGATATTTCCGTCAGCCTTCAGCGAGTGCTCCGCGGATGGTTGCTCGGCGTGATCTTTGCAGTTCCGGTTGGACTTTGCATCGGCAACTTCAAGAAAGTCGGATGGGTGTTGGAGCCGTTTCTGAATTTCTTCCGTTTTGTGCCGGCGATCGGATTTATCACGCTGTTTCTGATGTGGTTCGGAGTGGGAGAAAATTCTAAGACTGCGCTGATCTTTTATGCGGTGATCTTCCCGGTAATGATCAACACGATCGCGGGAGTTCGGGCGGTTGACCAGTCGCTCGTCGAGGCATCCCGTTCTCTTGGAGCATCCGGGCGAACGATCTTTTTCACCGTGATTGCGCCGTCGGCAGTTCCGCAGATTTTTACCGGTGTTCGTCTGGGACTCAGCGGAGCGATCATCTGCATTGTGGCAGCGGAGATGCTTGCAGCGTCCGAAGGTATCGGATATCTGATTTACACTTCTCGTCTGTATTACAAGACCGATTGGATCTTTATTGGAATTTTCACGCTTGGATTTCTCGGATTTCTTGCAGACCGGATTTTGCTGTTTGCGGGAAAGAAGTTTTTGTACCGGTTTGGAGTGAGATAGGAATTTATTAGATTGTGTTGCTTGGTTGATTTTGGTTGTTTGGAGTAGCTGGGGCGCTCCTCTAGCGGGTAAAGTTCTGCAAACGTGCTCTCGCTCCGGGTAAATCAGCGGAAGCGTCACTGGCGCTTCCTCGATACGCTGGGCGGATGCAGCGGTGCGTAAGGTCGCAAAATACGCGACCTAAACACCGGCATTTCACACGGGTTTGCAGAATCTTTCCCGCCTCGGAGCGCAATGACAGAAACGGATATATATGTTAGATCACATGCAAGGTAGTGAAAAATAGCTGGCATGAATTGCCACGTCTGAAGTCTCCGTTTCCTACGCCATCAGGCGTGGTTTCTGGAAGATAACAATAAGTGGCTTATGGCTATTCACAAAGCCCTATCCCAATGGGATTACTTTTAAGCGACAGTTTGTTGCAAAGTATATTTCTTTCGTCGCTGTCGCTTTTCTTTTGATTTGCTAAATGAATTTTTTGCTTGTAATTGTTTTT
>NZ_JBNMIQ010000043.1:0-21659 GCF_050873365.1 Brotaphodocola sp. | reverse complement strand
TATAAGGGGTCACCTCCGTAACATTAAACTTTGGTCGGTAAAATGATTTGGGAGGCTTCTTATAGATGTATTTTATTACAACAAAAAGAATGTTGGAAGTATGTTTTTCAACACACCCCAACATTCAGTATAGAACCAAACTTTCTCAGGAGGGGGGGAGATCCATTCTGAGTGATAAAAAGGTAATCTAGTTACAAAAATGTGCCTTCTATATTTCTTTTCAGGTCTGTGATATACTTTTTTCAAGAAGAAAAAACAGAGAGATTACCGGAATCGCCCAGAATGGAAAGATGGGGATTCTAAGGGGGCATTTTGTAACAGGAGGGGTCAAGATGTTAGTAAAGAACGGAGAAGAGAGACTGAGAGAATTTTCGGAGCGGGAGTACAAGGAGACTGTGACAGAGGTGACGAAGGGCATCTGGCATGTGCTCGGAATGGGACACAGCAATGCGATTTTCCTTGAAGGTGAGACGGGAGTGATCCTGATCGATACCCTCGATACTCTGGGACGCGGAGAGCGCTTGAGAGAGCTGATTAAGGAGAAGACGGGAAAAGAGGTTCACACGATTCTGTACACGCACATGCATCCGGATCATCGCGGAGGCGCAGGTGCATTTCGGGATACGGCGAAGGAGATCATCGCATTTGCACCGAAGACGCCGATTCTCGAACATACCGGAATGCTCAGAGAGATTCAGATGCGCAGAGGAGCGCGCCAGTTTGGATATGAGCTCTCGGATGAGGAGAACATTTCACAGGGAATCGGAATCCGTGAGGGCATTGCATACGGGGATAAGTATGATTTTGTACCTGCCAATATCGTCTATGAGAGCGACTGGGAGGGGCGGGAGATCGACGGAGTCCGCTTAGAGCTTCATCGCCTTCCGGGAGAGACGGATGACCAGATGGCAGTCTGGCTTCCGGATGCGAAGGTGCTCTGCTGTGGAGACAACTACTATGGATGTTTCCCGAACCTCTATGCGATTCGCGGGAGTCAGTACCGCGACATTGCATCCTGGATTCGCAGTATCGACCGTCTCAGAAAGTTCCCGGCAGAGTATCTGCTTCCGGGTCACACTTCGGTGATTTATGGAAGAGAGAAGATTGAGGAAGTGCTGAAGAGTTTTCAGGGTGCGATTGAGGATATCCTTCTTCGGACGCTTGAGGGCATGAATCAGGGAAAGACGATCGATGAGCTTGTATCAGAGATTGAGCTTGCCCCGCAGTATCGGGATCTTCCGTGGCTCGGAGAATATTATGGATGTACCGAGTGGACAGTGCGCGCAATCTTTACCGCTTATCTTGGATGGTTTGATGGAAATCCGACCCATCTGCATCCACTCTCTCCGAAGACCCGTGCAGAGAAGATGAAAAAGCTGATCGGTGGAAGAAATGCTCTGTTTGAGGCAATTCGTCAGGCGAACGAGGAGCAGGACGATCAGTGGTGCTTAGAGCTTGCCGAGTACTGGGATGAGAATGAGGCGGGTGACAGCGAAGAATGTGCAAAGCAGCAGAATCGTCAGGTGCGCGAGTGGAAGATTCAGGCACTCCGCCGTCTTGCAACGCTTGAGACAAGTGCAAATGGACGTCATTACTATCTGGTGTCTGCACATGAGCTTGAGAAGTAAAACGAAACTGCGGGAGAAGACAGGCGTCGATTCGGGAAGGAGACAGGAAGGTTCCCATTATAAAAGTCTCCATTATATATAGTAGAAAACAACTGAATACAAAATAAGAAGATTGGAATCCCATGAGTTTTTGCTCATGGGATTCGTTTGTATAAACACATTTTATCAATGACAAAAAAACTGATATGATAAAGGTATGAAAAAATGAGAAAAAATCTCGAAAAATATAGAGCACAAAAAGTGCCGTAAGATAACGTGGTGGAAGCAGATTTTGCCGATTTGGATGGAAGAATGTGAGGCATCGGCAAAATCCGTTACGGTTTGTGCAAGGCATGACATGAACGGTAACAAGAATGATGGGGGAAAATCATGAGAGACATTGACTGGAAAATTTTGTTTGAGCTATATCGAACGCCGAATATCACAAAGGTAGCCGACAAGCTATTTATGACTCAGCCGACACTGACGAAGAGGATTCAGTGCATGGAAGAGGAAATGAATATCAAGATTGTGGATCGAAGCACAAAGGGAGTCACATTTACCGAGGAAGGAGAGTATCTCGCCCATCAGGCGGAGCTCTATCTTCAATTTCGCGGAGGAATTAAGCGCAGACTCGAGGCCTTTCGGGAGAATGAGGCGGGAACGATCCGGCTTGCATCTTCCACCTCGTTTGCAGAATACTATCTCCCGGACCTGATTCGAGAGTACACGGAACACCATCCCAATGTGACATTCGATGTGGAGCATGCGAAGAGTCATGAGCTTCTGCGTTTTCTCAAGGAGGGAGTCTCTGATATGGCATTTCTTCGAGGCGAGTATGAGTGTGAGCTGAAGAAAATCCGTCTGTTTACGGAGCAGGCATATGCGATTGCGTCTGTTCCACTTGCCCGGGAATCCTTATTTACGATGAAGAGGATTGACTGTACCTTTGGAGAGCACAGCCAGAAACTGATTGATCAGTGGTGGGATGATTTCACAAAAACACCGCCAACTCCGGCAGTGCGCGTGCGGATGGTGGAGACGAGCTGGTCGCTTGCACAGCAGGGAGTGGGATATACGATTGGCTTTTTTGAGAAGAATCAGTTAAAACATCTTGGAGTGTCAGCAATGCCACTCTATTTTTCGGATGGAAGACCTTTACAGCGAAATACGTGGCTGATCTATTCGGAACATTTGACGCGCTCCCCGTATGCACAGGAGTTTATCCGCCAGACGGAACAGTATTTTCACTGCCGGTATCCGCAGGAGAATTCGGAGCGAAAACTTTCAGAATAGGGAATTGCGTGATTGCCTAAATCTCAGAAATTGCCTAGATCCCAGAAATTGCTCAGATTCCAAAGATTGCTCAGATCCCAGAAATTCCATTTTGGAATGATGACATGATTTTATACAATTTTACAAAAAGGTATTAAAAAAATATAATAAATGCATAAAAAATATATAAAATCATATCATACGGGAGGTAAGTTATGGCTACGGATGAGAAGAAGGTATTCAAGCTCGGTGGACTTCCTTGGTGGCAGGCAGTGATTGCGGTGGCGCTGTGTGCGATTCCGATGTACTGGGGAATTCAGTCAAAGAGCATGGTTGGAACGCTGTGTTCCTGTTTTGCGCTTGCAGTCATTCTCTATGAACTGGGTGAGCGACTTCCGATCTGGAACAATTACATCGGCGGTGGATTGCTGATGGCGTTCTTCGGTGTGGCACTGCTCAAATATTTCAAGATTATTCCGGAGGAAGCTCTGGAGAACATTAACCGGGTTATTTCCGGAGATGAGGTCAATCTTCTGGAAATGTACATCATTTTCCTGATTTCCGGTTCTGTACTGGCACTGGAAAAGGATATCCTGATTAAATCTTTTGCAGGATACATTCCGACGATTCTCGGTGGACTTCTGTTTGCTGGAATTTTCGGTGTGGCTGCAGGACTTCTGTTCGGTGTTGCTCCGACAACCACAATCATGAAGTATGTGCTTCCGATCATGGGTGGCGGAAATGGAGCAGGTGCAGTTCCGCTGAGTAACATTTACGAGCAGGTGACCGGCGATCCGGCAGCAAACTTTTACGGATTTGCAATCATCGTTCTGACGATCGGTAATATTTTTGCAATTATTGGATCAGCAGTTTTGAATACGATCGGTGAGAAAGTGCCGTGGATGACCGGTGACAAGAAGACTCTGGTACGCGGTGGTGAGAACATTGCCCGTGACGATGTAAAAGTAAAATCCACAGTGGAAGATATGCTTGGAGCAGTTGTTCTGACATTTGCCTGCTACTGTGTAGGTCGTATCATGAGCAAGAAACTGCTTCCGACAATCGCCGGTGCAGCAATCCATGCTTATGCATACATGATCATTTTCGTTGTCATTCTGGCAGCAACCGGTCTCATTCCGGCAGGCGTTCGCGCAGGTGCAAAGAGAATCCAGAGCTTCATGAGCGGTGTTCTTGGAATGGTTATCATGGTTGGTATGGGTGCTGACTTTGATATTGCAGAGCTGTTCAGTGTTATGACTCCGGGAAATGTAGCGATGGCACTTGCAATCGTTGTAGGTGGCGCATTCGGTGCAGGTCTGATCGGTTATGTAGTTGGCTTCTATCCGGTTGATGCAGCACTGACCGCAGGTCTTTGCATGGCAAACCGTGGTGGTTCTGGCGACCTGGCATGTCTGGGAGCAGCAAAGAGAATGGATCTGATGGCTTACGCACAGCTCTCTTCCCGTCTCGGCGGCGGAATCGTGCTGATCATTGCATCCTTCATGTTCTCCTTCTGGTTGAAGTGATAAGTATAAGTAGGATTTGAGTCATATCGTATATATACATAATAGAACCCCGGTGGTCTCTGGAGAGTGAGGAGATCGCCGGGGTTTTTAGATTGTATAAAAGATTTACCTATCAAATTATGATTAGTTTGGGTTTAGTACGGCTCCGATGGCAACATAAGTCCGGCAAACATGCTCTCGCTCCGGGTTCGACGTAACGGTGCATAAGACTGCAAAATACGCAGTCTAAACACCGACGTCTCACACGGGTTTGCCGAATCTTAGTTGCCACGTCGCCTAAAAATTAAATAGCATTGAGTTTCGCTTTGCGTTTTAACCTTTTGCCTCTACTTCTACATGCGCCTCAGCCTTAGCTGTCGCTTTTCTAACAGCTCCCGCCTTTTTCGCAATCAGCACAACCGAACCGCTGAGTGCGAGCAGTGCCATCGCATTCGGGATAACCATCAGACCATTAAAGAAGTCTGCGAGTGTCCAGACAAGGTTCACTTTCAGTGCAGATCCGATGATGATAAAGACTGCAACAAGTATAGAGTAAACGCGAAGTCCTTTCGATCCGAACAGATAACGCACATTGATTGCACCGAAGAAGTGCCAGCTGAGGATCGTGGAGAATGCAAAGAACAGCAGGCAGATCGCAATAAAGATATCTCCAAAGTTTCCGAATACGGTGGAGAATGCATGCTGGGTCAGTGCAATTCCGTCTTTTCCGCTTGAGAGTGCGCCGGTAGTCAGAATACTGAACACGGTTAAATTTAAGATAATAAAGGTATCAATGAAGACGCTGACCATAGCAGCGAGACCCTGATGGTGAGGGGTGTCAACAACCGCTCTTGCATGTGCATGCGGGGTGGAACCCATACCTGCCTCATTGGAGAACAGACCGCGGGCAACACCGTAGCGGATCGCTTCTTTTACTGTGACACCGGCAGCACCGCCGAGGACAGCAGATGGTTCAAACGCACCGCGGATGATCTGCATGAATGCCTCCGGAACGTGCGTGATGTTGAACAGAATGACTGTGAGACTTCCGATGATATAGACAAATGCCATGAAAGGTACAAATTTTTCTACGACAGCAGCGAGACGCTTTGTTCCGCCGATGAAGATGAAGAGTGCCATGACAGCAAGAAGCACTCCGATTGTGATCGGTGGGATCGAGATCTGACGGCTCGCAAAGACCTGACTGAAGGCTGCGCTGACGGAGTTTGCCTGAACCATGTTACCCATGAATCCAAGGGCAAGGATGATCAGAACTGCAAAAATTCCGCCGAGGACTCTGCCTGTTTTTCCCTTGAAAGCGGAATGAATGTAGTAGACCGGACCGCCGGTGACTTCGCCGTCATGCACGGTCTTGTGCTCCTGTGCGAGAACCGCCTCCGCATAGATCGTTGCCATGCCAAAGAAAGCGGAAAGCCACATCCAGAAAATTGCTCCCGGACCTCCGCCGATCAGAGCGGTGGCTGCTCCTGTCAGGTTACCGGTTCCAACCTGAGCCGCGATTGCTGTCGCAACCGACTGGAAGGAACTCATCTCGCCTTCGCCGTGTTCCCGACCCTTATGTCGGATTCCGCCGAATACCTGATGAAAGCCGTCTTTCAGTTTTCGTACCTGGATAAATCTGAGACGAATGGTGTAGTAGATACCTGTGCCACATAACAGCAGAATCAGAACCACATTCCAGAGAACGGAATTGGCGGTATCCACCAGATGTAAGAAAGTGTCCATAAAATTTTTCCTCCTGTCCTTTTGCCTGAGAGATTGGCAGAATCCTTGTCTGCCGTACACCTTCGGCGCTCTTTTGTAATAAGAGACTCTCCAGAATCTTGCGTCCTTGGACGCTTGAATGTGTTACGGTTTTTCTTTTTCTTTCATTTTGCAAAAACAGTAACTTAGAAAACAATATAGCACAGGTAATGTCGGATTACAATGGGAAAATACCATGTTTGTAAGGGAAAACATGGACAAAAAGTTAGGGTACCGTTGAGTGACAGAAATCAAAAAATTGTAGATTTTCAAATCGTTTCAAAAACAGTATAATAGATAGAATAGATGGAAATAGACTAGATGGAGAAGGAGGATCGCTATGAATGAGATAAAACAGCCGAAAAAACCGTTGCTGTATTATTATGGAATTGTGCTTCTGGTTCTGATGATGTTCAATTTTCTGATGGCACCGTATCTGGCACAACGTCAGATCAAGGAAGTTGACTATGGAACTTTCATGACGATGACGGAGAACAAGGAGATCGGTCAGGTTGAGATTGAGAGCAACCAGATCCTGTTCACGAGCAAGGACAACAAGACAATTTACAAGACAGGTGTGATGGATGATCCGGGACGGACTCAGCGCCTGTATGATTCCGGGGCATCGTTTTCGAGTGAGATTGTCGAGCAGATGTCTCCGATGGCGAGCTTTCTGACAAGCTGGGTTCTGCCGATCCTGATTTTCTGGGGAATCGGTCAGTTCCTGTCAAGAAAGATGATGAAAAAGATGGGCGGAGCGAACTCGATGTCCTTCGGCATGGGAAAATCCAATGCGAAGATTTATATCAAGTCCTCCAATGGAATCAAGTTCTCAGATGTCGCAGGTGAGGATGAGGCGAAGGAAAACCTGACAGAGATTGTGGACTATCTGCACAATCCGAAAAAGTATGAAGAGATCGGAGCTTCGATGCCGAAGGGAATCCTGCTTGTCGGACCTCCTGGAACAGGTAAGACGCTTCTCGCGAAAGCTGTTGCCGGTGAGGCGAACGTTCCGTTTTTCTCGATCTCCGGATCTGAGTTTGTTGAGATGTTCGTCGGCATGGGTGCGTCAAAAGTGCGTGACCTATTTAAGCAGGCGAAGGAGAAGGCTCCGTGTATCGTCTTCATCGATGAGATCGATGCGATCGGAAAGAAGCGTGATGGCGGAAATCTCGGCGGAAACGATGAGAGAGAGCAGACGCTGAACCAGTTGCTCACCGAGATGGATGGATTTGAGGGAAATAACGGAGTCATCATTCTGGCGGCGACGAACAGACCGGAGTCCCTTGATCCGGCACTGACAAGACCGGGGCGATTTGACCGCCGTGTTCCGGTAGAACTTCCGGATCTCAAGGGCAGAGAGTCGATTTTGCGCGTTCACGCAAAGAAGATCAAGGTTGCAGACAATGTGGACTACCTTCAGATTGCGCGCATGGCTTCCGGAGCCTCCGGAGCGGAACTTGCAAACATCGTCAATGAGGCAGCGCTTCGTGCAGTCCGCGATGGCCGTTCCTATGCGACACAGGAGGATCTCGAGGAGAGTATTGAGGTTGTCATTGCCGGATACCAGAAAAAGAATGCAATCCTCACCGACAAGGAGAAATGGACGGTTTCCTATCATGAGATCGGACATGCACTTGTCGCAGCGAAACAGACAAACTCTGCGCCTGTTCAGAAGATCACAATCATTCCGCGTACTTCCGGTGCGCTCGGATATACGATGCAGGTTGAGCAGGGCAATCACTATCTGATGACGAAGACGGAGCTTGAGAACCGGATTGCGACGCTGACAGGAGGAAGAGCGGCAGAGGAAGTCATCTTTGGCATTTCCTCGACCGGAGCGTCCAACGACATCGAGCAGGCGACGAAGCTCGCACGTGCGATGATCACGCGCTACGGAATGAGCAAGGAGTTTGATATGGTCGCAATGGAGACTGTGACGAACCAGTACCTCGGCGGGGACGCTTCGCTGAGCTGTTCGGCGCAGACGCAGGCGAAGATTGATGAGCAGGTGGTTGCTCTCGTGAAGAGACAGCATGAGAAGGCAGCGGGTATCCTGATTGAGAACAGAGCGAAACTCGATGAGCTTGCAAAGTACCTGTATGATCGCGAGACGATCACCGGCGAGGAGTTCATGGAGATTTTAAACCGCGATTAAAGAAGTTAATTATAAAATTATAAAATCATAAAAGCATAAAAGAAGTATATTGGTTGCAGAAGCTGTACGCAGAGAGTTTTGCGTGACGGCTTCTGCATTTTTCATATGATAGGAAATTGCATCCTATCATACAAAAAATGTTCCGCAAGGATGTGCACTCGGCGCAGGGGAAGATGGTTGCTGAAGCAACCGCGCCTTGGCGCGAGAATGTGCCAAGGCACATTCATTTTCATATGATAGGAAATTGCATCAAAGTACATTTTTTTATATTTTTACATTGTGAAAAAGAAAACAAATTGCGTGAAAAATATAACAAATAATGCATAAAAACAATATAATTGTATGCAGAATTGAACTTGCACATCAAAATAAGAGTCGTTATAATGAATTATTATTCAATAACATGAATTTTTTGATTGCGAAGAAAAATAATGGCACAAAAAATGACAACACAACAGGCGGATGCAAGTTGATTGAGCAGATTTGCCAGAGAAAGCAATCAGAAAAAGATTAGCACAAAAAATACGTATCATAGAAAGAATAGGAGATCAGTCAAATGTTGCGAGTTCAGTCCGAGGCAGAGCGTTGCCTGCAATGCAAGAAACCAAGATGTAGTACGGGATGCCCCATTTCTACAAACATTCCGGGTGCAATTCAGCTGTTAAAAGAGGGCAAGATGAGTGAGGCGGCTCATCAGCTCTTTGAGAATAACCCTCTCTCTGTGGTATGTGCGATTGTCTGCAATCATGACAGTCAGTGTGAGGGTCATTGTGTGCGAGGGATGAAGGGAGAGCCGATCGGCTGGGGTCAGATTGAGCGATACATTTCCGACACCTACCTCGACCGTATGGAGATCAAACCGGCTCCGGAGAGCGGAAAGCGCATTGCAATCATCGGAAGTGGCCCTGCGGGACTGACTGCGGCGATTGAGCTGAGAAAATGTGGTCATGACATCACGATCTTTGAGGCGGAGAGCCAGCTCGGTGGTATGCTTCGCTATGGAATCCCGGAGTTTCGTCTGCCGAAGAGCATTCTGGATCGCTACACGGCTCTGCTCAAGCGTTCTGGCATCCATATCCGTCTCCACACGGCAATTGGAACGTCCCTGACAATTCCGGATCTCTTCCGCGATGGCTATGATGCCGTCTTTATTGGAAGTGGTCTGTGGCGTGCACGCCCGTTAAATGTGCCGGGTGAGAGCCTTCCGAATGTCTGCTACGGCATTCACTATCTGGCATCCCCGGATTCGTTTGAGATCGGAAAGCGTCTGGCGGTAATCGGAACCGGAAACACGGCGATGGATGTGGCGAGAACGGCGCTTCACCGCGGAGTCGAGTATGTGACGTTGTATGCGCGCAGAAATAAGAGTGCCGCAGATCCGAAGGAGATCGAGATGGCGAAACTCGAGGGTGCAGAGTTCCACTATGGAATGCAGATCGTGAAGATCACAAAGGACGGTCCGGTCTTCCACAAGAGCAACCTCGATGAGAATGGTCAGATTCTTTCCCTCGAGGAGGACGATATTCTCGAGCCGGCGGATTTCACAATCATTGCGGCGAGCCAGGGACCGAAATCCAAGCTGATTCAGACGACAGAGGGACTTGAGGGAACGGAGAAAGGACTTCTGAAAGTCGATGAGGATGGAAGAACAACTGCTGAGGGTGTCTTTGCAGCGGGAGATGTCGTGCATGGAGGAAGAACCGTTGTCGAGGCAGTCGCAAAGGCGAAGCGAGTTGCCCATGCGATTGATGTTTATCTTGGAAACAGCGCAGAAAAGTAGTATACTGAACGTGTTGAAAAATCCTGAGTTCAGTCAGAAGTGTTCGCGATGTCGACAGAGAGTTGACTTGGACAGCATGAAGATGGAGCGGGCAAGGATTCAGGGAAAACAGGACAGACAGGAGGAGCGTTGCATGGTCAGAAAAGAGAATATCACAGCAGTGGAGCATTTAGGTGGCGGAAAGGGAACGGCATATGTTCACCACATCATCTCGAAAGAGGAGTTCCTTGGACATGGAAGAATGTATGCAAAGGTGGTTCTTCCTCCGGGCACAAGTGTAGGCTGGCATCAGCATGTGCATGACACAGAGCCGTACTATATCCTGAAAGGTCAGGCGGACTTCATCGACAATGATAAGTCTGTGACAAAGGTTGGTCCTGGCGACTGCTGTCTGATCGAGGTTGGACAGTTCCACAGCCTTGAGAACAATTCCGATGAGGATGTCGAGTTCATGGCTCTGATTTATAATGAGAAGGGGTTTCTCTACGAGTAAGACCGAGAGATCCACAAAATAGTGGTGTGTTTACCAAAAATACCGCAAAATTTTGAGGAGAGTCTTTGGAATGTTGCGCAGATGGAGTGGAAATAGGCAGTCAGAAGCGTTTTCAAATTTCCAAAATCGCATGGAAAAATAAAATAATAGGGCAGGGATTTCTCTGATATGAGAGGATCACTGTCATTCGCGAAAAGAGACAGTTTTTTCTTGAAACAGAGGGGAAAAGATTGTCTCTTTTTTGTCTTGAAATTTTCTATCAATTTCGATATGATGAAAGTTAAACCGACTTTATTTTATCGACAATTCATAAACGATACAGGGGAACGTGATTTTGTGAAAAAATAATTTATGGAATTTTTTGGATGGGGTATGAGAAAAGATGAAAAATAATTTGACACAGCGAACGTTGTGTGGGGGAAGTAACAATATAGAGATGCTGAGTATTCTGGTCGCTCTGGAATTTTTGATGTCCTTTACGTTTCTTGGGTATGTACATGTTCCACCGATCACGATTACTTTTGCATACGTTCCGGTTTTGATTTCTGCATGTTTTTTAGGTCCCGTTCAGTCGACGCTGGTCGGCTTTCTCTTTGGACTGGCAAGCATGTACAAGGCATCGGCTTACTATGTTCAGCCGTTTGATCGGATTTTTTCACCGTTTACAAGTGGAACTCCACTGCCGAGTTTCCTGCTTTCGGTGGGGACGAGAACGTTGTTCGGTCTAATTCTTGGACTGCTCTTTTGTTGGTTGAGAAAGCAAAAAAACAGGAATTTTTTGTTCGGGGCAGGAGTCATCAGTATGCTGACGCCGAAGATGCATGCAATCCTTGTGTTTGGAGGGATGGGGCTTCTGTTTCCGGATCTCGGTTACACAGTAAAAAATGCGCTCAGGCTCGATCGGAATGATGTTCTCGTATCACTTCTGTGTGTGGTTGTGATAATGGCACTGTGGAAGATCACACACATGGAGATTTGCAAGAATTTTTATACTTTCATTCGACTGTCGGAAAAGAATGTGCATGATATGGAGCGGTCAAGACGACTGCCGTGGGAGATGTTCTTGATTGCCGTGCTGATCGCAATGGTTGCCTCCACCTTCTACTTCGCTCAGCGCATTACCTATATGCTGAACCGGTACGGAATTGAGCTTTCGGATAAGATGAGAGTGGATCTGCTTCATCTCCAGATTCAGTTTGTGATGGCGATGATGTCGCTTAGTTTCATCGTTCTGGTGTTTTTGATTATGATTTACCGCTATATCAATTATAAGAAATACCTCGAACAGCTCGACGGACTCACCGGAATTATGGGAAGAAAGATGTTTTTCGAGCATTGCAAGACAAGACTCCGGGACAGAAGGTTGAATTTTGGACAGGAGGGGTGGTTCCTTCTTCTTGATGTCGACTATTTTAAGACAATCAATGATACTTACGGTCATCCGACCGGAGATGTTGTCTTGAAAGAAGTCGCGGAGAGCCTCCAACACACGTTTAAGGACTGTGGGGCAGTCGGAAGAATCGGCGGAGATGAGTTCTCTGCGATGTTAGCCTCGGATATCTCCGTTCAGGAAGTCAAGAGAAGACTGAATGAATTTTTGAAGACGATCTCGGGAATCCTGCCGGATACAAAGGTGACGTGTAGCATTGGCGCATGTCGGTTTGAGCATGCAAAGGATTTGCAGACGATCTACACGGAGACGGATCATCTTCTCTACTCGGCAAAGGAGAATGGTCGCGCCTGCTATGTGATTGGAAGTTTTGAGGGAAACAAAAGTTGAGTGGGAGCAGATTTTGCCGATTTGGAAGGTGAAGGATCGCAAATGTCGACTTGAATTTGCGAAAGGCATAATAAAAGACATAATGAAAGGCATACATGGTAACGACAGAATAGGAAGATAGGAACAGAAGTGGAAAGGAAGGAGAATTATGGAGTTTCGTCTGCACAGTGAGTATCAGCCGACCGGTGATCAGCCACAGGCAATCGATGCGTTGGTGAAGGGATTTCAGGACGGCAATCAGTTTGAGACACTTCTCGGCGTTACGGGTTCCGGAAAGACATTTACGATGGCAAATGTCATCCAGAAATTGCAGAAGCCGACGCTGATTATCGCGCACAATAAGACGCTTGCCGGTCAGCTCTACTCGGAGATGAAAGAATTTTTTCCGGAGAATGCGGTCGAATACTTTGTCTCGTACTACGATTACTATCAGCCCGAGGCGTATGTCCCGTCGACCGATACTTATATTGAGAAGGACTCGGCGATCAACGACGAGATTGATAAACTGCGCCACTCTGCGACGGCGGCGCTCTCGGAGCGGAGCGATGTGATCATCGTGGCATCGGTGTCGTGCATCTATGGACTCGGTTCTCCGATCGATTACAAGGAGATGGTGATCTCCCTGCGCCCGGGAATGGAGAGGGATCGCGATGAGATCATCCACAAGCTGATCGACATTCAGTATAGCCGAAACGACATGGATTTCCACCGTGGAACGTTTCGCGTCCGTGGCGATGTGCTTGAGATCTTTCCGGCATATTCCGGAAGTGAAGCGTACCGCATTGAGTTTTTCGGAGACGAGATCGACCGGATCACGGAGATCGACACGCTGACCGGACAGAGCAAATGCGAGCTCGGTCACATCGCGATTTTCCCGGCATCTCACTACGTCGTTCCGAAAGAGAAGATGCAGTTGGCGACGGAGAATATTTTGGCGGAGCTTAAGGAGCAGGTCGCTTATTTTAAGAGCGAGGACAAACTGCTCGAAGCCCAGAGAATTGCAGAGCGGACGAATTTTGATGTCGAGATGATGAGGGAGACGGGATTCTGCTCCGGAATTGAAAACTACTCGAGACATCTGACATTCGGAAAACAGGGCGAACCGCCGTGGACGTTGATCGACTATTTCCCGGATGAATTTCTGATTATCGTCGATGAGTCCCACATCACGCTTCCGCAGGTGCGCGGAATGTATGCGGGAGACCGCTCGAGAAAGCAGACGCTTGTCGACTATGGTTTCCGTCTGCCGTCTGCTCTTGACAACCGACCGCTGAATTTCACGGAATTTGAGAGCAAGATTGACCAGATGATGTTTGTCTCAGCGACGCCGGGACAGTATGAGGAGGAACATGAACTTTTGCGTGCCGAGCAGATCATCCGCCCGACGGGACTGCTCGATCCGGAGATTTCTGTGCGTCCGGTTGAGGGGCAGATCGATGATCTCGTGTCGGAGGTCAACAAGGAAGTTGCAGGTCATCACAAGGTATTGATCACGACGCTGACAAAGCGGATGGCAGAGGATCTGACCGATTACATGAGGGAGATCGGAATTCGCGTCAAGTACCTGCACTCAGATATTGACACGTTGGAGCGTGCACAGATCATCCGCGATATGCGTCTCGATGTCTTTGATGTCCTTGTCGGTATCAATCTTTTGAGGGAGGGACTTGATATTCCGGAGATCACGCTTGTCGCGATTCTTGATGCAGACAAAGAGGGATTTCTGCGTTCGGAGACCTCTCTGATTCAGACGATCGGACGTGCGGCGCGAAATGCGGAGGGTCATGTCATCATGTATGCGGACACGATCACAGATTCGATGCGCCATGCGATTGAGGAGACTGGGCGAAGAAGAGAGATTCAGCAGAAATATAATGAAGAACATGGAATCACGCCGACTACGATCAAGAAGGCAGTCAGGGATCTGATTGCGATCTCGAAGGCATCGGAAGCTCATCCGGAGAAGGAAGAGAAAGATCTCGAGTCCATGAGCAAGAAAGAACTTCAGAAGCTGGAGAAGGAAGTTCAGAAGAAGATGAATCAGGCAGCAGCGGAGCTGAACTTTGAGGAGGCAGTTGTTCTGCGTGACCGCCTGCTTGAGGTCAAGAAAATGCTCCTTGATCTGGAGTGAGCTTGATTTTAAAGATCTCAAAAAAAGAAAAAAATTTATTGTTCCTATGAGGTGGGAGCCGTAACGAAGATTTCTTCCGGTAGAATATCGATCATGCCGTCCTCCCTGCGATAAAAGTAAATCTGGTTGGAGAGGCGGTCTTCCGGCAAAACTTCTGTCTGGTTGATCGTGGTGATCATGACTTGCAATTCTCTCAGACCAATCGGAGTATCTGCGGGAAGGACGAGAACCTCATGAATGCTGGACGGAAGAATCAGAAGATCCTGGTTCAAGCGGTCGGAGAGATCTTCGAGAACAGTTGGATACAGCATACATCCGGCACCGTAGAGTCCGCTGGAATTCGTGAGGATGTAGATTGGAGGAGTCGTCGTCTCGCATTCGGTCTCGTCCTGCTCACCGATCATCGTTCCGGTGAGTTCATTTGAAGCGATGGTATCCATGCTGTCTGCATGAAGGTTGTGGAGATAGGGGGAAGGAGCGTGGATTGGCTCGATTCCGGTCAGGTTGGAGAGATCCTCAAGCGCATCCGACATATTTTGGATAACCGGGGGATAAGCCGTCGGCGTATTGACGCGGGCAAGTTTCCATAAGTCTGAGACTCCGATCTTCCACTGGCGCAGATGCTCCTTGCGGATCGGGGTTGTCAGCTGACCGACAGCGTTCTCCTCGATGTAGAGGAAGAAGACGACGGACAGATCAAGAAAACGGATCGACGGGACTTCCTTTAAGAGTTCTTGATTCGACTCGGTGTGAATCAGTCGATACATCACGCGGGATTTCAGGGAGTCAAAATCACTCATAAATTCCGGACTCAAACGGGACGGTGGCATCGCATTCTCGTAGAGACCGAGGATGTCAGCGAGGATCTCCTCGATGCTCATGGCATGATTCTTGTAGGCATCGAAGTAGGCGTTTAAATAAATCGTCGGTACGAAGAGCTGACCGTTCTGGTAGAGACGAATCCCGTCCAAAGTCACGCCATTGTTCTTCTGAAGCGGGCACACGTCAATTCGGCAGGATTCTCCGAGTGCGTGGTGCAGGTTCTGTGTAACTGTCTCCAGAAATTCCTTGTAATCCATAGAAGACCTCCTTTGAAAATGTTTGGTTATCTGGTTGTATAGGTTGTATACATGCAGGGAACATGGCTCTTAGAAAGAAGAATAAGAGAAAAAAGTGAATAAGCAAGAATCCCTGAAACCCGATTGGGTGATTCTCATTATACTTGATTTCGGGGAAAGGCGCAAGAGAAAATTAAGGGAGCTTGAGAATAAAAAAAGTGCAGAAGTTGCTGTACACGGGAAAAATTTTTTCTCAGAGATCTTCCTGATTTTTAAGAAAATGTTTCGTTGTAGTTTTCTGAGAAAACAGATAAAATAGGAAGAGAGAGACTCAAAAAGAAAAACGAACAGAAGCAAACAGAAATACATTGCACATAGAGAACAGGAAACAGAGAAATGTATCAGATTGTAAAACGAATAGGAATTTTATTTGGAATTTTTGCGACAGCATTGTTGATTTATTTTATGATAGGAAATCGAAACAGGGGCGGAGCAGATGAAACCGTCTATGTAGCACTTCAGGATGCGTCGCTTCCGACTGTGTATGCCGAGACCTGTGGACGGACGATGAACCGGATGGCAGGGTACCGTCAGGAGATGGATTCCTCGGTCGCAGGTGAGCTGTTGACATTGATTCCGGAGGATCGAAAGCTCGTGCTCGATATTCAGAACCGGGAGGATGCGATCACAGCGATTCACTATGATGTGCGGAGTATGGATCGCCAGCGCCTGATTGAGAGAACGGATCTTGAGAACTGGACGACGACGGATAGTGGGATTCAGGCACAGTTTCCGATTCAGAATCTGATTGCGAGAGATCAGGAATACCTGCTTCAGATTACGTTGGAGACCGAACAGCACGGATCGGTGTATTACTATACCCGAATTCTGTGGACGGACAGTGCGCGCGCGCAGGCGATGGTGGATCTTGCGGTAAATTTCTCCGAAAAGACCTTTGACCCGGCGCAGGCGAGAGAGCTTGCATCGTATTTGGAGACAAATGCCTCCCAGGATGAGACCTCTTATCACCGCACGACGATTCACTCGAGTTTTTCGAGACTGACCTGGGGCAAACTTGGCATGCAACCGTCGGGAGAATTTCAGGTGGCTCTTCGCGAGCTTGACGGGGCGATGAGCAGTGTTCAGGTGAGATATCCGGCTGTCCGGCAGGATGAGGAGACCGGAGAATCTGAGGTCTATGAGGTTGAGGAGAATTTCACGATGAAGTGGAATGAACTTCGCATTTACCTGATGGACTATGAGCGAGATGTGAACCAGATCTTTTCCGGAAAGGATGCAGATTATTCCGGAAAACGAATTCTGCTTGGAATCACCGATGAGAGCCGTGTCGAAGCCAGGAAAAGTCCGTCCGGAAGTGTGATTGCTTACCGGGCAGGCCGGGAACTGTGGACGTATGACCAGAAGAGCGGTCATGCGGTCAAGGTTTTCTCGTTCCGCGGAAAGAGTGGGGATGTGAGGGAGAACGACAGCCGTCATGACACCCGGATTCTCTCGGTCGGAGATGACGGAAGCATCGAGTTTCTCGTCTATGGATATATGAACCGCGGAGAGCATGAGGGAAATATGGGAATTGCAGGCTATGTCTACCAGACGGAGGCAAATGCGCTTGAGGAGAGATTTTTCATCCCATACAGCGGTTCGTTTACCGAGCTTGAGGAAGATCTCAATCAGCTTGTCTGCCTCAACCCATCTGGAATGCTTTATCTTTATCTGAAGCATGCGGTTTATGGAATTGACCTTGAGAGCCGTGAAAATATGGTGGTTGCCGATCGCTTGGAGAAGGGAAGCTATGCAGTCAGTGTGGATCAAAAACGCTTTGCCTGGCAGAGCGGACGCAGTCAGGATGGAGCCGGTGCTCTCTATCTGATGGATCTTGAGACCGGGCAGAGTCAGGAGATTGACGGCGGAGCCGGCGAGAATGTCCGCGTTCTCGGTTTTGTCGGCAGGGATCTCGTCTACGGAACAGCGCGCGAGAGCGATCGCTGGATCGTAAATGGAAGAACAGAAGAAGAGCCGATGTACAACGTCAAGATTGTGAACGACCAGATGGAGGTTGAGACGACCTACCAGAAAGAGGGATATTATATCTCAAGGGTTTCGGTTGAGGAGAGTCGAATTCATCTCGATCGTGTGGTGCGCTCTGGGGATCAGAGTTATGCGCCCACGGTGGAGGATACGATCGTCTGCAATGCGGACATCGGTCAGGGAAGAATGGATGGAATCGGCTGGTACGCCTCCCCGACAAAGGGAAGAGTGTACTTTGTCCAGCTCGACGGAGAAGTTCGCAGTCGCTCAATCCGGACTTCCGTTCCGGATGAGATCAGCTACGAGAAGGCAGATGTGCTGAATCTCGAGACAGACCGCACACTTGGAAATATGGAGTTCTATGCGTATGCGAGCGGACAGTTGAGACTGGTGACGATGGATTTTGCGAGTGCAATCCAGACGGCCTATGAGGGAATGGGCTATGTGACGGATTCGTATCATCGCCTGCTCTGGAGCCGTGTGGATCGTTCGGTGACGAGAACCATTCGCGACCCGCAGACCGCATTTGCCCCGCTTTCCCGCCATCTCGATGAGTTTACAGGAAGCCAGAAATACGCGGATGGCGTCCTTGTTCTCGATGGTCGCGGATGCAGTATGATGCAGATGCTTTATTTCATCGATCAGGGAACCCCGGTTGTCGCCTACACAGAGAACGGAGGATATCTGCTTCTGTGTGGATATGACGCCTACAATGTGACGATCTTCAATCCGGCGACGGGGGAGATGTACAAGGCAGGTCTCAACGACAGCACGGAGTATTTCCGCAGACTTGGAAATGACTTTGTGTGTGCGCTTGTCGTAGAGTAGTCAGTAGAAGTCAGTGAAATGACGTCAGTAGAAAACAGTCAGTAGAAAACAGTCAGTGAAAAATAGTCAGTGGGGGCAGGATTTTGCCGGCTCAGAATGGGAAGCATCGGCAAAATCCGTTCCCATTTGTGCGATGCAGGAACTGTGCGGTTGCGGGATTCGCGCCAGTCGGGAAACGGGTGTTTCCCTTTACAAATCAGATTTATGTGGTATAATCATTAAGAATATTCGATGGAAAATTAAAGAAATCTTAATGATTCACTTAGAAGAAAAATTTTGTGATAGATAATCCTTGGTTTTATGTGAGTTTTATGTAAGTGTTTTGAAGAGTGAGAGATAACTGTTAGAACAGTTATAAAGAATAGGTTAAAAAGAAAGTGGCAGAGGTGCAGGATGAATCAGTTTATTATGAAGGGCGGTAATCCACTGGTTGGAGATGTGGTGATCAGCGGGGCGAAGAATGCAGCGCTTGGTATTTTGGCGGCTGCCATTATGACCGATGATGATGTCATCATAGAGAATCTGCCGGACGTGCGGGACATCAATGTCCTTCTCGAGGCGATTTCAGAGATTGGTGCTCAGGTAGAGAGGATTGACCGGCATTCCGTAAAGATCAATGCATCTACGATCCGTGAGGTCAGCGTAGATGATGAGTATATCCGTAAAATTCGTGCTTCCTATTATTTTATCGGAGCACTGCTTGGAAAATATAAGAGCGCAGAGGTTCCGCTTCCGGGTGGATGTAACATCGGAAGCCGTCCGATTGACCAGCATTTGAAGGGATTTCGTGCTCTGGGCGCAAAGATTGAGATTGACCGCGGTGCAGTGATTGCGCATGCGATCGATCTTGTTGGAAGTCACATTTATCTGGATGTGGTTTCTGTCGGAGCAACGATCAATATCATGATGGCGGCAGCTCTCGCAGAGGGTCAGACGATCCTTGAGAATGCGGCAAAGGAGCCTCATGTTGTGGATGTTGCAAACTTCCTCAACAGCATGGGAGCAAATATCAAGGGTGCGGGAACCGATATCATCCGTATCCGTGGCGTGCGTCGCCTTCACGGAACGGAGTATTCGATCATTCCGGATCAGATTGAGGCGGGAACCTTTATGTGTGCAGCAGCGATCACCCGCGGAGATGTGACCGTCAAGAACGTGATCCCGAAGCATCTTGAGGCGATCTCTGCAAAGTTGATTGAGATCGGATGTGAGGTCATCGAGGGCGACGATGAGGTGCGTGTGGTTGGAAAACCGAGACAGCACTCGACGAACATCAAGACCCTTCCATATCCGGGATTCCCGACAGATATGCAGCCTCAGATGGCAGTGACCCTGGCTTTAGCTGAGGGAACAAGCATGATCACCGAGAGCATTTTCGAGAATCGTTTCAAGTATGTCGATGAGCTCTCAAGAATGGGTGGAAATATCAAGGTTGAGGGCAACGTTGCAGTCATTGACGGCGTGAAGGGATTTACGGGTGCTCAGGTTGAGTCTCCGGATCTTCGCGCAGGTGCAGCCCTCGTGCTCGCAGGACTGTCTGCAACCGGATACACCGTTGTGGATGAGATCGGCTATATTCAGCGCGGATACGAGAAGTTTGAGGAGAAATTGCAGGCTCTCGGCGCACATATTGATATCGTGGATTCTGAGAAGGAAGCACAGAAGTTTCGCCTGAAGATCGGTTAAAATTCGGGGGATTTCTGAGTGCGTTTTTGAGTACGTTAAAATTTTTGTTTTCTTTCCGTAAGCAAATTGTTATGAACTGTACATAAACTGGACACGATTTTCCATTATGATAAAGACAGAAGATAAGAAGAAAGGAATTGGATCAGACAATTCCGCTATCGGAAAAGAAAAAGATCGAAAATGAAAGACAATCTGAAGGACAATCGAGATTGTCGGGATGATCGAAATTGGAATTGAATCAGACGGAGCGGGAATGGAGGTCCGGTGTAGTAAAAGGAGGAGAAGAGAATGAAGTTATGGAAAAAGGGATTGTCCCTGATGCTGGGTGCGGCATTGATCGCAGCCGCATTCACGGGAACAACATTTGCGGCATCTAGCCGAACGAAGATTACGAAAGTCAACCTGGTAGTGGATTCTGATGTTGCGGTTGGCGATGACAATGGAAGTGTGGATGTCACGACTCCGGATAGCCATTACAAGGTAAGCGATGTTGAGATCGACAACGACGATGCAGAGTGGACCAGCGGAGATAAGCCGAAGATCGAGGTTACACTTGAAGCTGACAGTGACTACTACTTTGATGCGATGTCCAAGAGCAAGGTAAGCTTAAGTGGTGACAAGGCAACTTACACCGGTTCCCGCAGAGAAGACAGCAGTACGACGCTGATCATCAAGCTGACGTTAAAAGAGCTTGAGGGACCGCTTGAAATTGATGATCTCTCCTGGGAGGACGAGGAGACCCCGACCGCAAAGTGGGAAGAAGTAGACGGAGCAAAGAGTTATCAGGTACGCCTTTACCGTGACAGCAAGTCTGTCGGTGAGACCGTGACGACGACAAACAACTACTATGACTTCGCTTCCAGAATCACCAAGGAAGGCGAGTACTACTTCAAGGTTCGTGTGATCAATAACAATTCCAAGAAGGGCGAGTGGTATGAGTCCGATTACATCTATGTGGACGATGCCCTGCTCGACTCTCTGAAGAATACGAGCAATAGCAGTAACAACGGAAGCAGTGTGACTCCGGGAAGCAATACGACTTCTCAGGATCAGTGGATTTGGGACAGCAACCAGAAGAACTGGTGGTATCGCTACGCAAACGGCTCCTATCCGACAAACGGATGGCTTCAGATCGGCGGAAAGTGGTATTGCTTCGACTCTGTGGGCTGGATGCGCACTGGCTGGATTCAGGCAGGAAACAACTGGTACTACTGCGGAACCGACGGCGCAATGCTGACGAACACGACGACTCCGGATGGATATCGCGTAGATGCAAACGGAATCTGGGTTCACTAAATCTGGAATCAGCAAATTGAAGAATGAAAACTGGCAGGGCGGAATTTCCGCCCTGTTTTTTGTATACTGGGAAAGGTTATTTGAAAGGTTATTTTTTGTACATTTCACTTTTTTGGCTCTATGTCAATAGTTGGGGTGGGATTCATGAGAATCCTACTCCATTCCTGACATCAGAGCCATTTTTATATACAGCTCTGATACATCCTGTTTTTGGGCATGCCAAATAAGCCTCCCTCATTTACCGACCAATTT
>NZ_JBNMIQ010000042.1:0-21782 GCF_050873365.1 Brotaphodocola sp. | reverse complement strand
TAGAGTAAATCTCTTTGGTAAAACGGGCATTGTCAACTGCCCGATGATGTAGGCAGAATGAGGGAGACATCTTGCGATGTCGTTACTACCTATGCTTCTCTGACTTACAAGCTCCCGCTTCTATAAGCGGGAGTAGTTGACTAATATTAGAAAAAGACGACAGTGATAAGAAATTTTAGATCTCTTATCGCTGTCGTCTTTTTCTGTTTTCAGCTTTTAGCATGTAAACACATTCTGATCAATCAGACGGATAAAATCACGGATCAGGAGGGATTTTTTTGAATCTGCTGAATAGGCGGCGCAACAACTGCGGGAGAGAGGCATCCCGGATACCGTCAGATAATCAAGATTTTGATTTTTTTCGAGAAGCTGTGTGCCGGCCACAAGCTGAATTCCCAGTCCCTGAAGTGTCAGCGAAAATCCGGTTTTCTGATTGTTGATGGAGATGATACGAGAAGCCGTTACACCGTGATTTAAAATACAATCACGATAAATCTCATAACTGCCATTTCCGATATCCGGTGCGATGAAGGGACGACCATCCAGTGCTTCAACCGGAATCTCATATGGATGCGAAGGGGAATTTTCGGAACGCGCATCCGGTGGAACCAGACCAAATTTTTTATGTGCACACAGACAAATCGGTTCAGGATCAAATTCATAAACTTCAAAATTCAGCACAGAAGGCGGGAGATGTCCGATGGCGACATCAATTTTACCGTTAATCAGCATATCGCTTTGTCGACTCTCAACAACCTGTACAATTTGAATATTGACATCTGGATGAATGGAACAGAAATCAGGCAGAACCATCGGGAGCCAGTGGGCTCCTCTTACCTGTCCGATTCCAACCAGAAACGTTCTGTTCGGATCAGCGACAAGACGGATGTTATTTCGGAGTTTCTGCTCCATATCTTCTAGTTTCTTCATTTCTTCGATATAGTAAATTCCCGCGGAAGTCAGCGAAATAGGAGTGCGACTGCGGTCAAACAGTTTCACTCCGAGTTCATTTTCCAGACGGTTCAGATAGATGGTTAACGTCGGCTGGGAAACATAGAGCTTGCGGGCTGCCGCGGTGATGTTGCGTTCTTCTGCAATAGCCAGAATGTAATTTAGACGATCTGTCAGCATAACGGGAAGACTCCTTTAAAATTAAAAAGATAGTATATCAGGTATGATTCATAAATATGGACTTGATATTATGATAAATCATCTGGCTTTCTTTTGCAAGCAATAGCCCGGAATGAGAAACGTGATAAAAAAAATTTATGGAAACAAAAGTTGTTTATGACGGGATAAAAATGTGATATTTCACAGTTTTTCAGGCAGGATATATAATTAAATTGTAAGAAATGATAGAACAATGAGGTGGAAAGCATGAAAATTACAGATGTTCGGGTGGAAGCATACCGTTGGCCGAAGGAGAAGCCAATTGCGAATGGTAAGCATATTTATACGCATAATGAGCTGAACCTGCTCATCATTGATACCGATGAGGGAATTACAGGTTATGGATGCAGTTGGGCGATTGAATTTGCGGAGAGTATGGGGAAAGCCATTATCGGGGAAGATCCGCTAAACAATGAACGCTTGTGGCAGAAGACGTATGTTCCCAAATTTATCGGTCGTCGTGGAACAAGTTGCAAGACGGTTTCTGCGATTGATATTGCACTTTGGGATATCAAGGCAAAGGTTGCAGGAATGCCGTTATACCGTCTGTTAGGCGGAGCAAAAGAAAAAGTTCCGTGTTATATTGCAGGCGGTTATTATGCGAAAGATAAGGGGCTGAAAGAACTTCAGCAGGAGATGCTGGAATACAAGAGCTGGGGCGTGAATGCGGTCAAAATGAAGGTTGGAGCACTTTCCATGAAAGAAGATGCAGAGCGCGTAAAAGCAGTGAGGGAAGTCATCGGAGATGACACAAAGCTGATGCTGGATGCAAACTGCGCCTATAAATTCTTTGAGGCGATTGAGTTTTCCAAGATGGTAGAAGAATATCAGCCGTATTGGTTTGAAGAGCCGGTAGATGCGGATGATTACGATGGATATCGCAAGGTTGCAGCGAAGAGCAGAATCCCGCTGGCTGCCGGTGAAAATGAGGTGACGCGTTTTGGATTCCGGGATCTCATTCATACACAGGCGATCAGCATTTTAAATCCGGATGCAGCTTCTCTGGGCGGTGTGACGGAATATATGAAGATTGCAAGCTATGCAGACGCAAACGGTTTGGTTATGAGCCCGCATGGACAGCAACAGCTTCACGTTCATCTGAACTGTGCAGTACCGAATGCTACGATTGCAGAGTTTTACCCTCCGCAATATGACGCAAAAGTATATGAAGCATTTCAGAATCCGGTGATCTTTCACGAAGATGGAACCGTGAGTCCGAGTCAGGCACCGGGAGTAGGTCTTGATATTAATCGGGAACGTCTGGCACCATATCGTGTAAAGTAAGGATCATGTGACAGAAAGGGATAAGATGAAAATTACAGATATCAAAGTTTTGCGTGCAAATCGAGCAGTTTATTGTCAGATTGAAACGGATGAGGGAATTACCGGACTTGGTGAGAGTGGTGCATGGGGATTTTTAGAGGCCTCTGCATCCGCAATTCTGGCATTTAGAGATTATCTGATCGGAAAAGATCCACTTGATATTGAGCACCACTGGCAGTATCTTTACCGTTTCTCTCATTTCAGAGGAGCGGCTGTCATGGGGGCGCTATCCGCGATCGATATTGCGCTCTGGGATCTTGCAGGAAAATTTTATAACGTTCCGGTTTATAAATTGCTGGGTGGAAAATGTCGCGATAAAGTTCGCGTCTATAATCATACGGCAGGACGCACAGAAGAAGAACTTGTAGAAAATGCGATCAAAGGAGTGGAAGAAGGATATACAGCGCTTGGACATCTGAATCCATATCTGGATGAACCGCGCACGATTCCATATCAGGATGGAAACAGTGCGATGCTCTACAAGGCAGAACGACGCATTGCAAAAATTAGAGAAGCCGTTGGAGACGAGGTGGATCTCTGTCTGGAACTCCATCGTCGTCTGGAACCGGGACTTGCAATCCAGCTCAGTTCGCGTCTGGAACCTTATCATGTCATGTTTTTGGAGGATCCGATCCGCCCGGATAATTTTGATGAGATGGGGTGGGTCGCATCAAAATGCCGGATTCCGATTGCTACGGGGGAAAGAATCCATACCGTTCACGAATTTGAAATGTTGCTGGAACGCAGGGCATGCAGTTATGTCCGTGCAAGTCTTGGAGTCTGTGGTGGATTTACAGGTGCAAAGAAGATTGCAGCGGTTGCAGAAGCACATCATGTCAGTCTGGTACCTCATAATCCGTGCAGTCCGGTTATGACAAATGCGGTTCTGAATTTTGCTGCTGCGACAGATAATATTGCGATAACAGAGTATCCCAACCCTTATGCGGCCTCCACGGCAGATCATCTGACGGGAAGTGGAGTAACACTGCGCCAGTGTGATATGGTCAATCATATTCCGGAGCGAAAAGGTGGATATTTGTCGATTCCGGAAGAGCCGGGAATTGGAATAGAGCTGGTTTCCAATATAGAAGAGAAATTTCCGTTTCGTCCGCATCAGCTTATGACGCGCTTGAATGTGGATGGATCAATCTGTGACCAATAATAAGAGATAAATGAAAGGAGATATTTATGAGCGTCTTAACGATCTGTCTGATTATTTTTTTACTGACGGTAATCGGATATTGCTTGAATTTATACAGTCTTGCTACAATTTCTATGATATCTATGGTGGCACTTGTACTGACCGGCTGTCTCTCTCCGAATGATGCACTGGCATATTTTTCAAATAATAATATTATTATGATTGCCGGAATGTGTATTGTAGCTGCCGGATTTAACCGCACGCAGTTCTGCTCGAACATGGCAAACGGAATTGCGAAAATTTCCAAGGGAAGTCTGAAAAAGATGATGCTGGGATATGTACTGATTGGCACAATTCTCAGCCAGTTTATTCAGAGTCCGGCAGTTGTGTTTGGAATTGTGGCTCCAATGCTTCAGGCATCCGCAGAGAGTATGGGGGTAAAGCCGAGTAAAGTAATGTTCCCTCTTGGAGTTGCGACGGTTATCACATGTTGTACGCTTCCGCTTGGTGCAGGTGCAACGATTGCATCCGAGCTGAATGGTTATATTGAAAGTTATGGCTATATGGCCCATACAGTTGGAATCATGGATCCAATGAAAGGACGTCTTCCGCTGTTAATAATCGCAGTCTTGTACTGTGCATTTATCAGTCCGAAATTTGCACCGGATGAGCCGGTTATTCCTACGATAGAGAGTGCACAGACAGCCCAGAAACGTGAAAAACTTCCGGTATTTCAGGAATATGCCGGTATCATTCTCTTTTTCGGAGATGCACTTGCGCTGATGTTTGCTTCCAGACTGGGACTTCCAAACTGGCTGATCTGCGTGACGGGAGCTCTGCTGATGATTGTGTTTGGCGTATTAAAACCGCGTGAAGCGACAGCATCCATTCCGATGAGCATGTTGCTTTTGATTGTGGGAGCCTTGGCAATGTCAGGTGCCCTGAGTGCAACTGGTGCCGGAGAACTGATTGGTTCTCATATCTCTGCAATTGTAAATGCAGTGAATGGAAATTCCTATATTGTGGGCTTGATTTTCTTTATTGTACCGTTTGTGCTTACACAGTTTATGCAAAACCGGGGAGTTATGCTGATTTTTCATCCGATTGCAATTGCAACATGCGCGTCTATCGGCGCAAATCCGGTTGGACTGATGATTTTGATCCAGTCAGCATGCCTGTCTGCGTTTATGACACCAATGGCAACGAGTGCAATTCCTTATATTATGGAATATGGTGGATATGATCAGAAATCTATGATCAAACAATCGTGGTTTTTATCACTGATCTGTTGCGTAGTATCGGTTGGATGGATCATGACAGTATTCCCGCTTTAAAAAATTTCAGAGAACATTCAGAGGAAAAGTTTGAGATACGTTTCCTTTGAATGTTCTTTTTTATGGTTCTTTTTTCAATACCCGGTTGAAAACTGCAAAGTTTCTATGGTATAGTGAAATTGTTGTGGCTGTGAAAAAGAGAGAAAAGAGAGAAAAAATGACAGTCACGGTTTGCTTATTTGCAAACGAGGAGAAAGGGGAAACTATGTCAATCAACGATGTTTCAAACCTGTTTGGCTTTCTGGGCGGACTCGGCATGTTCCTGTACGGCATGAGCATCATGGCGGATGGTATGCAGAAGACGGCAGGAAGCAAAATGAGCAATTTCCTGGGAAAACTGACAAACAACCGTGTGATGGCAATCGCACTTGGTGCGCTGATCACAGCGATCATCCAGAGCAGTGGTGCGACAACGGTCATGGTAGTCGGTTTTGTAAGTGCAGGAGTGCTGAATCTGACGCAGGCAGTCGGTGTCATCATGGGTGCCAATATCGGTACGACGATCACGGCATGGATCGTCTCGATGAGCCAGCTCGGGGACACGATGAAGGTGCTCAACCCGGGATTTTATGCACCATGTATCATCGGAATCGGAGCACTGCTTCTGGTCTTTGCCAAGTCCCAGAAGAAGCATATGGCAGGAGAGATTGCGATCGGTCTTGGATTGCTGTTCATGGGTCTGAGCCTGATGTCCGGATCGATCTCGCCATACACCGATGCGCCGATCTTTGCGCAGGCTTTCGCAGTACTCGGAAAAAATCCGATTCTCGGCATGATTGTCGGTGCGATTGTCACAGCAATTCTTCAGAGTTCATCGGCATCAGTCGGTATTCTCCAGACACTTGCGCTCAACGGCGTCGTGACGACGAGTGCGGCAATCTACATCACGCTCGGTCAGAATATCGGTTCCTGTGTGACCGCGATGCTCTCGAGTATGGGTGGAAGCCGGACCGCAAAGCGTGCGGCAGTGATCCATCTGAGTTTTAATACGATCGGAGCATTGATTTTTGGTATCGGTGGTTTCGTGTGGTTTGCCCTGCGACCGGATATCGGTTTGTCGAATATCACGGCTGTTCAGATTTCCATGTTCCATACGGTGTTTAACCTCGTGAATACGACCGTTCTCTTCCCGTTTGCAAATCAGCTTGTCAAGCTGTCCGGCATGATCGTCAAGGGCGAGGACGAGGAGACAGAGGAGGATGAGGCATC
The DNA here is from genome assembly GCF_050873365.1 of Brotaphodocola sp. Lineage (GTDB taxonomy): Bacteria > Bacillota > Clostridia > Lachnospirales > Lachnospiraceae > Brotaphodocola. Next base: position 15,605 of record NZ_JBNMIQ010000042.1, on the reverse strand, counting down.
CGCAACGCTCAAGCACCTCGACGAGCGTATTTTCGAGTCTCCGGCATTTGCGGTTGAGACGGCAGCTCTTGAGGTTGTCCATATGGCGCAGATCGCGATGGGAAATGTGAAGACGGCTCTCGATGCAATCCTGACGGAGAATGTCGATGAGATCCAGAGTGTATACAAGACGGAGAAGACTCTGAATAATATGGAAAAATTCCTAACGGAGTATCTGATCAAGGTCGACAATCTGTCACTGACTGAGAAGCAGAAAAAACTCGTCAACAACCTGTTTTACAGTGCGAGTGACATCGAGAGAATCGGTGATCATGCGGAAAACCTTGCAGAGCAGGCAGAATACATGGTGGAGCACAAGCTCGTGTTCTCCGAGACCGGTCTTGACGATTTGAAATCGATCAGTACGAGCGCGATCAAGGCATTCCAGTATGCGATTGAGGCGCGCCAGAACGGAGATATGGATTCCGTGCGAAAAGTAAGCCAGTATGAGGATGATGTGGACAGCCAGGAGGAGGAGATGCGCGAGAAGCACATCGAGCGTCTGACGAAGGGAAACTGCGATCCGTCTGCCGGAATCGTCTTCCTCGACATCATCAGCAATTTGGAGCGTATTTCCGATCATGCCTACAACCTTGCCGGCTATGTGAAGGATGAGATGTAATTTGACCAGATTTTTTTCTGGTTAGAATGTAAAGTTTTGGAAAAAACTATGCTAAAAAAACGTCAAGCTGAGACTTGAATATTCTGAAAAGCAATACAAAACGTCAGGAAACGGCAAAAAAATGTAAAAATTTAAGAAGAAACCTGTGAAAAAGAGTGAGACAAAAGAAAAAAAGTCAACAAGAGTTTTTAAAATGCAAAAAAACCACTTGCTATTTTATAGAGAATTGGGTAGAATAGAGGCAGGTTGATTAGAATTTAACAATCATTAAATTTTTAACAAGCAGGAGGATTTCATCATGGCAGTAAAAGTAGCAATTAATGGTTTTGGCCGTATCGGTCGTCTGGCATTCCGTCAGATGTTTGGAGCAGAGGGTTACGAGGTTGTTGCAATCAACGATTTAACTGATCCGAAGATGCTGGCACACCTGCTGAAGTATGATACCGCTCAGGGTGGATACGCTGGTCACATTGGCGAGGGCAAGCACACCGTTGAGGCGGGAGAAGACTCCATTACCGTAGATGGCAAGAAGATTACGATTTATAAAGAGAAAGACGCAAAGGATCTTCCGTGGGGCGAGATCGGTGTTGACGTAGTTCTGGAGTGCACCGGCTTCTACACCTCCAAGGAGAAGTCTCAGGCTCACATCGACGCTGGCGCTAAGAAGGTAGTTATCTCCGCTCCGGCTGGTAACGATCTGAAGACCATCGTTTACAGCGTAAACGAGAAGACCCTGACCGCTGACGATACCATCATTTCCGCAGCATCCTGCACCACCAACTGCCTGGCTCCGATGGCAAAGGCTCTGAATGACTACGCTCCGATCCAGTCCGGTATCATGAGCACCATTCACGCTTACACCGGCGACCAGATGATTCTGGATGGCCCGCACAGAAAGGGTGATCTGAGAAGAGCAAGAGCAGGCGCTGCAAACATCGTTCCGAACTCCACCGGCGCAGCTAAGGCAATCGGCCTGGTTATCCCGGAGCTGAACGGCAAGCTGATCGGTTCTGCACAGCGTGTTCCGGTTCCGACCGGTTCTACCACCATCCTGACCGCTGTTGTTAAGGGTGCAGACGTAACCAAGGAAGGCATCAATGCAGCAATGAAGGCAGCAGCTAGCGAGTCCTTCGGCTACAACGAGGATCCGATCGTTTCTTCCGATGTTATCGGTATGAAGTACGGTTCTCTGTTCGATGCAACTCAGACCATGGTTTCCAAGATTGCAGACGATCTGTACGAGGTTCAGGTTGTTTCATGGTATGATAACGAGAACTCTTACACCAGCCAGATGGTTCGTACCATCAAGTACTTCGCAGAGCTGGCTTAATTTCACCGACGCAGACTGAGCAGACGGACAGGCATGAACATGAGAAATGTCTGAAGTTTGCCTGAGTGCAGGAGAAATCAAAGAAGACTCATCAAGGGGTCCGGTCTCAGAGAGGGCCGGACCTCTTTTTGCTTCATGGGAGAAAGGCGAATCCTGTGACAGGAACGCGCGGATTCTGTGAGACGGATGAGACAGAATAGTTCATTTTTTGAAATGGAAGGAGCGACATCTGCTATGTTAAATAAGAAGAGTGTTGACGATTTAAAGAATGTAAAAGGTAAGAGAGTCCTGGTTCGTTGCGATTTCAACGTACCGTTAAAGAATGGTGAGATCACCGATGAGACCCGTATCGTGGCAGCTCTGCCGACGATCAACAAGCTGATCGGCGAGGGCGCAAAGGTTATCCTGTGCTCCCATCTCGGAAAAGTTAAGAATGGCCCGAACGAGGGTGAGTCCTTAGCACCGGTTGCAAAGCGTCTGTCTGAGAAGCTGGGCAAGGAAGTTGTTTTCGTTTCCGATTACCATGTAACCGGCGAGGCAGCTACCGAGGCAGTTGCAAAGATGAACGAGGGCGATGTTGTTCTGCTTCAGAACACCCGTTTCCGTGGCGCTGAGGAGACCAAGAACGGCGAGGAGTTCAGCAAGGAGCTGGCTGATCTGGCTGACGATTATGTATGCGATGCATTCGGTTCTTCCCACCGTGCACATGCTTCTGTTGCAGGCGTTACCAAGTACATCACCGAGAAGGGTGGTACCAATGCAGTTGGTTACCTGATGCAGAAAGAGATCGACTTCCTGGGTAATGCAGTTGAGAATCCGGTTCGTCCGTTCGTTGCAATCCTGGGCGGTGCTAAGGTTGCTGATAAGCTGAACGTAATCTCCAACCTGCTTGAGAAGTGCGACACCCTGATCATCGGTGGTGGTATGGCATTCACCTTCTTAAAGGCTGAGGGCAAGAACGTTGGTAAGTCTCTCGTAGACGACACCAAGCTTGACTACTGCAAGGAGATGATGGAGAAGGCTGAGAAGCTCGGCAAGAAGCTCCTGCTCCCGGTTGACGCTGTTACCGCTGGCGCATTCCCGGACCCGATCGATGGACCGATCGAGGTTGAGGTAGTATCTGCTGATGGCATCGCTGAGGACAAGATGGGTCTGGATATCGGACCGAAGACCGCAGAGATGTATGCAGAGGCTGTTAAGACTGCAAAGACCGTTGTATGGAACGGACCGATGGGCGTATTCGAGAACCCGACTCTGGCAAAGGGCACGATCGCAGTCGCAGAGGCTCTGGCAGAGACCGATGCAACCACCATCATCGGTGGTGGTGATTCCGCAGCAGCTGTTAACCAGCTTGGATTCGCAGACAAGATGAGCCACATCTCTACCGGTGGCGGTGCATCCCTGGAGTTCTTAGAGGGTAAGACCCTTCCGGGCGTAGCAGCAGCTGACGATAAGGAATAATAAAAACGAATAAATAAAAGATGCTTTTGGAGTCTCATCTGGATTTGGGGCGTTGAGCGGGAAAAATATGTTTCAATATGTTTGGATGCATGTTTCTCGTTCACTCCCTGGAGGCAGGGAGACTCTGAATGCGTATAGTGGGGAAACAACAAGGGATCCCACAAAAGGGACCCAAAAGGAACTAAAGGAGAAGAAAATCATGGGAAGAAAGAAAATTGTTGCAGGTAACTGGAAAATGAACATGACTCCGAGCGAGGCAGTTGCTCTGATCGATACCTTAAAGCCGTTAGTAAAGAATGATGACGTAGATGTTGTATTCTGCGTTCCGGCAATCGACATCATTCCGGCAATCGAGGCTGCAAAGGGAAGCAACATTCAGATCGGCGCTGAGAATATGTACTTCGAGGAGAAGGGTGCATACACCGGCGAGATTTCCCCGAACATGCTGACCGATGCAGGCGTTAAGTATGTCATCATCGGACATTCCGAGAGAAGAGAGTACTTCGCTGAGACCGATGAGACCGTAAACAAGAAGGTTCTCAAGGCATTTGAGCATGGTCTGACCCCGATCATCTGCTGTGGAGAGACCTTAACTCAGAGAGAGCAGGGCATCACGATCGACTGGATTCGCCAGCAGATCAAGATTGCTTTCCTGAACGTAACCGCAGATCAGGCTAAGACGGCTGTCATCGCTTACGAGCCGATCTGGGCAATCGGAACCGGTAAGGTTGCAACGACCGAGCAGGCTCAGGAAGTTTGCTCCGCAATCCGTGCATGCATCGGAGAAATCTACGATGAGGCAACCGCAGAGGCAATCCGCATCCAGTACGGCGGTTCTGTATCTGCAAAGAGCGCACCGGAGCTGTTCGCACAGGCAGACATCGATGGCGGTCTTGTAGGTGGCGCATCTCTGAAGCCAGACTTCGGCGCAATCGTAAATTATAACAAATAATTTATTTACACTTGTTTTTCCGTGTAGTAAAATTCAAGGGGCAGGAGGAATCCTGCCCCGATTTTGTTTTTATAGGAAATGACTGGGCTGGGGATAGCTTCAACAAGTACGGCTTCAACAGCGCAATAAGTCCTGCAAACGCGCTCTCGCTCCGGGTTCGACGTAGCGGTGCGTAAGAGCGCAAAGTACGCGCTCTAAGCACCAACGTCTCACACGGGTTTGCAGTGACTTTTTCGCTGTGAAGCCTGAGAATGATAGAGAATAAAAAGAATAAGAAATAAGAGATTTAGTTGCGGAATAGTAGATAAAGACGGAGATTTTCTTTGTGTACAGGAGAGGGGGAGTTTGTTATCGCTGATTTGAGTAAAAATAATAAGACTAAGACACAAAATACGGGATCGGATATAGGGACTGGTGAGAAGAAACGAATCAGTGAGAAAAAGAAACGCTACTGGCAGTATGCGAAGAACATGGGAGTCGTGTTTTTCTTTATGTCGATTGCGACGCTCGGTGCTCTTGCGTTTCTTCATTTTGGACGGAATGATGCGAGTGTATCGATCATCTATGTGCTTGCCGTGATGTTTACGGCGCGCTGTACGACCGGATATGTGGCTGGAATTGTCGCCTCCCTGCTCGGCGTGTTCTGTGTAAATTTTGCGTTTACCTATCCATATATGAGTCTGAACTTTTCGATTGATGGCTATCTCGTGACGTTTGGTGGAATGATGATTATTTCCTCGATCACGAGCGTGACGACGACCCAGCTGAAAGAGAAAAATAAGATCTTAAAAGAGCGTGACAAGATGCTTCTCGAGGCGGAGAAGGAGACAATGAGAGCGAACCTTCTGCGTGCGGTTTCTCATGATCTTCGGACCCCGCTGACCGGAATGATCGGAATGACGAATGCCTATCTCGAGGGCGGAGATCACATGTCGGAGAGTGAGAAGCGGGAGATGGTCGCGAATATCCGGGAAGATGCAAATTGGCTCTTGAATATGGTTGAAAATCTGCTCACCGTCACGCGAATTCAGGTGGGAGATACCAAGGTGAACACAAACCCGGAACCGCTTGAAGAAGTGGTCTCCGAGGCAATGATGCGTTTTCGCCGCCGTTTGCCGAAGGCGAAGGTGCGCGTCAGTGTTCCGGATGAATTTCTGATGGTTCCGATGGATGCGATGCTGATTGAGCAGGTGATCATCAATCTGCTTGAGAATGCGGTTTACCATTCCGGTGTCGAGGATGAGATCGAATTTCGGGTGACGAAGGAAGGGGAAAATGCCGTTTTCCACATTCGCGATTTTGGAAAGGGAATCGATCCGGCGCGGTTGGACACGATTTTTGACGGTGTTGGAATCGATAAGAATGGCAGTGGAGATTCGCACAAAGGAATGGGAATCGGACTGACGATCTGTAAGACGATCATCACCGCGCATCACGGCACAATCTGTGCAGTAAACCATGATCGGGGAGCTGAATTTATTTTTACATTACCGCTTGGGGAGGAAAAAGATGAACAATAAGCCAACGATTTTGATTATTGAAGACGAAAAGACGATTGGAAGCTACATAGAAACAATTGTGACTTCAAATGGATACAAGGCACTCTGTGCACAGAATGGAGTGTCAGGACTCTCGCTGTGCACCTCTCATCATCCGGATCTGATTCTTCTCGATCTGGGACTGCCGGATATCGACGGAATGGATGTTCTTCGCAAAGTCAGAGAATTTGCCTCGATTCCGGTGATCGTGATTTCTGCGCGTACTCTGGAGCGGGAGAAGGTGAGCGCGCTCGATGCAGGCGCAGATGACTACATCACGAAACCGTTTGGATCGGAGGAACTTCTTGCGAGAATCCGGACTGCCCTGCGCCACAGCGTTCAGTCTGCTGACAAACCTCGTGCAGTTGTCTATGAGAGCGACGGGCTTCGGATTGATTTTGATAAGCGTCTCGTGACCCTCGATGGAAATGAGGTACATCTGACTCAGATTGAGTACAAACTTGTCTCCCTGCTCGCGCAGAACGCAGGAAAGGTTCTGACCTACGATCTGATTCTCAAGGAGATCTGGGGGCCTTATGCCGACACCGATAACCAGATTTTGCGCGTAAATATGGCAAACATCCGCAGAAAACTCGAGAAAAATCCGGCAGAACCGCATTACATCAACACGGAGATCGGCGTGGGATACCGCATGCGGGAATAATCCAGGCGAATGAATGGAGGGCAGGAGGGCAGATAAATTCCGCAAAATCAACTGCCCTGCTGTCCGGCATTGATGATTTTCCACGCGCCGGATTTGCTTGAGCGCGCGATGCTGACGGTGTGAAATGAATTTCCCGTGCGTCGATCCTGAACCGTTGTGATCTTATAGATGATCAGGTTTCCGGGACCATACTCCGCCTCGATTCCGGCGTTGTGATAGAGCGCAAAGTCGCCGTCGAGCGGGTAGATCTGGTCGACGCCTTCCCCGTCAGAAGCAGATTCGTTGAAATAGGACTGGGCGAGATCCTCGGTCTCGTTTAGCTCTTTTTCGGTCAAGGCCTCGATGTAGGAGGGGGCATCCTCGGAGAGTGAGGCGAGTGCCTCGGTTTCCATCGTAAAGTATTCGGGCGGAAGTTCGTCTGCAAGCTCAGACGGGATCATATTGATCGCATTTCTCTCGGCTTCGGAGAGAGAGTCATAGAAATGCAACCATTTGAGGGTGTCTTTCGAGACATCCTTTTTCTTTTTGTAAATGCCCTCGTACTCGATCGTGTCATCCGCGAGAAAGAGCATGTACTGTCCGTTTAAGCGAACTGCGACAGCTCCGTCATGGAGAAGAATGCAGGGAGCTCCGAGACATGAAAAATTCGCCTCCCCGTTTTTTGAGGGGCGCTCACTGCTTCCGACAATGTGAGTGATCGAGAGCGTCGCGTGCTTGCCGTTTAAGTGAGCCTTGCGCCCCGTCGCACTCAGGCAGGTCTCCTCGAGGTAGACCATCTGGGAAGAAGCACTCGAATCATCTGGATTATCGGAGAAAGTTGTCTCAGTGCCCGAAATCCGGTCGCCAGACTGATTTTGTGCTGGACTTTGGAGCAAGTTTTGTGGTTGATCCTGAGATTGATTGGTATTTTGGTTTTGGTTTTGACTTTGATTCTGATTCTGGCGCTGTCTGTCGGTAGAATGTCTGTGTTGTGAATTTGAAAAATGCCCTGCATGAGCTTGTCCCGAGGTGGTCGAGGAAACCTCAGAGGAGAAGCTCTGGCATCCGGTCAGAAGGATTCCAAGAGTCAGAATCGTTATGATAAGCGTTAAAAATCTGCGCATAAAATCGTACACTCCTTTTCGTTAGTGTTATTATATCAAACTGTGACCGGAAAAGATTTAAGATATCCGAAAGATTTGCGGAAATCCTCTGGTCAAAAGCAAGAAAATCTGCTATCATCACTGTGTTATGCGAAAAATAGCGTAAAAACGCGGAAAAATATAGGTAAAGAGATGTTGCGGTTGATGCAGGAATTTAATTTTAATGTACTAATGTATAAACAGTAACAAAAATAAAAATATACGCGAAACGCAAAAGAAAGGGAAACAGGTAAGTTTAAAAATGGCAGGAAGTAAAAATGGAATCGTAGTTCTCGGAGCAGTATTTGTGGATATCAAGGGATTTCCGGAGGATATCTACATTCCGGACGGCAGAAATGCTGGCCGTGTCGAGTACATTCACGGCGGAGTCAGCAGAAATGTCGTGGAGGATATCGCAAATATGGAGCTGAGACCGACATTCCTTGGCATTGTCGATGATTCTGCGCTCGGTGAGGCAGTTATTCGCAAATTAAAGAATCACAAGGTAAATACAGAGTATATGAAGACGATCCCGAACGGAATGGGAACCTGGCTGGCAGTCTTTGACAACAGCGGAGATTTGGCTGGATCGATTTCCCAGCGCCCGGACTTAATGCCGATTCTGTCGATTCTCGAGGAGCACGGAGATGAGATCATCGAGAACTGTGATTCTGTGATTCTGGAAGTCGATATCGACAAGGAGATCGTCAAGAAAGTGGTTCAGCTTTGCGAGAAGTACGACAAGAAGCTCTATGGTGTAGTCAGCAACATGAGCATTGCGGTGGAGCGTCGGGACTTCCTCAAGAGCTTTGACTGCTTTATCTGTAACCAGCTTGAGGCAGGAATCTTCTTTGCAGATGATTACAGCGAGAAGACCCCGCAGGAGCTTTGCGATATTCTCACAGAGCGCCTGAAAGTCGCAAAGATTCCGTCTATGATTGTGACGATGGGAGCCCAGGGTTCCGTCTATGCGGATGATCAGGGACACCGCGGATATTGCCCGGTACAGAAGGTGACCGTAAAGGATACGACAGGTGCAGGCGACGCATTCTGTGCAGGTGCGGCAAGCGCGCTGACCTACGGAAAGACGCTCGCTGAGGCAGTGGAGATCGGAACGAGACTTTCTGCATCTGTTATCACCTCCTCCGAGAATGTCTGCCCGCGTTTCCAGCCGGAGGAGTTCGGCATCAGCGCTGAGAGATAATAAGAGAGAAAGAAAAATAAAGAAAAACAAAGAAAGACAAAGAGAGAAAAAGAGTAGGCGACGAAAGATCCATGATTCGCGCTATTTGGGAATCACCGAAAATTGGGATTGCGCATAGAATACACCAGAAATGAGGTGGGTTCTATGCGCTTTTCTGACCTAAAACGAAAGGAAGTCGTCAATATCTGTGACTGCAAACGGCTCGGATTTGTCGGGGATCTCGACTTTGATCCGAAGACCGGATGCATCAAACATCTGATTGTTCCGGAGGCGGGATGCATCTGTGGAATCTTTGGACATGAGAAGGAATATGTGATTCCATTTGAAGATGTCAAACAGATTGGGGATGATTTGATCCTTGTGGAGATGAAGAAGCCAAAAGATGCGGAAAAACCGTGCAAAGATGGGAAAAAGTGACGGAAATAAAGGAAAAATTGCTTGCATATCCATGCATGGTCATGTAAAATGAAGCTATTCAAAAAGTATTCAAAAAAGAGAAAAAACTTGTAAAGAAGAAAGAAAATAAGAAGAAACATTGTTGAGAAGAAAGATAAGAGAAAATAAGATAGTTACTGCACACGGGTAGGCATTTTCTGAACTGAAAATGCCGTATGATACAGTGATGGTAGCAGATTTTGCCGATTTGGAATGCGAAGCATCGGCAAAATCCGTTGCTGTTTGCGCAACGCGTGAACAGTAACACTGGTGAAAATCCGAGAGACGAAAGAGAGGGGAGACAATCAGTGAAATGTCCATTTTGTGGCGCTGCCGATACGAAGGTCATTGATTCAAGACCGGCGGATGACAATAGTTCGATCCGCCGTCGCCGTCAGTGCGAGACTTGCGGAAAGCGCTTTACGACTTATGAGAAATTAGAAACCATGCCACTTATGGTGATCAAGAAAGACCGCTCGCGGGAAGAATATGACCGCTCCAAAATTGAGGCAGGGATTGTCAATTCCTGTCATAAGCGTCCTGTGTCGACCCAGCAGATCAATGCGGCGATCGATGAGATTGAGAATCAGATTTTCAACATGGAAGAGAAGGAAGTGGAGACTTCCGTGATCGGGGAGCTTGTGATGGCAAGACTCCAGAAACTCGATGAGGTTGCCTATGTGAGATTCGCGTCCGTTTACCGGGAATTTAAAGATGTGAATACTTTCATGGAAGAGCTGGGAAAACTGTTAAAGAAGCAGGAAGTACAGGATAAGTAGCAAAGTAGCAGTACAAGGTACTGTGTGAACAGGAACATAGAATAGGGGAAGAGCATGCTGGAACATTTTTATCCAAAAGAGTGGGTCGACAGCACCTACGAGATTGACTGGGAATCGTGGTACGAGAAGGGAATTCGTGGCGCGGTCTTTGATATTGACAATACCCTTGTTCCTCATGGTGCCCCCGCGGATGACCGGGCGATCGCGTTGTTTTCGCGCCTGCATGCGATGGGAATGAAGACCTGTCTGCTCTCAAACAACAAGGAGCCGAGAGTCAAATCGTTTGCCGATCAGGTGGATTCCCCGTATATTTACAAGGCGGGAAAGCCGTCGGTGAAGAATTACCGGAAGGCGATGGAGCGGATGGGAACCGATGAGAAGAACACGATCTTTGTCGGCGATCAGCTTTTTACGGATGTGTACGGGGCAAACCGCAGTGGGATTTATGGGATTCTTGTCAAACCGATCAATCCGAAAGAGGAGATTCAGATCGTGCTGAAACGGTATCTCGAGGCGATCGTACTTTATTTTTACAGGAAAAGTCTAAAAAAGGCTTGATTGACGGGGAAAATCGGGGATGCGCGAAAAAAAACAGTTGAAAAAACAAGCTGTTTATTATAAAATAAGATAGATTATGAGCGAGTACGCAAATTCAAGGAGGAATATCACATGATTTCAGCAGGTGATTTTAGAAACGGAATTACCCTGGATATGGATGGAGCTGTTTATCAGATCGTAGAGTTCCAGCATGTAAAACCGGGTAAGGGCGCTGCATTTGTAAGAACCAAAATTAAGAACGTTATGACCGGAGCAGTTGTAGAGAGAACTTTCCGTCCGACCGAGAAGTTCCCGGCTGCAAGAATTGACCGTGTAGATATGCAGTATCTGTACGAGGATGGCGATCTGTACAACTTCATGAACATGGAGAACTATGAGCAGATGGCTCTGGCTAAGGACGTAATCGGCGATGCTCTGAAGTTCGTGAAAGAGAACGAGACCGTTAAGATCTGCTCTTACAACGGCAAGGTATTCTCTGTTGAGCCTCCGCTGTTCGTAGAGCTGGAGATCACCAACACCGAGCCGGGCTTCAAGGGTGATACCGCACAGGGCGCAACCAAGCCGGCTACCGTAGAGACTGGTGCTACCGTATATGTACCGCTGTTCGTAGACAACGGAGACAAGATCAAGATCGATACCCGTACTGGCGAGTATCTGTCCAGAGTTTAATGAAAATTTGATTTCATGCAAAAAGACCCTTTGGGAGACAGGCTGTTTTCCGAAGGGTCTTTTTTGTAAAGATAAATCGGGGTGAATGAGGGATTTTGCTTATGGGAGAGAATGGAGAGAGATCAAGAACGATGCGGATTCGCGGTGTCGTGGAGCGGATTACCTACCAGAATCCGGAAAATGGCTACACGGTCTTAAAGTGCGCGGTCAAGAATTACGCAGATCTTGTGACTGTCGTCGGAAATCTTCTCGATGTCAATGTCGGTTCGGTTCTTTTAGTTGATGGAAATTGGAAGATTGACAGCCGGTATGGGCGACAGTTTTTGGCAGAGAGCTGGGAAGAGACGATGCCTGCGACCGTTTTCGGGATTGAGAAATATCTCGGTTCTGGTCTGATCAAGGGAGTCGGACCCAAGTTTGCAAAGCGGATCGTGCAGAAGTTTGGAACAGAGACGATAGAGGTCATTGAGAGTGATGAGAAACGCCTGCTGGAAGTGGAGGGGATTGGCAAGAAGCGAATCCAGATGATTCATGAGAGCTGGGAGAAGCAGAAGGAGATCAAGAATATCATGCTGTTTCTTCAGGATCACGGAGTCAGCACGGCATTTGCGGGGAAGATCTACCGCCAGTACGGAAATGAGAGCATCCAGATCGTGAAAGAAAATCCGTTTCGTCTTGCGGATGACATCTGGGGAATCGGGTTTCGGACTGCGGATGGGATCGCGCAGAAACTGGGATTTGAGAAGGATGATTTTGCGCGAATCCGGAGTGGAATTATGTATACGCTCAGCGCACTCGCAGATGAAGGTCATGTCTATGCGGAGCGGGAACAGTTGATCAAGAAGGCAGTGGAGCTTCTCGAGGCGGATGAGGCGTGCATTTCCGAGGTGATCGGGAAGATGCGGGAGAATAAGGATTTGATCTGCGAAGCGTGGAGAGAGGAAAATGGGGATCTTACAAGGGGAGATTTGGCGGATTTGAAGGAAGCGATCTATCTTCCACCATTTTATTATGCGGAGACAGGTGTCGCATCGAGACTTCGGCGCCTGATTCAGACTCCGGCTCAGGATCGTCTGTGGACATCTCTGATGCAGGCAAGGCAGAAGACAGGAAACCAAGATCTCTCCGTTGATGTCAAAAAGATTCAGGAGCGCGTTCATATGGAGTACGATGAGGTGCAGACCGAGGCGATTCGCCAGTCGGCAATCTCGAAAGTCATGGTGCTCACGGGTGGACCGGGAACCGGAAAGACGACGACAACGCAGGGAATCATCACGGCATTTCAGTCATTTGGATTGAAGATTCTGCTTGCAGCACCGACGGGGCGGGCGGCAAAGCGAATGACCGAGGCGACCGGACTTGAGGCGAAGACGATTCACCGGCTTTTGGAGTGCAAACCGCCGGAAGGCTACCAGAAAAATGAGGAGAATCCGCTGGAAGGTGATGTGCTGATTGTCGATGAGTGCTCGATGATCGACATCGTGTTGATGAACTCGCTGTTGAAGGCGATTCCGCTTGGGATGCGTCTGATTCTCGTCGGAGATATTGACCAGCTTCCGTCTGTCGGAGCGGGAAATGTCCTGCGCGACATTATGGATTCAGGGACTGTTCCGGTGATCCGCCTGACGCGAATTTTCCGACAGGCACTCAGCAGTCGAATTATCACGAATGCACACCGGATCAATCAGGGACAGATGCCTGACCTCTCAAATGGAGCGGACACGGATTTCTTCTTCACATCGAAGGAAGATCCGGAGGAGGCAGCGGAAGAGATTGTGAAGCTCGTCAAGATAAAGTTGCCGAGATATTATGCAGTTGCGCCGTCACAGATCCAGGTGCTCACGCCGATGCAACGCGGTGTCGTCGGAGCGGGAAAATTAAATCTGATGCTTCAGGAAGCCCTAAATCCGCAGGGGGATCAGCTTTTCCGAAGCGGATATGCCTACCGCGTCAATGACAAGGTGATGCAGATCCGAAACAATTATGAGAAAGAAGTCTTCAACGGGGATATCGGACTCGTTGTGTCTGTGGATATGCAGAACAGGGTGCTCAGCGTGGATTTTGATGGGCGGATTGTCTCGTATGAGTCGACGGAACTGGATGAGATCGTGCATGCCTATGCGACGACAATCCATAAGGCGCAGGGATCGGAATATCCGATTGTGGTTATGCCGGTGCTGATGAGCCATTTTGTGATGCTCCAGCGAAATCTGATCTACACCGGAATCACCCGCGCAAAGAAGGTGCTCGTGATTGTCGGCACGAAGAAAGCGCTGGCATACGCAGTACGAAATGTGACCGTCACAAAACGTAATACGCATTTGAAGATGCGGTTGCGGGAGAGCGGGGAGAATGCGGGAAATGTAGGATCAGGGGATCCGTTTGGAGAGTTTGAGGAAAACTGGAACTTCGAGTAGGTTGTTTGGCTTATTGGAGTTTTCTATTTATTTTATTTAGGGCGCAGTGGCAGGCAGGAGAAGTCCATGCGAACTCGTTCTCACTCCGGGTTCGCATTGGATTCCCTGCCACCCCTGCGCCCGCTGAGCTGATTTGGCAATATTAAAGTGTGATGTTTTATTTTGATTGCGTAAAAAACATTAAAAAAAATTAACAATGAAAAGAAAAATAATGGTAAAATGAATTTGATTTGCTCCAAAAGAGATTATAGATGAAGTACGAGAAAGGGCACAGTTAGATGGTAACAGGAGAACTGAAAAGTAAGATTGATAGTTTATGGGAAATTTTCTGGACAGGTGGATTGACGAATCCGTTAGATGTAATTGAGCAGATGACGTATTTGATGTTCATTCATGATTTGGATGAAACAGATAACCGTCATGCGAAAGAAGCATTGATGTTGGGATTGCCGTATACAAGTGTTTTTAGCGAGAGTGTTCAGATTGGTGATCGTGTAGTAAATGGCAATCAGCTGAAATGGAGTATATTCCATGATTTTCCGGCAACACAGATGTATACAACTATGCAGGAGATGGTTTTTCCATTTATAAAAAATCTCCACGGAGATAAAGACAGCGCATATGCAAAATATATGGGCGATGCAATTTTTAAGATTCCAACTGCATTGATGTTAGATAAGATTGTAAATGCTATGGATGGAATTTACGAACAGGTAGCACAGTTGAAAGATATGGATGCTCGTGGTGATATTTATGAGTATCTTCTTTCAAAATTAGCAACCGCAGGTGTAAATGGTCAGTTCCGTACTCCGAGACATATTATCAAAATGATTGTTGAGCTGATGCAACCGAAAGCAGATGATGTGATTTGTGATCCTGCTTGTGGTACAGCGGGCTTTCTTGTAGAAGCAGGTGATTATTTAAGAAAAAATCATAAGCAGGAAGTGCTCTTAAAGAAAGAGAATAAAGATCATTATATGAATCACATGTTCCATGGATTTGATATGGATCGAACCATGCTTCGTATCGCTGCGATGAACATGATGACACATGGAGTGGAGAATCCGTCGATCGAGTATCGTGACAGTTTAAGTGATCAGAATTCAGATAAAGAGAAGTATAGCTTAATTTTAGCAAATCCTCCTTTCAAGGGCAGTCTGGATTATGATATTGTATCCGCAGATTTGCTGAAAGTATGCAAAACGAAAAAGACAGAATTACTGTTCTTGACGCTCTTTTTGAGAATGCTTAAAGTGGGCGGAAGATGCGCATGTATCGTTCCGGATGGTGTGTTATTTGGCTCTTCCACAGCGCATAAAGCAATTCGTAAGGAAATTATTGAAAATAACAGACTGGAAGCAGTCATTTCCATGCCGTCTGGTGTGTTTAAACCGTATGCAGGAGTTTCCACTGCTATTTTGATTTTCACAAAGACAGGACACGGTGGAACAGATAAAGTCTGGTTTTACGATATGAAGGCAGACGGACGTAGCTTGGATGATAAGCGAAACGAGATTGAAGAAAATGATATTCCGGATATTATTGCACGCTTCCATAACTTAGACGCAGAAGCGGATAGAGAGCGTACCGAGCAGAGTTTCTTCGTTCCCAAAGAGGAGATTGTTGAAAATAGTTACGAGCTTTCTATTAACAAATATAAGAAAGTCGAGTATGTTCCAGTTGAGTATCCTTCAACTGAAGAGATCATGACTGATTTACGAGAACTAGAAGCAAAGATAAGTGAAGAAATGGAAGCATTATCACAGCTTTTGGGGCTGTAATAATGCTATTTGGAAAAATTAAATTCGGATTTGTA
>NZ_JBNMIQ010000041.1:0-22375 GCF_050873365.1 Brotaphodocola sp. | reverse complement strand
TGAAGAGAATCGTACAGTAGAAGTTACAATTACTGTAGATCCGGAAAAGGGTGAGTTCAAAGATTATGGAACAAATCCTGTAACCTATAAGGGTATTGCAGAGAATTCTGATCAGCAGTTTGATCTTCCGGAAGTAGTAGCAAAGGAAGGCTACAAGTTTGTAGGCTGGAAGGGTCAGGGAGCAGATGAGATCAACTGGGATGCAGATGCAAAGACCTTCGGAGTAAGTGGACTGGCATACTTTGAAGAGGGAGCAACTGTAGGCTATGCAAGTATCGAAGCAGTATTCGAGAAAGAGGAAGCACCGGTTGAAGAAAATCGTACAGTAACCGTACACTTTACTGTAGATCCAGAAAAGGGAGAATTCCCGGATTATGCACCGTCTACCCTTGTAAAATTTGAGAATGTAGATGAGAATTCTGATCAGCAGTTTGAGATTCCGGCAGTAGTAGCAAAGGAAGGCTACAAGTTCGTAGGCTGGAAGGGTCAGGGAGCAGATGAGATCAACTGGGATGCAGATGCAAAGACCTTTGGAGTAAGCGGACTGGCATACTTTGCAGAGGGAGCAACTGTAGGCTACGCAAGTATCGAAGCAGTATTCGAGAAAGAGGAAGCACCGGTTGAAGAGAATCGTACAGTAACCGTACACTTTACTGTAGATCCAGAAAAGGGAGAATTCCCGGATTATGCACCGTCTACACTTGTGAAATTTGAGAATGTAGATGAATATTCCGATCAGCAGTTTGAGATCCCGACAGTAGTTGCAAAGGAAGGCTACAAGTTCGTAGGCTGGAAGGGCCAGGGAGCAGATGAGATCAACTGGGATGCAGATGCGAAGACCTTCGGAGTAAGCGGACTGGCATACTTTGCAGAGGGAGCAACTGTAGGCTACGCAAGTATCGAAGCAGTATTCGAGAAAGAGGACGCACCGGCTGAGGATGAAATAACCGCAACTGCAACGGTTGTATTTGAATTAGCAGATGGTACTGAGGTTGAGAAGAAGACTTTAGTAGCAACAACTTCTGATGCAGAAGCAGTTGATTATACTTTCGAGCTTGGCAAGGATTATACACTTCCGGATGGTTATGAACTGGATATGGAAGCAATTCCAGATCAGGTAACTGATATTGTAATTCCGTTTGGTTCTGTCGGTGGTCATACACTGGTGGTTAAGAAGGCAGAAAACCCGACTCCAGATCCAGATCCAAACCCGACTCCGGAAGAGACGAAGAAGGTAACCGTTGTATACTATGATGCAGACGGCAACAAGATTACTTTTGAGGTTATTGATGTTGATAAGGATGCAACATCTCTTACAGCAGGTATGCTGAATATTCCGGATGGATATCGTCTGGCAGATGATGCAGTGTTGACGATTCTGGAAGATGGCACTGTTGAGGTTAAGGTTGTTAAGAAGACCACAACTCCGGATGTTGAGACCATCTATGTTAAGATCATGTATGTTGATGCAGAGAGCGGTGAGACTCTGTACACCTACCCAGATCTCCAGCCTGTACTGAAGACTACCACGAATCTGAGCAAGGATATTGTAGTTGAGAGCAAGATCCCGGATGGCTATGAGCTTGTAGAAGATCAGGATTACGCAATCGAGAATGGTGTTGTAGCAATCAAACTTCAGAAGAAGGCAACCCCGGTTGAGATGGCAGATGCTACTCTGATCATCAGCTATCAGTACAGAGATAATGAGATCAAGACTCAGACCGTAACCAAGAAGGGTGTTAAGGGTGAGATCGCAGAGTTCGTAGCAGCTGATATTACTCTGGAAGTTCCGGATAATTACAACGTTCAGTCTCGTTTCGAGAACACCAAGGTTGCATACGGTGAGAGCACAACAGTAGTTGTTGTTCTTAGCAGAAGAAGCAGTGGCGGTTCTGGTTCTTCAGGCGGAAGCGGTAATGGAAGTGGCAGAAGCTCTGCAATGTCTTCTAGCGGTACCATCAAGGGTGGTCAGTGGATGCTTGATCATGGTGTAACTGCTTCTGAGTCTCTTGACTGGTGGTATTCTTACACCGATAACAGCTATGCGAAGTCTGGCTGGTACAGCTTAGTATGGCAGGGTAAGACCGATTGGTATTACTTCGCTGATAACGGCTATCTGGTATCCGGATGGTTCGAGAACAACGGCAACAAGTATTTCCTGCACACCGAGCATGACGGCACATTCGGAAGAATGTACACCGGCTGGAATAAGATCGGTGATCAGTGGTACTACTTCAGCGAGGCTGAGGGAAGCGTTGGTGCTCTGGTTGAGGGCGCTGAGGTTCCAGCAGAACTGCTGAATCAGTAATCAATCGTAATCAAGTCAATAAATGAATTCCGTAAGGGATTGATACAAGGATGGCGGGGAGTTTGACTCCCCGCCGTTTTTGCGTTGCATAGAACCAGAACAATTTGATCAACTGTTCTTCACAAATCAAAAGAAAATCCCCCTCCACACAGAAGATGAATGATCCAAATTGATCAGATCCATTTCTGTATGGAAGGGGATTTTTTGCTTCCTGTAAATATCTGTAAATATTACTGCAAAGTCAGGTTGACATTGCGGAAGGTCACATCTGCATTTCTTGATACGAACATGCCAACGTAAACGTTATCGGAATCAATCGCAGTCAGCGGGAAGTCAAATCCTGCGGAAACTGCCGGATTCTCGCCGAATACACAGGTGTATCCGTCCGGACCCTTGCGGATCTCAACGTGAACGGTATCTCCTGCGTTGTGGCCCTTTACAAGACCACCGCCGGAAGTCAGCTCGCCATTCTTGCGGGCGAAGCAGTTCCACGGAGAACTTGATCCGAGCATCAACGGGCCTGCTGCAACGTAATCGCCGAGCGTGTCGTTTAAGATGGTGTCAAGATAGACATCATCGCGAACCATCAGACCAAACGAAGCCTGATTGTTCTTGCCGAAGCTGTTGATCGTCATATCAGCAGACAGAGTAAAGTTCCGGTTAGAAGGAACTGCCTGATAATACATTGCAATTCCATCGCTGTTCTGTGCGATCTTGCCGACAGAAGCAGAGCGGACACCGCCGGAAGGTTCACCGACTGCCATGCGGATCGAACCGTCATTTTCCGGATGCAGGCTGAAGTAGAGGTTGTTCAAATACTCCGGTCCGTCGATATCGCCGAATACGGTCGGTTTCCAGTCGCCTGCCTGATACCAGAGAGCACTGAGTGTCGTCGGTGCAGTGAAGGAACTTCCCTGATACGAGGTGTTGATTGCACTGTCATTGAACTGCGGAACCTGCGGGTTCGCTACGACATAGTTCTTGAGGTCGCTGTTGCTCTTTAGCAGCTCGTCTGCGATGAACCAGGCGTTGCACTGTGCGCCGTAGAGGTTCGTGTGCGTGTTGTCGATGCTGACTTCGCGCTGGGAGGTCCATGCGTGACGATTCTTGACGCCGTCTGCACCGAGCTGTTCATAGACAGCCTTTGTGCGTGCAGTCAGATCAAGTACCGGAACACTCTTGCCGACACCGACTGCCCAGATCGCCTTGGCGTAGTTTCCGCCCTCAAACGTTCCCTCCTCGTTTGTCACCGTGCTTGTGATGTGACCGCTCTCGCCGGTATAGTTGTTTCCAGTGTTTCTGCGGACAATCGGGGTGACAAGAATCGGATTTCCGCCTTTGTCACGGATCGGTTTGATGTATTTCTCATAGAGATAATACTGGAACGAACCGCTGGTGGAAGGAGAACCGTTCGGATTGGTGTAGCGACCAAGCTCTGCGCGCTCATCGTTGTGACCGAAGCCGATCATAACGTAGTCTCCGGATTTGACGCCCTGCATCAACTGCTGATACTGGCTCATATCCACATAGCTCTTGGAGCTTGCGCCGGAGACAGCGAGGTTCTGGATGTTGATGCCCTTGATGTAGAGACCCAGCTGAGTTCCCCAGCCATAGCGAGGGGAGTAGTAGTTGGTGTCACTGAACGAGGTTGCAGTGGAATCTCCGACTACCCAGAGTGTCGGTCCGGTGGAAGTGGTGTTTGTCCCATCTACCGAGATCGCGTTGGACATCGAATTTCCCGAAGGAGCATCCTGAGAGGCAACAATGGTATCAGCCCGTGCGGGCACAGCAGAGAATGCTGTGGTGAGTGCACAGACACAGCCTAAAAGCAGTGCTTTTAATCGTGTGTACTTTTTCATGCTTCATCTCCTAAACAATATTAAATTTTCACGGATTTTATTATACAATAGGAAAAATGGATTGCCAAGGCTTTTTGGAAAGTTGAGATCGAATGAAAGAATATGCAAAGAAAACGAAAGAGAAAATTAAGAAACGGAAGAAGACAGAGAGAAAGATAAGGAGAAAGGCAGAGAGAACAATAGGAAAAAACAGAAAAAAACAGGAGGAAAGAATCCATGTTCTTCCTCCTGTTTTAAACTTAATTTCCTCTTATTTGGAGAGGCGTTTTAAATCGTCGTAGAATCCCGGATAGGAAATGTTGACACACTCTGCTCCGAGGATCTCGGTCTCGCCTTCCGCCATGCATCCGAGGATCGCAAACGTCATCGCGATTCGATGGTCAAGGTGGCTGTCGATCACAGCTCCGTGTAAAGGTTTCCCACCGCGGATAATCATTCCATCCTCGGTCTCCTCCACGTCAGCACCCATTGCGGAGAGATTCTCCACCATGACAGCGATGCGGTTGGATTCCTTGACCTTTAATTCGGAAGCATCCTTGATGATTGTCTCGCCTTCAGCGAAACATGCCATTCCTGCGATCATCGGAAGTTCGTCGATCAGCGTCGGGATCACGGCTCCTCCGATCACAGTTCCGTGCAGGTTGCTCGAACGCACGAGAAGGTCAGCAGTCGGCTCTCCGCTCGTCTTTTCGTTGAGCAGGGTGATGTCAGCACCCATCTCCTTGCAGACGCGCAGAATACCGTCTCGCGTCGGGTTGGTGCCGACGTTCTTGATCAGGATCTCGGAATTCGGGATCAGAAGTCCGGCAGAGAGGAAGAAAGCGGCGGAGGAGATGTCGCCCGGTACTTCGATCTTTTGTCCGTAGAGCTCTTTAACAGGGCGAATCACCGCTGTCGTGTCCTCGGTGTGGACATCAGCGCCGAAGTGGGAGAGCATCAGCTCGGAGTGATTGCGGGAAACGTAGGGCTCAGTCACGCGGGTCTCTCCGTCTGCGTAGAGACCGGCGAGAAGAATCGCGGATTTGACCTGGGCGGAGGCGACTGGGGACTGGTAGTGGATGCCGTGAAGCGGACGACCGGAGATCGCGAGCGGGGCACAGCCGTTTCCATGGATGCTTCGGATATCAGCGCCCATCAGGGACAGTGGGTCCATGATTCGCTTCATCGGACGTTTCTGGATTGAGGCATCGCCGGTCAGCGTCACATCGAAATTCTGGGCGGAGAGGATACCGGAGATCAGTCGTGTCGTCGTACCGCTGTTTCCGCAGTCGAGAACATTCTCAGGTTTTGAGAGACCGTGAAGACCTTTTCCGTGTACAAGAACGCGGTTTCCATCGTTTTCGATCTCAATTCCCATTGCGCGGAAGCAGGAGATTGTCGAGAGACAGTCGGCTCCCTGAAGAAAGTTGGTGATTTCGGTATCGCCTTTTGCGATTGAGCCGAACATGACACTGCGGTGGGAGATGGATTTATCTCCCGGGATGGTGACTTCACCGTGAAGTCCGTTTGATTTTGTAAATTTCATGACAGCTACCCCCTGTATTTTTTGCAAGTATTTTTTGAATTTTTACGGCGTCTTGATCAGCTCATAATTGTACTTTTTCAACTGTGCCCATGCGGCGTTCATGCTGTTCTCGTCGTAGAATGTGATTCGCAGAGCGCCCTCGCCGTGTTCGCGGTTGTGGTTGATGCCGATGTTGCTCATACTGATGCCCCGCGCACTCAAAATGCAGGCGAGTGTGGAGATTGCACCCGGCTCATCGACGATATCAACCGTGAAGGAGTAATCCGGAGTTACAGAGCCTCTTGCGCGCTCCGTGAAGGAATTGCGGTAACTGCGGGAGGAATCAAAGAGATCGTAGATCGCAGTGCCGTTTTTCTTGTGAAGTTCATCCCGAATATCGGAGAGCGCCTTGATGTAATCGTCCATCAGATCGATGATATTTCCGGTGTTTGTCATGCAGATCTGCTCCCACATTTCCGGTGAGGAGGAGGCGATTCGGGTAATGTCCTTGAAACCGCCTGCGGCGAGAAGTTTCATTCGTCCCTCCGGATCGTCGGAGTCCTTGACGAGATTGACAAGGCTGGATGCAATCAGGTGAGGAAGATGGCTGATCGCAGCGACGATGCGATCGTGTTTTTGATAGTCGAGAACGATCGGGATCGAGTCGATTGCCTTTGCAACCTCAACCATGCGATCAACATCCTCTTTTCGGCTCTTGGAGGTCGGTGTGATGATGTAGTAGGCATTTTCAAGCAGATGATCGGTCGCATTCTCATAGCCGGTCTTCTCGGAACCTGCCATCGGATGACCGCCGACAAAGACATCTTCCATTCCAAGCTCGGTCACAACTTTGTGAATATCACTCTTCGTGCTTCCGACATCGGTCAGGATTGCACCTGGTTTGAGGTAAGGGCGAATCTCAGAGAGATAGCTGGCATTGTATTCAACCGGAGTGCATAAAAAGACAATGTCACACTCGCGGAGCGATTCGCAGGGACCGTCTAAGATCAGATCGACAATGCCGTCGCGCTGTGCCTGCTCCAGTTTTGCTCGTGTGCGCATGTAGGCCATAATACGGGCGCTCGGATTGGCCCGCTTGATTCCTTTTGCGATTGAGCCTCCGATCAGTCCAAAACCGATAAATCCAAACGTGGAATCTATCATTGGAAAATCCTCCTGATTTTAAAAAGTATATGGAATAAATAATAAAATAAAATAATAAATCCGAAAATCCAAACAACTACAAAAAATCCCGAATAAAAAATCTGAAATAAAAACAAACCAATAAATAAACTGGGAAAAATAAAAATATAAATAGGAAATTACAAAATAAAAACTGCAAAATAAAAATAAATAGGCAACAAGACCATTTTATCGTATGTGAAAGTAAATGTCAACGATTCATCACTTTAAAGTAATGATGACACTGCTGTATACAGGTAAGAATTTTCTAAATGATAATGGGATAATTCTTCAAAAAAACAATTGGTTGTCCCTGATAACGTCTGACAGGATGGCGTGGATTGGAGTATCTGCATGATAAAAAACGCGGAAACATTCATAATTTCACGAACCTTCCCACAGATCCAAAAAATCAGAAAATTTTTTCGTGCAAATTGCATTTAACTCTTGAAATTTTACAAAATTTTTAGTAAAATATATCCATAAGACAAAAATCTAATTTAACAGGAGGGATTTTATGAACGTATATGGAACGAAACAGATCCGTAACGTCGTTCTGCTTGGCCATGGCGGGGCCGGTAAGACGACGGTTGCGGAGGCGCTGGCACTGGTAACCGGAGTCACCAAACGTATGGGCAAAGTTGCAGATGGAAATACCATCAGTGACTATGACAAAGAAGAGATCAAGCGTCAGTTCTCAATCTCTACCTCCATGATCCCGCTGGAGTATGCCGGAGATCACGGCCCCATGAAGATCAATGTGTTAGATACGCCGGGATATTTTGATTTTGTCGGTGAAGCAGAAGAGGCAGCCAGTGTGGCCGATGCCGCGATCATCGTCGTAAACTGCAAGGCAGGAATTGAAGTAGGTACGGAAAAGGCATGGGAACTTTGTGATAAGTTGCACCTGCCGAGAGTGATTTTCGTCACCAACATGGATGACGATCATGCGAGCTTCCGTGAGCTCGTGCTGAAGCTGGAGAGAAGATTCGGAAGATGCATCGCTCCGTTCCAGCTCCCGATCCGTGAGAATGAAAAGTTTGTCGGCTACGTGAACGTGGTAAAGATGGCAGGCAGACGTTTCACCAATCTGAGTGATTACGAAGAATGTGAGATTCCTGATTATTCCCAGAAGAATCTCGGCATTGCCCGTGACGCACTGCTCGAGGCAGTTGCAGAGACCAGTGAGGAATATATGGAGCGCTACTTCTCCGGCGAAGAATTTACGCTTGAGGAGATTCAGGGTGCTCTGAGGGAACATGTGATAGATGGTTCGATCGTTCCGGTTCTGATGGGTTCCGGTGTGAACTGCCAGGGATTCAAGACTCTGTTGCAGGTTATTGACCGTTACCTTCCGTCCCCGGACAAGTTTGAGTGTATCGGTGTGGATGTCTCCACGGGAGAGCGTTTCACCGCAAAGTATAACGATGAGGTTTCCTTATCCGCAAGAGTCTTTAAGACCATCGTAGATCCGTTCATCGGAAAGTATTCTCTGATGAAGATCTGTACCGGCGTTCTGAAACCGGACAGCACGATTTACAATGTCAATAAGGACGCTGAGGAGAAGATCGCAAAAGTTTACCTGCTCAGAGGTAAAGATGTGATCGAGGTTCCGGAGCTCAAGGCTGGTGATATCGGTGCGGTTGCAAAACTTGCCGTGACCCAGACCGGTGATACGATTGCTCTGCGCTCCGCTCCGATCGTATACCACAAACCGCAGATTTCCACACCTTATACATACATGCGCTATAAGACCGTGACAAAGGGCGATGAGGATAAGGTATCGAGTGCTCTTGCAAAGCTGATGGAAGAGGATCTGACGCTCAAGTCCGTCAACGATAAGGAGAATCGCCAGCTCCTGCTCTACGGAATCGGCGATCAGCAGTTGGAAGTAGTTGTGAGCAAGCTGTTGAACCGTTATAAGGTTGAGATTGAGCTGTGCAAGCCGAAATTCGCATTCCGCGAGACGCTGAGAAAGAAAGTCAGCGTACAGGGCAAGTACAAGAAACAGTCCGGTGGACATGGTCAGTACGGCGACGTTAAGATGGAGTTTGAGCCGTCGGGTGATCTTGAGAAACCGTATGTATTCGAGGAGAAAGTCTTCGGCGGAGCCGTTCCGAAGAACTACTTCCCGGCAGTTGAGAAGGGTGTTGCAGAGAGCTGTCTGAGAGGACCGCTTGCCGCATATCCGGTTGTCGGCGTGAAGGCAACTCTCGTAGATGGTTCCTATCATCCGGTAGATTCCTCCGAGATGGCATTCAAGACCGCTGCGATGATGGCATTCAAGAAGGGCTTCATGGAGGCAAATCCGGTTCTGCTTGAGCCGATCGCATCCCTGAAAGTCACCGTTCCGGATAAGTTCACCGGCGATGTCATGGGTGATTTGAACCGCAGAAGAGGTCGTGTGCTCGGCATGAATTCCGATCATCACGGCAAACAGGTGATCGAGGCAGATATCCCGATGTCTGAGCTCTTCGGATACAACACCGACCTGCGCTCGATGACAGGTGGAATCGGCGTCTATGAGTACGAGTTCTCTCGCTATGAGCAGGCTCCTGGTGATATCCAGAAGAAAGAGGTTGAGGCGAGAGCGTCCAAGGTAGACCGCATGGAGTCTTAATGGAAGACTACTAAATGTTGGATTACTAGATATTGGAATCAAAGATAAAAGATTGAAGATTGAAAATTAAATATGGAAATTGAAACGAAAATAATATTAAAATAATATTATAAGAAAAAAAGAACTTAAAGAAGAGGGAATGGGTACGAAATCGTAGTCATTCCGAACCAGAAAGAGAAAGCACCGGTTTTTCAGAGTACCTATCATTCAGAGTACTGGGAGACCGGTGCTTTTTCTTGTTTCATAGGAAATTGCGTCCTATGAAACAAAAAACGCTCCGCGAGGATCGCACTGCGGCGGCGGGGAAGTATGTCGCTCACGCGACCCGCCGCAGGCGGAGAATCCTGCAAGCAGGATTCTTTTTTGCATGGAAATCGAATTGTATGAAATTGTAGGAAGAATTGCATGAAGAATTGCATCGAATCATATCGAATCATAGATAATTGCGATAAGGTGTTGTGGATATCGCAAATCAAATTGACTGCTGGTTCAGATATTCTTCTAAACGGGAGCGGTCCGGGATCAGGTATCCGCCATGCGTCTTTTTCATCAGCCCACTCTCACAGAACCCACGGAGGGTCCGAAGCAGATGGCGATAGCTGGTATTTAGAATCAGCGCACACGTCGTCAGCTGAAACGAGAAGAGGTTCTGCTCATTTGTGTGCTCGAGGACGAATCGCGCTAGACGAAGTTCCATCGGTTCCATCAGCGAGTTTGTGACGTGAATCTCGTTGTTCAGACGATAGCTGAGGATCAGCCCGACATTTTGGAGAAAGCGGATGTCACTCAAGAGCGCTTTGCGGTAGCGGGGAAGACTGATGATGACGCAGACGCAGGGCGTGAGCGCGCGGACACTTGCAGTCGGCGGATGTTGCCAGAGAGAGCCGGATTCCCCGATCAGAGAGGATTCGCGCAGGTAGTTGATGCAGGTATTTTTGGCATCCGAGGTGTAGGAAAAGACCATGACCTGTCCCTCCACCATGAAATAGAGATAATCGGAAATCTCGCCTGCGTGAATCAGATATTCATTTTTTTCAAACAGACACAGTTCCGACAATTCCATCAGATCCAAATCCATGTAATCCTGAAGATGATATTCCTGAATGTAAGCACGGCGTTTTTCAGGATCAGAAATTTTTTTCATAGTGATTTAAAGTCCTTCCCAGTGGTTGATTGTTTATCGATGTCTTCTATCTAGTTTCTATCATTTGTTTCTATCGTTTATTTATCATTTTTCTTAATCAATATTTATCAATTTGTTTATAAATATAAGTAATGAATCGATAATCACTTATTTATCGCACTTATTATACTGGAAAATGATAAAATTCTCAATCCTGTTTTGTTTTTTTACAAAAAATCCCCGTAAAATTTTGGTAAATGTGACACATGTCATTTCCTTTTCCTATCTTTCTCTGCTATGGTGATAGGGAAAAGAAGAAAGATTTCTCAAAAAGAAGAGGGAAAAGATTTTTAAAAATTTTTAAAGATTTTTGAGAAATGAAAAAAACCAAGCCGACGAAAAGGAGAATCATCATGAAACTGAAGCAGGTAATGGCAGGAGTTCTTTGTGCAGGAATGGCAGCGGTCGCACTGACCGGATGTGGTTCAAAGAAGAGTGAGGAGAAAACTCTGAATGTACAGTTTGTTCCGACAAACAATGACGGAAGTATGGAGGCAAAGGCAAAGCCATTTGCAGATTACCTGACAGAAAAACTGGGATGCAAGGTAAATGTGACGCTGGCAACGGATTATTCTACGATCGTAGAGGCAATGTCTTCCGGTAAAGTAGATCTCGGAATCATGCCTCCGGCAGCTTATGTGCAGGCGCGTGACATGGGAGCGGCAAAGGCAATTCTGACTTCTCAGCTCGGAGAGTACGACCAGGAGACGGGGCTTCCGGTTGAGGGCGAGATGACCGGAACTTTCAAGGGAGAGGTTCTTGTGAAGGCAGACAGCGACATCCAGACACTTGAGGATCTCAAGGGCAAGAAGATTGCAACGCTGAGCCCGAACTCCGCAAGTGGTTACATTTATCCGGTTGCAGAGATGAAGGAAGCCGGAATCGATCCGGCAACGGATTGCACGCTGACGACGGTAAACGATATCCCGAGTGAGATGACCGCAGTTCTCAATGGTCAGCAGGATGCCTGCTTCGTATTTGAGGGTGCCCGCGTTGTGTTCTCCTCCAAGTTTGAGGGATATGATCTGATGAACGATCTTCGCGTTCTCTATCTGACGAAGGGTGACATCCCGAATGATGCAATCGCTGTTCGCCCGGATATGGATGATGAGATGAAGGAGAAGATCAAGGAGACTTTCTTAAATATGCCGAACGACGAGCAGGGTGCAGAGGCAATGTCCCTGTGGGGTCACAAGGGCTACGAGGAAGCAACGGAAGAGGCTTATGATACCATTAAGGCATACACCGAGAAGGCGGCTGAGTAATCATGATTAAATTTGAGCATGTATCAAAGGTATATCCGAATGGAACGAGAGGACTTGACGATGTCGATCTGACGATTTCGGATGGAGAATTTGTCTCCGTGATCGGACTTTCGGGTGCAGGAAAGAGTACGTTCCTGCGCTCGATCAACCGTCTGAATGAGATCAGCGAGGGAAACATCGTTGTGGACGGCGTATCGATCACAAAGGCGGGAAAGAAACAGCTTCGCGAGATTCGCCGTCACATCGGTCTGATCTCCCAGAGCTTCAATCTGGTAAAGAGAAGCACGGTGCAGAAAAATGTTCTGTCCGGACGTTTGGGATATTATTCCACCTGGAAGAGTATCCTCGGACTCTTCACAAAGGAAGATTATGAGAGAACAAAGCAGGCGCTTGAGAGCGTGGGACTTCTCGACAAATTGCACTCAAGAAGCGATGAGCTTTCCGGTGGTCAGCAACAGAGAGTCTCGATTGCGCGGACGCTTGTCCAGCAGGCGGACATCATCCTTGCG
Organism: Brotaphodocola sp.; assembly: GCF_050873365.1. Taxonomy (GTDB): domain Bacteria; phylum Bacillota; class Clostridia; order Lachnospirales; family Lachnospiraceae; genus Brotaphodocola. The sequence goes on along the minus strand of NZ_JBNMIQ010000041.1, from coordinate 9,945 downwards.
GATGAGCCGGTTGCCTCCCTCGATCCGATCACTTCCCAGAAAATTCTCAAAGATTTAAGAAAGATCAATCGGGAGATGGGAAAGACCGTGATCGTCAACATTCACTCTGTTGAGATGGCAAAGGCATTTTCCGACCGAATTCTGGCATTCAAGAGCGGAAAGGTTGTCTTTGACGGGACACCGGAGCAGTTGGATGAGGCAGAACTGGCGCGCATTTATGGAAAGAACCCTGCGATGAATCAAGATCAAGGCGCATCGGAGGATGACGGAGAGGAAAGCAGATGAAACTGAAGGACACGGTACATTTTGAGTGGTATAAGCATTTGCTGATTGTGTTTCTGCTTGCAGTCTGTATTTTTGGCAGTGCGGTGGTGACGGACGCAGATTTCTCAGAAGTATTTTCCAATCTCGATCAGGTGGGGATTTTCCTCGGACGTCTGATGCATCCGGACTTTTCCTATCTGCCAAAGCTCCTTGATCCGATGGCAAAAACCTTGAAAATGTCAGTTGTTGGAACGGTTCTCGGTGTTTTTGTCGCAGTTCCGGTGGCATTTCTTGGAACAACGGTTGTGACGAGAAATGTTGTAGTCACGACGGTGATGCGTTTTATCATGGATATTGTCCGCACAATTCCGAATCTTCTGCTCGCAGCTCTTCTCGTCGCTGTGATCGGAATCGGTGAGGCGACGGGTGTCCTGACGATTGCGATCTTTACGTTTGGCATGGTGTCTCAGTTAATTTATGAGACGATCGAGACGATTGATTACGGTCCGATTGAAGCGGCAGAGTCAGTCGGTGCAAATAAGGTTCAGATTGCGTTCTGGTCGATTGCGCCTCAGGTGCTCAGCCAGATTGTCAGCTACACCTTCTATGCGTTTGAGGTCAATGTCCGCGCGTCGACCGTTCTCGGATATGTGGGCGCGGGCGGAATCGGAGTGATTTTAAACTCCTCTCTGGCTCTGCTTCAGTATGAGAGAGTTTCGCTTGTGATTTTGATGATTCTTGTGGTGGTTGCGATTGTGGATGGACTGAGTGAAGCGATCAGGAGGAGACTGGTATGATGAGACAGGCAGGAAGTATTCGCCGATGGGCGATCGGACTTGTGGCAGTAACAGTGATCGTGTACTGCATCGCGGGCATTGATTTTTCCGGACTTGCCGGTTTTTCACCGGAGATGGGAATGGAAGTCATTCGTGGACTTATGAAACCGCGCTGGAGCTTTGTGTATGACGGAAGCGGGGAGGATCTTTTTAGCCTTCTCGTGCTGACGCTCGGCATCGCGTTTCTCGGAACAGCGATTGCGACGGTGCTTGCGCTTCCGATCACGCTCCTTAGCGCATCGAATCTGTGGAAATCCTATCCGTGGGTGGCCAAGATCGGAAAATTCATCTGCAATGTGCTTCGGGCATTTCCGGAGCTTGTCTATGCGATCATCTTTGTAAAAGTCGTAGGTCCGGGACCGTTTGCCGGTGTTATGGCGATCGGTGTTCACCAGATCGGAATGCTCGGAAAGCTCTACACCGAAGAACTTGAGGCGATGGGAGAGGACTCTGCGGAGGCGATGCGCGCAGTCGGAGCCGGATTCTGGCAGACTTTGTTTTTTGCGAGAGTTCCGCAGTTGATGCCAATTTACAGTTCCCTCTCGCTGAATCACTTTGAGATTGCAGTCAGAAGTGCGTCCACGCTTGGACTTGTCGGAGCAGGTGGAATCGGTGCACCGCTGATTTTTGCGATCCAGTCGAGAAACTGGGACAAGGTGAGCATCATTCTTCTCGGCGTTGTCGTGATGGTATTTGTGATGGATTTACTTACCGGAATGATCCGAAAGAAACTGAGATAAAAAACGAAGATAAAGAAAAGATAATAAGATGAAAGAATGAAAGAAGAGATAAGAAACTGAGATCGCGAATAGTTGAGATTATGAAAGCGAGTCAGTAAATAAAATCGTGAGGAAATTAGAATGAATTTGTTACATATTTCCGATATTCATTATCGAAGTTTTTATTCGGATGGACCGAGTGAATATGAAAACATGCTGTCACAGATGTGCGATCCAATGTTTTTTCTGCAGGAGAGCTTAAAAGAGGCTCTCTCTGAGCAGGAGATAGATGTGGTGCTGCTTACCGGAGATCTGACGGAAGATGGGAACGCTACGGAGTATCGGATCTTGAAGCATCAGATTGAGGAGTTAGTCGGAGATCGTCCAGTCATAATCACGCCGGGAAACCATGACAACAAAAAGAATCTGCGAATCGGATGGATGGGAATCGCGGAAGCGGAGGCAGAGCGTGCGGGAGATGATCCGTGTCATTTTATCGAAGTATTCGATGAGGCAGTGATTGTCTCCTTTGACAGCAGTGTTCAGGGCTGTTCGGATGGCTGTGCCGATGAAGATCGCCTTCTCTGGTTGGAGCAGGAACTTTTTGCGATGAAAGAGAAGGGCAAGCCTGTGATTTTGATGACACATCACCAGCTGATCGATCAGCTCCCGGGAGTTCCGCCGATCCCTGAGCGTGAGAAGATCAAAGAGATTCTTCGGGAGACGAGACCGGCAGCGGTGCTTTGCGGGCACACCCATCATCACTATGTGGGGCGTGTGGCGGAAGTTCCGTACTATATTGCGGACAGTATGTCCTTCCGTGGGGAGAATCTGGAAGCTGGCGGAGTCTCTTTTGAGGAAGGATACGGATACAGCGTCTATCATCTGGGTAAGAATGGAATTGACCAGTGCAAAACACGGCTCAATCTGACCGGAAGATGCCTCGGAGAGATTATTTTTGGGAAAAAGTGATTACTCAGAAAGTATGGATACACGGGAATCCTGCTTAGAAGATGGATGATGATCGGAGTTTGATTTATTATGGATTCAATCCCCTGCGATGTCGTAGGGGATTTTTTCATTTCACAAGTTCACTATTTTGATTGACAGATGAAAATCTGCGTCCTATAATAAACACAATTTATAATCCCTATTTAATTAGTATGAATTTAGAGAGATGGGAAGGAGATTTTTCATTCGATGTTGACAGGGAAAACCAAGGTTCTGGTTGCTGTTGATGCGCTTCCAGATGATGTGTGGAAACAATTTGAATGTCAGAAAACTTTTTCTTTTGTGAGGGACGGTATTCATGCCGGAAAGTTGCTCGATCAGCAGACCTTTGATGTTGTGTTTCTGGATCTCTTCCTAAATGGTCTGGATGCGCTTCATTTGCTTCGGAAAATCCGGGCAGAACACCCAAGTGTGCGTGTTGTGCTGACAAGCGAAGCGCCGAACTTTCAGTTTGCTCGTCAGGGACTACTTTACGGTGCGTGTGATTATCTCTTGCGCCCATTTACCTTTGATATGCTTGCAAAAGCATTTGCGCGCATGGATCTTTCCGGTCAGTCTGAAAAATCACCGGAACAGGAAGCTCTCTTGCGTATTAAGAGGACACTGGGGACAAGCCATTTTCCGGAGACGGTCTCAAAGGAGCTTCATCAAATCGGTCAATTTACTCAAAATAATATTGAGGCGGATCAGCGACTCCGACGTTTTTTTGAAAAAGTGATTGATCTTACTTTTCAGGAATTCCCGTGGCTTGCATTGTTTCTCGATCAGAAAGATTTCAACCAGATTCACGGACTCTTCACGAGTGATGAGCATCTTGTGCGTACATTCTGTGAACAGGGATTTAATCGCCTTTATGATCAGCTTTGGCGTCTATATCCGGAGACAGATGATGAACAGGTAAAAAAGATTATGACCTATCTGCTCGAACATGTCGATACGCCTTTGTCACAGAAGGAGGTTGCACAGGAATTCTTCATGAGTGCGTCTGCGCTGAGTGAACGCTTTTCCTGTGCTCTTCACTTATCTTATCGCGAATACAGTCAGAGAATTCGTATGAGCCGGGCATCCTGGTTTTTGCGGAACACAACGCTCAAGCTCTATGAGATTTGTGACCAGATGGGCTTTAAAGATGTCAATTACTTTTCCAGACAGTTTCGCCAGCAAAACGGTATGACGGTCTCCGAGTACCGCATGGATGATGGAAACTGGGAGTTTCAGATTTGAGTTTTCTCAATTTCTTCTTGCTACTGCTTAAAAAAATAAAGTGCTAATTTCGTGTCGGTGTTTCAAGGAGGTTCAAAGAAAATCTCAAATTTTGTGATTTTTTTTGGAAAAAGCAAAAATTTTGTTGACAGCCCTATAAATGTGTGATACTATGTACAAGTGCTCAGTTGAGACACAAAACTTCATCTAGCATAGGGGAATAGTTCAATGGTAGAGCAGCGGTCTCCAAAACCGTAGATGGGGGTTCGAGCCCCTCTTCCCCTGCTCAGTTGAGAGGTGAGTCTGGTTGAGACACAAAATTTCATCTAAATATAGGGGAATAGTTCAATGGTAGAGCAGCGGTCTCCAAAACCGTAGATGGGGGTTCGAGCCCCTCTTCCCCTGCTAGTGTAAAGCTCAGAAGTCAATTTTGATTTCTGAGCTTTTTTGTTCCATGAAAAATAGCAGTTTATGGAATCGAGGATTTGCAATAGAGATCCCGAGAGTACATGAATAAGGAAAGGAGGACAAGAGGATGGTTTCGATGATTCCATTTGGCTTGCTGGCGGGATTTGCAGAGTTTGTGGAATGCCCGAAAGAATGTTTTGGGGAAATCGGTGTGGAGAAAGGATCTGCGAGAGAGAAAGAGATTCGGATTATCGGAATTGAGGAGGAGAAATTCTGCTTTCGTCTTGCAGAGTGGGGAGATGATGCTCAAAGTTCGCCGGAATCGTTTCGGATCTGCTTCTATGAGATGGAAAAGAGAGCTTATCGTGAGATTCGAATCACAGATTTTGAGATCACCGGAGTCTCAAAAAAAGAATTTTGGACAGAAATTTCGGTTAAGGTTCCCGGACATTCCGATCAAGTAGAAGCTCCATCCGAATTTTCAAGAGCTGTTCAGAAATTGCTTCGTCAGTATGACCGTTACATTCGACTGAAACTGGAGTGCTGTGACGCGGAGGTCTCGGAGGCACTGATCGGTTATCCGGCAGATCTTGATGAGGTGCATATGGACAGTCTGACGGCTCAGAAAAAGCGATGGTTTGAGACTGTTTCAAAGAAGGAATTGACGGAGGAGCCGGAAAAAAATAGAGAAGATCGGGGAGAGGTGAAGACAGAAATTGCTCTGGAACTCGATCAGCCGTATCTCTATGAGAAGTATCTGAGTTGTTCGATTGAGGACTTTTCTCATTGGTACTGGAAGAAAAATGGGCTTGAGAATCATCGGCTTGCTTTATCTCGCCCTGATCGCCTTTATATAGGAAATGCATTCTGTCCTCTCCTTTTTCCGGATACAGGGGTGCTTTCACGTCTGCTTGAAAAGGCGAACGCAGAAAACCTTGGCATAACGATTGTGACTTCTTATTTAAGGGAGGAGGCGTGGGAGTCGTTCGAGAATCTCTTAGAAAAGCTGGAGCAGTGGTGCGAGGAGACTGGTACAGAGACGGTGGAGATGGTTGTCAATGACTGGGCGGTGGCAGATCGGATTTCAGCACAGATTTCAGATTCGATTTCCCTTTCGAGCGCCCGCGGAACATTCAAAGAATATAAAGCATCTCAAACAGCTCATGTAAGTCATCAAAGTCACATCATTCCGATTCTCGGAGTTCTCTTGAATAAGCGCCGGAAAGATCCGCGTAACAGATATTTGAACTCGAATTACCATGATCGGGGAAACGGGGAAAACAATCTCTATGCCGACTTTTACCGGGATTTTTTGAAAAACGAATTTCACATCGAGCGATATGAGTGGGAGTCGATTGCGGGACTGCCAGGTCATCGTTTTCCGGGAGAGAAAAACAGTCTGCATCTCCCGTTTTATCAGACAAATACCTCCCAGTATTGTACTCTGTATGCGGGCTGTGTCTATGGGGAGCGTGGGCACCAGAGATTAATCACAGCCTGCCCGAAGTACTGCAACCGCTTTGTCTATCTGTATCCGGAGCATTTGAAGATGGTCGGCAGGGGAAATTCCCTGTTCGGGTTCGATGCGCAGGTTCTTGAGGAGTTAGAGGCGTGTGGGAAGGAGAGCAAGTGGAGCGGAATGGAATTTTGGAGAGAGCTTGGGATCGATCGCCTTGTGATCAATCTGATGGAAGTTGGGGATGAGGAGAACAGATGAATCAGAGAGAACAAAGAAAACAGGGAGAGATGAAAATCACAGCGGGACTCGGCTCGATCGACGAGTATGTCCGCTTTATCGAGGCAGGGGCAGATGAGTGTTTCTGTGGGTATGTTCCGTACTCATGGAGTGCAAAATATGGGGCAAAAATGCCGTTAAACCGACGAGAGGTACTCTGCTGTAACGTGCAGATTGGATCGTACAGTGAGCTTGAGATTCTGGCGGGGATGGTGCGCCGTTACCGGAAACCGGTTCATCTGACATTCAATTCCCTGTTCTATCTGCCAGAACAGTATCCGGAGATTGCAAAGATCATCTGTTCCTGCATGGAACTTGGATTTCACAGTTTTATTCTTGCGGACCCTGCCCTGATTGTGTATCTGAGAGCGCAGGGGATTGACTGCGAGATCCATCTGAGTGGGGAGATCGGAGAGATCAATACCGGGAGTATTCGGGCGCTGAGTCGTCTCGGACTTACGAGAGTGATTTTCCATCGAAAGAATACGTTTGCGGATATGCGCGCTGTGACTGGGACAATTCCAATTGAGATAGCGGTTCCGACGGAGTTTGAGGCTTTTGTGCTGAATGAGAATTGTCAGTTTACGGGGGCATTTTGCAACTCGCTTCACGGCGATGAAATTGGACATCTGTGTCGGGTGCCATATTGGCTTGCACCGGTGGAAGCTGTGGAAGATCGGAAGGATAGCAAATCGACCTCATCTCAATCGGAACGGGGAAGACAGGAATGGGAGCAGATGAGGCAGAGTGGACGGATCGATGAGGATGGAGAGCTGACCGGGGGAAGCAATACAGAAAAAAGCTATGATGAGGACGGCTATCTCTGCGGGGAGAGCGGATGTGGTCTCTGTGCACTGTGGAAACTTCAGGATGCTGGAATCACCCATCTGAAACTGGTGGGACGCGGAAATTATGTGGACTTTATGGAGCGGGATATTCGGAATCTGAGTTGGGCAAGAGAGATTCTTGCAAATTCCACATCGGAAATCGAATTTCAGAAGAACGTAAAGCGGGAAATTTTTCCATATGGTTGTGGTGGAAACTGTTACTACCGCGCCTGATTGGATCACACAGACGGTTCCAAATCGAAAATTTTGTATGAGATGTATGAGTCGTGTTCGAGGACACAAAAATTTCAGAATTTTTTCCTTTACATTGGAACGGTTCTAGGGTTTATAATAAAGAGATGAGAGAAGAGATTCCTAGATACCATACAGGTATCTCTGAGAATTCTTAGAAAAATACGGAAACTGGAGGAAGGAAACATGAAATTATATCGCAAAGCAGCAGTTGCAATGCTCGCAGGAGTTCTTGGCAGTGTTGTGATCGGAAGTGGAATGAGTGCCTATGCAGCAGGAGTGACCAAGTCTGGAGACAAGCTCTATTATTATATGCCGGATGGAACGGTTGCAACCGGACTGATCCATGATACTGCATCGGACAAGTATTACTATGGAATGTCGGATGGTACGCTTGCGATTGGCTGGCTTCGCATTGGTGAGGATTATTACTATATGGCAGAGGATGGCGCTCTGTGGACTGGCTGGCGCACGATTGATGGTGCCCGCTATTACTTCTACCCGGATTCCGGTAAGTGTGCGATCAACATCTCAATGCCGGTTGACGGATACTGGTATCTGTTCGGAAGTGATGGAAAGATGCAGACCGGTTTTCAGAATGTCAATGGAAGCACCTACTACTTTGACCCGTCAAACGGAGTGATGGTTGCAGGAACTTCCCGCACGATCGATGGCGTGGTATACACCTTCCAGGCAGACGGAACCTGCACAACTCAGGTTGCAACTGCAAATTCCTACAACTTTAACAATGGATCTGATTCCCAGAATGGAAGCGGAACGAGCAACACGCCGAATGGCGGGGAGAGTAATCCGGAGGCAGATGGTGGTAAGACAGGTGTGATCACCGCGGGTTCTTCCAGATAGTAGATCGTTTATGGAGTAAATGATCTAGTAAATCATCACAGGTTTGCTTTTTTCTGATTCTTGTGCTAAAATAAGAACGGGTTTATACACAATTATTTTAGAGAGGGGTCATAATCTTATGGAAAACCAGCTGATGAATTACATTGTTGAGAAGACACACGAGTTGATCGATGCATCGAGTTGTTGTGCAGAGGCAAAGCAGGCAGCACAGGCATGGTTGGATGCTCTTGGAACCGAAAAGGAAGCTGAGATGACGAAGAATTACATCGCTGAGCTTGAGGAAGACATCATTCCGATCGATGGTCTGATTGCATTTGCAGAGTCCCCGGCAGGTGCAGGCGTGTTTGGTGACGAGGCAGGTGCAGTTGCAGAGCATGCAAAAGAGATCAAGGCAAAAGGCGCAAAGTACTGTGATTGCCCGGCATGTAGCGCAGTAGAGGCAATTCTTGCAAAGAAAGACGAGATGCTCAAGTAGAGCTTAACTTTATTCGAGAGTAATCGGATAAGTAGAGCCTACTTAATAAAAGATAGGAAGAATGAGAAGCATATCTGGGAAATTCCCAGATAGAGCTTCTCGTTTTTGTATTTTATTCCATGTAAGACATGTAAGACGAAGAGGGGAATGGCAGAAGATGGATACATTTGGAATTGTGGTGGAGCAGATTGGTCTGTTTATCGTTTATATTCTTGCGGGAGTGGCTCTTGTCAAGACGAAGACCTTCTGTGCGGAGACGCTCGAAGTGCTTGCAAAGTATGTGCTGAAGCTCGGACTTCCGGTCTTGATTTTTATTAACACCGTCAATGGCGTGCAGAGGGAGACGCTGTTTTCGAGCGCAGAGGTCATCGTTTTGACGGCAGTGCTCTATGTTTTTTTCTTTTTTGAGAGCCTTTTGTTGGCGAAAGTCTTTCGACTGAAAGGAAATATTGCTCTGGTTTACCGGGCGATCTCGATGTTTGGAAATATCGGATTTATGGGAATTCCGATTATCTCAAGCATTTATCCGCAGAGTGGTATGCTCTACATCTCGCTAGTGACGATCGTGGATCAGTCTGTGTTGTGGACGCTCGGTGTAAAGCTGACGACACCGGAGGGAGCAGAGGGCGGATTTAAGCTCAAAAAGATGATCAATCCGGCGACGATTGGGATTGCACTGGCTCTTGTCTTTATTATCGCCCAGATTCCGGTGCCGGGAGTCATCAACACGGGATTGCAGAAGATCGGAGGAACGGCGACCCCGCTTGCAATGATCTATCTCGGCGGAGTCTTTGCGTGCATGGACATTCGTCGCTATGCGTTTAAGCCGGAACTTTACGGAATTGTGCTTGTGAAGATGCTCGTGGCTCCGATTCTCGTCTATCTGGTGCTTGGGTTTGTCCCGATTCCTGCGGATCTGCGTATGACGATCGCACTGCTGACGGCACTTCCGGCAATGGCATCTGCAGTCATGATGGCAAAATCATCGGGATCAGAGGGAGATTACGCAATGGGCGGAATCTTTGTGACGACAATCGGATCGATCGTGACGCTTCCGATTGTGTGCTGGCTTCTTCAGCATCTGTTTACAGCATAAAAAGTTTCCATTTGTTACTTTGTGTTGAATGTGTTATCTGTTTTCAAATCCTTCGGCAGATTTGTTTTGCCGGAGGATTTTTTTGTTTTAGCTTAGCATCATTGCTTTTGTATTTTTTGGTTCTATACTGAATGTTGGGGTGTGTTGAAAAACATACTTCCAACATTCTTTTTGTTGTAATAAAATACATCTATAAGAAGCCTCCCAAATCATTTTACCGACCAAAGTTTAATGTTACGGAGGTGACCCCTTATA
>NZ_JBNMIQ010000040.1:0-24403 GCF_050873365.1 Brotaphodocola sp. | reverse complement strand
GTATCACAAACTTTCTCAGGAGGGGAGACAATCCCCTTCTGAGTTATACGCTCCGCGTGGATGCGCAGTGATTTTGATAAGAAGATGTCAGCAGAGCTGACCAAAATCACGCGCCAAGTCTCCGCGAGCGTCGACTTGAAATTCATAGTAGGACTAAATATTAGAACTAGAATTAAATATTAGAACTAAGATGTAGTCGAAAGAAAAAGTGATTAACAGGCAAATGCAAGTTCGCCTGGAGATAAAAGGAGATTTTGAGATGGCAGAGTCAATGCAGGGATTAAAGAGATCCCATCGATGCGGAGAGCTTAGCCTTGCCAATGTCGGTCAGAATGTGACCGTCATGGGTTGGGTACAGAAGAGCAGAAATAAGGGCGGTATCATTTTCGTAGATTTACGTGACCGTTCCGGTATTTTGCAGATTATTTTCGAGGAGAGCGACTGCGGAGCAGAGAGCTTTGCAAAGGCAGAGAAGCTCAGAAGTGAGTTCGTAATCGCAGTGACAGGACGTGTTGAGGCTCGTTCCGGCGGTGTGAATGAGAATCTGGCAACCGGTGCAATCGAGGTTCGCGCAGAGAGCTTAAGAATTCTCTCTGAGTCTGAGACCCCGCCTTTCCCGATTGAGGAGAACTCCAAGACGAAAGAGGAGCTTCGTCTGAAATATCGTTATCTGGACCTGCGTCGCCCGGATATCCAGAGAAACCTGATCCTGCGCAGTAAGATCGCAATCCTGACGAGACAGTTCCTTGCAGAAGAGGGATTCCTTGAGATCGAGACCCCGACCCTGATCAAGAGTACTCCGGAGGGAGCAAGAGATTACCTGGTACCGAGCCGTGTTCATCCGGGTTCCTTCTACGCACTTCCGCAGTCCCCACAGCTGTTCAAGCAGTTGCTGATGTGCTCCGGATATGATCGTTACTTCCAGTTGGCACGTTGCTACCGCGATGAGGACCTTCGTGCAGACCGTCAGCCGGAGTTCACCCAGATCGATATGGAGCTTTCTTTTGTCGATGTTGAGGATGTTCTCGATGTCAATGAGCGCCTGCTTCACAAGCTGTTCAAGGAGCTTCTGAATGTGGAGATTCCGCTTCCGATTCAGCGCATGACCTGGCAGGAGGCTATGGATCGCTTCGGTTCCGATAAGCCGGATATGCGTTTCGGCATGGAGTTAAAGAACGTTTCCGAGGTTGTAAAGGACTGTGACTTCGTTGTATTCAAGAGCGCGCTTGAGAACGGCGGTTCTGTTCGCGGTATCAACGCTGAGGGCGAGGGCGGAATGCCGAGAAAGAAGATCGATGCACTCGTAGAGTTCGCAAAGGGCTACGGTGCGAAGGGTCTGGCATACATCGCAATTCACGAGGATGGCTCTCTGAAGTCTTCGTTTGCAAAGTTCATGACCGAGGAGCAGATGGATGCTCTTGTAAAGGCAATGGACGGAAAGCCGGGCGACCTGCTTCTGTTCGCAGCAGACAAGAACAAGGTTGTCTGGGATGTTCTTGGTGCTCTGCGTCTTGAGATCGCAAAGCAGAAGGATCTGTTAAAGAAAGACGACTTCAAGTTCCTGTGGGTAACCGAGTTCCCGTTACTCGAGTACTCCGAGGAGGAGAACCGTTATGTGGCTATGCACCATCCATTCACAATGCCGATGGAGGAAGACTGGCCGATGATCGACACGAACCCGGGCGCAGTTCGCGCAAAGGCTTACGATATCGTTCTGAACGGTACCGAGCTTGGCGGTGGTTCTGTCAGAATTCACCAGAGCGACATCCAGTCCAAGATGTTCGAGGTTCTGGGCTTCACTCCGGAGCGTGCTCAGGATCAGTTCGGTTTCCTGCTTGAAGCATTCAAGTACGGAGTTCCGCCGCACGCTGGTCTGGCTTACGGTCTTGACCGTGTAGCTATGCTGATGGGCGGTTGCGACAGCATCCGTGAAGTGATCGCATTCCCGAAGGTAAAGGATGCATCCTGCATGATGACCGAGGCTCCGACCCCGGTAGATCCGAAACAGCTCAAAGAGCTTGGCATCGAGATCGAGAAGCCGGAAGAGACCGAGGAGTAAAGAAGAGTAAAACATACTTTTTATAGAGCAGAATTAAATCAATTGAGAGAGAACTCCGGGGGAACAACCGGATTCTAAAAGTCAGAGAGAATGTGGAAGAAAAAGATTGTTTTTTCTTTCACATTCTTTTGCGTATTTCGGGGAATTACTTTTAAGATTCAGAAAAATTTGCTATAATCAACTCATCATCATGACAATTTTTGGGGCTCTTCGGAAAACATCAGAAGATACCTGAAAATGTCAGGTCACTTACAAACGTTTTTGGGGCTGGTCGGAAGGAGATTTCGGACTCGCTCTGAGAAAAGGAGGATGAGGTATGGCAAAGAAACGTTTCCAAAAACTGCTCAGCTGGATCTTGAGTCTGGCGATGGTGCTGAGTCTGACGACCGGCATGACGTTTTCTGCATTTGCAGGGGACAAGGACATCGTGGTTCTGTACACGAACGATGTTCACTGTGGTGTGGATGACAACATCGGTTACGCCGGCCTTGCGCTCTACAAGAAACAGATGCAGGCGCAGACCCCGTATGTGATTCTGGCGGATGCCGGAGATGCGATTCAGGGAGCGCCGATCGGCACGCTGTCGGAGGGCGGTTATCTGATCGACATCATGAATCAGGTCGGATATGATTTTGCAATTCCCGGAAACCATGAGTTCGATTACGGAATGAACCGTTTTCTCGAGCTTGCAAAAAAACTGGACTGTGGATATTATTCGAGCAACTTTATGGATTTGAGAACCGGAAAGCCGGTATTTGCTCCGTATAAGATGTTCACATTCGGGGCAGTGAAGGTGGCACTTGTGGGGGCAAGTACACCGGAGAGCTTTACAAAGTCCACACCGTCCTACTTCCAGAATGAGAGTGGCACATACATCTACGGATTTTGTGAGGATGAGAGCGGAGAGAGCCTGTATGCAAAGATCCAGGCTTCGGTTGATGAGGCGAAAAACGCCGGTGCAGATTACGTCATTCTCGTCGGTCATCTCGGAGAAGAGGGAACGACGGATCGTTGGACTTCCGATCAGGTGATCGCACACACGAATGGAATTGATGCGGTGATCGATGGTCATTCTCACGAGACAGTTCCGAACAAGACTGTTTCCAACAAGGATGGAAAGGCTGTTTTGCTGACCCAGACGGGCACAAAGCTCAAGGATATCGGAAAGCTGACGATCAAGGCAGACGGCACGATCACAACCGAGCTTGTCGATGAAGTTCCGGCACAGGATACGGCTTTTGTCTATACGGTCAAGGCGGGCGACAATCTGAGCAAGATTGCAAAGAGCCAGCTCGGTTCGACTTCTCGCTGGAGAGAGATCTACAACGCAAACCGCGACAAGATCCGCAACCAGAACCTGCTTCACCCGGGTATGACGCTGACGATTCCGGGCAGTGCCACCGTGAATGAGGATGGCAAGGCTGTGGATGCGCAGACCGATGCCTACATCAAATCGATTCAGGCGATCTACCAGGAGAGCTTGAAGACGGTGCTTGGTCACACGGATGTCGATCTGACGGACAAGAATCCGGAGACCGGCGCGCGCGCAGTCCGCAATGCGGAGACAAACCTTGGAGATCTGACCGCAGATGCTTACCGCTATGAGCTTGGCGCAGACATCGGTCTGAGCAATGGAGGCGGAATCCGCAGTTCGATCGCAACCGGAAACATCACTTACGAGGATACGCTCGCAGTCTTCCCGTATGGAAATATGATGTGTCTCGTTGAGATCACCGGACAGCAACTCAAGGATGCTCTCGAGATGGCATCGAAGAATGCGCCGGAGGAGAGTGGCGGTTTCCTTCAGGTATCCGGTGTGACGTACACGATCGACACCTCGATTCCGACGAGCGTAAAACTGGATGAAAAGGGCAATTTCCTTGGGGTTTCCGGAGCTTACCGCGTTACCGATGTGATGGTAAACGGCGAACCGCTTGATCTGAACCGGACGTACACGGTTTCCTCGCACAACTATATGCTCAAGTCTGCGGGAGATGGTATGACGATGTTTGGAGGTGCGAAGATCCTCAAAGATGAAGTCATGGTTGATGTCGATGCGCTTTCAGATTACATTAACACGTATCTTGGAGGAAATGTCGGAGCAGAGTATGCAAATCCGTTGGGACAGGGTCGTATTACGATCAAGTAGCATTTAATCATTGTATTGAGAAAAAGAATCCTGCGACATGCTTTCTTTTCCGGGGGGAAGAGACAGAAAGAAGGATAAAGAAAAATGGAATCAAGTTTAAAAGCAGAACAGAATCATCAAAGTCATCAGGGAAAACTTGTCCTGCGCGGAGAACTCGCACTTCTTGTCATTGTGCTGATTAACAGTTTCGGAGTCGTGCTGATGCTTCATTCCGGTTCCGGAATCTCCGCAATTTCGAGTGTGCCGTATGCGTTTGCAAAAGTGCTTCCGGTCTTCACACTCGGAACATGGACGTACATCTTTCAGGGAATTCTGGTTCTGAGTCTGCTGATTATGCGGAAGAAATTTGTTCCGCAGTATCTGTTTAGTTTTGTTGTGGGATTCTTTTTCGGAATCTTTGTCGATGTACATAAATCATGGGTGGATCTGCTTCCGCAGACAATGATGCTGAGAATCATCTACTTTGTGATCAGTTATCTGACACTCTGTGTCGGTATCGCGCTCTCAAACAGATGTAAGATGCCGATCGTGCCGACCGATCTGTTTCCGCGCGAGGTTTCCGCGATCACAAAGATCCCGTATTCCCGCGTGAAAGTGACGTTTGATGTCTGCTGTCTGGCAGTCACGGCGATTCTGACATTTGCGGTGCTCGGTCACATCGATGGACTCGGAATCGGAACGGTGCTTGCGGCGTTCACGATGGGAAAGGTGATCGGAAAGATCGGGGAGATCATGGATTGCCACCTCGAATTTGTCTCGTTTTTGAGCAAGTAGGTGTCTCATTCTTGAGTAAGCAGGCGGGAAGTCGGAGTGCTTATTGACAAAAGGAAATGATTTGGTTTACAATACAGGAAGTCTGCATTTTCGCAGACTTTCTGTATTTTTTTATATGATAGGAAATTGCGTCCTATCATACAAAAGATGCTCCGCAAGGATGCGCTTTATTGTTTCGCAAAGATAATTGGTAACAGAGTGTGTTCGACACATTTGATGGATAAGAAAGAGGACGAGATGGTTTTATCGATTGAAGAATTAAACAAATTGGAGAAGGGAAGCTATCAGCTGATCGACATTCGCGATGAGGATGCGTACCAGCACGGATTTATTCCGGGCGCAATTCACATGGATATGGAGGAGGTTCGCCTTCATCCGGAACGCCTCGATAAGGAGAAAAAGATTATTCTCTACTGCATTCGCGGTGTGATCAGCGTGGATCTCGCAGAGGAACTTGACGAGCTTGGCTATGACGCGTACAGCCTCGACGAGGGATATTCGGGTTGGATCTTAAAGCAGATGGCACAGGAGGATGATATTGAGGAGCGTCGTGCGAACATTGAGAAGAGTATTCGCAAGCGTTTCCACAAAGAACTCTTTAGCCGTTTTGCCAAGGCGATCAACGAGTATGAACTCGTAAAAGAGGGCGACAAGATCGCAGTCTGCATCTCCGGAGGAAAGGACTCGATGCTGATGGCAAAGCTGTTTCAGGAACTGCGCCGTCACAACAAGTTTCCGTTTGAGCTTGTCTTTCTGGTGATGGACCCGGGATACAGCGAGGCAAACCGCAAGGTCATTGAGCACAATGCAGAACTCATGGGAATTCCGGTGACGATCTTTGAGACGGAGATCTTTGATGCGGTGTACAGCGTCGAGAAATCCCCGTGCTATCTGTGCGCCCGCATGCGCCGTGGCTATCTCTACCACAAGGCACAGGAACTCGGATGCAACAAGATCGCGCTCGGTCACCACTATGACGATGTAATCGAGACGATTCTGATGGGAATGATGTATGGCGGTCAGGTTCAGACGATGATGCCGAAACTGCACAGCACAAACTTTGAGGGCATGGAGCTGATCCGCCCGCTTTACCTGATCCGCGAGGACGACATCAAGCGCTGGCGCGATTACAATGACCTGCGCTTTATCCAGTGTGCGTGCCATTTCACGGACACCTGCACAACCTGTGATCCGAATGGACGCACGGTTTCAAAACGCATGGAGATCAAGAACCTGATCCGCGATTTGAAGAAGGTCAACCCGTTCATCGAGAGCAACATTTTCAAGAGCGTGGAGAATGTAAACCTGAATACGGTTATCGCATATAAGAAAGATGGTCAGACACATCGCTTCTTAGACTGGTACGACGAGAAGAAATAAAAGAATAAAAATCATGCGATTAATGCAATAAAAGATAAAAGCAAAAAATAAAAGTAAAAAATAAAAATTCGTAACGGCTTTCCGTTTCCAAAGTAAGGGATACAGTGGATACAACGGGGCAGTTACGAATTTTTTTTTGTATGATAGGTTGGGTTGTTTTGTATACTGGGGACATGTTGGTGACGTGTCCGATAATTTAACAAATCAACGTTGTTTCTTCGTGATTCAGAGACCGTTTTACTTTGACTGTGCCCATTCGGTCGGGTTTGTCAGATCTTTGATGACCTCTCCGGCGATGATCAGACCGGCAACGGACGGAACGAACGCATTGCTTCCCGGAACCTGACGGCGGGCGGTGCACTTGCGGACGGTTCCCGGCGGGCAGATGCAGTGTGAACGACAGCTGATTGCCATGTCGTCGATTGGGGTCAGTGCCTTCTCCTCGGAGTAGACAACCTTGAGTTTTTTGATTCCGCGCTTTTTGAGCTCACGGCGCATGACACGTGCGAGCGGGCAGACGGAAGTCTTGTAGATGTCGGCAACCTTAAATGCAGTCGGGTCCATCTTGTTTCCTGCACCCATACAGCTGATGATCGGTGTGCCTGCCTGCTGTGCCTGACACACGAGCTGGATCTTTCCGGTTACGGTATCGATCGCATCAACCACGTAGTCGTACTGTGTGAAATCGAACTGATCAGCAGTCTCCGGGGTGTAGAAGGTCTGGTGGGTGATGACCTGTGCGTCCGGATTGATCTCAAGGATTCTCTCTTTGGCAACCTCGATTTTGTGTCTGCCGACGGTCTTTCTCGTTGCAAGAATCTGACGGTTGATATTCGTTAAGCAAACCTTGTCGTCGTCGATCAGGATCAGGGTTCCGACTCCGGTACGGGCGAGTGCCTCAACGGTGTATCCGCCGACGCCACCGATTCCAAATACGGCAACGCGGGCATTTTTCAGGCGTTCCATATTGTCTTTTCCCAACAGGAGCTCGGTTCTTGAAAATTGATTAAGCATAGTGAATCGTTCCTCTTTCTTTTTCTCTTTTTCTTTTTCAGTGTCAATTTTGTGGATTTATTCGCTTTCATTTTGGCACTGGATTATTCTATGGAGTAAGTTTCTGGTTTCTGTTTTTTAAATCCTACAAAAGTGATCAGATTACAATCGGATTCTATCATATCATTCCAAAAAGTCAGTGTCAATGATGAGCAGATGAATTAATTAAGGCGCCGACGGCAGACTACATTCATGCAAACACGCTCTCGCTCCGAGTTTCAGCGTAGCGGTGCATAAGGTCGCAAAATACGCGACCTAAGCACCAACGCTTCAAACGGGTTTGCATAAATCGTATCTGCCTTACGGCGTTGCGTTAATATGTCAGTGGATGAAGATCTTATTCTCTTAGGTGAAGCGTCATAAAAACGTAAGAAATCTGTCTCTTGCTATTTCAGATCTGATGTGATATAAGTGTATTAAGAAGCATAGTACACTTAAACACACAAGAAGAAAACACATAAGAAGAACCACCCAGAACAGGAAAAACAAACTCAAATTTAGAAGCAAAATCAAAATAGAAAACCGAAAGGAGTGAGGCGGATGATTTTGCTGGATTATAAAGACAGTCGTCCGATCTATGAGCAGGTTGCAGAAAAATTGCAGGAATTAATGCTCTTAGGGGTGCTCGAGGAGGACAGCCAGATGCCCTCAGTCAGGAGTCTGGCGATGGAACTCTCGATCAATCCGAACACGATACAGCGAGCTTACGGGGAACTGGAGCGGAATGGATTCATCTACACCGTGAAAGGGCGAGGAAGTTTCGTCGGGAGCATCCGAAAGCTCCGCAATGTAAGACAGCAGGAACTTGCGAGAAAGATGGAGGGGCTCGCGCAGGAGGCGCGAAAGATCGGAATCAGCCGGGAAGAATTTCTCGAGACCGCCGGTGAAGTCTATGATCGCTACGCAAGTGATCATTCAGAAGTTTCGAAAAATTTGGAGGACTCAGAAAACTCGGAAGATTCAGAAAAAGAAAAGCAGAAGGGGGAGGCAGAGAGCGTATGATTGAGGCGGTAAATCTCACAAAAAAATTTGACGGAATTCTGGCAGTTGACCATATCAATGCGACGATCCGGGAAGGCAGTGTCTTTGGTCTGATCGGAACGAACGGCGCAGGAAAAAGTACATTTCTTCGGATGGTGGCAGGGGTGCTCAAACCTGACGAGGGAAGCATCACGATCGATGGGATGAATGTGTTTGAGAATGAGGAGGCAAAGCGAAAATTCTTTTATATATCTGACGATCAGCACTTCTTCGCAAATGCAACTCCGCGGGACATGATGAGATATTACAAGATCGTGTATCCAAAGTTTGATGAGGAGCGTTTTCACTCCCTGATGAAGAGTTTTGGTCTCGATGAGAAGCGAAAGATCAATACGTTCTCAAAAGGAATGAAAAAGCAGGTTTCCGTGATCTGCGGAGTTTGCGCCGGAACCGAGTATCTGTTCTGTGACGAGACGTTTGACGGACTTGATCCGGTGATGCGCCAGGCAGTCAAGAGCATCTTTGCAAGCGATATGGAGGAGAGAAATCTGACTCCGATCATCGCTTCCCACAACCTGCGCGAGCTCGAGGACATCTGCGATCATGTGGGACTCTTACATAAGGGCGGAATTCTCTTGAGCAAGGATCTCGATGAGATGAAGATGAATATCCACAAAGTGCAGTGCGTGCTCCGCGAGGGCATGGAACCCGCAGATCTTCAGAAACTGGGACTTGAGATTCTCAAGACGGAGCAGAGAGGAAAACTGATGACGCTGACAGTGAGAGGGGATTTGAGCCATGTGGAGTTTGCAATGCAGAAGGCAGACCCGATTTTCTATGAAACCATTCCACTTTCCCTTGAGGAGATCTTTATCAGTGAAACGGAGGTAGTCGGTTATGACGTCAAAAAACTTATTTTTTAAGCTGATGAAAGAAGATTTGAGAAGTCGAATCTGGGCGCTTGCCCTGATCGGAATCGGATTCTTTTTCCTTTATCCGGTGACCGTGGCTTTTCTCGCGGGAGAGATTCAGGAGTATCCGATTTATGAGCAGGGACTCATGTGGTACCGGGATCAGATTCATACCTGGCTGTCTTTTGAGAACGGCATGATGGTTCTCGTGATGGCAGTAGCCGGACTTGTCTGTGGACTCAGCGGTTTTGCCTACCTGAATTCGCGCAGTAAGGTGGATTTTTATCACAGTCTTCCGGTGCGCCGGGAAATATTTTTTGCAGTAAATTTTGTGGACGGAATCGTGATTTTAGCACTTCCGTATGCGATTTCTCTTGCGCTTGGAGTTGTCCTTGCAATCGGAAACGGCGTGGAATCTTCGGTGATTATCCCGGTGGCAGTGGCTTCGTTTGGACTTCATATGACGTACTTTATGCTGATTTACACGACAGTGGTCACATCGGCAATGCTGACCGGAAATCTGATTGTCGGAATTCTTGGATGCATGGTTTTGGCAGGATTTGTTCCTCTTGCATCTACGATCCTTCAGGGATATTTTTCCACTTTCTTTCAGACTTATGCGTATGACATGGGAGAGAAAGCATTCGAGATGAGTCGAAGAATTTCTCCGATTATGGAATACCTGATGCAGATTGGAAAATATCAGATGGAACAGTCGATCGCGGGTGGAGTTGCGATCGCATGGGTCGTATCCCTTTTGCTGACCGGATTCAGTCTGTGGCTCTACCGCAGACGTCCGTCAGAGGCAAGTGGAAAGGCGATGGCATTTTCGATGAGCGGTCCGATTATTCGGATTCCGATCACGATTCTCTCCGGTCTCAGTCTGGCACTGATGTTCTGGGAATTCCGGAAATCAACCGGTTGGGCAGTGTTTGGAGTCATCTGTGGAGTTGTTCTCGCACACTGTGTGATCGAGATCATTTACCACTTTGATTTCCGCCAGCTCTTTAAAAATCGTGGACAGATGGTTGCCTGCCTTCTCGCGACGATCGCCGTGCTGTTCGTATTCCGTTATGATACGTTTGGATACGACCGCTATCTGCCGTCGGCGGGAAAGGTAAAATCCGGAGCTGTCTGGATGAGAGAGCTCAATGGATGGGTGGATTACGGAACGTTTGAGCAGAAGGAGGACGGAAGCTGGATTTACGACGATGAGCGCGCCTCAAAAGTGGTTCTTGATCAGATGCACAGCACAGATGTGGAAAACATTTTGGCACTTGCGACTGCCGGTGTGGATCAGACATCGAGAGATTTCTCGTCTGAAAAACCGGTTTATCAGGCAAAGGCAGTCGATTACTTTGATGAGGACGAGACAAAGTCGATCTATCAGGTGATGATTTCCTATGAGTTAAAGAGCGGACGCAAGGTATATCGTCAGTATTACATTGATTTGGATTCTGTCTCCGAGGCGGTCAATCGCCTGTTTGCAGACGAGGAATTTCAGAAGGCGAACTTCCCGCTTCTCGCGCAGAGCGCAGAAAACGTGGATTCGATTTATTTCCGCAGGGACAGATCGAAGGAGACAAAACTTTCCAGTCTGACAGATACACAGAAAAAAGAACTTCTTGAGGCTTACCAGGATGAGTTTTCCTCTATGACACTGGAGCGGTTCAAGAAAGAAGCTCCGATTGGTCTGATCCGTTTCGTGACGGAGCCGGAGCGAGAGGGTCTGGAGTGGCAGGAGCGCAGAAACCGCGATCAGGGAACGAATCCTTCCCGTTATTGGAATTATAGTTCGTTTACGGATATGAATTACTATCCGGTTTATCCGTCTTTCACAAAGACGATCGAGCTGTTGAAGGCACAGGGAATTGAGATCGACTTGAAATATGCACAGGCAGACATCCGTTCCGTACAGATTTACGGTTACCGGGGAGATAAGTATCGGACGATCACAATCACAGATCCGAAACAGATTGATGAACTTCGGAACGTGATGACAGAGCCGAGAATGCTTTATTACAACCGTTTCTATCAGAGTTCAGACTTAAACGTCGATGTCACGATGGTAGAAGACGGAGAGACTCTCGAGTATGATGTACAGTTCCCGAAAGATCAGGTTCCGGATTTTGTGAAGAAAGAGCTCAATGAGGCGAAGCCACAGTAAAACTATAGTAGGATCACCGTAAGACCACAGTAAAATCCATAAAATACAGATCAGGGATCTGCAAGTGACAGGCTGTAAGTACGGAAGTGGAAGTACGGAAACAGGATCATGAGAGTTTCAAGAATAAACCAGGCATAAATCAGACATAAATCAGGAATCAAACAGGAATAAAAGAAAGAGCGACGGGAAAAATAAAGTGAGAAGACAAACTCATTTTCTTCCATCGCTCTTTTGGGATTTATTTTTTCAGATGCTTTTCAGATGCAAGAATGTATGGTGGCTAGTTTGTAGTTGATGTTGCATTTGCGTTTGTCGGCGTTGCTTCCGGCTTGTCTCCCTCGCTGTCGGCAAAGGCTTCCTCCGGAGTCTCACCGTGGACGAGGTTTTGCATGTAGCGGTGCATGGACTCTGCGACAACCTTCGAGTGGGCGACTGCCTCGACGACGGTTCGTGCGCCATTTACGACATCGCCGGAAGCGAAGATTCCCGGGCGGGTCGTGTGACCGGTCTCATCTGCGACAAGAAGACCACGGCGGTCTGCGTCAAGTCCGGTCGTTGTGGTGACGATTCGGTTCTGCGGTCCCTGACTGATCGAGATGATCACGCTGTCAGCCGGATAGAAGGTCTCGCTGCCCGGAACGACGGTCAGTGTGCCGTCCTCAGCTTCCTCGACATCCTCAAAGATCACGCCGTTGTCCTTGATCTCAACCGGTTTCTTGTTGAATTCAAACTGGACTCCCTCAAGCTGGGCGTAGCTGAACTCATGCTTGCTTGCTGCGACCTCTTTGGTGATCGAGAAGCAGGTCAGCTCGCGGACACCTTTTCTCAGGGCAGTTCTTGCGACATCCATTGCGGCATTTCCTGCACCGATGACGATGACGCGCTCACCGAGTCGGTAGCTGTCCGGATTGTTTAAGTAGTTGATACCGAAGTGAACATTTCCGAAGGTCTCGCCCTTGATGTGGAGGGCATTTGGCTTCCAGACGCCGGTGCCGACGAAGATCGCCTTGTATCCGTCGCGGAAGAGGTCATCGATACCGATCGCACCGCCGATGTGGGTGTTCGGGCGGAATTTGATGCCTTTGAGATCGATGTGGCGGTACTTGAAATCCTCGAGGACGGTCTTTGGCAGACGGAACTCCGGGATACCGTAGCGGAGGACACCGCCGATCTTGTCCTTGCCCTCAAAAATTGTGACATCGTAGCCGTAGCGGGAGAGAATGACTGCGATTGTCAGACCCGCAGGACCGGAACCGATGATTGCAGCCTTGATTCCATTTGATGGGGTCGGACCGGCTGTCATCTTTGATGCGTAGGTGCTCGAAATATAGCTTTCAATTGTGGAAAAATGAACCGGTGCGCCTTTTCGTCCGAGAACGCAGTGCCCCTCACACTGATTTTCGTGGTTGCAGACGAGACTGCAAACCGTTGTCAGCGGGTTGTTCTCAAAAAGAATTTTGCCGGCCTCATCGAGCTTGTTGTCTTTGAGTAAGCGGATGACATCCGGAATCGGGGTGGAGATCGGACATCCTTTCCGACACTGGGGAACTTTACATCCCAGACAGCGGTTTGCTTCATCCATAACGTGAAGTGCCATAGAAAAATCCTCCTTTAATGTAACAAGTTGTATCCATTTTAGCATAAAAGACCGTCTGAATCTAGTTTTGGAATGCCCGAAAAGACGGGAAATTCTCACTTTTTGATAGAAAATTCGGACATGTATCCTAATAAATACAAGGGTTGTGTACTTTCTAACAAACATGAGAAAAATTATGAATAAGGCGCTTGTGTTTTCAAAAATTTATGTTATGATACTGATTGTCAAATGTGAACAAAATAACGATAACTTAATGACCCAATGAATTTTTAAACATTTTTAAAGGAGGACTGCATTTATGATGCACGTTGATCAGTGGGAAGGCTTTAACGGCCGTCTCTGGAAAGAGGAAGTTAATGTAAGAGACTTCATTCAGACTAACTATAAGCCGTATGACGGTGATGAGAAGTTCCTGGCTGGCCCGACCCAGGCTACCGACAAGCTGTGGGGAATTCTTCAGGGACTGCAGAAAGAGGAGCGTGCTAAGGGTGGCGTTCTGGATATGGATACTCACATCGTTTCCGGTATCACCTCCCATAAGCCGGGTTACATCAGCGAGGCTGATAAGGACCTTGAGCAGGTTGTTGGTCTTCAGACCGATAAGCCGTTAAAGAGAGCATTCATGCCGTATGGCGGTATCAAGATGGCTGAGCAGGCTTGCCAGAACTACGGTTACGAGCCGGATCCGGAACTGCACAAGATCTTCACCGAGTATACCCGTACTCATAACCAGGGCGTATTTGATGCTTACACCCCGGAGATGAAGAAAGCTCGTCACAACAAGATCATTACCGGACTTCCGGATACCTATGGTCGTGGACGTATCGTAGGCGACTACCGTCGTGTAGCTCTGTACGGTATCGATTTCCTGATCCAGGAGAAGCAGAACGACTTCGCTAACTGCGGAGATGGCACCATGGTTGATGATGTTATCCGTCAGAGAGAAGAGCTCTCCCTGCAGATCAAGGCTCTGAAAGAGATGAAGGTTATGGCTGAGTCCTACGGCTATGACATTTCTCAGCCGGCTAAGAACGCAAAGGAAGCAGTTCAGTGGCTGTACTTCGGATACCTTGCAGCAGTTAAGACCCAGAACGGCGCTGCAATGAGCGTTGGTCGTATCTCTACCTTCCTTGATATCTACATTGAGAGAGATCTTGAGAACGGTACCCTTACCGAGGAGCAGGCTCAGGAGCTGATCGACCATCTGGTAATGAAATTCCGTATGGTTAAGTTCGCAAGAATCCCGTCCTACAACCAGCTGTTCTCCGGAGACCCGGTATGGGCAACCCTGGAAGTTGGTGGTATCGGCGTAGACGGTCGTTCCATGGTAACCAAGAACGATTTCCGTTTCCTGCACACCTTAGAGAATATGGGACCGAGCCCGGAGCCGAACATGACTGTTCTGTACTCCTCCAAACTGCCGTCCAACTTCAAGAAGTATGCAGCTGACATCTCCATCAAGAGCAGCTCTGTTCAGTACGAGAACGATGACGTTATGAAGCCGGTATGGGGCGATGATTACTCCATCTGCTGCTGCGTATCTGCTACTCAGACTGGTAAAGAGATGCAGTTCTTCGGTGCACGTGCAAACCTGGCTAAGTGCCTGCTGTACGCTATGAACGGCGGACGTGACATGAAGACCAGAGAGCAGGTTGGTCCGGAGTTAAGACCGATCACCTCCGAGTATCTTGATTACGATGAGGTTATCAAGAAGTACGACGTTATGATGGATTGGCTGGCAGGTCTGTATGTAAATACCCTGAACCTGATCCAGTACATGCATGACAAGTACTACTACGAGGCAGCTGAGATGGCTCTGATCGATACCGATGTACGTAGAACCTTCGCAACTGGTATCGCTGGATTCTCTCATGTAGTAGACTCCCTGAGCGCAATCAAGTACGCTAAGGTTAAGGCTATCCGTGATGAGGAAGGCATGATCATGGACTTCGAGACCGAGGGCGACTTCCCGCGTTACGGTAACGATGATGACCGTGCAGATGACATCGCTGTATGGCTGTTAAAGACCTTCTTAGAGAAGCTGAAGAAGCGTCACACCTATCGTAATTCCGAGGCTACTACCTCTATCCTGACCATTACTTCTAACGTTGTATATGGTAAGGCAACCGGTAACATGCCTGATGGAAGAAGAGCAGGCGAGCCGTTATCTCCGGGTGCTAACCCGTCCTACGGCGCAGAGAAGAGCGGTCTGCTGGCTTCCCTGAACTCTGTTGCTAAGCTTCCGTATGAGTGGGCACTGGATGGTATCTCCAACACCCAGACCATCAACCCGGACGCACTTGGTCACAACGAGCAGGAGCGTATCGACAACCTGGTACAGGTTATGGATGGATACTTCGATCAGGGCGCTCATCACCTGAACGTAAACGTATTCGGTACTGAGAAGCTGATCGATGCTATGGAGCATCCGGAGAAGGAGGAGTACGCAAACTTCACCATCCGTGTATCTGGTTACGCTGTAAAGTTCATCGACCTGACCAGAGAGCAGCAGATGGATGTTATCTCCAGAACCTGCCACGCTACGATGTAATTTTTACTTGGATTCGGAACGGAATGACCGTCCGGCCTTTACAGGCGCCGGCTTCCGGCGGGAGTTTTCCCGCCGGAAACCGGCGTTTTGTTTCTAAAGGAATATCAATCTGGTAGACCCACAATTTTCCTTTGTTTTTCTTCTTGCATCTGGATGTGGAGAAAATAGGAAATCGTGTCGAAGTCGATGTATGCGTTGATTTGAATGCATGCATAATGTATACATTTCAATATATATACGACAATATACAATATATACAAAAATAATGTATAAAAATAAATTGTGTAAAGATAAAAAATATGGACACAATTTGTATATGTATGAGATGTATATAGTGAAATGTATATATAATAGAAATAAATGCAACTATTAAGTAAATTTTGAATGATGGATTTTTTGGAGGAATAGACACATGAGCAACACAGAAATGATGCAGAAAACGGAGAAAGTCGTGGGACATATCAATTCTCTTGAAACCTTCGGTCTTGTGGACGGACCGGGCGTGCGTTTCGTCATCTTTGTGCAGGGATGTCGGATGAGATGTAAGTACTGCCATAATCCGGAGACCTGGGCACTTGAGGGCGGTGAGGAGTGGACTCCTCAGGATCTCTTCAAGCGCGCATACCGTTACAAAAATTACTGGGGAAAAGAGGGTGGAATCACTGTCAGCGGTGGAGAGCCTCTTCTTCAGATCGATTTCATGAATGAGTTCTTTAAGATTGCGAAACAGCACGGAGTCAACACGGTTTTAGATACCGCAGGAAATCCGTTCACGATGGAAGAGCCATTTCTGTCCAAGTTCAATGAGCTGATGAAAAATACGGATCTCGTGATGCTTGACTTCAAGGAGATCGATCCGGCAAAGCATAAGGAATTGACCGGTTGGGACAACGCAAACATTGTCCAGATGGCAAAATATCTGTCCGAGATCGGAAAGGATATGTGGATTCGCCACGTCCTTGTTCCGGGAATCACCGATGACGAGCAGGGACTGCATGAGCTTGATGCGCTGATCAAGGAGTTAAAGACCGTAAAGAGAGTCGAGGTTCTTCCGTACCACACGCTCGGTCTTGCAAAGTGGCAGAAACTCGGAATCAGCTATCCGCTTGACGGTGTTCCGACTCCGACGAAGGAACAGACTGCACTTGCAGAGGAGATTCTCGTTCACAACAACTAAGAAACAGAACGAACCGAACGAGATAAAATAAGAAATTAATAGGAAAAATGGCCTGTATACGAGGGGATCACTTAATAAATTTCGTATATGGGTCATTTTTTTACATGATTTTAGCAAAATAGGACAGAAAAAGATCAAAATTTTACATAGATTTAACTTCGCTTTAACTGAGGGTTCTTCATGAGCGATTATATTTATCTCGACAAACATGATGAACATAAGTGAAGAAGAAATGAAAATGGAAGAAGAGGAAAAGTTTTCACAAAGGAGAAGCGAAAATGAATGAGAATGTAAAGATCTTTTTTGGTCTGATCGGTGGTCTTGCACTGTTTCTGTATGGAATGAACAGCATGAGCGATGCACTTCAGAAGGCCGCAGGAGAGGGAATGAAGAAGATCCTTAGTTTCCTTACCAGAAATGCAGTTATGGGAGCGCTTGCGGGTGCTCTGGTTACCGCAGTGCTTCAGAGCAGTTCCGCAACGACGGTTATGGTAATTGGATTTGTGAGTGCCGGACTGATGAGTCTGCCACAGGCGATTTCCGTTATCTTTGGTGCAAACATCGGTACGACGATGACCGCACAGCTGATGGCATTTAAGATCAGCAACTATATCTATCCGATTATTTTTATTGGATTCCTGTTAAACTTTGTTGGAAAAAAAGAAAAGATTAAAAACATTGGTATGGTAATCTTCTCATTTGGTCTGCTCTTTGAGGGAATTGAGATCATGGGCGGAGTCATGAAACCGCTCGCCGGAAGCCCGTTTTTTGTCGATATGATGGGAAAGGTTTCGCATCTTCCGGTGCTTGGCGTTTTGCTCGGTGCAGGAATGACCCTCGTTGTGCAGAGTAGTTCTGCGACGATTGCAGTTCTTCAGAATTTTGCTTCCCAGCCCGGACCGGATGGTGTGACGAGTGTGATCGGTCTGACCGGTGCAATCCCGATTCTTCTTGGTGACAACATCGGTACGACGATCACGGCACTTCTCGCCTCGATCGGACAGTCGAAAAATGCGAAGAGAACGGCGCTTGCACACAGTATTTTTAACATCACCGGCAGTATCGTCTTTCTGTTCTTTATCCCGGTACTCGCAGGATTTGTGCGTCTGATTTCCCCGAAAGGCGCAGAGCTGGATGTGATTTCCAGACAGATTGCAAATGCACACACGACGTTTAATGTTGTCTGCACGCTCGTGTGGTTGCCATTGATCCCGATCATGGTCAAGATTGTGACCTTCCTTGTGCGCGGTCAGGAGAATCAGAGTTTTCAGTCCTATGAGCCGAAGTATCTCGAAAATCGGGTGCTTTCTCAGCCGACCGTAGCACTCTATCTTGCTTCCGAGGAGATTACGAGAGTATCCGAGTTTGTGATCAAGATGATTGACAGCATGAAACTCTCTTTTGTGGGGAACGATCCTCAGACAGCTTATCAGAACTTTACAGAGATGCACCATGCGGTGAAGAAACTTCAGGAGCAGATCGGCAGTTATATGATAAAAATGTTCTCGAGCGGTACGTTGACACAGCAACAGTCGGAGCAGGCTGCGGGATTGCTCTACATCAACAACAGTATGGATCGAATTGCAGATCGCTGTGAGGAGATCAGCGAGGTCGCAGAACTTTCCCAGAGCAAGGGCGGAATCTTTTCTCAGGATGCATGCCGGGAACTTGAGACAGGAATTGACACGCTCGAGACGATCTTTAAGAGTGCAATGGAAGCGATCGAAAATGGAGATAAGAACATCGTCGAAAAAGTTTATGAGAAGAAGGAGATTATCCGAAAATTGCAGAAGCAGAACAACAAGGCGCATCTGTCACGAGTAGAAAAAAATACCTGTTCTTCTGATTTGACGAAGGCATATTCCAACCTACTCTACAACATTGACCGTATTGCGGACAACTGCGTCAGCATTTCCGAGGAAGCGATGGACAACATCTCCTTCCAGAAACTGTATCAGAACAACGAGATGCAGAACATGTCGATCACAGGAGAGCAGGCATAGTATAAGTCAAAATCACGCGCCAAGTCTCCGTAAGTATCCACGTGAACTTAGTTGGAATCACACATTAAGTCTTTTCAAGCATCAACTTAAAAAAGAGGACTTCCCATTCCCATATTGAGGTGATTACATTGCCACCTCAGCATGAGTTTGGAAAGTCCTCTTTTTGATTGATTTTTGCTGGATTTTTTTTATAATGCATTTACATCAGATTGTATCCCGGCTTGCGTTTCTGCTCCTCGATCAAATCAGCAAGAGTTACGCTGTCAACGCACTGGTCGATCGCGTCCTTGAGCTGTTGCCAGACCGTCAGAGTTGCACAGCGGTCGGCCTTCTCACACTGGTTGATGTCGTCGTCGAGGCAGGCAACCGGCGCAAGGCTTCCCTCTGTCTGGCGAAGAATCATGCCGACGGTATATTCCTCCGGTTTCTTGGTCAGCATATAACCGCCCTGAGCACCACGAATACTGCGCACATAACCGGCGCGGTGCAGAAGTGTCACGATCTGTTCGAGGTATTTATCAGAAATCCCCTGACGCTGTGCAACCTGACTGATCTTTGTGCACTGGTCTGGATTTAATCCAAATTCAATCATCATTCGGAGGGCATAACGCCCTTTTGTGGAAATTTTCATTTTTTTATTCGCTCCCTTGAAGTTCAGTTCCCCATTGTTGGATTGCTCTTCCTTTTGCACATTTTTTATTGAGAAAATGCGAAAATCTCTGAATAGCAACACAAGATTACCCTTATTGTACAAAATAATTCTCAAAAAGTAAACCAGAAAGCGGGAAAGTATGCTATAATCGACTCACTAAGCGTTACGGTTCACGCGTTGCGCAAACAGTAACCACTAAGCATCGGTTTGAATGGGATTGTCCATTATATATAGGAGGAAAAAAATATGAAAGACGGTTTTTTCCGTGTATCAGCTGTCACTCCGAAAATTCGAGTGGCAGATCCGGTCTATAACCGGGAAGAGATTTGTAAATTAATTTCGGAGGGACATAGTCAGGGCGTTGGTCTGATGGTCTTTCCGGAACTTTGTTTAACAGGATATACCTGTGGAGATCTGTTTTTACAGGATGCGCTGATTGAGGGTGCAAGAAGAGAACTTGGAGAGATTGTTTCCTATACAAAAGGACTCAATATGATCGTTTTTGTGGGACTTCCGTGGATGCACCGTGGAAAGCTCTACAACGTGGCCGGAGTAATCTGCGATGGCAGACTTCTCGGTGTTGTTCCGAAGATCAACCTGCCGAACTACTCGGAGTTCTATGAGCGCCGTCATTTCACACCGGGCAACCAGATTCCGGAGATGACAAAGTGGCAGGACGGAGAAGTTCCGATGGGAACGAACCTGCTGTTTACCTGCAAGGAGAATCCGGAGCTTGTGATTGCATCCGAACTCTGTGAGGATGTCTGGGTTCCGTGCCCGCCGAGCATCCGCCATATGCTTGCAGGAGCGACGGTGATCGCAAACTGTTCCGCAAGCGATGAGGT
The DNA here is from genome assembly GCF_050873365.1 of Brotaphodocola sp. Classification (GTDB taxonomy): domain Bacteria; phylum Bacillota; class Clostridia; order Lachnospirales; family Lachnospiraceae; genus Brotaphodocola. Next base: position 4,104 of record NZ_JBNMIQ010000040.1, on the reverse strand, counting down.
TGTCGGCAAGGACAGCTACCGCAGAGAATTGATTGGAGGTCAGTCTGCACGTCTTCTCAGTGCATACGTCTATGCAAATGCAGGAGAGGGAGAGTCGACTCAGGATCTCGTCTTCGGTGGTCACAACATCATTGCCGAGAATGGAACGATTCTCGCACAGTCGAAGCGTTTCCATCCGAGTGCAATCTGTGCAGATCTTGACCTTGAGCGTCTCCGCTCCGAGCGCAGAAAAACGACAACCTGCCCGGCCCCGGATCAGACCGGATACGAGACGATCGAGTTTTCTTTAGATACCGAGGAGATGGAGCATTGTCAGCAGGAAAAACTGCTTCGCTTTATCGACAGCCGTCCATTCGTTCCGTCTGATATGTCGGAGAGAAGCCGTCGCTGTGAGGAGATCTTCATGATTCAGGCGATGGGTCTGAAAAAGCGTCTGGAACACACCGGAGCAAAGCATGTCGTGCTCGGAATCTCCGGCGGACTCGACTCGACGCTTGCCCTTCTCGTCACTGCGCGCGCCTTTGATCTCTTAAACATTCCGAGAAATCAGATCCATGCTGTGACGATGCCATGTTTTGGAACGACAGACAGAACGTACCAGAATGCCTGCCGGATGACCGAGAAGCTCGGTGCGACGTTAAAAGAAGTCGACATCCGCGCATCCGTAAATCAGCATTTCTCCGACATCGGTCAGAATCCGGAGAACCATGATGTCACCTACGAGAATGGACAGGCACGCGAGAGAACCCAGGTTCTCATGGATACCGCAAACCAGGTCGGCGGTCTCGTCATCGGTACCGGCGATATGTCAGAGCTTGCGCTTGGCTGGGCGACCTACAACGGCGACCACATGTCGATGTACGGCGTCAATGCGTCCGTTCCGAAGACACTTGTGCGCCACCTCGTTCGCTATTTTGCAGACACCTGTGGAGAAAAAGAACTCCGAGATGTACTTCTCGACGTGCTCGACACGCCGGTCAGCCCGGAGCTTCTTCCGCCGGAGGACGGTGTGATCTCCCAGAAAACAGAAGATCTTGTCGGACCTTATGAACTGCATGATTTCTTCCTCTATTATGTGCTCCGTTTCGGCTACATGCCGTCGAAGATTTACCGCATGGCACTTTGTGCATTTGCAGGAGAGTATGAGGCAGACTTTATTAAGAAATGGCTCAACGTTTTTTATCGTCGTTTCTTTGCACAGCAGTTCAAACGTTCCTGCCTGCCGGATGGACCGAAGGTCGGTTCCGTAGCCGTTTCCCCGAGAGGAGACCTGCGCATGCCGAGTGATGCCTCCCGCAATATCTGGATGGCAGATCTAGAGACGATCTGAAAATGCGTGAATGCGCAGTGATTTTGATGGAGAGATGTCAGCAGATCTGACCAAAATCATGTGCTAAGTCGATGCGTACATGGACTTGAATTCAGAGTAATATATCATGGTATGTGTGGCGACGGAGTGCGGGAAAGTACATGCAAACCCGTGTGAGATGTCGGTGTTTAGGTCGCGTAGTTTGCGACCTTATGCACCGCTACATCGAACCCGGAGTGCGAACATGTTTGCATGACTTTACCCGCCGGAGGAGCCGGAGCTCTTTATAGCGGAGAAGTCATTTGTAATTGTAATATGATTATATATTATGATTATATATGATCATACATTTACAACTTATAGGTAAAATCAAAAAGTAAAAAGTCGTGTATCATGAAAGCGACAAGGAAGGATTCTTGCAGTGATTAGCAGTACAACAAACAAACAGGTAAAATATGTAAGTGCACTTGTAAAAAAGGCAAAGACGAGACGAGAGGAAGACCTCTTCGTCGCAGAGGGACTTCGCATGTGCGTGGAGATCCCGAAAGACCGGATTCACACGCTCTACATGTCTGAGAGCTTTGCAAAGGGCAAGGAGGCAAATGCGCTCAAAAACGGCGTGCGCCATGTCGAGCTTGTCAGCGACGAGGTGTTTCGCGCGATGTCTGATACCCAGTCCCCGCAGGGCGTTTTAGCTCTCGTGCGCCAGTATCACTACGAGCTTGATGAGGTCACAAAGACACAGGCGGAGAGCGGAAAACCGGCACTTCTGATGGTGCTTGAACATCTTCAGGACCCGGGAAATCTCGGAACGATCGTGCGTGCAGGTGAGGGAGCCGGAGTCACAGGAATCATCATGGACGCATCGACTGCGGACATCTACAATCCGAAGGTCATCCGCTCGACAATGGGCTCGATTCTTCGCGTTCCGTTCGTTTACGTCGAGGATCTTGACACTGCACTTGCCAAGCTCAAATCAAAGAAAATCCGCATGTTTGCGGCTCATCTCGACGGAAAGAATTCCTACGATCAGGAAGATTACAAGGGCGATTCTGCCTTTCTGATCGGAAACGAGGCGAGCGGTCTGAAAGAGGAGACGGCGCAGAAAGCGGATATCTGGGTGCGGATTCCGATGTGCGGAAAAGTCGAATCCTTAAATGCAGCGGTTGCATCCTCGGTCCTGATGTTCGAGGCAGCACGCCAGCGCAGGGGATTGTAATGGATTTGGAAATATAGTATGATAATCAGAAAGGAGGTTCCTGAAATGACACCGATTTATTGGCTGATTGTATTTGTCGTGCTGATTGCGATTGAGATTGCGACTCTGGCACTGACAACAATCTGGTTTGCGGGAGGAGCATTTATCGGATTTTTGCTTTCTCTGCTTGGCTTTAGCACCGGGATTCAGCTTGTCGGTTTCGTGCTGATTTCGTTTCTGCTTCTGTTTCTCACACGCCCGTTTGCAAAACACTGTATCACGCATACGGAAAAGACGAATGTGGACAGTCTGGTTGGACATGAGGCGCGGGTGACGGCGGAGATCGATAATCGGAAAGAAACCGGAACTGCGATGGTGAACGGACAGGAATGGACGGCGAGAGCAGAGAGTGACGAAGTGATTTATCCTGTGGGAACGATCGTGGAGATCCGAAAGATACAGGGTGTGAAACTGATTGTAAGTGCAAAGAAAGAGGGGTAACATCTATGGGACTGATCATTTTCATGATACTTCTGATTGTTGTTTTGATGGTGCTGGCATCCTGTGTGCGCATTGTTCCGCAGGCTCAGGCTCTTGTCGTGGAGCGACTCGGCGCTTACATGGGTACCTGGTCAGTCGGCGTTCATGTCATGATGCCGTTCATTGACCGCGTGGCAAAGAGAGTCATCTTAAAAGAGCAGGTTGTTGACTTTGCTCCTCAGCCGGTAATCACGAAGGATAACGTTACGATGCGAATCGATACGGTTGTATTCTTCCAGATCACCGATCCGAAGCTGTTTGCATACGGCGTTGAGAATCCGATCATGGCGATTGAGAACCTGACGGCGACGACGCTGAGAAATATCATCGGTGACCTTGAGCTTGACCAGACGTTGACTTCGAGAGAGACGATCAACACGAAGATGCGCGCTTCCCTTGATGTGGCGACAGACCCATGGGGAATCAAGGTAAACCGTGTCGAGCTGAAAAACATCATTCCGCCGGCTGCGATTCAGGATGCGATGGAGAAGCAGATGAAGGCAGAGCGTGAGCGCCGTGAGGCGATCCTGCGCGCGGAAGGTGAGAAGAAGTCAACGATCCTTGTCGCAGAGGGTAAGAAAGAGTCCGCGATTCTTGACGCAGAGGCTGACAAACAGGCTGCGATCCTTCATGCTGAGGCAGAGAAGGAGAAGCGAATCCGCGAGGCAGAAGGTGAGGCTGAGGCGATTTTAAAGGTTCAGAAGGCGAATGCAGACGGACTTCGTTTCCTCAAGGAAGCCGGAGCGGACGAGGCGGTTCTGCGCCTCAAGAGTCTTGAAGCATTTGCGACGATCGCGGACGGAAAGGCGACGAAGATCATCATTCCGTCGGAGATTCAGAATATGGCGGGTCTTGTAAAGTCTGTTGTGGAAGTCGCAAAAGAAGACTAGAGAGATCAGACCTCAAACTACAAAATTTATAACTCAGAGTGGATGTCCCCCTCCTCTATAGGTGGGGGTATCACAAACTTTCTCAGGAGGGGAGACAATCCCCTTCTGAGTTATACGCTCCGCGAGGGTGCAAAGCGCCAGTGGCGCTTGTTATGCACCGACCGCAG
>NZ_JBNMIQ010000039.1:0-24493 GCF_050873365.1 Brotaphodocola sp. | reverse complement strand
TGAGATATCCCATCGCAAGAGTAAGACCCCTTGAAGACGACGAGGTAGATAGGGCAGAGGTGGAAGCGCAGTAATGTGTGGAGCTGACTGTCACTAATAGGTCGAGGGCTTAACCAAGACGGTTTAGGAGAAATACAGAATTACGGATGATTCAATGTGCAGTTTTGAAGGTACATGTCAATGTATGAATTGCAGAAATGCGATTCAGATATGCGCGAGTGGCTCAGTTGGTGGAGCACGACCTTGCCAAGGTCGGGGTCGCGGGTTCGAGTCCCGTCTCGCGCTTTCAAAGTAAAAAAGAGGGTATCCGTCTTGGACGGATGCCCTCTTTTTTAGTTCAAGCCCGGCCGGGCTTGAACGGTTCGAGGTCTCCGCTCCGCTCCGGTCGGCGCAAAGCGAACGTCCCCCGGACGTTCTGCGCCGTCTCGCGCTCTCCCTCGCAATAGCCAAGAATCAAGTGCCTTTTTGTTTTTTGATGCGAGGGAACAAGAGAAGAGATTTCCTATTACGGCTGATATTTTCCAGATGTTCTAGTCAGAGTTCCTGTATATTTACTCTGAGGTATAAAAGAGTTTATCAAAGCATGCAGAATATTATCTGTTGACTTTACAATCATTGTAAGGTTTAGAGTAAAGAGAAATAAGAGAAATTCAAGGCGATGCAAACATTGCGTGCCCACGCCAAATTATGAAGAAAAAATAAGAAGGATAAAGGAGAAAAGAAACTGGGATGAATAAAACAGAAAACAAGCTGACATCGGGAAGTGTACTTGGGAGCATTGTCTGTTTTGCTCTGCCGTATTTGCTGTCATATTTTCTTCAGACGCTTTACGGGATGGCGGATCTCTTTATCATCGGACAGTTTGACCAGGTGGCAGGGATCACGGCAGTCTCGATCGGCAGTCAGGTCATGCACATGTTGACGGTTGTGATTGTGGGGCTTGCGATGGGAACGACGGTCAGCATCGGTCATGCAATTGGTGCAGGAGATCAGAAAAAGGCATCTTCCGCGATTGGAAATACGGCGATTCTGTTTATGGGTGTGTCGGTGGCACTCACGGTAGGTCTGCTGATGATTGTGCGATCGATCGTCAGCGTGATGTCCACGCCGGAGGAGGCAGTTGCTGGAACCGTGACGTATCTGACAATCTGTTTTATCGGAATTCCATTTATCACGGCGTACAACATCATCAGTGCGATTTTCCGCGGAATCGGAGATTCCAAGAGTCCGATGTATTTTATTGCAGTTGCCTGTGTCGCAAATATTGCGCTTGATTATCTCTTTATGGGATATTTTCAGATGGGTCCGGCGGGAGCAGCGCTTGGAACGACGATTTCTCAGACGATCAGTGTTGTGATTGCTCTGACTGTGATTATGAAGAGAAAGACGGGAATTTCCGTCGGCAGAGCAGATTTTAAGCCAAATCACAATGCGATGGGGGCGATCTTGAAGATCGGAGTTCCGATTGCCTTGCAGGATGGTCTGATTCAGGTTGCCTTTATCATCATCACAATCATTGCAAACCGGAGAGGACTGACCGATTCGGCAGCCGTAGGAATTGTGGAGAAGATTATCAGCTTCCTCTTCCTTGTGCCGTCCTCGATGCTTTCCACCGTCTCCGCTCTCTGTGCTCAGAATATTGGTGCAGGGGAGAAGAAGCGGGCGAGACAGACGCTGTTCGATGCGATTCTTATTGCAGTAATTTTCGGAGTCTGTGTGTCTGTGGGGATTCAGTTTATGGCAGAAAATGTGGTTGGAATGTTTACATCCGATCACGCTGTCGTCGAACAGGGCGCGCAGTATATTCGCGGATATATCTGGGATTGCATCTTTGCGGGAATGCATTTTAGTTTCAGCGGATATTTTTGTGCTTGCGGACGCTCAGAGCTCTCGTTTCTGCACAATATCACAGCGATTGCGCTTGTGCGCGTGCCGGGCGTTTACCTGATGTCAGTGATGTTTCCGACAACGCTGTTTCCGATGGGACTGGCGACCGCCTGCGGTTCTCTCGTTTCCGTTGTGATCTGCCTGTTTGCATATAGATGGCTGAGAAGGAAGGAAACAGCATCTTGTTTATTATAAGAGAAAAGGAGCCTGAGGCGGTTCAATGAAAATGAATGAGAGAAGTCTGTTTCAGATCGGGGAAGTTGCGAGGATGTTTCATATCAGTCCGGGAACTCTGCGCCATTACGAGCAGGCAGGAATCCTGATTCCGGAATTTATTGATGAACAGACGGGCTACCGCTATTATGGAGTTCGACAGTTTGAGGTGCTGAACACGATTCGGTATCTGCGGGTACTTGATCTGCCATTGAAGCAGATCGCAGATTTTGTTCAGAATCGAAATATTGACAGCATCTGTGAAAAATTGAGGCAACAGCAGGAGATCATCGATCAAAAACAGCGAGAGCTTGAGATTGTTCGCCGAAAAATTGGTCATCGCCTCCATCAGATTGAGGATGCAAGAAATTCATCCTTGGAGAAGATTGAGCTTAAACAGATTTCAGATCTGAGAATTGCATGGATTTCCACTTCTCTGAAACCGCATTCCTATTTAGATCTCGAATACTCGATTCGTCGTCTTGAGAGGGGACAGAGAGAATCAATGGTTTTTCTCGGGAAAGTCGGTGTCGGAATCTCGAAGGAGAGATTGAGGCATTTTGAGGATTCGATAAAATCGATGAAAGATGGTTTTTATAATGCCGATGGGGATTGTGAATCGGGGAGTGATACCAGTGATACTGTCCGAAAAAAATATGGGAATCAGGAAAAATTTGACTGCTATGATCGGGTCTTTCTTGTTCTGGATGAGGAGGAAGTCTTTGATGGGGAGACTGAGCGGATTCCGGCGGGAATCTGTGCGGTTGTCCGTTTTTGCGGAAGCCACAAAGAAGCCCCCGACTACTATCGGAGGCTTCTTGCTTATATGAAAGAACATCGTCTGAAGGTCAATGGATTTTCCAGAGAGATCACGCTGATTGACGAGGGAATGACGGACGATCCGAGTCAATTTGTGACGGAGATCCAGATTCCGGTCAAAAGTTTAACCGATTCCGCCGAGAACGATTCCAAGGATCAGCACAAAGAAGCAGATCGGAATGTAGAGGTAACGGCAGACCGGAAGGAATAAGCCGGTGAAGGCTTTGTCTCGTCCGCGGTTGACTTCTGTCTCCACATAGGACTTTCCGCAGACCCAGAAAAACATAATGCCTGCGAGTCCGGCTCCGAGTGGGCAGATATAGATTGACAGAATATCCATCCAGTCAGAGACGATTCCCTGAATCAAAAGGGAGACAATGACGCCAATGACGCCGATGATTGCACAGGCAGGGACACGTCCGAGGTGGAGTTTTTCCTGCACGGTGGCAATCGGTGCCTCGTAGAGATTCAGAAGAGAGGTCATGCCGGCAAAGAGGACTGCGGTGAAAAAGACAATCGCAATCAGTCGACCTCCCGGCATTGCCTGAATCAGGTGTGGGAGATAGATGAAGAGAAGTCCCGGGCCACCCTGGTTGAGCTGTGCTCCGGCAGCTGCCATCGCCGGAATGATGACGAGGGAGGCGAGCATTGCTGCGACTGTGTCGAAAAAGGCAACGCGCCCTGCTGAGGATGGAATGTTTTCCTGATCGGAGAGGTAAGAACCATAGATCAGAGTTCCGTTTCCTGCGACAGAGAGGGAGAAAAACGCCTGTCCGAGTGCAAAAATCCATGTTTTCGGATCGGCGAGTTTGACCGGATCAATCTGGAAAATATACTGGTAGCCCTTCGTTGCACCGGGGCGAAATGCGACATAGATGCCGAGGATCACGAAGAGAAAGAAAAAGATCGGCATCATCAGTTTATTTGCTTTCTCGATTCCACCGCCGATTCCGAGCATCAGGATCAGCATGCAGAAGATCAGGGCGAGGATCTGCCAGAAGTTGTTTCCAAAGGCGGAAGCCATGCTTCCAAATGAGGAGGCAAATCCATCAAGACTGTCCGGTGCGAGGATCGAACCGGTGAATGCGCCGACCGCATATTTTAAAATCCATCCCATGACAACGGTGTAGCCGATCGCCATCGCGAGAGACCCGAGGACAGGGATCATGCCGAGTGCCTCACCGACACTGCGCTTGCCGTGGCGCTCGCAGGCAGAACCGAAGGCATCGATCGGACCGGATTTTGTCGCACGTCCAAAAGACATCTCACCGATGACGCCAGTGAAGCCGATCAGTGCGATAAAAAGAAAATAGGGGATCAGGAAAGAACCGCCCCCGTAGAGAGAAACTCGGGTGGAAAACATCCAGATATTGCCCATTCCGACCGCGGAACCGATACAGGCGAGGATGAACCCCCAGCTACTTTGAAACGAATCTCGTTTTTTCATAAATAAATCCTTTCGTAAGCCGTTTTATAACAGCAAAAATATTATAAACAAAATCAGAAGGAAAAGCAATCGAAAAGCGGTTTTGGAAAAAATACGATGAAAAATAGACAGAAAAACTCTTTGTTCGACAAAAAAATCTTTACATGAAAAAAATTATCTCGTATAATGGGTGCGATTTTACAATTCATTTTACAATTCATAATTCATTCCGGAATGCCGTGCGCATTTCCAACCAGAAAAGGAGAGAAGATATGAGTGAGAAAAAGAAACTGGAAGGCCCAGCATACGAGTTTGAGGCGAAAATGCCACTGAGTCAGGCAATTCCGCTTGGTTTACAGCATGTGCTGGCAATGTTTGTCGGAAACCTGACCCCGCTTCTGATTATCACAGGAGCCTGCGGAATCACGGGAGGAAGCGATCTGGCTTATCTTCAGGTGGAGCTTTTGCAGAATGCGATGCTGGTTGCAGGTATTGTGACCCTGGTTCAGCTGTTTGCGATTGGACCGGTTGGAGGAAAAGTTCCGATCATCATGGGAACGAGTTCGGGATTCATCGGTGTCTTCAACAGTGTTGCCTCGTCGATGGGCGGAGGTGTTCTCGCCTACGGTGCGATTATGGGAGCATCGGTGATCGGCGGTCTGTTTGAGAGTGTGCTTGGATTTTTCTTAAAACCGCTTCGAAAGTTTTTCCCGTCCGTTGTAACCGGAACCGTTGTGCTCTCGATCGGACTTTCCCTGATTGCAGTTGGAATCAACTCGTTCGGAGGCGGAAGCAGTGCGAAAGATTTTGGATCTGCGGAAAATATGCTTCTTGCAATCTTTGTTCTGGTTGTGATTCTTGCGGTTAAGCATGGCACAAAGGGATTTGCAAGTTCGTCCGCAATTCTGATCGGAATCATTGCGGGATACATCGCGTCAATGATCATGGGCGTGGTACTTCCGCATACCGCGGTTGCCGTTGACGGAACAGAGTACACGAAGGCGTGGGTGTTAAACTGGGACAAGGTCGCTCAGGCATCCTGGTTCAGTATTCCGGCTCTGATGCCAGTCAAGCTCGTCTTTGATCTTCGCGCGATTCTGCCGGTGCTCATCATGTTTATCGTGACCGCAGTTGAGACGGTCGGAGACATTTCCGGTGTGATGGAGGGCGGAATGGATCGCGAGGCGACCGATAAGGAGCTTTCCGGCGGTGTGATCTGTGATGGCATCGGTTCTACGTTTGCAGCTCTTTTCGGTGTGCTTCCGAACACCTCGTTCAGCCAGAACGTTGGTCTTGTGACGATGACGAAGGTCGTCAACCGTATGGCACTTGCAACCGGAGCCATTTTCCTTGTGCTCTGCGGTCTGTTCCCGAAGCTCGGAGCGATCGTCTCGATCATGCCACAGGCAGTGCTCGGCGGAGCAGCCGTCATGATGTTCTCCTCGATCGTGGTCAGCGGAATTCAGCTGATTATGAGAGAAAAGATGACTCCTCGCAACCTGACGATCGTGTCGGTTGCACTCGGTGTTGGATATGGAATGGGTGCACATGCGACGATCCTCTCGAAGATGCCGGAGGCAATTCAGCTTGTGTTTGGCGGTTCCGGCATCGTTCCGGCGGCATTTGTAGCGATTCTCTTAAACATCCTGCTTCCGGCAGATGAGAAGTAGATAGTAGATGAAAGAACGTAGAGGAAAAGGAAGGAAAGTTATTTTTCCGAATGCGAGGAAGACAGATCGGGATCGGCGTGATCGAGGAGAAAGTTTAAATTCTCCGGGGTGTCGACGTCCATGAGCTCATAGGGGCTGAGGGCGGGGATCAGGTGAACATCTTCCGGGTGGTTTCGGATCACAAAACTTCCTCCTTTTCCTGCGGGAAGGGCAAGGAGTTCCTCAAAAAAGAAATCTGAAAAAAGGACAGGGCTTCCGACTGTGACAGAAGGATTCGGGTCAGTAACATCCGAAGGTTCTTCAAAGCACAGACGGAAGATCCCCTGTTCTTTTTTTGATGAAATTGCTTTTTCGTTTTCGCAAGATCGGGAAACAAGATTTTGAGAAAAGGCGATTGCCATAGTCTCGAGCGTTTCCCGGCTTAACAGAGGCTGGTCACCGAGCGCAAAGAGACAGCCTTTAAGTTCCGGGTGTGATCGCAAGAGAGCGGTCAGACCGAGACGCACGGTGTCATTGCGGTTTGGAAACTCGTGAAAGAGGACAGGGATGCCGGCAGTCTCACAAAAGGTCTGGACGGCTTTCGAGCGTGTGACGACAATCCGGCCCGCAAAGAGGGCAGATGAGGTTGCCCGAAGGATCTGTGCAATCAAAGGTTGCCCCTGAAATGAGACCATCAACTTGTCAGAGCCGAAACGTCTGCCAAGTCCGGATGCCATGATCACACAGCCGATTGGAAGCACCGGTTCGTCGAGATCGATGACAAAGACATCCGGTCGATGTTTGAGTTCATCGAGAAACGGCAGGGATTGCTTGCGAATCACGGCGATGACCGGTCTTGTGTCAAAGAGGGTGACAAGTGCCTTGAGAAATGGTTCGCACGAGGTCTCGAGATAGCCGATCTCATCGATGACGGCCCAGGGAGCCTCCTCTGTGCTCGTCAAGATCGCACGCTGAATCGCAGGGATTCCGACTTCAAGAAAGCCGTCCGGGCAGGGTTGCATCCGACATCCGGATGGAATTTCGCTCCGGGAGGCGAGGTCAGCGGAAAATGTGCCGATGATGCCGGTTTTTCCGGTGATTCGATCCTGAATCTCGACACGGGTTTTCGGGATTGCATGGGTCGAAAATCCCGGAATCTTCAAATATGCTTCAGCGTTAGAAGCATTGGAAGCATTAGAATTATCAGAATCATTAGAATCATCGGAATTACCTGAAAGAAGGAGAGGAAAAAGGAGAGGGAGCAGGTTGTTTAAGAGCGTCGTTTTCCCGATTCCCCGGCTTCCGGTGATCAGCAGATGCTTTTTTTTACTGTTTTGAAAAGCTCTGAGAATAGAGCTCGGTGCAGGCCTGAATGCAGGCATCGCGGTAGGCTTCGTATTCATGCAAAAACTCCTTTGCTTCCGGGGTGAGACAGCTTCCACCGCCTCCTTTTCCGCCGGTCTTTCTGACAGTCAGAGGAAATCCGAGTTCCCGCTCGGCGTTTCGGATCAGTTGAAGCGCTTTTGTGTATGCCATTTCCATCGAGAGAGAGGCGGAGCGCAGAGAGCCGGTCTCCTCGATGGCATGGAGGAGACGGCAGGGTCCCTCTCCGAAAAATCGTTTGTTTTCCTCATCACAGAGGCAGATGCGAATCATAGGTTTCATAAAATAAATCCTCACAAATCAATGACAATAAAAAGTGGTCACAACAGGAGAAGAACAAGGCGATCCTGCGTATCGGATTCCACCTGATTTTTGGGAATTCGAAGGAGGCGAACCGGACCGTAGATTTCGGAGAACGCTTCCTCCATCCGCTGATTGGAATCCGTTTTGGGGTGCAGACATGCCGAGACCCTTCCGTCTTTTAAGAGCAGGATCTGGTCACAGAATTGCAGGGCGAGATCGGGGCTGTGAAGACAGACGAGAGTCGTCTTGTTGTGTTTTGCGGTCGTCTCAGCGATCAGGCGAAGCATCGAACTCCGATTGGGAAAGTCGAGAGAGCTGTCCGGCTCATCGAGGAGCAACAGAGAGGTGTTCTCGACGAGGGTTCGAGCAAGAATTGCGAGCTGTTTTTGCCCGCCACTGAGTGTCAGGTAATCCCGATCGGCAAGCTCCTCGATTCCGGTCTGACGGAGCGCCGTGTATGCCTGCTCCCGCATCAAGGCAGACGGCTGTTCAAACAGTTTGAGCACAGGATGAAATCCCATCAGAACGACATCGAGGACGGACATCGAGATCGAGATACCGGTCTGCTGAGGAATGTAGCTGATCTGACGCGCGAGATTGCGGACAGACAGACCCTCTAAGATGAAACCGTTCAGGTTACAGCTTCCAGAGTGAGGAAGATCCTGACAGATTGTGCGAATCAGCGTCGTTTTTCCACATCCGTTTGCGCCGAGAAGTCCGGTCATCGTGCCGGCCGATTCGATCGAGAATGAGAGATCGTTGAGAATCGGGTGACCGCCCCGCAAGACCCTAAGGTGTTCTGCGAAGAAGACCGGAGAAGAGTCAGAGGTTTTAGGAGCGGATGCAAGCGATGATTTAAGAGCTGATTTAAGGGAGGGCGCGAGATCGTGGGATGAGGGTGGAAATGTCCTTGTCATCGGGTAGCCTCCTCTCTTTTTGCGAGAATCAGGTAGATCAGAAACGGAGCGCCAAGCAAAGAGGTGAAGATGCTGACGGGAAGTTCGGTCTTAGCGATTCCCTTTGCGAGCGTGTCTGCGGTGAGCAAAAGAAAACTTCCGATCGTACCGCTTAAGAAACAGCAGGAGCGCTTATTGTGCCCGCAGAGCATGCGTGCCGTGTGCGGGGCAAGAAGACCGACAAAGCTGATCAGTCCGGTGACACTGACGACAGCGGAGACCGCAAACGTCGCAACAAACAAAAGCGCCATCCGCATCGTTCCGACCGAGATTCCAAGCATTCTTGCTTCCTCCTCCTGCACCGAGAGCATCAGAAGATGGCGGTGAAGCGAGAAAATCAGGGCACAGCAGAGACAGATCACGGCGATCGAAAATGGGATTTTGGAGAGCGTGACTCCGCCGAGACTTCCCATAATCCAGTACTCGATCGACGCGAGTTCTTTCTCCGGATCAGCGGTCAGTTTCAGAAACATCAGGACGGTCTGTGCGAGTGCATGCACGGCGATTCCGGCAAGGACGATCGAGGAATGGCTTTTTCCCGGAGCAAGGGCGGAGAGTCCGAGAGAGATGCACACGGCGAGAAGTCCTCCGAGAAAGGCAAAGACGGTTGTCCCGATCATGCTTGAGGAGACAAAAAGGATCGCAAAGGCAGCACCGGCGCTTGCGCCTGAGGAGACTCCGATGATGTCGGGGGAGGCGAGTGGATTGCCAAAGATGGTTTGGTAGACAAATCCCGCGATGCCAAGCGCAAATCCTCCGAAGAGTGCCATGAGTGCGCGGGGCAGACGAAGAATCCAAAATGTACGAATAGCCATCCTGTCCCCAGCTAAGAGTGCAGTGAGGGAAATCGGATATTTTCCGATCAGGATGGCTGTGACAAAGGACGCACACACAAGCAGGGAAGAGATCCCTGCAAGCAGTGCGGTTCTGTTTGATCGCAGGCAGTGTGTCCTGCGAGGATTGTCAAGATGATTGTCAAAAGTATGAATGTGAAAATCGTGAAAATTTTGCATTGTTTATGCGTTTTGCATCGTTTATGCGGATTGTTCGGTGTTTACTGTGCAGTTACTTCCGGGGTGAAACCATAGAAGGTCTCATAGAAATCGCTGGCAGTCTTCTGATAGTCCTCCTCGGAGACAAGATCCGGATGAAGAACAGAAGCAAGGTAGATGCTTCCAAGGAAGCTAGCCGGAACCGGAGAGTCAAGAGCCTCGATCTCATCAGGAAGTTTTACAACCTGTCCCTCTTTGACTGCGTTGCAATCTGCAAGTGCGCTGTCAGTAAGGACGGAATCGGTCGTGTAGGAAGCGTCAGAAGCCAGAACGATGTAATCCGGATTCCAGGAGAGGATCTGCTCGTAGGAAACCTCTGCCCAGTAGGAATCGCTGATCTCGGTTGCCACGTTTGCACCCTTTGCGTTCTCGATCAGGCTGGACTGGTACATAGCAGGGCCGGCAGTCTCAAGCAGAGCGCTGTTTCCACCGAGGTATACGGACGGGGTGTCCTCTGCGGAGCTTAAAGTCTCGGTTAAGTTGTCAAGAGAGTCGGTGATGTAGGATTTTAACTTCTCACCCTCGGAAACGGTGTTCGTAGCCTGATCGATCAGATCGATGGCGTCAAAGAGCAGTTCCTGATTCTCCGGTTTTACAGCGAGAACGGTGAGACCAAGCTCCTCCATTGCCGGGATCGAATCCTTTAATTTTGCCGGAACGATGACGAGATCCGGATTCAGGGATGCACATCCCTCAAGATCAAACTCCTTTGCAGTTCCAACGCTCGGAAGATCCAGAATTTCCGGTGCGCTGAGTTTGTAGATGTTGCGGGTGTCAGCCTTTGCCTCTACACCGACGAGTTTCTCGTCAAGTCCGAGTGCAATCATAAGGCTGGTGGAGATATAGTAACCACTCACAAGAGACTCCGGCTCTTTCTCGATCGTGACTTCACGTCCGAGCTGGTCGGTGACGGTGAGCGGATAGGTGACATTGGCGTCTGTGCTGTCTGCGGAAGCGGTTTCCTCAGCGGTGCTTTCAGCGCTCGTCTCAGTGGCTGTTTCAGAAGCTACCTCAGAAGAAGTCTCAGCAGATGAAGAAGCGGAACCAGCATTGCCACCGCACGCGGTTGTGCCAAATGCAAGTGCCATAGACAGAAAAATTGCCGATAACTGTTTGATGTTCTTTTTCATAATGTTCTCCCTCTTTTGAAAAGATTTGGTTACTGTTTGCGCAATGCGTGAACAGTAATTCGTTGTAGTAATAAAACAACAACGGTATTATAGCAGAAAGTATGTTAAAATAAAAGATAAAATTAGGATAGGTTTTACCGTGTTTTGAAAAAATATTGCAATTTAAAAATATTACGGTTAAAAGAAACGAATAGAGAGATAAGAGGAG
Organism: Brotaphodocola sp.; assembly: GCF_050873365.1. Classification (GTDB taxonomy): domain Bacteria; phylum Bacillota; class Clostridia; order Lachnospirales; family Lachnospiraceae; genus Brotaphodocola. The sequence goes on along the minus strand of NZ_JBNMIQ010000039.1, from coordinate 13,467 downwards.
ATCACGGTTATGATGACAATTCGCGAGTACAGGCGGGTGGAGAGCCTTGAGGAGGCTTGGGAGCTGAATCAGAAGAAGCCAAATCGGGTGATTGGAGGAATGCTCTGGTTGAAAATGGGACATGGAAGAGTCGGGACGGCGATTGATCTGTCGGGACTTGGCTTAAACCAGATTGAGGAGATGGAGGATCGCTTTGAGATCGGTGCGATGGTGACCCTGCGTGAGTTGGAGCTTCATGCGGGACTGGAATCCTACACAGAAGGTGCGGTTCGGGAGTCTGTGCGTCACATTGTCGGCGTGCAGTTTCGCAATCTGGCAACTGTCGGCGGAAGCATTTTTGGAAGATTCGGATTCTCCGATGTTCTGACGATGTTTCTGGCGATGAAGACGGAAGTCGAACTGTACAAGGGCGGAATCGTTCCGCTTGAGACCTTTGCGCGCGAGGGAGCGGGAAGAGACATCCTCGTCAAAGTGATTGTACATAAAGAAGATGCGGATTTCTGCTATCAGTCTGTCCGAAACACAAAGACGGATTTTCCGGTCCTGACGTGTGCGACGGCGAGGGAAAAAGATGGAGGTTACCGCATTGTGATCGGCGCACGCCCGGCAAGAGCAGTCCTGATGAGCGTGCCGGCACAGTCGGTGGAGGAGTTGCAGAAAGAGAACGCGAATCTGGCGCAGGCAATTTCTGAAAAGGTGAGAGCGGAGATTGTGACGGACAGCAATTTGCGCGGAAGTGCGCAGTACCGCAGACATCTGGCGGGAGTTCTCGCGAGACGTGCAGTCGAGCGACTTGAACAAATTGAGAAATGAGAATGATTTGCGAATCGCCAGGAAAGATAAAAATCGCTAAAAAAGATGAAATCGTCAAACAAGATAAAACTTGCCAAGAAAAATAAAATTGTCAAAAAGATAAAGATCGCTAAGAAAGATAAAATCACCGAGAAAGATAAAGATCGCCAAAAAAGATAAAAAATAAAAATGGTGAGATTTCGTGGAGTTGAGAGAAGGGAAGAGAGTCGATGCAGATTACATTTATGCTGAATGGAAGAAAGGTAAGCGAAGAGATCGAGCCGGATACGCTTTTGATTGATCTGGTCAGAAGGATGGGCTGTTACAGTGTGAAGCGAGGATGCGAGACCTCAAATTGTGGTCTCTGCACGGTGTTTTTGGATGAAAAACCGGTGTTGTCCTGCTCCGTTCTGGCGGTGCGCGTGGATGGCAGAGCGGTGACAACGCTAGAGGGTCTTCAAGCGGAGGCAGAGGAGTTTGGAGCTTTTATTGCCGATCAGGGTGCCGAGCAGTGTGGATTTTGCAATCCGGGATTTATCATGAATGCGCTTGCGCTGTTTCGGGAAAACGAGTTTCCGAGTGAGGAGGAGATCAAGGAGTACCTTGCCGGAAATCTCTGCCGTTGTTCCGGATACGAGGGACAGCTTCGCGGAATTCTCGCGTTTCTGGACTGGAAAAAGAACAAACAGCAGAACAAACAGCAAGAGGAAACAGCTGTGCAGGGAGAGGAGGAGATGAAGAAATGAAACGCGAGGGAAATCTTATCGTAAATCATGCGGTGCGAAAAAAAGACGCGATGCAACTTGTGACGGGACAGCCGGTCTACATGGATGATCTGGCTCCTCAGAACTGCCTGATTGTCAAGCTGTTGCGCTCCCCGCACGCCAATGCGATTGTGCAGGAGGTGAATACGACCTCCGCAATGCGGGTGCCGGGAATCGAAGTGATCTACACCTGGAAGGACATTGACCAGAATGGGAGACGGTACACACAGGCGGGTCAGACCTACCCGGAGGCAAGCCCGTATGATCGTCTGATCATCGACCGCCATGTGCGCTTTATCGGCGATGTCGTTGCGATTGTCGCCGGTAAGGATGAGGCGTGTGTCGACAAGGCGCTTCGGATGATAAAAGTAAAGTATGAGGTGCTTGAGCCGGTGCTTGATTTCCATACCGCAAAGGACAATCCGATCCTTGTGCATCCGGAGGAGAACTGGGAGAGCCTCTGTCCGGTCGGAGCAGACAACAAGCGCAATCTCTGTGCTCACGCAGAATCGTCCGACGGTGACATCGATGCGGTTTTGGCGGACTGCGACATTGTGATCGATCACGTTTACCATACGAAAGCGTGCCAGCAGACGATGATGGAGACATTTCGCACCTACTGTTCGATTGATCCATACGGGCGATTGAATGTGTTCAGCTCAACACAGATCGTTTTCCACTGCCGTCGTATCCTCGCAAATGCGCTCCACATTCCAAAGTCAAAGATTCGCGTCAGCAAGCCGAGAATCGGTGGTGGATTCGGCGCAAAACAGACCTCGGTCTGTGAGGTCTATCCGGCATTTGTGACGTGGATGACGAAGAAACCGTCGAAGATCATTTACACGCGCCAGGAGAGCATGACGGCGTCGACCCCGCGTCACGAGATGGAGATGCATGTGCGCCTTGGAGCGACGAAAGACGGAATTGTGCGGGGAATTGACCTCTACACGCTGTCGAACACGGGTGCTTACGGGGAGCACGGACCGACAACCGTTGGACTCTCCGGTCACAAATCGATCCCGCTTTACGGAAAGGCAGAAGCCTTCCGTTTTGTCAACGATGTGGTGTATACAAACCGCATGTCGTCGGGAGCTTACCGAGGATACGGGGCGACACAGGGACTTTTTGCGGTTGAGTCGGCAGTCAATGAGCTCGCACAGCGCCTGAATATGGACCCATTTGAGATCCGTGAGAAAAATATCGTCAAAGAGGGCGATGTGATGCCTGCCTACTATGGTCAGGTCAACACGAGCTGTGCGCTCGACCGTTGTCTGAAGAAAGTTCGCGAGATGGTGGACTGGGATCACAAAAAGAAAGTTCGCGATATGGGAAATGGAAAAGTCCGCGCAGTTGGAATCGGCATGGCGATGCAGGGTTCCGGAATCGGCTCAGTCGATGTCGGAAGTGCGACGATCAAGGTCAATGACGATGGATTTTACACGCTTGCGATCGGTGCAGCGGATATGGGAACCGGGTGCGACACGATTCTTGCGCAGATTGCAGCGGAAGTGCTTGAGTGCTCGATCGACGACATCACGGTCTGTGGAGCGGACACGGATTTCTCCCCTTATGACTCCGGTTCCTATGCTTCGAGTACGACGTATGTGACGGGTAAGGCAGTAGAAAAGTGCGCCCTTCAGATCCGCGATCAGATCTGCAAACTCGGAGCAAAGAAACTTGGATGTGCGCCCGAGAATGTGAGCTTTGATGGAAAATGGGTTTATGTGGAGAATGAGGACGCAGAAGAAACCACGGACATAGAGGATAGAGAGGAAAAAGAGGAAAAATCGGTCAGAGATGCAGAACATGCGGTGCACAAGGTTTCTCTTGTGGATCTTGCGACGGCTTCGATGTGTGGAAATGACATTGCGCTTGAAGCGACGGTGACGAACAGTTCCAAGCTCTCTCCGCCTCCGTTCATGGTCGGTTCGGCAGAAGTTGAGGTGGACCTTGAGACCGGAGAGGTTGAGGTCATTGACTATGTGGGTGTTGTGGACTGCGGAACGCCGATCAATCCGAACCTTGCACGGGTGCAGGCAGAGGGCGGAATCCTTCAGGGAATCGGAATGGCACTCACAGAAAACATTACTTATACGAAACGGGGACAGGTTCTGGAGAATTCGCTGATGCAGTATAAGATTCCGACCCGTGTCGATATCGGACGGATTCGGGTCGCATTCGAGAGCAGTTATGAGAGCGAGGGACCGTTTGGAGCAAAGTCGATCGGCGAGGTTGTGATCAACACTCCGCTTCCGGCGATCGCAGATGCGGTCTGCCGGGCGGTCGGAAAACGCTTCTATGAGCTTCCGATCACGCCGGAACAGATTGCGACTGCGGTGATCGAAAACTCAGAAATGTAAAGAGAATTGACTTGAATTTATTTAGGTCGCAGAAAAATAGTTCTTTGGACCTGGACGAAGGAAATATTTTAAGTGCATCGCGATCGACAGCAGGAGCGTGAAAAACTCCGCAGTCGGAATCGCAACCCAGGCGCCGTTGATTCCGAGAATCGGCGGAAGCACGAGCAGGGAGATCACGGTGAAGACAAGCGTCCGGCTGAATGAGAGGATCGCGGAGATCTTTCCGTTTGAGAGCGCCGTGAAAAATCCGGACGAGGTGATGTTGAGTCCGCTGAACAGGAAGTTGAACGCAAAAATCGGGAATCCGGTCACAGCGAGCGCAAGTGTCTTCGGGTCCTGTGTGAACACGGTCACAAGCGGGCGAGAGAGGGAGATTGCGAGAAACAGAAGAACGATCGACGAAGCTCCGACAAAGAGAAAGGAGATCCGGTAAACGTTCTCAAGTTCCTTTTTGTTGCGTGCGCCGTACTGGAAGCCGACAATCGGGCTGATGCCGATTGAAAATCCCAGATAAAACGCATTGAACAGAAACTGTCCGTAGAGCAGGATCGTGATCGCTGCAACTCCGTGCTCACCTGCGAGATTCATCAGCACAATGTTGAAGAGAAAGGTGACAATGGCATTGGAAAGCTGGGTCACCATCTCGGAAGAGCCGTTGTAGCAGGCAAGAAGAAGCTCCTTCGGGCGCAGGACAAACCGGGTAAAGTGCAGTTCTCTCTTGGAAAAGAGAAAGAAGCAGACTCCGGCGATCGCGGGGACGGACTGACCGATTCCGGTCGCAAGGGCAGCACCGCCGATTCCAAGATCGCAGAGGACGATCAGGACGTAGTCGAGGACGGCATTGAGGATGCCTGCTCCGATTGTCAGAAACAGACCAAATCCGGGATGACCGGCAGTCACTAAATAGGACTGAAACAGGGACTGGAGCGTGCATGCCGGGGCAAAGCTGACCGCGATCGACAGATAGATCCGGCAGTCCTCAAGAAGCACCTCGTTAGAACCCAAAAACAGGGAGATCGGAGTCAGAAAAAACTGAGTCAGGATCAGAATCACGATGCTGAAAATCAGGCTGACAACGACGAACTGAGTCAGACATTCTCTGGCTTCCTGCGGTTTCTGTTCCCCGAGATAACGGCTGATGATTGCATTTCCGCCCGTTCCGAACATCGTCGCAACCGCGATCACGATGTTGATAACCGGAAAGACAATATTTAAGGAAGAAAGCGCATTGCTTCCGACAAAACGGGAGATAAAAATTCCATCCACAATCGTGTAGAGGGACATGAACATCATCATGACGATCGATGGAGTGGCAAATTGCAAGAGCTTCCACGGTGTGAAATGCTGATTGATTGAACTACTCATAGCAAATAAAAAATCCTTTCTGTAAACTCGTGAGTGTCCCTTCAGCATAACGTATTTCCCGGGGATTCGTCAAGGCTAATCGGATCTTGACATTTTTTTATAATTTGCTATAATACAGGTGCTCGTTCGGAGGGTGAATCATTCAGAAGAAATGATAAGCTGGATAAGGCGGTAGATTGAAATATCTGCGTCCTGTCCAGCTTTTTTATTTTATCAACGATGTTAGATCGTTCGATAGGAAGATCATTCATGAAATAAGCCATTCTGAGGATGTTTTTTGTCTGAGACAGAGAAAACGAAGAAAAGAAAAAACGAAGAAATCAGAAAAACAAAGGAAACAGAAAGAACGAAGAACGCAGAAAAGCAAAGAAAACAGAGAAAGGTAGATACGAGGAGAGAGGAAAATGAAACAAAAAACGAGAAGTCTGACGGAGGGAAGCGTCTTTAAGAGCCTGATTATGTTTGCGATCCCGATTTTTTTCAGCTTGTTTCTGCAAGCACTTTACGGGGGAGTCGATCTTCTGGTAGTCGGACGGTTTGCGGGAACCGCGGATGTCTCCGGCGTTGCGTCCGGAAGCAACCTGCTTCAGACGGTGACGAATGTGATTACGGGTCTTGCGATGGGAATCACGATTCTCGTCGGGGAGAAGATTGGGCAGAAGAAGCCGAGAGAGGCGGGAGAAGCGATCGGAAGCGGAATCTGCCTGTTTCTGGTGTTTGGACTGATTTTGACTGCGATGTTGTTGGTATTTGCAGAGCGGATTGCGATCATGCTCCATGCGCCGGAGGAGGCATTTCGGGAGACGACGGCTTACATCCGAATCTGCGGAGCCGGCTCGCTCTTCATTGTGGCTTATAACGTGCTCAGTGCGGTCTTTCGAGGAATCGGAGACTCCCAGACTCCGCTTGTGACGGTCTGCATTGCGTGTGTGGTCAATATTGTGGGGGATCTTGTGCTTGTCGCAGGACTTCATTTAGGGGCACTGGGAGCAGGTCTTGCGACGGTGCTTGCCCAGGCAGTGAGTGTGTTGGTTTCCTTTGGCATTGTCAGAAGAAAGAAACTTCCGTTTGTTTTAAAGCGGGAGGATGTGCGTTTTCATGGCAGAGTGATCGGGAAAGAGCTGAGACTCGGAACCCCGGTTGCCCTTCAGGAGTTTCTGGTGGGAACCTCGTTTCTTGTTCTTCAGATGATCGTCAACACCTTCGGCGTCACGGCATCCGCTGGAGTCGGTGTTGCGGAGAAAGTCTGCGTATTTATGATGCTTGTCACCTCGGCATTTATGCAGTCGATGTCGGCATTTACCGCACAGAACCGTGGAGCAGGAAAGCCGGAGCGCGCAAAGTCGGCGCTGAAATCGGGAATGATCACGGCATTTCTTGCAGGCGCATTTATGGGATTTCTCGCCTATGTTCACGGAGATGTCCTGAGCAGTCTGTTCTCAAAGGATCTGGACGTGATTGCCGCTTCTCATAGCTATCTGAAAGCATACGGCATCGATTGTTTCCTGACTCCATTTATGTTCTGCTTCATCGGATATTTCAATGGATGTGAAAAGACCCTGTTTGTGATGATTCAGGGACTGATCGGCGCATTTGGAGTGCGAATTCCGATTGCCTATGCGGTGAGTAAGATGGCGGGAGCGACGCTGTTTGAGATTGGTCTTGGCACACCGGCATCCTCGACCGTACAGCTTCTCTTGTGTGTGATTGCGTTTGTTTACTGGGAGAAAAAGGGCTGGTATAAAAAGTAAATAACCGGGTTGGAGGACAGAGGATACCCCGGGAGCTTGTTCGGAGAGACAGGTGTCGGAGATGGACGATCTTCGGAGCTTGAAAAATAAAGAAAAACGTGAGAAAATGACAGGAAGAATACAGGTGCTCTCGGAATTTCTTTGTGCATGACTGGCGGAAAGTTGCTTGCAAAGGCAGGTGCAGGAGAGACTCTGAGAGCACATCATACACAGAAGGGCGGAATGAGGAGATGTTTCATCCGGAAAATCTGGCAGAGATTCTTTCTGCCTACAAGGAGTATTTCCCGGAACACTGGAATAGGGGACGCTATAAATGGAGAGCAATCCTGCATTTTCAGAGATACTGGGATCTTGAGGCGGATGATTTTCGGCAGATGTTTATGAAGGCAACAGAAAAGACGGCAAATCTGCTTGCAAACCGGAGTAATTATCCGCGCAGGATGATTAGTCAGTTTGCGAGTGCTGACGCAGAGGCGGTTCGGAGTATGTTTCGCAGTCTGTTTGATGAGTCGGAGGACCTTGCTTTGAGGATTGGTCAGTTTCAGGCATCGGCGGACTGGCTTCGGATGAAGTACGATGATGGAACGTGGAATCATCACTATCAAATGGCGAATGCAATCACAACGTATCTGTGGCTTAAAAATCCGGATCAGTATTATGTGTATAAATACTCAGATGCACTTGCGCTCGCACAGGCGGTGAAGTCGGATTTTTTGCCGATTCGCGGGGATGCAATTCTGAATGTCAGAGGAACATACCAGCTTTATGAGGAGATTCGAGATGTGATCCGGAGAGATTCGGAGCTAGATCAGATATTTAAGGATTTGGCGGATGAGTCCTGCTATTCCGATCCGGAGAAGATCACGATGACGACCGATCTCGCGTTCTTTGTCAGTCGTTTTTATGGAAATCGGGGTAAGAATGATCACGATCGAGATAGAAATCTGGATAAAGGGCAAGATAGAGGTCACGACAGAGATCGAGAATCGAGAAAAGCGCGATATCGAGACAGAAATCGAGAACCGATCGCGAGTTGGAATGAAAACGGGGAATCGAATTGCGAGCAGGCGGATCAGACGATTTTAAAGAAACAGAATCAAAAAGATGCTCAGCTTTCGACGTCTGTCTGCAAAGAGTTTGCCTGCGAACCTTCTCCGTGCGATCCATCTGAATCGGAATCTTATACGAGAGAGGATTTCTTAAGCGAAGTCTATATCGGGGAAGAGGATTTTGACACGCTTGTGGCTCTGCTGAAAAATAAGAAAAATCTGATCCTTCAGGGGGCGCCGGGAGTCGGAAAGACGTTTACGGCAAAGCGCCTTGCGTATGCGATGATGGGAAAAAAGGATGAGTCGAAGATTCATCTGATTCAGTTTCACCAGAGTTATTCGTATGAAGATTTCATTATGGGTTACAAGCCGGTCGGAGAGGGATTTAAGCTAAGAGAGGGAATCTTTTATCGTGCCTGCAAACAGGCGAGCGAAGATCCGGACCATGAATATTTCTTTTTGATTGATGAGATCAACCGGGGAAATTTGAGTCGGATTTTTGGCGAACTTCTGATGCTGATTGAGAAGGATTATCGGGGAACGCCGGCGACATTGGCGTATAGCCAGACGCTGTTTTCGGTGCCGGAGAATCTCTATCTGATCGGCATGATGAACACCGCAGACCGGAGTCTTGCGATGATCGACTATGCGCTTCGCAGACGGTTCAGCTTCTTTGAGATGGAGCCTGGATTCTCGTCTGCGGGATTTGAAAATTATCAGAAATCCCTGCAAAATCAAGTGTTTGACCGGCTGATCGAGCAGATTGTGGACTTAAATCGGGAGATTCGGGAGGATGATTCTCTCGGAGATGGATTTTGTATCGGTCACAGTTATGTTTGCGGACAAAATCGGGAATCCTGTACATTGGAGTGGATGAAGATGGTTGTGAATTATGATATTCTCCCGATGCTTCGCGAGTACTGGTTTGACGAGAGAGAACGACTGTTAAAATGGGAGAGACGCCTCAGAGGGGTCTTAGAGGCGACGGACTCAGAGAAATGAATGAGATAAGAAGCAAAACAAGGAGCAAAATAAGAAGCAAAATAGGAAGAACAATAGAAAGAAAAATAGGGAGCAAGATTCCCGAATTTATGAAAGATTTATGAGAGACAGGGGAATTTTCATCAAGAATATTTATTACATGCTGGCGTATGCATTTCAGGTGCTACGCCAGAACTCTTATGAGGACGTGACTGCGGAGGAGTTTGAGGCGATCTCAGACCTTTTTGCGGAGATTTTGTTTCGTGGGATCTCCCGCCAGCTGAAACAGGGACTTTACCGGACGTATGTGCGTCGGGAGGAAGATTTGCCGACAATGCGGGGAAAACTGTTGATTGCGGGAACTGTCCGTAACCAGATCCAGAGAAAAAAACAGGTCTGCTGTGAGTTTGAGGAGGTGTCGGCAAACAACCTGTTCAATCAGATTTTAAAGGCGACGATGGAGGCGCTGATCCGGGATTCACAGGTGAGGCGCGATCGACGGGCAAAGCTCAAAAAATTGATTTCTTTCTTTGGAGAGGTGGATTCGGTGGATGTCTCAAAGATCCGCTGGGAGTCGCTTCGCTACGAGCGCGGAAATGCGAACTACGAGATGCTCCTCAATCTCTGCTATTTTGTGCACGAGGGAATGATCCAGACGGAGGAGGCGGGCGGATACCGGATGATGACGTTTTCGGACGAGTCCTTGCACCGGCTTTACGAGAAATTCATTCTGGAATATATCAGATGCCATCACCCCGAACTGACAGAGGTGCGGTCGGCTCAGGTGAAGTGGAACCTGACGGAAGAGGCGCAGTCCCGGATGATTCGCTTCCTTCCGGTGATGCAGACCGATATTTTTCTGCGATTGGGTGATGAGATTTTGATTATTGACGCAAAATATTACGGTCACACGATGCAGAGCCACTATGAGAAGGAGACGATTCACTCTGGAAACCTTTATCAGATCTTTACCTATGTGAAAAATCAGGATGTCGCCGGGAGCGGGAAGGTATCGGGACTTCTTCTGTATGCGAAGACGGAGGAGGAGATCACGCCGGACTGCGAGTTTGTGATCGGAGGAAACCGGATCAGCGTGAAGACACTGGACTTGAATCAGGAGTTCTCGGGGATTGCAGGACAGCTCGATGAGATTGTCAAAACCAACTTTGGTATAGGGCGTGATGGAGTCAGGTTGGACGGAGCGCATCTGTAAAATCTGTTACTGTTCAGAGGTAGGCACTTTTGGAACCGAAAGTGCCGTAAGATAACGTGGTGGTAGCGGGAATTTGCCGTATTTAAATGCGAAGCCACGGCAAATTCCGTTACTGGGCACGTGCGCGTGAACAGTAACAAAAGCCATTACTTTTTTGCATTCCCATCACGCATATATTGACAAAAAACGAGATATTTTATAAAATATTGTTTAGACAATTTCTTGACGAGATTGTCGAAAAAACTCTCAATATGGATCCAGAATTTGATTCAAAATTTGATCCAGAATGCGATCTGGAATTTGATTCAGACTTTGGTTCCGGATTTGGAAAAAGATAGGAGAAAATAGGAGAAAAAATGAAGTTGCAGGGACTGTCATCAAAACAGGTAGAAGAGAGTCGCAAACAGCATGGTTCAAATGAATTGACGCAGATTCCAGCAGACCCGTTGTGGAAAAAGATTCTTGAAGGTTTCAAGGACCCGATGATCATGATTTTGCTGGTCGCTCTGGTTGTTCAGATCGGACTTTTTCTGCTCGGACAGGCAGAATGGTTTGAGCCGGTAGGAATTCTGATTGCGATTGTGATTGCGAACGGAGTCGCATCGATCAGTGAGAACAAACAGGAAAACAAGGCATCTGCGCTCAAGGAAGAGGAAGAGGCAAAGGAGATCGCGAAAGTCATTCGAGACGGAAAGCTTCTCGAGATTCATGTGAGCGAAGTTGTTGTTGGAGATCTCGTGTATCTTCAGGCAGGCGACAAGATTCCGGCGGATGGAGTTGTCGTGGAGGGAGCACTCAAGGTCGATCAGGCAGCACTCAATGGTGAGACCGAGGAGGCAACGAAGATCCCGTGCCCGGATGAGAAGACTTCTTATGATGTGAAAGATCTGCTGAACAAGCATTATGCATATCGCGGAACCGTTGTGTGTGGCGGGGAAGGCTATATGGAGATTAAGGTGGTCGGAGACAAGACGCTGTTCGGAGAGCTTGCGCTTGAAGTGCAGGAGGAGACGAGACAGACTCCGCTTCAGGTAAAGCTCGGCGTTCTCGCTCAGCAGATTTCCAAGTTCGGCTATATGGGCGCGATTGCGATTGTTGTGGGAATTCTGCTCAAGACATTTGTGACCGGAGCACTTCCGTCTGGAATCTATGAATGGATTCGCCTGCTTCTCGACGCGATCACTGTCGCAATCACCGTCATTGTCTGTGCAGTGCCGGAGGGTCTGCCGATGCTGACCTCGATTCTGCTGTCGTTCCAGAGCCTGAGAATGGCAAAGGACAACGTCCTTGTCAGAAAGATCAACGGTCTTGAGACTGCCGGAAGTTTGAGCATTCTTTTCAGCGATAAGACCGGTACGATCACCGAGGGTCGCCTGTCGGTTGTGGAGCTTGTGACGGGAAATGTTGTTCCGTTTAAGGAACTTTCCAAGATGCCGTCTAACCTTGCGGGGGATGTGATCATCGGAACCGGTATCAACAACAGTGCAGTTGCCTCAAATGGCTCGATCATCGGTGGAAACAGCACCGACCGTGCCCTGATGGCATACCTGATTGATTCAAAGGTTGTAAATTCGATTGCGAAGGAAGAGGCAAGAAACTTTAACGCGTTTGATTCCGCAAAGAAATTTTCGAGTGTAACCGTTCAGCGCGATGGAAAGAGCATGACTTACATCAAGGGTGCGCCGGAGCGAATCATTGAGAGATGTACACATTACATCGATGAGAACGGTGAGACGAAAGAACTCGTTGAAAAGAATTACCTCATCGCACACATGGATGCACAGGCAGGACGTTCGATGAGACTTCTTGCAGTTGCAAAGAGAGAGGGCGAGTCCGATGAGGGCGATCTGACTCTCGTATGTGTGATCAGCATCCGCGATAACGTCCGCAAGGAGGCAGCCGATGCGATCCATGAGGTACAGAATGCGGGAATTCAGGTTGTCATGGTAACCGGTGACCGAAAAGAGACCGCAGTTGCCATCGCAAAAGAGGCAGGTCTGCTTGTGAATCCAGATGATGTGGCTCTTACCTCCGCGGAGATGGCGGAGAAGAGCGACGAGGAGATGAAGAAGATTCTTCCTCATCTGAGAGTTGTCGCAAGAGCACTTCCTACGGACAAGAGCCGTCTCGTGAGACTGGCACAGGAGCTCGAGGAGGTAGTCGGAATGACCGGAGACGGTGTCAACGACTCCCCGGCTCTGAAGAAAGCGGATGTCGGCTTTGCGATGGGAAGCGGTACGGAGGTTGCAAAAGAGGCAGGAGACATCACGATTCTCGACGACAACTTCTCCTCGATTGAGAAGGCAATCCTGTACGGACGCACGATGTTTAAGAGCATCCGTAAGTTCCTGATCTTCCAGCTGACCGTAAATGTGGCAGCGGTTTTGACCTGCTTTATCGGACCGCTTTTAGGAGAAAATGTGATTCTGACGGTTATTCAGCTTCTGCTGATCAACCTTGCAATGGATACGCTTGCGGCGATCGCCTTCGGAAGTGAGCCGGCGCTCAAAGAGTACATGAAAGATAAACCGGTTCCGAGAAACGAGAGCATTGTCACAAAGGAGATGCTGACTGAGGTAATCATCAGTGCGCTCTATATCACATTTATCTGTCTGTCGATTCTCTTCTTTGCACCGATCAGAAATCTGTTCGGAGATGTCGATGTGACCTACCTCAAATCGGCACTGTTTGCAACGTTTATGATGGCGATCACGTTCAATGGTTTTAATGCGAGAACGGCTCACATCAATCCGTTTGAGAATCTGATGAGAAACAAAAACTTCCTTCTCGTGATGCTGTCGATCTTCGTGATGCAGTTTGTGTTTGTCACCTTCGGCGGAGAGGTGCTCAGCGTTGAGAGCCTGAGCCTGAAGTCCTGGCTGATCTGCCTGATTCTGGCATTTATGGTTATTCCGATCGATGTGGTAAGAAAGTTGCTTACTGCACACAAATAGGAAGTGAGCAGAAAGTTAATTAAGGTATTAAGTAAGAAATGAATTAGGAAATGAAGCAGGAAGTTAAGTACGAAGTTAATTAGAAAGTTAAGTACGAAGTTCAAGTCGACGCTCGCGGAGACTTGGCGCGTGATTTTGGTCAGCTCTGCTGACATCTTCTTATCAAAATCACTGCGCATCCTCGCGGAGCGTATAACTCAGAAGGGGATTGTCTCCCCTCCTGAGAAAGTTTGTGATA
>NZ_JBNMIQ010000038.1:0-25239 GCF_050873365.1 Brotaphodocola sp. | reverse complement strand
GTGGATGTCCCCCTCCTCTATAGGTGGGGGTATCACAAACTTTCTCAGGAGGGGAGACAATCCCCTTCTGAGTTATACGCTCCGCGAGGGTGCAAAGCGCCAGTGGCGCTTGTTATGCACCGACCGCAGTGGAACGGAGATGCGCAGTGATTTTTAAACAGAATTATATCCTATTCTTGACTTTCTTTTCTCTTTCTTTTATGATTATATTGAATATAGGAATCGTTATTATTTTTATCTTTATGCAACAACTGCAACAAATCAACGAAACTTGACAACTAAATATGATTCAGCTCAGAGGGAAGGCTTTCCTCTGGGCGACATTCAAACCTCATAAAAGAAAGGGAGTTTTTTATGAAAGTACTGAAATACAGCCGTCAGCGCGAATCCATCAAAGCCTGTTTGATGGGAAGAAAGGATCACCCCACAGCAGATGCCGTTTATTCCAGCATCCGTGAGGAATTCCCGAATATCAGTCTCGGAACCGTTTACCGCAACTTGAATCTCTTAGTGGAACTTGGTGAGATCCAGAAGCTCACCTGTGGAGATGGAAAGGATCATTTTGATGCTGACACCTCTCCTCACTACCATTTTGTCTGCCACTCCTGCGGAGCTGTCCAGGACCTTGCGATGTCCCCGCTCTCCAACTTAGATGACATGGCAAATGCCGTTACGGACGGGAAAATTGACAGCCACACCGTATATTTTTACGGAACCTGCGGAGCCTGCCTGAAACAGAACATGCACTAAAAATTATTTGAGTTTTTTCTCAAATAGGCTTGACATTCTCAATAAGATATGGTATCTTAATATCAGTAATCATTACTGTTTTTGATTTGAGAACTTAAAGATCTGAATTTCCAATTCATTGACGAAATCAGCATCTTTCACAGTTCAGGATTCCAAACCTTTTGCGGAGCAACAGAATGATTGCCACAAAAATTTAATTTATTCATGATAGTAAGAGTCACAAAGTCACAAGAGTTAGTTGAAACGAATCAATAAAATTATTTTTATAGAAAAGGAGAATTGGGTTATGAAGAAATGGGTTTGTACGGTATGTGGTTATGTATACGAAGGCGAGAATGCACCGGAGTTCTGCCCGGTATGTAAAGCTCCTGCTTCCAAGTTCAAAGAGCAGAGCGGTGAGAAGACCTGGGCTGCTGAGCATGTAGTTGGCGTTGCTCAGGGTGTGAGCGAAGACATCCTGAAAGATCTGAGAGCAAACTTCGAGGGCGAGTGCTCTGAGGTTGGTATGTATCTGGCAATGGCAAGAGTTGCTCACAGAGAGGGCTATCCGGAGATCGGTCTGTACTATGAGAAGGCTGCATACGAGGAGGCTGAGCACGCTGCTAAGTTTGCAGAGCTGTTAGGCGAGGTTGTTACCGACAGCACCAAGAAGAACCTCCAGATGCGTGTTGACGCTGAGAACGGCGCAACCGAGGGTAAGGTAGATCTGGCTAAGCGCGCTAAGGCTGCTAATCTGGATGCAATCCATGACACCGTTCATGAGATGGCTCGTGACGAGGCTAGACACGGAAAGGCATTCGAGGGTCTGTTAAAGAGATACTTCGGCTAATTCCGATTTCGGATTATTTCGAATTATTCCTGATTTCACTTTCCCATTGAAACGATTTTTGCGGAGTCGTTTCAATGAGGATAAGTAATAAAAAAGGGGTGTCACATTAGCAAATATTTTTGCTGAGTGGCAACCCTTTTTTGCAGTAGTTTGAAGTGGTTATGCAGTAGTTCAGTAATCAACAAAAAGTAGACTCTTTTTAGTTTTTATCCATCAATTATTTTCGGTTTTGTTGAATCTTCCGTGCTACTCTCCAGACCAATCCACCCAAAAACGGACAATACAACATGGTAAATACCCGCCCTTTATCCCAAATATTACGCCCTGAAAGATATTTTTTTGCACTTCGGTGTTTTCGTGCCTTCCGGATCAATTCCTTCTGTAATTCTGATTCGCAATGTGCATTGTGCATCCGATAATAAATTCGGGCATATGCAATTAAAAGCAATCCCTCGGCAGAGTTTCGCAACGCTTCAGGTTCTTTTTCAACCATTTTTACAATTTTCTCCCACGCCAAAACTTCGGTATACTGCTTCATTGTGAAATCATGTCGATAAGAAGAGTCCTCACACTTGCGATAAAAATATAACTTTTCATTAATGTATGCAAATTTTTCCGCTTTCAAAAATGCCTGTAAAAAGAATATTGTATCTTCTCCAATATAAATTTCCGAATCAAAACGAATGTCCTTCAACAAATCTCTATGGTAAAGTGCTCTCCAACACTGACTGCACGTTGTTGCACCACCGTAAACATAATCTTGCTTTGTAACAATCTCTCTCCTAATTTTAGGTAATTCCCAAAACAACTCAAATGTAGGCTCAGCTGTTTCATCCACCTGTGCAAATTTACATACAGCCAATTTTGCATTTTCTTTATCCAATGCCCAGTACAACCCCTCCAGATATTGTTCTGCCACAAAATCATCTGAATCCACAAATGCAATATAATCTCCCTTCGCAATTTCCAGACCAAAATTACGCGCTGACGAAACCCCACCATTTTCTTTCCGGAATAACCGCACTCTTGTGTCTTTCTTATCATAGTCCTGCATAATCTCCCAGCTATTATCTAACGAACCATCATCTACCAAGATCAATTCAAAATTCTGATAGGTCTGCCTCAACAAACTGTCCAAGCACTGTTGCAAATATTGTTCTACATTATAAACTGGAATAATCACTGAAATTAGCGGTTTATTTTTCATTTTTCCTCCAACACATTGAAACGTCAGCATGCTTTTTATTTTTTCTTGTGAATTATAGAAAGAATGCGATTTTTCAAGGACTGGTACTCTGAATTTTTCCGATACACAATCACTATCACCACTACAAACAGAATTGTATAAAGCCCTCCATCTAAAATAAAGAATGCAACATTATCTACCGGAAAACGATATACCCAATACGTTGCGATACCAGAAATTACCACCGTCAGTACACACCGTTCCACATAATTCACAAAATACCTTTTAAGCTTTGGCTTCCAATTATCCTGAATACCATATTTCATCAAGATATAAGGTTCCATCCATGTACAAGTACTCAATGTGCTAATAACTGTCCCTCCAATGATACCTGCCACGCCATATTTCTGCACCAAAATCAACGAAACAACTAGGTTTATAACCGACTCTGCGATTGCCTTATACCGATCGTTCCAAAACAATCCCATTGCTTCTCGAAACATTAAATTTACTCTACGAAGTCCAGTGATAAAAAAACTCACAATGATGATGGTTACCGTCATCATTGTAAAGCAATACTGTTTTCCAAAAAAGATCGCAATGAATGGATTGATTAACATATACATTCCACCTGCACAATATGCCGTAATCACAAAGAATATAAAATCCATCTCCCGATAGATTTTATAAATTCGTTCTGGTTCTTCCAATGCACTCAAATTTCCAACACTTCCGGTAAACGCTGTACCCACCTTTTCGATAAGACGTTGAATATTGATCAATACAAGCCTATAATTGGAATACATACCTACTGTTGCTAAACCAATATAAGATGACATTAGCAGACTGTCCGTATTATTAACAATGACCGTCGCTAACTTATGAATGCTCATTGCGCCGATATTTTTCAGAATATCTTTTCGTTCGCTTTCTTCAGGTAATTCCTTACAAGTCTTGAGATACGGAAACTCTTTATCAGCTCTCCGCGAGATCAAGATATTTGGAATAAACTGTACAATAAATTGTACGACCAGATAAAGAATAAAACTCCCAGTCAGAACCAACACGAGAATTTGTATCAGAACACGCACAATTTCACAAATCATTCCATAAGTGGCACGAACATAACTTTTCTGATACGCCTGATAAATGGAATTTTTATAGTTTAACAAATATGAACTGGCTGAATTAGTAACATACAACAAATAAATCAGTTGAATATTTTTAATTTCTTTACTGCCATCTATCAGAATCGGAAGAAATGGCAGCAGGATTAGACCAAAGCTCAGAACCGCCACTGCAACCACGCGATACATCCATTTGTAAAGATTCATCAATCGACCAAGTTTTTTCTCATCATTTCGTGCTGCTGGTTCATATAAACTAAAGATCATTGCCGTACCGATTCCAAGTTCTGTAAAGTTTAAAATCCCCAGCACATCCGTAAACAGCCCATTGACACCTAAATATGACACTGAAAGATATCGGATAAAAATCATCCGACTAATAAAAGTCAATACTGCCGTCAGCAACTGTCCTCCAATATTTACAATTACATTAATTATGGTATATTTTGTACGCATGATAGTTTTCTTTCCTGCCTTTAACGCTTATACTTCCACGATTTAAAAAACTGATATTCTTTAGGAAACCATCGAAAGAAAAAACATTGTGCAAACAGGTTCAATGAAAAACCCGTTTCCTGCACAGTTTTTTGTCTTGCTTTTTCAAGTAGCCATTTCATTTTTTTGCTCTTTTCCGATCGGCGTTCTTCTTTTGATAACCCACAATAAACCACGCTTAAACTTTCAATAATAAATTTCACGCCATTTTCAAGCCTTTCTTTCTGTCCATTTCGAAGCAAACATTTCCAACAACCATAAGCCGCTTCCACCGCATCATAATTTTTTAAGGTTTTTTTCTGATTCATAATACTTCCAGAACGCTGACGATAACAATAAAATTGCTGGGGCAGATACACTGCTTTCTCTACACTTTCCAATATATCCGGCGCAATAAAGCTATCTTCATTAAGTCTACCTTCTGGATAACGTAAAGTTGCAAAAATATCCCGATGGTAAAGCTTATTCCACGCCACATGATAGCGTGTTTCGGTAATCCGGCTTATTGCTTTCTCTCGCGAAAGTACTGTCACCTGTGTTTTATTTTTTACAGCTTCTAGAGGTCGATCTTTTTCATCCACAAAAATAAAGTTACATATTGCAAGATTGGCACAATATTCTTGTATAGCCATATACATTTTCTCATACATTTCTGGTTCAATAAAATCGTCGCTATCTACAAATCCGATATACTGCCCGCATGCCATATCTAGTCCAACGTTTCGTGCGGCTGACAATCCAGCATTTTTCTGATGGATTACCACAATACGCTCATCCTGTTCTGCCATCGCATCACACATCGCCGAGCAATTATCCGGCGATCCGTCGTCAACCAGAATCACTTCAAAGTCCTGAAATGTCTGTGCCAAAATTGAATCGATACACTTCTGAAGATATTTTTCCACTTTGTAAACTGGTACAATGATACTTATCTTTGGAATATGTTTTGTCATCTCGTTAGATTCTACCTTTTCCCTTTTCCGCCTCTGAGCGAATCCGAATCGAAGTATTCAAAATCTCCATCACAGAAACCGGCTTATCCAAATACGCCTGAATGATTCCGCGCTCTCTCGCCTCAATCAACTCCTTCGTCACATGATCTGCCATCACAATCTTGATCAGATCCGGCTCCTGTCCCTGAATCGCCATACAGAAATCGAGTGCGCTCTGCCCCTCAACTTCCTGATCGACGACAAGAAGATCAAATGTCTGCTCCTCAAGTTTTTGTCTCGCCTGCATAAATGTCATGCTTCCGGTCAGGTCAGCATTCTGGCGATCGGCATCTCGCTTCAAAATCTGGAGAACTTTCGCATTGTCATCAATCACGAGAATCCGAATCTGAGCACTTCCTGCCTTTGCCTGTCCATCTCCGTTTTTCTGTGTAGGCATGGCGAGCTCTTCTTTCTGCTCATTGATCGGAAGCCAGATATGAAACGTACTTCCCTGCTCCGGCACACTCTCCGCCTGAATATAACCTTTATGAGAGCCGATGATCTGCTCCACGAGTGCAAGTCCCAGTCCCGTTCCCTTTCCGCCTTTCTTCGTCGTAAAGAATGGATCAAAGATCTGGCGAATCACCTCATCGCTCATTCCACATCCATTGTCGGAAATATCCACTTTCACATACCGCTCCCAGGTCTCCGGAATCTCATCCTTCACAATCTCCGTCAACGCTTCCCGATCCGCAACCCGCGCCGTGACACTGAGTTTTCCATCCTCCCGATGCCCGATCGCCTGAATCGCATTGACGCAGATATTTAAAATCACCTGATTCATCTGCGTCTCGTTGCAGAGAATGCAGACCTCTCCGACATCCAGATTTGTCTCGATCGTGACATTGTCCGGACAGACCGAAGTCACCATCTTGAGTGCCCGGCGCAAAACATGGTCGGCGCTCGCATTCTTGTAGACCGTCTCCATATTTTTACGGCTCAGAGAAGAAATCTGCTGAATGATCTCCTTCGCCTTAACCGATGCCTCATAAATCTCATACGCATTGCTGAAACTCTCCGAATCCTCCGGCAGATCCATCATCAAGAGATCCGCATATCCCATGATCGGAGTCAGCAAGTTGTTGAATTCATGCGCAATTCCTCCGGTCATCGTTCCCATGATCTGAAGACGTTGCTGGTGTGCGATTCTCTCCTCGCTCTGATGCATTTTTTCGAGAATTCCATTGAGCTCCGTCAGATAGGCAATCCGCTCCGAATCCTTCTTGCTCTGCATGAACATTCCACCGAGCACAATTCCCATCACAATCAGAATTCCAAAGAAAATGACGAAAATCGTGATCAGACGCACAACTCCGACTGCGACCGGAATATAGACCTCATCGTAGTCCATCACTGCACTCAGCACGAGAAAATCTTCCCCGATATACATCGGCGAATACGCACAGATTTTTCGCACGCGAGGCTGATTCGGTTCCATCCACCAGTAGGAATAGTAGTCGTCAACTCCCTCTTCTCCCCGGTTCTGCTTGTTTATAAGCTCCTGAAGACTGCTCAAATCAAGTCCGGGATAGAGTTTTTCTCTGTCCTGAATCGCATCGATTCCCCACTGTTCCCGCTCCGGGTGGAGCAAAATGACTCCCTTGGAATCCTTCAGAAGCACATATCCATTTTTGCCGACGCGAAGTCCCTCCATCATCGTCTCAAAATACCGCTCTGTGTTTAGAATCAGTGACAGTTTGCCCTTTTCCGGGATCTCTCTCTGAAGAATCAGTTCCATATTGCCATTTGTGAGCTTCGCCTGAATCAGCGTCTGATACTCATCGATCTGACTCTTCGAGTAAATCGTCTCGATCTCCGACCCGTGAACACTCTCGATCACATTTCCGTCAAGATCCTCTGCAACCACATCGACGACACGCCTCTCATGGGTGTCCACATATTCCTGTAAACAACTCCAGTCCGCAAAGTCTTTGTTTTGAGCCCCATTCTGGTTCTCTTGCAAATTCTCTTGCTGATCTTCTTGCTGATTTTCCTGTTGATCTTCTTGCGGGTCCTCTTTTTGGTTTTCTTTTGGGCTTTCTTCGGATCTTTCTTTCAGGTTCTCCTCCTGATCCCAGTTTTTCTCTGACAGGATGCATAATCCTTCAAGATCATCTACATAAGAAGCCATGAATTCTTCCATGCTGTCTCTAAGTCCCTGAACCGTCAGAAGCAGTTGCTTTTTCTGATTATCAATGATCGAATCCCGGTACTCATTCCAGCTCTGTTTTCCGATCAGGATCACCAGCAAAACTGCCACGCCAAACAGGAGCGCCGTAATTTTTTGGATACGGTTCTTTTGAGAGGTTTTCTCCTGATTCTGTCCCTCCTGATTCCTGATCTGTGCGTCTCGTTGATTTTTCTCGCTCTGCTTTTTTTCTCTCATTTTTTCTTTTCGTCTTTCCTCGCTTTTTCTATTTTTTTGTCTTCCTATTTTCTCGCATGCTCCTCCACTGCTTCACCTGTTGATTGGCAAAATCCGTTATCATTTGCGCAATGCAGAAACGGTAACACAAAATTTTTTGCCCCGGATCGTTTGCCCCATCTCATATTGACTCACTTCTTTGTTAATATTATAATATTTCTTACAAAATGTCCAAACGTTCTCAATCAAACTCGTTACCGTTCATGCGCTTCACAAACTGCAACGAATTTCGTGTACAGGAAGCAACTCTTCCATTATGGTCTGCACAACGCGTGAACGGAAACGATCGGAAAATCGGAAACAAAAAGAAGGGATTTCTATGAACGATAAAGTACTGATTGTCGACGATGATCCGGCAATCTGCAAACTGCTTGAAAAAGTCATGCACAGCAACGATCTCGACACCGACGTTGCCGACTGTGGTGCCTCCGCCCTCGCCCTGCTCGCAAGAAACAGCGGTAGTTACGCACTGGTTCTTCTCGATGTCATGCTCGGAGATATGGAGGGATTTGAGGTCATCAAACAGATGCGCAGTCAGGGAATCAAGACTCCTGTTATCATTGTCAGCGGGCGCAGTGAGGACTACGACTCTCTCTACGGACTCTCGATCGGTGCCGATGACTATATCACCAAACCATTTCGCCCTCTCGTGCTCGGTGCAAAAGTCAAAGCCCTGATCCGGCGCAACAAAGACCTCATTTTAAACCACTCCGATGTGCTTGAATGTGGTCCATTTTCCTACCACTCTTCCACGATGCGTTTCTATCGAAACGGAGAGGAATTGATTCTCTCTGCGCGGGAAAGTGCAATCCTTTTGCTCTTTCTGCGCCACCCCAATCAGGTCTTCACAAAGGAAATGATTTACGAGCAGGTCTGGGGGAACTCTGTCATTGTGGATGACAATGCGATCATGGTCTATATCAACCGTCTGCGCAGTAAGATCGAGGACGACAAACAGAAACCCCGCCACATCGTGACCGTGCGCGGACTCGGTTACCGTTTTGTTCCGTAAATTCCACAACGCATGTGCACGTTCCATAACAAACCACATGCAAGATGCAAGGTATCAAAGCCGGTAGGAGAACGAATCGCCTTTTTATTCGAGAGCTTCACGCAGAATCTTTCCGCCCTGAATCACAATCGTCGGCAGGAGGGCAAACAGAAACAGAGCCATCGTCTGTCTTGCGCTCAAATCTGCAGTCTCAAACAGAGGCTGTAAGCTCGGCAGAAACAATACGGCTCCGAGAAGTGCGGTTCCGGCAACCAGCGCAAGCACCGTCCACAAGTTGCTGAATATTCCGATCCGGCACAGCGAATGACGGCTTCGACAGTTAAACCCGTGAAAGAGCCGGGCAAGAGTCAGGGAAGCAAACGCCATTGTACTTGCGGTTGTCGCATCATCGTGAAGCCCGACCGCATATGCCATCATCGTACTGCACGCGATGAGTCCTCCCTGAAACAGAATCTCAAGTGCAAGTTTTCGCGTGACAATGCTCTCCCTTGGATTTCGAGGTGGGAGATCGAGAAGTCCCTCCTCCTGTGCCTCCATTCCAATCGCAATCGCCGGAAGCGAATCCGTCACCAGATTGATAAAGAGCAGGTGAACCGGTTCAAACGGGACAGGCAGGGCAAAAATTGATGTATACAATACACAGAGAATCCCCGCCATGTTTCCCGACAGCAGAAATTCAATCGCATGACGGATATTTCGGTAGACATTTCTCCCGTTCGCCACCGCCTTCACAATCGTCGCGAAATTATCATCCGTCAGAATCATCGACGCTGCATCCCGCGATACCTGCGTTCCGCCATTTCCCATCGCAATTCCGATATCTGCCATCCGAAGTGCGGGCGCATCATTGACCCCGTCCCCCGTCATCGCCACAACCTTTCCCCGCTCCTGCCACGCCCTCACAATCCGAATCTTATGTTCCGGCGACACCCGCGCATAGACGGAAATCCTCTCAAGTTTCTCCCTCAGTTCTTCCTGCGTCATCCGGTCAAGTTCTGCTCCCGTTACGGTTTGATCGTTTCGGTTATGATCTCTGATTCCGACTTTCTCTGCGATCGCCTCCGCCGTTCCCCTGTGATCCCCCGTAATCATGATTGTCCGGATGCCTGCCCGCTTTGCAGTCGCAACCGCCATCTGGGATTCCGAGCGCGGAGGGTCCAAAAACGCAATCATCCCGAGAAAGATCAGATTTTGCTCCCATTCCTCCCTTTCTTCGGTTTCCATGCGCTTGCTCTGCTTTCCAAATGCACGCTCTGATCGATCGGATCTATTTATATATCGATATCTTGATCGATATCTTGATCCATCTCTTTCGATCACCTTGCTCTCACGAAACGCAAATGCCAGAACGCGAAACCCATTTTTCGCCCACCTTGCCGTCTCCTGCGCAATCCGCCTTCTCCATCCGGCATCCATCGCCCGAATTCCTGTCGAGGTCTGAATCTCTGTGCAGAATTCGATCACCACCTCCCACGCCCCTTTTACAATCAAAAGTTCCGCTCCACTCGGACAGCGGTGCAGAGTCGTCATCCGCTTTCGCCTCGAATCGAACGGAATCTCATCCATGCGCGGGTATTCCCCCTGCAATTTTTCCACGTCCATTCCCGCTTGCCTTGCATTCTCCAAAAGTGCCCTCTCCATCGGATCTCCGACTTCCCCGTGTCCATCGTTATTTAAAACGGAGGCAAAAAGAAGCGCCCTCTCATTTGGATTTTTCTTCTCCCTGGCTTCCTGTCCTCCCTCTCCAATCTTCGTACATCTTCCACCGCTCCAAATCTCTTCTACATGCATCTGGTTGCGCGTCAGCGTTCCCGTCTTATCCGAACAGATCACAGAGACACAGCCAAGGCTCTCCACCGCTTTCAAATCCTTGATGATCGCATGTTCCTTTGCCATCTGCTGTGTCCCCATCGCCTGCACAATCGTGACAATCGAGCCAAGCGCCTCCGGAATCGCGGCGACGGCAAGCGCCACTGCAAACATCAGCGCCTCGAGAACCGGCATCCTGCGATACAGACTCAAGCCAAAGATCAGTGCACAGATCAGCATAATTCCCCCCGCCAAACGACTCCCGAAGCGTTCCATCGAAAGTTCGAGCGGAGTTTCCTTCTCCTGCGTCTCATTCATCATTCCGGCAATCTTTCCGATCTCCGTCTTCATTCCGGTCGCCGTCACAACTGCGATTCCCCGCCCTGCCGTCACAAGCGATCCCGAAAATACCATATTGTTCTGATCTCCGATCCCGATTGAGCCCCCTGCCGAGTGATCTGCGTCCCTATTTTCCGAAATACCGGACGAAATGACCTGCTCCTGCTTGCAGGCACTCTCCGCCTCGCCGGTCAATGCACTCTCATTCACACGAAGACCATGCGACTCCAAAATTCGACCGTCTGCTGAGACCAGATCGCCCGCAAATAAAATCAACAGATCCCCCGGCACGACAGCACGGGATGGAATCTCGATGACAACTCCGTCCCTCAGGACATGGGCGGACGGTGCAGACATTGCTCTCAAACTCTCCAAGGACTTCCTCGCCTTTTCGTGCTGAACCGTTCCCAGGACTGCATTCAGAATCAGCACTGCACCGATCACTGCGGTGCTCTCAAAATCACCTGACAGCGCAGAAATCATCCCCGCTCCGAGAAGAATCCACACGAGCAGATCCGCAAACTGCTCGACAAACACCTGCCATGCCTTCTTCTCCCTCTGCCCGCTCAGACAGTTCTCTCCGATCTCTGCAAGGCGTTTCTCCGCCTCTTTCCTGCTCAGTCCACGCTCTGATACATGAAATTGTCTGCACACTTCCTTCCCCGAACATCGATACCATTCACCCATCCTGCACGCCATCCCTTTCCTTCTCGGTTCAGACTGTTACATCATATGACGCAAAAAAAGCCTGCATGCGGAATCATTTTAGACTCTCGCATCAGACTTTTCTAAGTGTTTAAGATTTAAATTTTTAAAATCTGAAAAATAACGTTTTCGGTGACTATACCAGAGTGTATTCCAGCATCTCATAGTGGAGACGGCTTCCCTCCATAATTCCATCCGGAAGCAGAGCGCGCGCCACAAGTTT
Source organism: Brotaphodocola sp. (assembly GCF_050873365.1). Taxonomy (GTDB): domain Bacteria; phylum Bacillota; class Clostridia; order Lachnospirales; family Lachnospiraceae; genus Brotaphodocola. The sequence goes on along the minus strand of NZ_JBNMIQ010000038.1, from coordinate 13,347 downwards.
GAGTTCTTCCTCCTGCGCATCCGTTCTTCTCAGATGTGCATAATCTCCATCAATCTGCTCTACTACATACTCACGCGGTTCCATCGTTCGTTGCCCTCCTTTTATTCTTCTGTGCGAAACGCTTTCTCCTCCGGTGTCAGTAAGCCCCACTTGCCCTCATAGACAAAGTGATACAGGCGCACGAGTTCCTGATATGCGGAGGTATTCTCAAGCTCTTTTAAGCCCTCCAAAACCCCTTCAAGGTACCAGCGATGACACTCCGGTCTCGTCTCATGGAAGCGTTGCCAGAGGTTCTCGCCCTCCACCATATAATCGCGCGCAGTCGAACGCATATTGCTTAGCTTATCCCCAAGCGTAAGAATCTTTGTCTCCAACGACGCCGTCTTCAAGCGCTCAATCGTCGCTCCCTTTCGCTCTTTCCAAGTCAACGCCTTATTCTCGCTCTCCGACTCTACCAGGCTCCTCACCCTCGGTCCAAAAGCCTCCTCCAGCTCTTCAGGAGTCACTTCCGTGTCTTCCAGCACATCATGCAGATATGCCGCTGAGATCACTTCCTCATCCGTGGTCAAAAGCGCCACAATCAACGCCACCTCCATCGGATGATAGATATAAGGAACTTTGCTTCCCTTTCTCATCACACCTTCATGTGCCTTTGTCGCAAATTCCGCCGCTCTCTCGATCATCGTACTTCCTTTCACACCGGTCAGCCCGCCCTGACACGCCCCTGTTTTCTTTTATGAATAATAATTTTAATTTTTTCTTTTGCGCTCATTGCATTATTCGAGTCGACACTCATTATATCATACACTCGCAAACTCGTGCTCACGCACTCATCTGCCTGCTAACGCAGGCGGTTTGCTCGTTAATGGCGCAAGAAAAGCAAATGCCTGCTTCGCAGTCGCTTGCTTTTCTTTTGCGCTCATTATATCATACCTGATTGTGACTGAAAAGGACGATCGTAAGAAAATCTTTTCTTGTAAAAGCCCTGTTTTTCTGTTATGCTTATGTGCAGAAATCAAGGCGTCAGCCTGGAAATAAGGAGTGTTCTATGGGATCATATCAGAATCAATCCAGTCGGCAGTCCAGCCATACCCGGAGAAGATCCGATGGGTTTCGGCATGTACTGCTTTTTTATGTTCTTCCGTTTCTGATTTTTAACGGAATTCTTTTTTACTGTGTGACAGCTGCACCAAAACTTACGATTGAAGTCGCAGACACACAGGATTATCTGACCACTCAGGTTCGGGTTCGGGTTACCTCCCTGTTCCCGGTGAAATCTCTTGAGGTAACACTCGATGGAACTCCACTTGAAATGACGGAGGAATCCAAACGTTCCTATGTCGTTACCGTCAACAAAAATGGTTCTGTGGAAGCTGACATCACAAACATCAATGGAATGTTCGGACAGTTTTTCGACCATGTCAACGTTCTCGACGATGTTCCGCCGACCTTCGACTCTCCAAAGTTTGACAACGACATTCTGACTCTGAATGTCAACGACAGCCAGTCCGGTGTCAACTTTGATTCAATCAAGGCAGTAAACGCTGACGGTCAGTCGATTGAACCCCTTGTCTTTGATCGTTCCTCCGGCATCATCTCCTACAAGGTTGGAAGTAACGGAATCCAGATCACGGCTCTGGACAAGGCAGGAAATGAAATTCAGCGCAGTTATGTGATTCACAAAAACGGAATGGCAGAGTCCTTAGAATGTTCAGAAGGTCCGCTTCACCAGATCGGCGAGGGTGAGACCGAAACGATTCTTCCTGGACAGACCGATCAGAATGACGCTGTGATCTCCGATTCAGAGGAGACAGAGTCCTCAACATCCAGCAGTGAACTTTCCATCACAGACACAGACAAAACAACTATGGAATCTTCGAGCGAGGAGGAATCTGAGGACGGTCTCGTTCTCGATCTCCAGTAAGAGTAAGATTAAAATCCTTTATCGTTGGGATGATTTCAAGAAATTAAAAAGCTGTCCATCCGGGTCTCTGCACAGGCAACACAAGGCAGAGAACCCGAATGGGACAGCTTTTGTTTTACTCATTTTATTTTACTTATTTTGTTTTGGGCATTATTTTTTATATATTCTTTTTAATTTAATGCTCACGTTTTCTCTAAATCTTTTTCTGGCTCGTCTTCCTGCTCATTCTCCGGCACACGGCTGTACTGCTCCGCCATCTGTCTGCACCGCTCAAGAATCTCGTCCGTCAGATCCTCCGACTTCATTCTCCAACGCCAGTTCTTTCCGAGTGTAGACGGCTCATTGATTCTCGCACGATTTCCAAGTCCGAGATAATCCTGAACCGGAATCACGGCAAGGCGCGCTGTGCTTGAGAGTGCAAGACGAATGTAGTCCCAGTGGATCTCTCCCTGAGGAGTCCTCTCATTTCCAAGATAATTCACTGCAAATTTCTTTGTCTCTGGACTCAACTCGTGGTACCATCCCTGAAGCGTCATATTGTCATGCGTTCCTGTATACACCACACAGTTCTTCTCATAGTGATGTGGCAGGTACTGATTTCCCGGACCTCCGTCGAAGGCAAATTCCAGAACCTTCATTCCAGGGAATCCCGTTTTCTCTACAAGTTTAAACACAGATGGAGTCAAAAATCCAAGATCCTCGGCAATGATATCAAGGGTTCCAAAACGCTCCTTCATCTTCTTGAAAAGATCGTATCCCGGACCGTCCTCCCAGTGACCAAACTCCGCCGTCTTTGATCCTGCCGGAATTGAATAGTAGGCATCAAACCCACGGAAATGATCGACACGAACAACATCATAGAGTTCAAAGCTGTACTCCATGCGATCCATCCACCACGAATATCCCGTCTTCTTGTGATAATCCCAACGATAGAGCGGATTACCCCAGAGCTGTCCGGTTGCAGAAAAAGCATCCGGCGGGCATCCCGCAACTGCGGTCGGGCGACAGTCCTCATCGAACTGGAAAAGTTCCGGATGTGCCCAGCTGTCTGCACTGTCCGCCGCTACATAGATCGGAATATCTCCAATAATGCGGATTCCGTGCTCATTTGCATAAGTCTTGAGTGCTTTCCACTGCTTTTCAAAGAGCATCTGCTGGAACTCATAGAATGCAATCTCTTCCCTCAGCTCTTTTTTATAATGCTTGAGCGCATCTTCCTTGCGGGTGCGGATATCCTTATCCCACTCGCTGAAACTCTTTCCTCCGAACTGATTCTTCAGTGCCATATAGAAACAGTAATCTCTCGTCTCGGCACGGAGCTGTTTCTTTAAGTATTTCCGGATCTCTTTCTCATCCATCCCTGCGTTCTTCTGCTGTTCCACCCAGCGCAAAAACGCCTTCTTCAGAAGCGGGAATCGATTTTCATAAATCTTTCCATAATCGATATCGCGGTCATCATTTCCAAAGTCTGCCGTCTGGCACTCCTCTTCAGTCAGCAGACCATCCTCAATCAACTGCTCCAGGTCAATAAAGTAGGGATTTCCTGCGAACGCTCCAAACGCCTGATACGGTGAATCCCCATAGCCCGTCGGACCCAACGGCAAGATCTGCCAGTACTGCTGTCCCGCCTTCACGAGTTTATCGACAAACTCATAGGCTTCTTTCGAAAATGCTCCGATTCCATACTTTGACGGAAGGCTCGCTACCGGAAGCAGCATGCCACATCCTCTCTTTTCCATACACGTTCCTCTTTTCTCCCCCAGGCAAGCTCAACAATCACCTAGTTTTTATTATTTATTATTCGATTACTTTCTTTTCCACCGCTGGATTTCCTGCAATGACCGTATTCTCACGGTATCTACCCTTTACAACACTGCCAGCTCCAACAACGCAATTATCTCCTATCACGCTATCTTTTAATATCGTAACATTAGCTCCAATCCAAACATTTTTCCCAATCGTGATTGATCCGACTTTAAAATTGCCCTTTCTGTCGCTTGACCTATAATCGTGATCATGATCAAATATTGCGCAATTAGGTCCAATGTTTGTATCGTCTCCAATAGAAATCTTACCACGGCAGGTCAATGTACAATTATTATTAAAGGAGACATTGCGACCGATCTCTAAAACACTGCCTTTTCTGACTCTCAAATTACACCTGTTTTTCAAAATCAATCCTTCAATTTTATACTGAGCCCCCTCATCACACTCAATTTGTGAAGAAAGTGGTAACGCTCTGGTTTGAAATTTGCAGTAATTTCCATGCTTATTCAAGCTACACCGTACCCACTCTATATAAACATATTGTAAAAGTCGACTCATTTTCATTATAATTATAGCCTCCTCATATGATTTTTCAGGAGTAAACATTTTAGATTGATTATATCGTATTTGCTACTCTTATTGCAACAATATTATAGTTTTGAGTGAACCAAAAAGATTGTGAATTCTCTTAAATCCGGATATAATAAATATAAGCTATTAAATTTAAAAGGAGCTTTTTATACAAATGAGTCCAATCAATCCATTAAAACTTCTTCAGTTAAAATCCGCCTGGGAACGTTTTAAATCCAATCATCCACGTTTCCCGCTCTTTCTCTCCGCAGTCAGCAAACGTGGAATCAAGGAAGGAACCGTAATCGAATTCAAGGTGACAACACCGGAGGGCGAAGAGCTCGTCTCCAACATCAAGATCAAGCAGAGCGACATCGCACTCTTTCACGAGATCACAAATATGTTCCGGTGAATTTAAATTACCCATTACCCGGTTATTGAATGGCAAAACAGAAAAGGGACGAGGCAGAACACGATTCTGTCTCATCCCTTTTGTCTTTTCAACTTTTACCTTCAATGTTAATTCAATCTCTGACCACATTTCGGGCAGAACTGATAATCTTCCTCTGTCTCAAATCCGCAGGAAGGACAACGATGCATCCGGTGCGGTGCATACTCATCCGGACTGTGCGGAATGATATTCTCCGGAAGAGAAGTCACCTCTCCACGCTCAATCTGGCGTCCAAGCTCTGCATCAATCTCCGCAGATGCCCCACAACACGTTGTCTTCACAAAGTACCGGCGTCCCCACTTGAAAATCGGAATAAAGAACAGGCTCAGATACGAATAGATCATATAAACTTCCAAATGACCATATTGTCCGCAATGACTGCACACAATCGTCTGGTCAAAATTCAGCTTCTTCTCTCCCTGGCTGATTCCCATGATAAAAAACATCCGGACAGCCCCCTTTAACCGAGCACAAGCAGACGTGCAACTGCCATCGGATTATCCTCCGGAAATGCCTGCACACAGACTGCAATGTCGCGCACATAGGAAGCCTCGACTCCGAGACGCTCTGCAATCTCCTCCGCAGACATCCCCTGTGCCGTAAACTCCATCGTCTGACGAACCTGCTCTGCCACGCGGGAAAGCTCTGCGCCAAGCTGATCATCCTTTCCGAAAGTCTCTTTCTCACTGCCATCCGGTTCTTCTGCCTCGATAAAATCCTCCAGATTCAGAGTCTTCTCCGGACCATCCTGCTGATAGTACTCCTCTGAGAGCTCCCAGTCTCCCTCAGTAAGATTCTTTTTGTTTTCTTCCATTGTCATTTGCTTTTCTCCTTTTTCACCACATTCTGTGATGATCTTTTCATTCTGTACAAATTCTGTATCACTTCTGCATAAAAATAAAAGCTGTATCAGGCTATCTGAAATCCAATTAATTCCTGTTTTTCTCTTGCGCTCATTATAGCTTAGAAAAGGAGAAAAAGCAATCAAACACCACTATGCTTCCATCTGGCGTCCCAAAAATCCTGCTGCCGTCGTGACGAGACGAAGCTCCGCATCCCCAAATTTTGCCCGGGCATCCCGACTCATCAGGATCACCGCTCCGATCGCATCTCCTTCACAGATGATCGGCGCGATCGCCTGTGCCGTAACCCCCTCAATATCCTCATCCGCCACCGGAATCATTGCCCGCCCTCCAACTCCTGCGAGAAATGTCTCCCTCTCATTGACTGCCTCCTCCAACTGCGAACTGATCGTTTTTTGAAGAAGTTCCTTCTTAGGGCCACCCGCCACTGCAATCACCTGATCTCGATCTGCGATACAGACTGTCATTCCCGTCGACTGCGCCATCGACTCCGCATACTGCCCTGCAAATGCTGTCAACTCCATCATTGGAGAATACTTCTTTAAGATTACTTCGCCCTCTCTGTCCGTAAAGATCTCCAACGGGGTTCCCTCCCTCAGACGAAGTGTTCTCCGGATTTCCTTGGGAATCACCACGCGTCCAAGATCATCTGATTGTGTCAATCAGGTGCAAAAAATTTTTGTGAAGCCCCGAAAAGCATTGAAATATAAGGATTCTTCAGCTTTCGGAGCCTTCACACCCGTCCTACTCATTGAGTCATTTTAGGACAAAAATCGACATTTTATTCAAAGATGTGAGCCAGTCGTTTTCAACTGGCTCTTTGTTATGCTGTTGCAAACAGATCATTGAATTTCCAGACGATTTCGATGTTCTGATTGTCTGTGACATTGATACGCTCAACCGCATCATACATCAGTTCTTTCAGAGCTTCGTCATTCATGGAACTTGTACGCTCAATGATTGCCTGTTCCTTCTTTGTCTGATTTTCTTTTTCGAGAAAATCTTCATACGCAGCTTCTGCTTCCGCAATCTGAACTTTTAATTCTTCCATACGTTTTTCACGCTCAGAACGGAGAGCAATAAAATCCTCCTTTGTTATGCGACCCTCACGATAGTCCAAGTAGCTTTGAACCTTCTGGGTATCCCCACTTTCCAATTCGCTTGTAAGAGCCTTCAAACGTTGTCTAAGCAATGTTCCTTCGGAAATGGTATCCTGGGTATTGCCGACAGATTCGACCGTCATAACGGCAATTTGAGCCTTTAACGAAGCCAAAACAACTTCCTCAATATCCGTCCTGTCCCATCTAACTGATTTGCACAGTTCTTCATTCGTGTCCCAATACGGAGTTACACAATAGAAGTGAATATCTGTGCCAAAAGTTCTTTGGAGCTTACGACCGCAATGGGCGCAATAGAATGGAAAGAAGTTCTCGGCTTTCTTCTTAATATGGGGTTTTACCTTACGCAGAGCTGCCTGTGCTGCTTCAAATTCCTCTGTTGTCACAATGGCTTCGTGGGCATTCTCATGATAAATCCAGCCTTCCTTTGGAACTCTGCGCTGGGACTTCGCACGGATCACCATGCTCTCACGAGTGTGATTCACCATGCAACCGGTGTACTTGATATTCTTCAACATATCCAATATTCGGTTATGTGTCCATAATGCTTTTGAAGGACTATCTTTTCTTCTGGCAACACCTTTATACTGTTGCGGAGTAGGGATGCCCTCGGCATTCAACTCTCTGGCAACCTGACTGGTGGATTTACCTGTGATAACATCGGTAAAAATCCTGCGTACAATCGGTGCCGTTTCGGGGTCAATAATCATCTGATGCTTGTTTTTCGGAGAAACCTTGTAGCCATAAGTACAGCAGGTGATATAGCCACCATTACGCTGTTTTGTTCTCATAGCCGACTTGACCTTTTTGGAGAGGTCTTTGCTGTAATAATCGTAAATCAGGTTACGAAAGGCAATGTCCATACCTGCGGTATTGCCAAGATACTTTTCACTGTCATAATGGTCGTTAATGGAAATCATTCTGACACCAAGGAACGGAAAAATGTGTTCCAGGTAATCACCTACTTCCAGATAGTCACGACCAAAACGGGAAAGGTCTTTGACAATCACGATATGGATTTCACCGGCACGGATAAGGTCAATCATTCTCTGAAAGTCCGGTCGCTCAAAGTTCGTGCCACTAAAGCCGTCGTCGCAGAACTCCATCTGTGGCAGATTAGAAAGGTAAGGGTTTTGTTCGATATGTCGCTGGATCAGCTGACGCTGTGCAACAATACTGTTACTTTCATCCTTTGCCTTGTTGGTTCTCTTGTCCACATCTTCCAGAGAAAGACGGAGATAGATGCCAATGCTCTTTTTCATATTACGCAACCTCCTTTCTGAGAATGTCGATAGTATCGAAGATAGCCTTGAACTCATCCATGTGGTTGAACTCAATACTCAGGGAGCTATCTTTGTTCATCTTCATAGAAACAATCATTGCATCCACCATTTCGGCAGTAACTTCGGTGGCATGATGATATTTCTTTACAAGTTCAGCCCATTTCTTTTCACCACGAAGCTGTTCTTCAAATCTGTTCGTGGTTCCCTCAAGCTCTGCCAACTGCTTTTCCAAGCGTTCGATTTCACCCAGAATAACTTCACGGGTCTGTGCGTAGTCCTCATCAGAGATAAGTCCCTCACGCAAATCTCGGTAAAGACCTCCAAACAAACCTTTTTTATGGTCGAGCTTCTTTTGCAAAGATTTGATTTCATCTTTCTGCCCGTTTTGCTTTGCCATAGCTTTCTTCATAGCCAGCAGCTGATGCAGACTGTCCTGCATATCTACAAACAGGTCAAGTTGTGCCTGAATGGTAGAAAGAACAGCTTCATCCAAGTCTGCTTTACGCATCTTTTTTGCATTGCAAGCTCTTGTGCCATGCTCAGCATAGGTCGGACACTTAAAGGTGAAGTACACCTTGTCTTTCTTTGTGCTGAAAGAACGGACAAGTTTCATTACGGAGCCACAGTCAGCACAGGTGAATTTCTTCCCATAGATGTTTACAGCTTTCGGTAAGTGGTCGTATTTACCACTGTTTGCTTTTGACTTTTCTGCGGCAGCACTGTTGATAGCCTGGACCTTATCGAACAGTTCCTGCTCAATAATAGGTTCATGGGTATTCTCAACGATGATCCAGTCCTGTTCCTCTGTACGGTGGAAGGAGATACCGGCATACAAGCATTGAGAAGCCTTTCTCTGAGCCAAATGACCCAGATAAGTAATATCCTTCAGAATCTCAGTAATCATGTGCTTGTTCCAGAGGATAACACGGTCTTTTTGATTGTTGTTCGTAACAATGCCACGGTTCGCTTTGTACTGTCCCGGAGAGAGAACACCGCTGTCATTGAGCTTCTTGTTGATACCCATATAGCTCATACCTTCGCTACGCCACAGAAAAATCTGCTTTACGACAGGTGCAGTCTCAGGGTTAATAATCAGCTGATTCTTATTGTTTGGGTCTTTAATGTATCCGTACTTTTCCCATGCGCCAATAAAGTCGCCGTTTTCCATCTTGCTTCTCAGGGCAGAAGATACCTTGCGAGAAATGTCCTTGGCATAGTAATCATTGATGATATTGGAAAGGGATACAGACAGCTGACCACTTGCTTCTACAGTATCTGTATCAAAACCATCATTGATAGCAATAAAACGGATACCGAAGAACGGACAGATTTTTTCAAGAAACTCACCGGTCTCGATGTAGTTACGTCCAAGTCGGGAAAGGTCTTTTACTACGATGCAGTCAATCTCTTTTGCCTGAACTGCTTCCATCAGCTTCTGCCATTCAGGACGGTCAAAGTCCGTTCCCGTGTAGCCATTGTCAACAAATGTTCCTGCCAGTTGCAGATACGGACGATTGCTTACATACTCATTGAGCAATGCCAGCTGATTTTCGATAGAATCAGAGCTATTCAGATTATCTTCACGAGAAAGACGAGCGTAGATAGCAGTCTTGTGAACGACAGTAAACTGTTCCGCAGCAGCGGTCTGACTGGCTAATGCCTGTTGACGGCGCTTTGACGGTCTTGCCATTTAGCTCACCTCCCTTATGAACGAAATCACCTTCTTTGCGTCGGCTTTCGCTTTTTCTTCCTCCAGGAACTCCATAATCGCCTGGAACTGATCTGCGTTATTCAGAACAACATGAACCTGCTTATCCTCGGTAATCTCAATTCTATCAATGAAATTGACTACGACTCTGCGGTTCAATTCCTGAATATTTTCGTATTCTCTGAACTGTGCAAGCCAGCTCTGCTGTTCCGTGAGACCGGAACTGATTTGATTTTTATTACCTACCAGACGGGCAATAGCTTCTTTGGCTTCCTGAATGTTCTTGTCGAACTCAGCCTTAAAAATAAAGTATTCCTCACGAGTAATCATTTCTGTCTTGAAGTCCTCGTACACATGAGCTTTCATCTGCTTGTTGTGTTCGATAACTTCTTCCTGTCTGGCAATTTTTGAAGCGATACGCTCCATTTCACGGCGCTCCCAAGAGATACCGTTCAATTTCCCAAGGGCAATTTCCAAGTTTAAGGCAAGAGAAACCTGTGCCTGAATGACCGCAAGAGCAGCATCGTAAACAACCTGTTCCTTTACGGTGTGTGCATCACATACCTTGCGATCTACCTTATTGGCATTGCAAACGAAGTACACATACTCCTTGCCTGCGGACTTGGTTTTCTTTCTGGTCATGGTACTCTGGCAATCAGCACAGAACACCTTACCTGAAAACAGATGCACAGAATTATCGCCCGAAGGACTTCTTGTGTCCTCAAGCATGAGCTTCTGAACCATATCGAAAACGGAAGGAGAGATAATCGCATCATGTGCGTTCTCCGTTCTCATCCAATCCGCTTCATCTTTTGTTGTTCTGCTTTTGATTTTATGGTTTGGAGTCGTTGTCTTTCCCTGAACCAGAGTGCCGGTGTACATCTCATTTTTCAAAATACGATAAATCGCTTTTGCGCCCCAATCGGTCTGAATCTGTTTCTTGAAACCAGACTGGTATTTGGAACCACTCTGTCTCTTATATTCATAAGGAGACGGAACACCGTCTTTATTCAGCTTGTCTGCAATCTGTGCAGGACTGAAGCCATCCATCTTCATGCTGAAAATGCTCTGGATGACCGGAGCAACAGTCTGGTCGATGACCAGTTTGTTTTTATCATTGTCAGATCTACGGTAGCCGTAGACTACATGGCTTCCAACAAATTCGCCATTTCTTCTCTTGGTCTCCAAATTGGAACGAATCTTGATGGAAATATCCCTGCTATAAGAGTCGTTAATCAGGTTTTTGAACGGAAGAATGATTTCGTTGCCTACCTGCTGAGACTGTGCAGAGTCGTAGTTGTCGTTGATGGCAATAAAACGGATGCCCAGGGACGGAAAAATCTTCTCGATATATCTGCCGGAATCAATGTAGTCACGACCAAAACGAGAAAGGTCTTTGACAATGATGCAGTTGATTTTTCCTGTTTTGACCTGTTCCATCATTCGCTGAAAGTCAGGACGGTCAAAATTAGCACCTGTATAACCATCATCGCAGAACTCCTGAACCAAAGTGATCTCAGGGTTTCTGCTCAAATAATCTTCAATCAGCTTTCGCTGGTTAGCGATACTGTTGCTTTCTTTCTTCTCGCCAGAAGAAAGGTCACCATCTTCCTTCGATAAACGCAGGTAGATGGCGGCATAGTAAATCTTATCAATACTTTTTTGCATAGTGTGCCACTCCTGTTTGTTAATCGTCCGAAGCTGAAAAAACAAACCGGAGTTTTCGCATGATTTTGTCCAAGGCTATGTTACCATAGCGGACTGCGAAAATCCAGTTTGTCACCGCATTAGTATCTCGCCAATTTCTGCCAACGGATTTATCCGTTACATAGAAGCAATCATGTTGATGAAGTTGTCAGTAATCGTATTCTGCGTATTTGCAAACGACACTCTCACAACCGTGTTGCCTACTTTGAACTGGTAAGGATTTTTAATCTGCTCGATAAAGGATTTGATTCTTTCCTCACTCGGCAAAGAGCGATCAATTTTCACATCTCGAATATCCACCAGCTGTTCAGCTGCTGTAGATTTTGTCGCTTCACTTCTTGTCATCTGCAATCACCACCTTCGTTTATCATTCTTGCCAAAATCTCCCTGAGCTATTCATGGAACCTCATCGGCAAAAGTATAGGCAGCCCAACAAAGGTAGGTCTGCCCATAGTTTTCACTGACGAGAGGATGTATTCAAATCCAGACTGACAAGCAACGCTCTATTGATACCGAACATTTCCTGTCGGGTAACTCTACCCAAATATCTTTCAATTCGCTGCTTATCAATGGTTCTGATTTGCTCCAACAACACCATAGAAGGTTTGCTGAGAGCCGGGTTATCTCTAATCAGAAAATGGGTTGGCTGTTTTGTCTTTTTTCTGGTTCTGGCTGTGACAGTTGCCACAACCAGAGTAGGGGCGTGCCGATTGCCGGTGTTGTTCTGAATAACAACAACCGGGCGAACACCACCTTGTTCAGAACCGCAGAACGGAGACAAGTCAGCCAAATATATATCGCCACGGCGGTATTCCCAATTTATATTCATCACCTGTTAGCCCTCCTTTCATCGTCTTATGTAAGAGGGGCAGCGACTGCCCCTTCATGTTTACTATGTCGTTCCCATATTTGTCCTCGACACCCCTGGGAGACAGAATACTGTCTGGGAAATCATCAGACGGTCAGCTGCTAACCGACTCCATAGGAATCTAACCTCCCCGTGGTTCTCACCGGGCTACCCCCATTGCGTGATCCCCGTTCCCTGAAAAGAGAAAAGGGGCTGTGGCTGGGCAGAAGTATCATTGTGCCTGTTGCTTTCATTGCCGTATCGGGAGCAACCCGATATTTACGAGCCGATAGTTCTCGCTCTTGCTACAGGAAGGACATACAAAAGTAACGTAGGTGACTCTATCTCCTAAGTAGCAGATCATTGCGTATCGCTGATGTAGCTGATGCTCTCGCACCGACAACAGGAATGTATCTGATGAATGACTATTTAATTTTCAAGGAACAATCAGCCGTTTTCTTTGGCTGTATCTAAATTGTACTGGTTTTGGATTTGGCTTTTTATGGACAATTAGTGCAAGTCGGGCTTTGCAACTAACACAATTCGTGCAAGTCAGAGGATAATCTCTTTGAGTTCTTTGAATTTCTGCTCTAACTCTGCAATTTTTTGTTCAGCTTGATTTTTATAAACCATATCTTCGTGTTTGGATGGTTCTGTCATTGGCTCAATCCCTAAAGCCAAATAATCCAGCGTCGTATTAAAAAAAGCTTTCATCTCCACAAGAAGATCAATCGACGCTGCTCTGGAGCCGCTCTCTACCTTTGCCAGCAGGCTGTAACTAATACTCAACTTTTCTGCGAGTTGCTCTTGTGTCAGCCCTTCCTTCTTTCGCAAATTAGCAATTCTCTTTCCGCTTTCCTTCTGGTCGTAATACATACCGTTTCCTCCTTAGCGGCATAAAAAAAGAGCCGGAGTAAATTACTCCAAGCTCTCGTTCATGCCTTTGTGTTAATATGAAGGAAGATAGACAGGTATAAAAAAAGCCCCGTACCCATTACAGGCACGAGGCGTAACTCTCTCTATTCAATTTTATGCCGCTATCTCCCAGCATAGCCATTTTAACACTGGACAAGTCGGACTTTCAGTAGGGAAACCGTCGTATTTTCATC
>NZ_JBNMIQ010000037.1:0-26046 GCF_050873365.1 Brotaphodocola sp. | reverse complement strand
TAAATTGGTCGGTAAATGAGGGAGGCTTATTTGGCATGCCCAAAAACAGGATGTATCAGAGCTGTATATAAAAATGGCTCTGATGTCAGGAATGGAGTAGGATTCTCATGAATCCCACCCCAACTATTGACATAGAGCCACAATATACAGACATACAGAAACAGGGTGCCGAGCTGTATCTGAACTGCTCGACACCCTGTCTCCATTCTGGTATCTGGAAATGTAATGATAATAGGGGGCTTTCTTAATAACGATTGTTTATCTGTTTCTGTTGTAGTTGATCAGGCAACCAGCCTTGACGATCTTTTTCTCATCCGGAGTCATATCTGCTACATACAGGCTGATCTCCTTGATCTCATCGCCGATTACATATGCCTTGATGTCCTTCATGTCGCCATCTAATGCCTTGCGGATCTGCGGAACGTAGATGTAAGAACCTACCTCGAATGCATCCGGCTCGTCCTTCATCTGGAACGGGATCATACCCCAGTTCATAACGTTGGAACGATAACGCTTCGTTGCGTACTCCTTACAGATGTTTGCCAGACCTCCGATGACTCTCTGACAGCTTGCAGCCTGCTCACGAGCGGAACCATCACCAGGTCTCACTGCGTAAACCATGCTTCCAACCTCAGTCTCAGATGCCTTCACATCCTCATTGCCCGGGATGGTCTTGATCTTCTCGAAGACTTCCTTCAGCTCCGGAGCAGTCTCACACGGACAGGTTCCAGCAACTCTTGCCTTCTCGATCTTGTCAACTTCCTTACTTCTGCCAACGTACTCCGGATCTCTTCTGGAGAGGGTGAACTCAGCCAGACCGAGCGGGTTGGAACGATAGGAAGAAGTCTCACCGGACGGGATCAGCTCATCGGTGGTCGTTACCGGGTCAAGAATCTTGGAACATACCTTCAACAGGATGTTGTCAGTCAGCGGGCTCATCTCCGGCCAATCCTTGATGTTCGGGCCATATACCAGGCTTGCTTCCTCGTTGCCCTTGCCGAATCCCTGATAGATTCTTGCCTTGTAAACGGTATCGTCGAAGTTGTACTCCGGTACCTCGTAATCATCCACAAAGTCGGTTGCCGGTGTCAGGATACCACCGTTTGCTGCGGTTGCTGCGATCGAACGTGCATCCATCAAAGCGACTGCGGACATCTGACCGTTGCCCGGCTTGGAACCCTCGCGGTTCGGGAAGTTTCTCGTTGTGTGACGGATGGACAGACCATTGTTTGCCGGAGTATCGCCAGCGCCGAAGCACGGTCCGCAGAATGCAGTCTTGAGGATTGCACCTGCCTCCATCAGATCTGCGATTGCACCCTTTCTAACCAGGTCAATGTAAACCGGCTGAGAGGACGGATATACATCCAGAGCGAACTCGCCACATCCACAGCTCTTGCCCTTCAGAATGTGAGCAGCCTCCATCACGTTCGTGTAGTTACCGCCGGCACATCCTGCGATGACACCCTGGGTTACCTGAAGTTTGCCGTTTACGATCTTGTCGGTCAGGCTGAACTTGATATCCGGATTTCCGGTTACCTTTGTTGCCTCAACCTCAACACTTCTGAGGATGTCGCCGAGGTTTGCATTCAGCTCATCGATCTCGTAGGTGTTGCTCGGATGGAACGGAAGAGCGATCATCGGCTTTACCGTGCTCAGATCAACATAGACAACGCCGTCGTAGTAAGCAACGTCTGCCGGATTCAGCTCCTTGTAATCCTCTCCACGACCATGCTTGGTCAGGAATGCCTTGGTATCCTCATCGGTTCTCCAGATCGAGGACAGGCAGGTCGTCTCGGTCGTCATAACATCAACGCCGTTACGATAATCGGTTGTCATGCTGGAAACGCCCGGTCCAACGAACTCCATTACTTTGTTCTTTACATATCCGCACTTGTAAACAGCGCCGATGATTGCCAGTGCGATATCCTGCGGTCCGATGCCCGGTCCCGGCTTTCCGGTCAGGTAGATTGCGATTACGCCCGGATATGCGATGTCGTATGTATCACACAGAAGCTGTTTTACAAGCTCACCACCACCCTCGCCGATTGCCATCGTTCCGAGTGCACCGTAACGGGTGTGGCTATCCGAACCGAGGATCATCTTACCGCATCCAGCCATCATCTCACGCATGTACTGATGGATAACTGCGATGTGCGGTGGAACAAAGATTCCGCCGTATTTCTTACATGCGGACAGACCGAATACATGGTCATCCTCGTTGATCGTACCACCTACGGCACACAGAGAGTTGTGACAGTTGGTCAGCACATACGGAAGCGGGAATTTTTCCATTCCGGATGCCTTTGCCGTCTGTACAATGCCGACGAATGTGATGTCATGAGAAGTCATCGCATCAAACTTGATCTTGAGCTTGCTCATGTCACCGGACGTATTGTGCTTGTTCATAATCGAATAAGCAATTGTTCCCTTTTTTGCCTCTTCCTTGTCTACGGCTCTGCCCGTCAGAGCCTCCACCTTTCCTGCTTCCTGCTCCGGAACCAGCTCTGTTCCATTTACCAGATAAGCGCCTCCGTCATACAGTTTCACCATATCGATCTCTCCTCCTGCATATTCAGCCTTGTTTCTGATCGGAATGACCAGAAACATCAACCCATGTTTTTCGCTTTTGTTACCAGTGTTGCTTGTTGTTGCTCTTTGTTACTCTTTGTTACCTTTTGTTACGTTTTGTTACATTTTCGCTTTTTGTTTTGGTTGTTGCCTTGAGTTGTTTTGTTACTCTTGGTTGTTGCTTTTGGTTGTTTGGTTGTTGTAGTTACTTACTTGTAGGTTGTTTGTTAGGTTGTTGTTGTTTTCTTTTGTTGACTTTATTATGCATCAGAATTCGCTATTGGTCAAATACTATCATCTTGATAACTGGTATAGGTTTTTACTATATATCATTCTATCACGATTCGCACCTTCGGTACTTGACGGTACTTGACGCTACTTCGTAGCTATCGTGATCGCCATTCGCCACTCGGGATGAACAAGTAAACTTGTTCCCCCTCGTTAACGCTCATTCTATCACGCTCCGGTTTATTCTCTCCTTCTTCTGGTCAAGCTCGGAAACGATTTCTCTCTACTTTTCCTTCTTGTTCCACCACTCCATCAGATCTTTCATCCGGCAGAGGGCATCCCTGCGCCCCGTCTCATACGTCTCCTGAAGTTTGATCGGATTGCGCTCCGTGCGTCCGATTGTCAGCTCATGGCTCGGACGGATCACAAAGATCTTGCCCTCGCGCTCAAGTTCTTCGATTTTCTGTACCGTCTCATTGTATCTCGTATGGCGAGTCTTTAACGCCTCCACAAAGTTCGGATAGTGGCGGTAATAGATGCCTGCGAGCTTCTCATTCTCCGGTTTCTTGACATATCCGCGATTTCTCGTGAGGACGACAACGGTCTTTGTGTATCCCATCTCTCGAAACTTCTCGACCGGAATGCTGTCCGTACATCCACCGTCGAGGAGTTTCATTCCATCTGCCTCCACCAGACGAGAGACATACGGAAGCGAAGCGGATGCCCGCATCAGATCAATCTGCTCCTTCATATCGGTGATTCGCAGATACTCCGGCTCTCCGGTCTCCACGTTACTGCAAGTCACATAAAAGGCGGTATTTGAGCGCTGAAACGCCTCAAAATCATAGGGATCAAGTTTTTCCGGAATCTCATGGTAGCAAAACTCTTCATCCACGATATCGCCGGTGCGAAGCAGGGTCTTCCATCCGAGGAATCGACTGTCACAGCCATATTTCTTGTAGTAACGGATGCTTCGCCCTTTCTGTCCGGAAACAAAAGAACAGCCGTGAATCGCTCCGGCTGACACTCCAATCACCCCATCAAACGAAAGCCCTTTATCCATAAACACATCGAGAACGCCCGCCGTATAGATTCCGCGCATTCCACCGCCCTCGAGCACCAGACCGGTAAACTGGTTTTCTTTCTGATTTTCTTCCTGATTTTCCTGTTCTCCCTGTTTCTTCTGCTCTTCCTGTGTCATCTTCCCTTCACCTGTCCTTTCTCAGCAGAATTTTGAATCCTTATTCTTTATGAATCTCTAATTTTGAACTCCCCCGACTTAAATAAATTTTTAATTTTCTCTGGGATTTCGATTCGATTCTTTCTATCTTACTTACTTATTTTTCTTATTCTTCCCTGTTCTTTCGATTCTTTTCTTTTGATTCTTTCCTTTGTTATTTTCCGATTCGTCTGTCAAACTCCTCATAGAACGAATCCATCCCATTATACGGTTGCAGATAAAAAGTTTTTAACACATACAGACTCACCGCCTGCGCTTCTTTTGCATCTGCCCCCGCTACCCGCTTCTGCATCTCTTTCAAAAAATGATGCCATTCGAGAATATACTGGTCATAGCGATCTGCCTGTGGGGTATCGATCCACTTTCTGACCTTTACTTTCGCACGCCCCGGGCGACTGCACTCATGAACCTGCAAGAAATAATGGAACTCTTCTTTTCCATCTTTCTCCTCATAGTAACGACCGAGTGGGAAAATCCGGCAGATTCCCGGGCGATATGGATGAATCGAGCATCGTCCCTCCTTATTTAAGAAAAGACACTGTTCGCTCTCCCCCGCCATTTTCAGATTCGGAAGTACAATTCCATCCACCACATGAAGTTCCAAGTATCCACCTAAAAGTTGCTCGGGCGCAAGACCCAAGCCCTCCGCCATTCTCGCAAAATCAAGCGGATCAAGTACAATGCTCTCTCCCATTCCACGACAGCAGTCCGAGCATCCCTCGCATCCACCGCAACCTGCCTTCGCCATATCATTCAGCGTATATAATTTTCCATCGGAGATTTCCTCCAGACTTACATTTCGTATCATTTCTTATTCTACCATTTCTATACATTTATTTTTTACGCATTGATACATCAAATGACCATTCTTAATCCTCATCGTCGTCCTCAATCTCATCGAGGAAATCCAGACTGTGCTCCAACAAGATTCCCTTATAATTATTCAGCTCGTCCTTGTTGTCCAGAATCAGTCTTGAGACCGCCTGCACCGCACTGCGCACCGACATCTCCAAGGACTTTCCTGCCAGGAGTTCTCCGGTCATCACTGCCGAGAAAATATCTCCGCTCCCCGCAATCCGCACCGGCAGATAATCATATGGCACCTGGAAATACGTTCCAGTCCAGTGGTCGTATCCGCAGACAAGGTATCTCGCCGTGCCATCCGGCATATCCTCAAGAAGCACCGGTTGCTGTTCCACCTCCACTGCACTTGTGATTACGACAGATCTTCCAGAAAGCTGGCGCAGGCCATCGACCATCTGCCAGATCTGCTGTGCCGTTCCAAAATAGCTTCCCGGCCAGAAACCGGTGAGGAATGAGGCTTCTGTCATATTCGGAATCATGACATCGGAGAGACTCACGAGACGACGCATCGCATTAACCTGCTCCGCACCCATTCCGTTATAGAGTTTTCCGCCGTCCGCCATGATCGGATCGACCATAATCAGACGACCCTTGTTCGGATTTCTTGTCTGAATGTACTGCTCGATGATCTCCACCTGACGCTGGGATGTCACAAAACCCGTGCAAATACAGTCCGGATCAAGTCCAAGCTGATCCCAGACCTGAAGCGTATCCCTCATGTAGTCCGTCATATCCTGAATCCGAAATCTTCCATAATCCAGTGTATTGGAAATCACTGCCGTCGGAAGTTGCATCGGATAATGCCCCATATGCGACAAAATCGGCACCATCGCCGCCAATGCCACCTTGCCATATCCCGGCAAATCGTTGATCAAAAGAATCTTTTTTGCATTCGTACTCATCCAAACACCTTCCTTACCTTCCGTTTTTTCCTACGTTTCTTATCCTTTCAGCGCTCACCACATTTCCCGCACTGCTCATCCATCACGAATTTTCCCTGTTTTTTCTGAATAAGAGGTCAAGCGGTCCCTCAATTTCCCCTCACAGAGTAGCTATTTCCATGAGGTTTCATCGATCTTTTCCCTTATTTCATCCTTCTTATTTCGTCTTTCTTATTTCTTATCTTACTTCTTATTTTTTATTTTACTATGTTATGGTTGTGAAAAAAATCATATCACGCAGTACGTGGAAATGCAAATGATAAATGAAAAACTGACCGACCGAATTACAGAATCATAACTTACAGAATCACAGACAAAATTGAACTTCTCCGGCTTAAAATCCCTTTTCCTCACGAATTTTTTTAAGAAGTCCTGTACATCCCGCTACAATATCGCGATACGTCGCATCAAAATCTCCCGTATACCATGGATCTGCCACATCCCGGTCACTTCCTGCAAACTCCAACATCTTGAAAATCTTGTGATCCGGATCTTTTCCCACAATCCGCATCATATTTCGGATGTTCCACTGGTCCATTCCGATCAGATAGTTGTATTTCTTATAATCCTCTTTTTTCATCTGCACAGCTCGGTGATCCACCATCGGAATTCCCATCTCATTCATCTTCGCCCGCGTCCCCCGGTGCACCGGATTTCCGATCTCCTCGGTGCTCGTCGCCGACGAATCAATATAAAATTTCTTCTCTAATCCTGCCTTGCAGACCATATCCTGAAACACAAACTGCGCCATCGGCGAACGACAGATGTTGCCATGACATACAAAAAGTACTTTAATCATTCCTTAAAAACTCCTTGAACCTATTATCATCGTTTTAGTTTTATCACATCTTTTCTGATCGTGACCATTTTCACGCAAACATCTTTGTCCCATTCTGCAAAGAAGCCCTGATATGATACATGTATTATACCATATCAGGGCTGTGTTTACTATTTCAAGTCAATAAAGTTAGTATGTCTCTTGTTTTTCTCTGAAACCACTCCCCCTCTATCTCCTGTTTACGCTTCCGGTTTCAGCGGACCATAATAATAAGAGGATGTTGCCCCTCCATCAATCAGGAAGGTTGATCCTGTAATAAATGCGCCTTTCTCACTCATAAGAAGCTCGGCGACATTTGCCACTTCATCTGCGGTTCCCGGTCTTCCTGCCGGGCACTTCGCAAACATGTTCTTATAGAAATCGCCACGAAGTCCATTAAACTCATCCACAGCAAGCGGT
This sequence comes from Brotaphodocola sp., assembly GCF_050873365.1. Lineage (GTDB taxonomy): Bacteria > Bacillota > Clostridia > Lachnospirales > Lachnospiraceae > Brotaphodocola. The sequence continues at coordinate 18,968 of NZ_JBNMIQ010000037.1, read as the reverse complement.
GTTACGATGATTCCCGGTGCAATATCATTCAATCTCGCGCCACGTTTGCCCCACTCTACCGACTGTGCCATGACACGCTTCTCGTTGCAACGTTTTGCCATCTGATAAGCATGAAGCGTATCTCTGATATTTTCCGGCTGTAAAATTTCAAGATTTAATAACTCTTCTGTCGGTGTCGTTGCAAGTGCGGCATCCTCCTCTGCGGTAAGCTGTGGCATTCTCCATCCGGACTGACTGGAAATCGTCACACCAACACCGCCCTCTGCGATCACCTTTCCAACTTCTTCCAACAAAACTGCCGTTCCATATAAGTCTACTTTCAGAATTGCCTCAATTGGTGCCTGACTTGGTGAAACTCCGGCTCCATTTACCAGCATTTTGATTTCACCATACTCCTGTGCTTTTGAAATCAGGCTTTTAATGGATTCTCTGGATGAAAGATCCATCTCCACCGGTTCCACATCAAAACCTGCATTGTTCATAATTTCCGCGATTGTTTTCGCATTTTCAATGTTCTTATCTCCCATGACAATCTTCTTGCCATATCCCATTCTTCTTGCAATCGCCATGGAAATCTGTCCTGCCCCTGTTACGATCATTACTTCTTTTTTGCTCATAGCTGTTTACTCCTCCTAAATTCAATCTACATTTTTCTTTGCCCAGTCCGCTACTGCCTGCTCGGATTTCCCTGCATCTGCTCCATGTACCGCAATCCCGCTTCCAAATTCTGCACCCTTACAGATCTTTCTGAGGTCACGTTCACTGTTTCCCAAACCACTGCCCTCATGAGTCATAAGCGCCATCACCTTCTTGCCGGTAAAGTCAAGCCTCTCAAGCTGGGTAAATACCGCTACCGGATAAGTTCCCCACCAGCACGGCCCACATACAAACACGTTGTCATAATCCGCAAGGTCGGAAAGATAATGCTTCAGCTTTGGTCTTGCATTCGCTCTCAATTCCTGCTGTGCTTCCTCCGTACACTCATGATAATCCTTGGAATAGTCCTCCACCGTCTCGATCTCAAAAAGATCTCCACCTACTGCTTTCTGAATAAATTCTGCACAAATCTCGGTATTGCCTTTCTTTAAATCAACGATCCTTCCATTTACATAATTTTCACCTTTTCGTGAATAGTAGATAATCAGATTCTTAGCCATCTCTTCTCGAATCCCTCCCGCATCTCAGTTTCTTTTGTTGATCTAATCATAATTCAATCCCACTATTCAATCAAATCTTTATTCTTATCATATTGATTAGTTTTACTAATCGTTATATAATATTATATACAAGAAATACGAACTGAACACAAAGAGAGGAGGAACATGGCTTATGCTCCTGCGTCAAATTGAATACTTACAGGCTGTCATTGAAAATGGAAATTTTTATCTGGCAGCAGAACAATGCAACGTCTCACAGTCCGCCATTTCCCAACAGATCAAAAAATTAGAGGACGAACTCGGAGTAAAACTTTTAGAACGCCACAATCGCACCTTCTCCCTGACCCCTGCCGGCGAACATTTTTATCGGAAAAGTCTGATTATATCCGGAGATTTAAAACAGCTTGTCCGTGAGACAAAGCGGATTGCAGATAACGATAATGCTGTTTTGCGAATTGGGTACTACAAGGGCTATCATGGAAATGAACTCTCCGAGGCGATTGCCCTGTTTTCTGAAAAATATCCCACCGTGGAAGTAAAAATTATGGTTGGAAGTCATGAAGAATTGTATCATGCTATGGAAAATGACTCTGTTGACCTTGCAATCAACGACCAAAGACGTGCTTTTTCTGATGCGTATAACAATGAGGTGCTCGCAGAAAGTAAGATTTATATTGAACTTTCCTCCAAAAATCCACTCAGTAAACTACCTTCCCTTGAAACAAGTGACTTAAAAAATACCCCCTGCATTCTTGTGATCAATCAGACCGGACAGCAGGAAGAACAAACTTACTATAAAAATATCATTGGGTTACAGGGGGATTTTCTCTTTGCGGATACCGTACAGGAAGCCCGGCTAAAGATTATAACCGGGCAGGGATATATGCCAGTCGACGTGATCGGCGAACAGGTCTGGTTTGATACTTCCGTCAGCAGAATCCCTCTCGTAAGAAACCAGACTCCTGTCAAAAAGACCTATTGTGCCTTCTGGAAAAAAGACAATTCCGGATACTACAACGAAGAATTTGCGGATATTCTCAAGACCTGTTTTTAAGAGAACTTTTATAAATCCTTTAATTTTTTCCATCTGCTGTCTTCCAGTCTATATTTCTATTTGAAGTATGTCCTAGAATAACAGCAGATGAAGCTGATGGAGCGCGAAACTTATAATTTCTCATAAATTTTCCCGTTATTCAGCGATCTTCTCCAAAAGAACAATAAGGAAGTACTAGATACCTTTTTCTGTTTAATCTTTCTTAAGTGTATAAATATCGCCATCCTTACTAACTAAATACTCTTCTTTTTTCTCAGATGCATGTAAAGCTACTCGGATTGCCTTTCGTATATCTGATTCTACACCACTATTCAAAGAGTCGATAAGTTCACTAATCTTTGTTACTGATGGTATCTTATCTACTTTCTCCATCGGTTTTGCCTTGTATGCGTCAACTCTACCCTTCAAACTACTAAAATTGGAAAGTATACGCTTATCACACTTATCAATATATGTAATAATTTCTACTTCAAGATAAGAAATATACCCTTTATCCATATTCTGAGCAAACTGCATTTCCAAAAGACTACTCATGATATACAACTGTATCGATAAATCCAAACTATCTCTGATTTGGAATGCATTTTCAATAATCATCCCAAGATTTGAAAATCCTCTTGCCTCTTCTGCCACTTTTGCATCCAAATCGCCAAGATAAAACTCGATATCTTTCATTGCAACTTTTTTTGCTTCCTGTAAGCTACTAATAGTCGCAATTTTCTGGGTATCATGCTCCATAATAGAAGCAAAATTCTGATACGCATACTGAACAAAACTGATTTCTGACATCAATTCTGCTTTTTTATCGCCATATAAGAACTCTAGTATTTTATCCATCTTCTGGTTAATCAAATTCAGTTTCTTATTAATCTGAGCCATGAAATACTGACCAGTAGCAACTGAGATTGCTGTAAAAGCACCCAATATTATCGTCTGAGCAGACATTTCATAAAAGGATGCCGAACCAGCAAATTTACCATCTACTTTAACTATAGAGCTAAATCCTCCCTGCTTTAAAGCAGTCAGAGTATGTGGCAATCCTTCTGGGAATGAAACAATATATGCATTTGACATAACCCCCGCAGTTATAGCCAAGGGCATATTCTGCAAGAAAACACTTACTTGCATTTTCTGAGATAATGTCATGTCCATTTTCGTATAGTGAGAAGGATCATCCAAATCCAATATTGTCTCACATGGATTAATAACAAAAACTCCACTTTGTTGCATTATTTCAAAAAATTTTTGTTCCATAACTTCACCTTCCCCCAATATCGAACCTTGGCACTTTTCTGAAAGTTTTCCGAAAGACTTCACAACATTATTTTTTTAATAAGAGCATATATACAAATATCTCTCAAAATATTTTATCAATCAAAGTTTAATGCAAACTAAAATAATCTTTTACAATTTCCCAATTTGATCTTCTTTTTGTTCCATTCTGTACCAATACACCTTTTTCCTGTAACGCGACAAACATTCGTGAAACGGTTCTTTTTGATACCCCAAGTTGTTCTGCGTAATATGCCTGTGTTGCAAATGGATTTTCTGCTATGATCTGCAACAGTTTTTCTGCCTGTACTTGTCCTTTATTCAGTGGTATTTTAACGCCATTAGTGCCATTTTTTACCTCAATAACGCCATTTTTGGCGTTATTGGCGTTATTTTTGGCGTTATTTGTATCAACTTGTTCTCGATAAATATTGATACGCAAATCAACCTCACCACCAATAAACTCCGGTTCCCGTAGTCCAACTGCTTTCACTTTGTCAATAATTCTCGGAATACCGCTTCCCCAATGTTCAATCAGATTCATATAAGAAAATGCATGCGCAAGTGCTTCATTTCTAATTTTGGAATACCCTTCCTTCATACGTTCTAAAGTTTGTCCCATTGGCAATTTTCCCGGAGAAGTGATTTCCAATCTGTTATCATATACTGCAACCTGTATCGTGCCATGATCCAGATAACTACGGTGTACCATCGCATTAATGATTAACTCACGAATCGCATCCGGTGGAATTTCATAAATATCCTGTCGATAAACACCAACAATCGTAGCACCCAGATGAATATTTCGCAAAACAAATTGAAATGCTTCTTCTATCTGTTCCCAAAGTGGTCCCGTATACTCTCGTCGATCAACAAAAACTGCCTTGGTCGTTCCCTTGAATACGCCACATTGCGTTGCAATATGAAGTCCTCCATTCCCTGTTAAAATAGCATACGCATTGGACGGATAATCTTTCCCATCACGTTCAATCAAAATTCCCCAAGAACGCAGTTGCTGTCTGCCAACATCTTTGATAGATGCTTTCTGTTCCTCATTATGGGCATTCTTGACTGCCTGTTCTTTCATTGCTTTGCAAAGAGCATCAATATCTTCATCCGTGATATTCAGCCCCGTACACAAAGCCTGATCGTAGTAACGGTTACTGCCCTCGAACAGTAGCTCTTTTACCATATACTCATCGGCAAGGCGGGTAGTTCCGGCAACACGGACATATACACCGCCATCTCTGCCAAGGGCTTTGATATAATATGGGCGCTGTCTACCCTCAGAAACTTCTACCACAATAACCGTCTTACCATCAACCGTCTGTAAAGTAATATCCGGGATGATTGCCGGTTCACAGCTGTCTGATACGGCATTGGCAATGGCATCCATTTTCTTGAATACATCTTCCTTGTCAAAGCCGACAACTTCTCTGGTTTTATCAGCAATTCCGAAAATGATTTTTCCTCCGGTTCCATTTGCAAAGGCAACCACAGACTTCATATATTTGATACTTTTCTCCGGCAGGTTTTCTTTGAACTCCACATTCTTCGATTCCCCTGCAAGAATTTCTTCTATGGTCATCCTAACACCTCACTTTCATTTTGCTATACAAAGTATAACCTTCTTGCTTTATCTTAGCCAAAAGATTCTAAAAAATTGAGCAATTCTTCCGGCTCACTTCCCAGCGTTTTCCAACTTTATGTTTCTTTTACTTCTCCCCAAAAATCTGGTTCAAAGTCTTTGCGATTTCCTTCATCTCAAACGGCTTTACGATATGCCCGTTCATTCCACACTCAAAGGCTTTTCTTCTGTCCTCCTCAAAGGCGTTCGCTGTCATCGCAACGATCGGAATATTCGCCTTCTTGTTGTTGGGCAACGTGCGGATCTCTCTCGTTGCCGTGTATCCATCCATTCTCGGCATCTGGATATCCATCAGCACCAGATCATACTTGTCCTCCGGAGCTTCGTTGATGATATTGACTGCCTCAATTCCGTCCTCGGCACAGTCGATCTGCATTCCGGTTTCCTCCAGAATTGCCATTGCAATCTCCCGGTTCATCTCATTGTCCTCCACAAGAAGAACCCGCTTTCCGGAGTAATCATAGGATGAATAGGAGTTTTCTGCGCCTTCCGTCTTCTGCGCTTGGCTCTGAGCTACCCCTACATCCTCTGCCTCCTCTATCCGAACAGGCTTTGTCAGAACGGATCGAAGCTCCGACATGAAAATCGGCTTTGCGACGAAGGCCGTTACGCCCGCTTCCCTCGCCTCCTTCTCAAAATCCGTCCAGTCATATGCCGTCAAGACAATGATCGGCACATCTTCCCGGATTACCTTGCGGATTCTGCGGACTGTCTCAATTCCATTCATATCCGGCATCAGATAATCCACGATATAAACCTTATATTCCTCATTCAGTTCGGTCGCATCCTGCGCACGGAGGATCGCTTCCTTGCCGGATACCGTCCAATCCGGTTGCATATCAATGCTTCGAAGCATCTTGCAGACACTGCGACAGGTATCAATATCATCGTCAACGACAAGCGCCCTCGCGCCCTGTAATTCCGCAATCGGCTTGTATTTGATCGGCTGACTCGCGAGGCGGACCGTAAGTGTGACGGTAAACTTAGAGCCTTTTCCCTCCTCGCTCTCCACCTCAATCGTACCGCCCATCATCTCCACGATATTCTTCGTGATCGCCATGCCAAGACCCGTTCCCTGAATTCCGCTCACCGTAGCAGAATGTTCTCTCGAAAAGGTGTCAAATACATGGTCTATAAACTCTGCCGACATGCCAATTCCGGTGTCCTTGATCGAAAATTCGTAGGTCGTGTATCCATTTATCAGGCAAGGCTTTTCCACGAGATGAATGATAATATCTCCGCCAACCGGTGTGAACTTGATCGCGTTGCCCACGATATTGATCAGAACCTGATTCAGTCGCAGTTTGTCCGTGATGACATCCTCATTCTGCACATCCTGCGTGTCGATGTAGAGGTTCTGTTGCTTGGCATTGATCAGTCCCTGAATCATCGTGCGCAGGTCATGAAGCAAATCCGGCATATGCACCGGCTTCTCATCGAGCTTCACACTGCCACTCTCAATTCGGCTCATGTCCAGAATGTCATTGATCAGACTCAAAAGATGCGTGCTCGACGTATTAATTTTTGCAAGATAATCCTGTACCAGCTCGGTCTTATCGATGTGCGTCTGTGCAAGTGCCGTAAAACCGATAATCGCATTCATCGGGGTACGGATATCATGCAACATACTGTTGAGGAACATCGTCTTTGCCTTGTTTGCCTGCTGGGCAGCCGAAAGCGCAAGCGAAAGCTCATCCTGCTGTTTTTTCTCGTTTTCGACAATACCGTCCACATTTTGGAAACCAGCGATGATGCAATCAATGTTTTCCAGTTTTATGTACTTGAACTGATAATAATGCGTCTCCTCCCCGAGCAGTACGCGATAATTTCCGACATATTCATTGCTGTCTTCCATTGCTTTTCGCACATTTTCCATATCGACGGCATCCCGCATCATACGCCGATCATCCGGATGCACCTTCTCCTCAATGTACCGATCCAACATCGCCGTGTATGGATAATCCACCCTCTTGCGTTTCTCCCTGTTCGATGTTGCAAAACCGTCGAGCTTCAATGCTCTTGCCGTCTCCTTATCAACATCAATGAAGAAAACATTCTCATAGGCATCTGCGAGCGCATTAAAGATTGCAAGCTGTTCCCTCAGCGCCTCATCCTTCTCCAGTTCCCGTTTTTTCTGCTCTGCAATATCGCGGATCACAAACAGGACGTCAATCACGTTGCCATTCTGATCGCGCCGGTTCGCAAGAAATGCCACTGAATGCCATTTGCCATTCACGGATTTCAGTTCCATCATCACAGCATTCTTTTCCCTCAGACGCTCCTGCACCGTATCAAAATCAAAGAAATCTCTTATTTCCTTGTTGTTCTCGTAATCGGAAGCGATGTTTCTTATAAACATGTTTTGGGTGAGCTGTTCAAACGAACCCGAGGTTCCCGTCGCATGATACCCGCCTTCCCGCTCCGAAAGTACATAGTAATCTTTCAGCACAAAATTCAGCACAATAATTTCCTTGTAGGCGGAGGCAATCGAGGAGATGATTTCGGTTTTCAGCTCCTCTGCCTTTAATGCGATCTCTACTTTCTTTTCTTCCTCTTTCAGCTCCTCGTTTTTCTGTCTCAAACTCTCCTGTGTGAAAAGCAGGTTCTGACGAATCTCGATCTCTCCAACAAAAAATGCCATCAGCGCCGAGAACGTCTGCGCATAAGTCTGAAGAGACAAGCCAAAATTCATATATTCATATGCCGTCGCCCCAGCCATCAAAACGAAATAGGACCATCCCAAAACCTTCTGATTTTTGCTGAATTTCTCATGATATTTGAGTAACAGCCAGACTACGATCAGCAGAGCTACGATCGGTGCGACATGAGTCAGCCTGTAATAATCCCCTCTGCTGTATCCGTTACTGCTGTCAAAAGAATAAAACCATCCAAAATGCAGATTCAGAGTCAGCGCACCGATTGCGATTGCCTCCAAAGCCCAATAGGCTCTCAGCAGGATATCAGGCTTCTCCTTCTCGTCCTTGACCAGATTCCAGATAAAAATCGAAAAAAACAGAGAGACAAGATCATTTGAGACAAACGTAATATAATTGCTGGCTCTCGTTACCGTGCCCCAGAAAAGACCGGGCACTCCGTCAAATCCCCAGGATACCGCATCACTGACAAGTCTGGTGATACATGCAATCAAGAGAATTTTTGTAATCTTTTTCTGATTCAGTTCCCGCTTAAATAAATACAAGATCACGCCAAAGATCAGCGTGACCCAAAGTTCACTTGCCGAAAGTTGCACACTCTGCATTTCTCATCCCCCTGTAACGGAGCATCCATCTGATCCCTTATTTTCTTTCAGAAAGATGTCACTCCACTTCCTTTTCCCTTTCCCGTTTTCACTTCGTACCTGATATATCGAACCTATCTGACATATCTAACTTAAATATCTGATCGTTCAACCATTTAACCATTTCCATATCGTCTCGTCTTCCCTGCGATTCCCTCACAGATCCCCAGTATCTACATGGTCTTACGCATTATCTTCCCATATTATACAGATTTTAGGAAAAAATTCAACATTCTCCTCCAATTTCCTATCATATAAAAAAATGGCCTCCAAAAGCCAGATTTTTCCGTCTCGCTCCTGGAGGTCCGTGCAAATACAAATTTAAATATTCTGATTTATAAATGTTCTAATTTTTTAAATATTCTAAATTTAAATGTTCTAAATACGTTTCGTTTTCTTATTCTTATTCCGTTACGCAGTTTTTTTCTTCTCGTCTGCCCGATTCATATGAATAAAATATCCCGTACTCAGAATCACTCCGACAATCGTGGAGATCGGGGCGGCAAGACCAATCTTTGTCAGACTCGCGTTCGGCTGAATACTCATAAAGTATGCGAGCGGAAGTCGAATCAGAAGCGTCTGGATCAATCCCTGCACCATAACCCAGACCGTCTTGTTGTTTCCGTTGAAATATCCGATCATGCTAAACAGAATTGCAGTCGCAATCGTCTCAAGCGCAAATCCCTTCAAATACTCATACGCTCTCACAATAACCGCCTCATCCGTCGTGAAGAAGCCGGAAAGCACATCGCCCTTGAACATCACAAGCAAAAAGACCAGACAACCCACGGTCAAGCCCACACCGATTCCGGTAAACAGGGACTGTCTCGCACGTTTCTTCTTGCCCGCACCGATGTTCTGGGAGACAAAGGATGCCATCGACTGCATCAGGGAACTCGGAATCAGCATTGCAAAGTTTACGATCTTACAGGCCACTCCGTAACCTGAGGATGCATCCAGACCAAGGCGGTTGACAAACGCACACAGTGCGAGGAAGGAGAGCTGAGTCAGCATCTCCTGAAGTGCCAGCGGAAATCCAATCTCAAGGAATTTCGGGCACTGTTCATTCCATCTGAAATCGCTCTTTTTGATCGTGAACGGCATTTTTTTCTTGATCAGAAGAATCACAGCAAAGACCACACTGCATGCCTGAGCCATCACCGTCGCAATCGCTGCACCCGCTGCATCCATGTGAAGACCGGCAACAAGCACCAGATCCCCGATCACATTGATGATGCAGGCAACAAAGACAAAGAGAAGCGGAGAATTGCTGTCTCCAAGTCCTCTGAAGATTGCGGACAACAGATTGTATGCCACGATGAAGAAAATACCGCTTCCGCAGATCCGCACATACGTCGAGGTCAGATCAACTGCCTCGACAGGTGCCTGCATCAGCACGGAAATTCCACGCGCAAATCCCACCATGACAACAAACAAAATCACAGCAAATATCGTAAATACAACGCCTGCACCACCGATGACCGAGCCAATCAGTTTCTCTCGCTTCTCACCCAAATAGCGGGCAATCAAAACGGTGACACCCATTGCCAGCTGAGTCACGACAAAGGTGACGAAATTCAGCACCTGACTTCCGGTTGAAACCGCAGAAAGACCGGATGTCGATCCAAATCTTCCGACCACAAGCAAATCCACCGCACCGTAGGCAGCCTGCAAGATCAGCGCGCCCAGAATCGGGATCATAAATGCGATCAGTTTCTTTAAAATACTTCCTTGTGTAAAATCTGCCTTATCATTTGTCATCGAAATTACTCCCCTCTTTTCTCTCACACATGATCCGATAAAACTTTTCAATCGTCCGGATCATACAGTTTGCTTCCTCCTCCGAAATCTCCTCCATATACGGAGACAGAGCGTCAAAATATTGCTGGTCATACTTTTTTGAGAGTTCTCTTCCCGCCTCTGTAAGCGAGATGTAGACCACGCGCCCATCTTCTTGAGAGGCGAGCTTGCGAAGATATCCCTTCATCTCCATCTCTTTGATCGTTCTGGTAACTCCGGGTCGCGGAAGATTCATGGCATCACTGACATCAGACACTTTTACCTGATGATCCTCCGCTTCCATCGCCTGAATCACATCCAGATACTGAATATAGGACGGCATAACTCCCTTTGGCAGTGCCGGAAGCATCTCGCGAGTCCGCTTTGCGAGATAGCACGCATCAAACATCCTCTTGATCGTCTTATTCTCCATGTTTTCTTCCCATCTCCCCTCCTGAGAAAGTTTGTGATCCCTCCACCTTTATAGATGGGAGACATCCACTTTTAGTTCAAGTCGACGTTCGCGGAGACTTGGCGCGTGATTTTGGTCAGCTCTGCTGACATCTTCCCATCAAAATCACTGCGCATCCCCGCGGAGCGTATAACTCAGAAGGGGATTGTCTCCCCTCCTGAGAAAGTTTGTGATCCCTCCACCCCTATAGATGTGGGACATCCACTCTGAGTTACATAGTTACCATTGGTAATTATATCAAGTTTTCTCATTTTGTCAATTCCAAAATTCCAGTCCGCAGATCTTGCCGTAAAATCTCCTCCCCAGACGACTGACGACATAGAGCCAAAAAAACATAAAAAAGCACTGAACTCCTAAAAGTCCAGTGCCTTTTTAGGACGAAACTTACCCTTACAGACTTACAGAAGCAGACTTTCCAGTTTCTTTTTCATCAATTCTCTCCTCTTCTGCAAAAACTGCTCAAAATTCGGATAGGTATAAGCCAGATCCGGGAGATAGTTCAGATTCCGATAAGCAACCTTCTCGTCATCGGTCGGGTACGTCTCGGCAAACCATAAATCAAAATCCTTGTTCTGCTTCTCGATGTTCGGGATCGCGGGCAAGAGCTGAAGATTACTCAAATCGTTGACATGAGCGATATGATCTTCTATCTTCTGGGCTGAGACTCCATTCTTCTCAAGCATCTTCTTCGTAAACTTGCTCTTTGGATACATGTGATCAATGTGGAACTTGTTATTGAAATCGAGCGACGAATACAAAAGCATCAATACGTTAAGCGTCTCCGCCTTTCCGTACTGGTGATCGAGAAGGCTCTCGATGTCGTCTTGCGTGAAGACCATCGTCTTGCTCGTCCCACGCAGTCTGTTTATGATCTCATCGAGCGGAAATTCATTCGTCCCATTGTTCTTGATGATCTCGCGCATCAGCCGGAGCAGATTGTCGGGCTGTCCGCTGAAAATCCGCTTAAACAGAGACATGATCAGCCATTTCTTGATCTTTGCGCAATTTCCCTTCTGCGCTGTTGAGACCTCAAAATTTTCCGGATTTCCGATTGTCATCAGATAATAGGCGATCGGGATCACTGCATTGTTGGATTTCAGACTCTCCCTTGAAAACCCGAAACTTGAGACAAGGATAAATGCCTGATACAGAGACTTCTTGATCTTCTGCCAGTTTGCCTCAATCTTCAGCATATTCGGCTTATTAAAATTGTCCACCTTGAATGCAATGTTCTTAAAGTCACTTAATACAAGCGAGGCCTTCAGCACAAAATCCTTGTTTACGCGGAATCCGCTTCCAATTCCGTTTAAGAGATCCACAAAGTCCGTGATCTCCTCCCTTGCGTCCAAACTTTCCCACTGGGCTGTCGCAATGGAGAGGAGCAGATCCGAGTAGCTTAAAATCGTTCCCCCGCTGTTGACCCGGATGAAGATGTTGAGCACCCGGTCAAGCTCCTGTGACCGGACTTTATAGTAGCTGATAATCGGCTGAACATGGATCACCTTATGTAACTGGGCGAGGCAGTCCATCGCAAAATCGCCCTGATCCTCGTCATATCGATCATTCTTATAAATCTGGCGATTGATGAACTTCGTGACATCCCCGATATTTTTCATATCAAGAATCTGTCCGACCTCAAACCAGTAGTGATCGTCGTCATTCACACACTCGGTCTCCGTCAGAAAAGAAAACTCATACCTGTCGTTCTCCTCCTTCGCCGGTTCCACGAGATTCAGATACAGTTTTCTCTTTGGAAACGCCTCGTCATTCTTCCACTGTTTCCACGGCATCTTATACGCATAAGAGCCCTTCAAGCCGATAAAGAGCGAAGTCAGTCTTTGCTGACCATCGAGAACTGCGACCACATTATCACTTCCGCTCAGATTGATCTTCGGATTATGCGTGGTCTTCTTCTCGTGATAATTCTGAAGAAAGCTGTAAAAGTCGTACAGCGTATTCTGACCGTCTGCAAGTTCCCAGAACAGAAATGCCCCGATCGGATAATCCTGCATCACCGAATCAAACAGTCTCTCAATCTGCGCCGTGCTCCAGACAAACTCCCTCTGAATCGACGGAAGCACATACCGGTTCTCCGAAATGTCCCCGATCACCTCGGCAATCGTCAACGGTGATTCGTATGCCATCTTCTTCTACCTCCCCGTTTTCCCATTATTATTCTTTGTGTTATCTATCTTTTTCGTTCTCTATGCCTGTTGTTTGCTTCCCTCTCATCGAAAAATGGAGGATTCCGAAACAGAATTCCTCCATTTTCCATTCATACTATCCTGAATTTTGAGCTTTGCAAATCACTCATCTGATTTTTTTACAGATAGCGTTTTGCGAATTCTCCGATCGAGCCATCCGCGGTTCCCTGACCAACCGCATTGAACTTCCACTCCCCGTTGTGGCGATAGACCTCACCAAACAGCATTGCGGTCTGGTTGGAATAATTCTCCGTCAGGTTGTAGATGCACATTTCTTTGTTGTTTCTCGCGTCCACGAGACGGATAAATGCATTTCGGATCATTCCAAAATGCTGATGACGCTTATACGCCTCATAAATATTGACCGCGAGCACAATCCGGTCATACTGTGGCGGAACGCGGTTCAAATCAATGACGATCTGCTCATCATCGCCCTCACCGGCTCCGGTCAGGTTATCTCCCATGTGCTGTACCGATCCGCTCTTGTGGGTCAGGTTATGGAAATAAACGATGTCCTTATTGTCTACGAGTTTTCCATTCTGAAGCATCAGAGCAAACGCATCACAATCGATCGCCTGCGGACTTGAAAGAAAGGAAAACAATCCTCCCGGCTGTTTCACCTCATCCCAGCCAAGTCCCACAATAATTTTTGATAATCCCGCATTTTCCTTTGACAGACTGACTTTCTGTCCCTTTTGAAGTTTTACAGACATTTCCTCTGTCACCTCCTAAATGATTGGAATGATTTCCATAATAAATAATTGGACAAACTGATAAATCAATAGCTCAGACTATGGCTTCGCTTTGATTCTTTGCGAATTCATTACTCCGCATCAATTCCATAATGTGCGCAGAGTGCGGCAAGACCACCCTGGAATCCGCTTCCGATCGCATTGAACTTCCACTCGCCATTGTGCTTGTAGAGTTCTCCGACTACCAGCGCCGTCTCGATCGAGAAATCCTCGCCGAGATCAAAGTGAACAATCTCCTCGCCGGTTGCCTCGTCCACGATTCGGCAGTAGGAATTCGATACCTGACCGAAATTCTGGCGTCTCTTATCTGCATCGTAAATCGTGACTGTGAACGCAATTCTCTCGATATTTGCAGGAACAAGGCTCAAATCCACCTCAATCTGCTCATCGTCGCCCTCACCGGCTCCGGTGCGGTTGTCTCCCATATGCACCACAGCGCCACTCTGATGCTCCAAATTGCCATAGAAAATGAATTCCTGATCGGTCGGGCATTTTCCATTTGCACCGGTCAGAAATGCCGATGCATCGAGGTCAAAATCTGCCCCCGAATCAAATGCATTGACATCCCAACCAAGTCCTACCATGATCTTCTTGAGTCCCGGATTTTCCTTCGTAAGGCTGACTTTCTGTCCCTTTGATAAATTAATAGGCATAATGTGTTCCTCCTTGTTGTCTATATTTTTTATAGTTATGGGTGGTCGCAAAATCCCCACCCATTTTTATCTCTCTTGTCCCACCGTCCACTTGCCCGTTGTCACAGTTTCCACTGTTGTCAGTGCTGTCACTATTGTCGCTGTCATCTCATCCTGCATTCGATTTCTATCTCTTGTTCGGCATATGGTACTTCTGGTTGAACTCCTGCTTGATCGCCTCAAGACGCTTTGCATCCTCAACACGCTGTCTGCGCGCATTGTCCTGAATTGCTCTCGTCTCATCGATTCCATTCACAATCGTTCTCCACGTCGTCTCAAGCGTCTCAATCTTGATCGAACTTCCGGATGCCAGTTTTGAGGTCAGCTTCGCCTGCTCCACCGTGTTTCGCGCATTCTTAATCAGAAGCTCATTCGTCTTTGCATCGAGTGCCGCCATCGATTCTGCCTGAATCTTCTGGCGTTTGAGCATCATCGCCTGTGCGAGTGACTGTTTAAAGACCGGAAGCGTGATGATAAATGCCGAGTTGATCTTTCTGACAAGGTTCATGTTGCTGAATTCCATCGTCTTCAGCATCGGAATCGACTGGATCGCAACGCTCTCCGCCGTTCTCAAATCCTGCGTTCTCTGCTCCAAGAGCATCAGACACTGATTTAAGTTTGTGAGTTCAAACTGAATCGACTGATCCCCACTTGCCTCCATATCCGCCTGTCTCTGTGCGATATAGGCCTCGATCTCTCTGCATCCCTGCTCGCCGGCAAGAATGTATTTGACAAGCTCATGATAATAGTTGACATTTGCCTCAAAAATCTGGTCGAGCTTTCGGTTGGACTGCTTGATCTCCGACTCGTACTGTTTGAGCTGAACGTAGATCTTGTCGACCTCCCCGCCCATCGTGTGATACTTGTCGAGAATCTGATCGAGCTTCTTTCTCATATTTCCGAACAACTTGTCGAAAAATCCCTTGCTCTCCTTGATCTCCTCGATGTCGAATTTGTCCATGATCTTTGCAAGTGCGCCGAGCATCTGACTCGACTCGTCGAGCTGTGCCAGATTCATGCTGTTCAACACGACATCCGAAACTTTTGAGATCTCCTCAGCCGCATGCGCACCAAACGTGACGATGGTCTCCATATTGTCAATCTCAATCGTGCTGACAAGCGCATCAACCTCCGCAGAATTCGTCAACTCCTGATTCATCTGCTGACGATCTGCCACAATATCATACTGCTGAACAACCAGCTCATTCTTTGGCTCCTCCGGCGGTTCCGGTGCCTTTGATGATTTGCTGAAATCAAGCCCCATATCCTTATATCCTCCTCTTAAAGTTAAAGATTTTCTCACACCACCCAGGGCGCTGTGCGTGCAGGGGGAGCCGATCAAAATCGGGCACCTGCTGTTCATACCGGTATGTGCCAATCTGATGTTCCTCAAAGATTCTCTCACGGAAAAACCGCTCCACACACTGATATCCGGTCGGGACAAACATCAGAATATCAAACCCGACCAGATTCAGAAATGCCATCTGAATCGAATCCTCGAGAGACATCATTTCTTCCCCGGTTATAAGATAAATCAGCTTTGGATTCTTCTTGGTAAAATCAAATCTCTGGATCATTCTAAGCAGAGATTTGTCCAGATTCAAAGCTGTCGACACAATCGTAAATTCAGTTCCATTCTCCCCGGTTCCTCGAATCGTTTTCCGGTCGATCAAGAGCTGAATCTTGTCGAGTAGGTAGTCCTGCATCGACTCGCGCAAAAATCCATACGGATAGGCGCGGTGCTGACGGATTTTCTCTCGCTGAAGACGACCGTTTCTGAAAAACTCCACCGCAAACGGCTTGATCGGATTCTCCGAGGTCGAGGTCAGGTTCGGAATTTTGCTGATCACCGTTACATTCTCTGTGTCTGCTGTGATCAGCTCCTTGATCGATTGCCAGTAAATCTCCATGATCCCGTCTTTCACCCCGGAAATCTTGGAAAAGATCACCGGCAGATTGACCGTGTCCGAAAACGTGCTGAAATTCGGGCGGTACTTCAATTCCTGATTCCACAAGATCGGAATCTCCTCATACATCGTCTGCAAGGTGATCGTATTCGCCTTCGCATACTGCTGTTCCCGGTAGATTCCGCTGTCCTGATACATCAGCGTGTCAAGTTCCCGCTCCGCATGGTAGGCAACCGTCCCGACTCTGAGTCCTGCGCTCGCCTCCGGGTAGGACGAGAGCGAGAGCGAAAACGGATGATTCTCCTCATACAGGGAGGAATCTGCCAGAACACAGGTCTCATTGAGATCCGGCTGAAAAATCACGACATCAACCGGAAGTCTCGCAAGCAACCTGCAAAACACCGCCTCTTTCTCATTCTTACAACCGCCAAGATAAAAGAAACCGGAAATCTCAGGCTTCTTCCATCCATGAAAAAGATCCCGTTGATAGCGTTTCAGCCAACAGACCAGATAAACCGCTGTATTCATCAGTCGATTTAAAGAATTCAAATTTGGGCCGGTTTCCCGTCGTCCCTCCTCCGCCATGACCTCCACAAAGGCTTTTCTCATCATCGGTTGAAGCTCAAAATTTTCTGAACAGACGAGGTTTCGCGATAAGTCTTCCAAAACCTGATTCAGATTTTGGTAACTGTTCTTTCTGCGAACTTCCTGAATCTCCTCGACGGTCGGCGGAGTAATCTGGCGATTGACAATCACAAGCCTTCTCCCGCTTCCCCGAATCGCCTGTCCGAGCTGATAAAGCTCATTCTCATAGGTGAGTTTATCTTCAACGCCACGAATCCGGCAAAAACAATTATAGAAAAATCTCGGATCATCTCCGCGCTCTCCCGCCGACTCTCTGATCTGCTCAAGCAAATTAATTTTTGCGGAAAGCCAGACATTTGTCGCCGGAATCAGACAGGGCGAGCCGGAAGCGTCCCCGCCATATAGCCGGTTTTGGCTCTGTTTTGCATCAAGTTCCTCGCGAATCTGCTTTAAATCAAAGGAATCCGGGAAATTCTGCGCCCCGCCCGCTCCAAATGCAGACACCGGCATCTCCTCCGAGATCTCCGATCCCGGGTCTACGCGCTGATAAGCGTCATCCCCGTGATACTCTAGGAGCAACAGATCACAGCCAGCCTGCGTGAGCACCCGCATCAGAAGCAGTTCGTAAATGCTAATCTCCCCCTCGTAGAGAATCTTTGGAAGGTTCTCTTCGCCGAGATGGTTGACAATCCGCTCGAACCGGTAATAGAGCCAGCACATGAACTTGATATATGCATTTTTGAGCATATTGTCATTTTTCCCGTTCTCTCTCAAATGAACCAGAGTCGCATAGATCGCATTTGACACATTCGCCCTCTGTCTCTCATTCATCCGCGGAAGCCATTTTTTGAGTCTCTGCGAGAAAAAATTCTGGTCAACCTCAAATGCGGTCCCCATCATCTCCTGATAATAGTCGAGCTGGCGCTGATCGGGATTCTTTAGTTTTCCCTCCACAATCACACCGGACAGGCGCGCCGTCTCGTAATACTTCTGGATAAACGCATGAACCTGTGGATTGTAAGTGTGGATTCGACAGGCATAAATCCCCCTGCGATTCCGTTTTCCCAGATCAAGGAAATAATCATCGGGATTTTGCAGTGAAACACGTTCTAGCATGATGACTCTCTCCCTTCCGCTTAGCGCGAATTTTTCAAATTTTTTAACCCTGAGGGTGATGGATTTGTCAGGAAAAATCCAAACCAGGCTCCGACAACGCCCCCGAGAATATGCGTAAAATTGGAGATGTTGCTCGGCACGAAAATCCCTTCATAAATCTGCCCGCCCAGATAAAAGATAGCGACGAGCAGAAACGTCAGCGGTATGTAGTGTTCCCGGATACTCGTAAACGAGGAGAGCAGGATAAAGGCAGACACGACTCCGCTCGCCCCCAAAAGCTGAATATGGGGAAACAGAAGAAAACTTGCAATTCCCGTCACAAACGCCGTGATCAGCATGACGACCAACAGATTCAGAGAACCGTATTTTTCTTCCAGCATCGGTCCGATAATCAGAAGAAGCGTCATGTTTCCAAAGAGATGGTCGAGGCTGGCATGTCCAAAGACATGACCGATCAGCCGAACATAGGTAAGCGGACTCGACAGGGAGGATCGATACACACTGAAAAACATTGCCGTGGTTCTTCCCCCGCTGAGCCAGCCCATCAGCCATGCGACCAGACAGATCAGCGCAAAGCAAAGCACCACCGGAGAATTAAACGAAATGCTCCATCCTCTGCTGTTTTTCAAGTGTTTTCCCCCTCTCATCCGTCTCTGCGCCCTTCCTTTCCGACTTCCGGCAGAATCTCCGTGACCGTTCCCGTTGACCGACTGTACTTTTCTTTTTGGCATCCCCGCTCCTTCTTGCTCATACAAAAATGGCGAAAGCATACGGACAGAACTCGATTGGTTCTCTCCTCACGCTTTCGCCAAACTCATCAAAATCTCCTGCGACTGAAGCCGGGAGAATCTCCGCTACCATCCAAAAACTGCTATAACTCAGAGTGGATGTCCCCCCTCCTCTATAGGTGGGGGTATCACAAACTTTCTCAGGAGGGGAGACAATCCCCTTCTGAGTTATACGCTCCGCGAGGATGCGCAGTGATTTTGATAAGAAGATGTCAGCAGAGCTGACCAAAATCACGCGCCAAGT
>NZ_JBNMIQ010000036.1:0-26280 GCF_050873365.1 Brotaphodocola sp. | reverse complement strand
CGCTCGACTTGCATGTGTTAAGCACGCCGCCAGCGTTCATCCTGAGCCAGGATCAAACTCTCAAATTAAAGTTTGTTTCCCGATTCAATGATTAACCACTAGCTAATTATTAAACCGTTCTACTGTTGTTTGGTTTGTTTCTTCGCAGAACTTCGTTCTGCTCATCGCGTTCGGTTTCCCCATTCCTGCAAGCAGGACTGTGTAAACCTTGTATCGCGAATGTTCTGAATTTCTCAATTCAAAGATGTCTTTACCAAAAGACTCTTTTTTATAAGAATTTTCAGGGTTTTAAACACTGTTCAATCTTTCATTTTCAAGGTTCAGTTTGTTACTCATTTGCTTTTCTTTCGAAACAGCTTGTTTATTTTATCAAGTCATTTCGTTTTTGTCAAGCACTTTTTTCATTTTTTAATTTCTTTTCGAAATCAACGCCCTTGTTTTTCAAGGACGCTGATTATAATATCAAATCTTTTCGTTCCTGTCAACTACTTTTTTCATCTTTTTCTATTATTTCCCAATTTTTTTCATTTTTCCTATAAGTTTCCTATCATCTCCCAATCGTTTCTTATTCATTCCCCGTTTTCCTTTTTTATCTTCCTTAGTCCCCTATCTTCTTCCCTTTTTCTTTTCCAATCACCTTCATCCCAGCCAAACCTGCGAGATCTGCCAGCACCCATCCGATCGGGATCGCCATCCAGATTCCGATCTCGCCGATCCGTGCAGACAGCACATATGCCAGAACCACTCTCATACCGAGAGAAATCACGGTGAGCACAACCGACATCTCGGCGTGCTTGATTGCACGGTAATATCCATAGAATAGAAACAGACATCCAATTCCGCAGTAGCACGCTCCCTCAATCCTCAGATAACGGATTCCCGCTGTGATCACTTCCGTCTCACTCCGACTCACAAAAATCCGCATCAGAGGTTCTGCAAACACAAAGACAACTGCCGAGATCACAAGGCAAAACAGAATGCTCAGCAAAAATGCCTGCCTCGTTCCCTTTCGAATCCGCTCCTTTTCTCCCGCTCCATAGTTCTGTGCGACAAACGTCGAGTAGGCATTTCCAAAATCCTGAACCGGCAGATAGGCAAACGTATCAATCTTGACTGCCGCTGCAAAAGCCGCCATGACCACCGCGCCAAAGCTGTTTACAAGTCCCTGTACCATCAAAATACCAAAATTCATTACCGACTGCTGGACGCAGGTCATCGAAGACAAATTTAAAATCTCTTTAAAGATATGTCCGTTAAAATGCTGTCCCTTCCAGGACGGCGCAAGATCCGGGCACTTTACCGCCGTATAGATCCAGATTCCGATTCCGGAAACATACTGGGCAAACACCGTCGCGATTCCCGCTCCCGCAATCCCCCACCGCAAACCGGCGACAAACAACAGATCAAGCCCAATATTGAGCAGAGCTGAAATCGCAAGAAAGACAAGCGGAGTCACCGAATTTCCAACTGCGCGCAACAGGCAGGCAAAGAAATTATAGAGTGAAACCCCTGCAATTCCCGCAAATACGACGAGCAAATACTGGCGAATTCCCTCCCACACTTCATCCGGAATCCTCAAAAAAATCAGAATCGGATCAATCGCGACATAGACGAGCACACTAAAAATCAGCGTAACCGTCAAAATCAGCGTACACGCATGCGTGATCGAGGTTTTTAAGGCTTTCTGATCTTTTCTCCCCTGATAGATCGAAAACAGAGTTCCCGCTCCCATGCTGAGTCCCAGAAAGATCGAAGTCAGAAATGTCATCAGTGTGTATGCCGATCCCACCGCTGCGAGTGCATCTCGTCCGAGCACCCGCCCTACAATCAGCGTATCCGCAATGTTGTAAAACTGTTGCATCAGGTTTCCCGCCATCATTGGCAGGGCAAACAAAATCAGAGAAGAGGAGATCCTTCCCTTTGTCAAATCGCGATTCATCTGTATTCCCCCAAAAACATTCTTTTTCTTTAAATTCTTTTTCTTTTATTCTCTTGTATCTATCCTTTTCTCTGTCGCATCCTTTTTTGCATTTTTTTGCATCCTTTTTATCGTACTCTCTTCCTCAGACAGAGTCAAGCAATCAATTTTTCCTTAATTTTCACGAAAAACAATATTTCGATATTCCGTCGGACTCTGTCCCGCAATTCTCTTAAACACTTTTGTAAAATAGTTGGAATCCTCGTACCCGACCATTTTTCCGATATCCTTTACGTTCACCGTGGGCTGTTCTAACATCTTCTTCGCCATATTGATCCGGTATTCAGTGAGATAAGACGTAAAATTCTGACCAAAACTCTGCTTAAATACACGGCAAAAATAAGGCTCGGAATAGTTTACCATATCCGCCATCTTCTGTACCGAAAGGTCTTTCATATAGTTGGCACAGATATACTCCTTTATGATCTCCGCAACTTTCACGATACGCAGATTTTCATTCATACCGGTCATCTCCGTATCTACCACATTTAAGCTCTCCGCCATCTTCTGCGCAGATTTCTTCTCGAGTGGTTCCTTTCCTTCTTCCAAATGATGTTCTCTTTTTCCAGCCAGACGCATCGCTTCTTCCAATACCAACATCAGTTCTTTTTCATCCCACGGTTTTAAGATATAATCCAGCACACGAACCGCGATCGCCTTTTTCGCATAAGCAAATTCATCATAAGCGGTAAGAAAAATAATACAGCACTCCTTATCGCTTTCACGGATCTTCTCCGCTACCTGTATTCCATTAATTCCCGGCATCTCAATATCCAGTATGGCGATCTGAATCTTTTCTTTCTCATAAACTTCCAGAGCTTCGCGACCATTTTTTGCCTCAAAAAGCTCACACTGTCCCTCTAAATTCCCCCTTAATGTCTTTAAAAGAACTTTTCTTTCGATCATCTCGTCATCTGCAATCAATAATCGATACATGATTTTCCTCCCGTTTTTTCTCCCATTTTTTCTCGCACCATTCCATTCGCACATTCCGCTTTCGGCGCAACTTCCTCTTTCTCCTTTTACAACTTACAGCCAAAAACTCCCACTCTAAAACCACATTTCGTGCCAAAACGTTTTTTCTGATCTTCCCAGATTTTCCCAGACCTACTTATCATAACATAAAATATACCAAAAAAGATAGAGTTCCTGCATCGCGTTTTACGCTCACACAAAAACTCTATCTTCGCTCTACTTTTTATTTAGGCTTTTTATTTAAGCTTTTTATTTAAGCTATTTATTTAAGCTAAGCTATTTAACCCCTAAAAGCCAAATCAATATAAGTTCTACTCTCTTACTTTCTACTTTCCATTCAGCTCTGCCCACAGATCGTTCCACTTCGTGCAGATCTGATCCTTATTCTGGCTCAGGTAATCATAGTCAAGATCTACCAGACCAAGCGTATCTGCTGACGGAAGTCCCTGTAAATCCACGTTCTTGTTGGAACCACGGCCGGAAGACTCGGAAGCGCGGACATTCTGGAACTCGCTCGATGCGAGAAGATCGATCATTGCCTCTGCTGCCGGAAGGTTCGGAGCGTTCTTTACGATCGCTGCGCCACCTGCCATTGCGGTATTTCCCTCTTTCATGTATACGCAGTCAACCTGAGCGCCATCCTTGATCAGAGCTGCAACGGTGGACTCGTAGGAAAGTCCTGCCACATACTCGCCATTGATGACAAGGTTGTAAACGTCCTTTGAGGAAGTTGTGCTGAAGCTCGACGGAATCAGCTGTTTGATGTAGTCCCAGCCCTTCTCATCGTCAAACTTGTCTCCCATCGTCGCCAGAATCGTCTGAAGCTGACGCCATCCGGAGGAAGTGGAATCCGGTGCTGCAAGAATGATCTTGCCCTTTAATTCCGGCTGAAGCAGATCCTCATAGCCCTCAATCTTGATTCCAAGCTCATCGCGCAGTTCCGGATTGACAACGAGACACATTACCTGAACATCGTAGTAAGTGTAGTATCCGGATGCATCGTGGTACATCTGCTCATCATCGAGAACGGAAGTGTATGGCTGAAGAATGTCGTGGTACTTATCGCCATCTGCCGCAAACATGCCACCGATTACAACGTCCGCATCACAGGACTCATCTCCGCGGATTCTCGTTGCCAGAGTTCCAACGGAATCTGCCTGAATCTCCATCTTACAGTTCGGATAATACTTGTTCCACAATTCCTGAAGAGCCGCCTGCTGAGTCTCCTCCATCGTCGTGTAAACCGTGATCGTTCCCGTTACCTCGTCTTCCCCTTTGACGTACTTCGGGCGGTCGCTCTCTGCCGCATTTGCGCTCTCGCCTGCCTTGTCCTCTGCCTTAGCTTCCTGACCCGCTGTCGTCTCAGCCGGTGCCTTTTCCGGTGCCGTCGTAGCCGTATCCTTCGCGCCACCACCGCATGCAGTCAGGGAAAGTGCCATTGCCATGCCTAAACCCATCCAAGTTCGTCTCTTCATACCTTTTCCTCCTTTTTTATCCCCTTTTGAATTATTTTTTTACATCCGAATATCTTCTGCCTTTGTAAATCTCAAGTACAGAACCAGACAGATCACCGTAAAGATCGTTGTGATCGTTGCAAATACCGCTGCAACTCCATAGATTCCACTTGTGATTGCCGCATAGGTGCTGATTGTCAGCGTGATCGTGCGGTTGTTATACAGAATGACTCCCGATGACATCTCTGTGATGATCGATACCCAGCTCAAAATCGCTCCGGAGATGATTCCACTTGCCATCATCGGCACTGTGATCTGTGTAAACGTCTTCGCCCTCGACGCGCCCAGACTGATCGATGCCTCCTCGATCGTGATCGGAATCTTCATGATCGCAGCGGTCGCAGAACGGCTTGTAAACGGCATTCGCCGGATCGTCAGCGCGATGATCATGATGAGTAAGGTACCTGTCAGCGCAAACGGTTTCTTGCTGTATGTCAGGATCAGCGAGATACCGATGACACCACCCGGCATGATGTACGGAAGCATCGAAATCACATCGATCGCATTGTTAAATGCATTGCTCCGTCTGACAACGAGGTACGCAATCAGAACCGCAATCACAATGATGATCGCCAGAGTCACAAAACTGACAATCAGCGTGTTTCCAATCGAGCGGTACAGCATTTTCTCCACTGCCTTCTGATAATTCTTGAACGAATATCCCGGCTGAAGAATGCTGTTGTTGTAATTGCGAAACGACATGTTGATGATGTAGAGCTGAGGAAGCATCGCAAGTGCCACCAAAATGTAGCAGAATGCATGCATCAGCACAGCACTCACTCCATGAACCTCCTTCGGCTCCACCGGATGCAGGGAGTTGATCGTAAACTTAAACTTGTTTGTCGCAAGTTTCTGAATCAGGAAGATGATCGCCGTGACAACGACTGCAATCACACTGATTGCCGCTGCAAAATGGTAATCCGCTCCATTCTCACCGAGATACTGGTTGTAAATCAACACCGGGAATGTCGAATACCCGCGTCCGATCAGCACCGGCGTTCCGAAGTCTGCGAACGATCTCATAAAGACCAGAAGAGCTGCCGCAAGAATCGTCGGCATTGTGAGCGCCATGATCACCTGAATAAATCGCTTCACGCCCTTACATCCCATGCTCTCCGCCGCCTCAAGAAGCGAGTTGTCGATGTCGCGGAAGGCTCCGTTCATGTAGATCACAACCAGCGGAAACAGCTTTAACGACTGGACAAACACGATTCCCCAGAATCCATAAATCGTGAGTCCCCGAATTCCGATCGACTTTAAAAGTTTCGTCACAAGTCCGGAATTTCCCATCAGCAAAATCCACGCATATGCGCCGAGAAACGGTGCCGACATCGTTCCGAGCAGGCAGAGGACAAACAGAAGTTTTCGCCCTTTGAGCTGATAGAACGAGTAAAAATATGCGAATGGAATGCCGAGGAGCAGGCTGACCACCATGACCGCAATCCCGATTTTCAAACTGTTAAAAATCGAACCGTAATAATACTCTTTTCCAAAGAAGGTCTGAAACGCATCCAGAGAGAAGGCTCCGTCCTTGATCACTGCCTCTTTGAGCAGATTTCCGATCGGCCAGACCAGAAAAATCAGAAACAGCGCCATCAGCACCCAGGAAACGATCGTCCATCCATCTCGTCTTTTTCCTGCCTGCATGATTATTCCTCCCCTCTCTCAGAGCCTTTTGAGATTGCACCATCAATAAAATGCTCCACCCCTCTCATCAGACTCGCGGAAGTTTTGCTGTCAAAGACATTTGCTTTCTTCTCATTCAGCGTCAGAAGAATCTTGCTTCCCGGCTGAATCATCTCATCCGTCTCCGACTCCTGAATGATCTCTGCCTCCTCACCAGTCTCAAGTTCCACAAAATAGTGCGTGTTGAGTCCAAGGAAAACGCTGTCTTTCACGACTGCATGAATGCCCGGAACGCTCTGATCTTTCTGGATCTTCAACTCCTCCGGTCTCGCAGATACCGTGACCTCTCCCTCCTGTGCCTGATCGGAGAGATTCGTAAACGGCACTTCATATCCGTTCTTAAACACGACCGTCATGCCATTTGCACCATTCTTCTTCAATTTTGCACTCAAGAGGTTTGATTTTCCGATAAATGTCGCAACGAAGAGGTCTGCCGGTCTCTGGTAAATGTTCTTCGGTCGTCCACAGTGATGAATCACGCCATCCTTCATGACGGCAATTCGATCGGAGACTGCCATCGCCTCCTCCTGATCGTGAGTGACATACACCGTCGTGATTCCGACATTCTTCTGAATGTTCTTGATGACGGTTCGCATCTCCACTCTCAGCTTGGCATCCAGATTCGACAACGGCTCATCCATCAAAAGCACATCCGGCTGGATCACAAGCGCTCTCGCAAGTGCAACTCGCTGTTGCTGACCACCGGACAGTCGCTCCGGCATCCGGTCTGCATACTGATCGACATGGACAACTTTCAGAAACTTGTCCGTCTCTCTTGCAATCACGTCCTTGCTGACTCCGCGGTTTTTCAGACCAAATTCCACATTTTTTCTCACGGTCATATTCGGGAAAATCGCGTAATTCTGAAAAACCATGCCGATGTTTCGTTTTCCGGGGTCCATCTCATTAATTCTCGTATCATTGAAAAGAAAATCTCCCCCCTCAATGCTGTTGAACCCGGCAATCATGCGAAGCAACGTGGTTTTTCCGCAACCAGACGGTCCAAGAAGGGTAAAAAATTCTCCATTTTCAATCTTCAGGGACAGGTCTGGAATCACGGTGGTCTCCCCATATTTCTTTAATGCGTGACGAATCGTAATCCCAACACTCATGTTTGTTCCTCCCCTTTTGTCGCTTATTCCTGTGCTCATGTTCTGATTCTATTTTAGTTTTTTCCACGATTTAAAAAACCGAAAATACGCAACAAAAGGCAAAAATACCAAACATCTTATCTTTTTCTGTTGATTTTTATTTAGTTTTTCTTATTTTTCATTCTCACTTATGCATTTTTACGAAATCTTGCATAAATTCTTTCGGACTGCACCCGAGATATTTCTTAAACACCGAGCGAAAGTATTTATACTCTCCGATTCCGCATTTCCACGCCACATCCTGAACCGCCATTCCCTCGCGCGTCATCATCTCAAGCGCGCGATGAATCCGGTAACGGTTCACAAATTCCATGAACGTTGTCCCCATTGCCTCCTTGAATTTCTTATTCAGAAATGTGTCGCTGTAATTCAGCTCTTTCTCAAGATCCTTCATCCCGATCCGGTAGCAGTAATTCTTCCTCACAAAGTCGAGCATCTGATGGACGATCTTGTCATCTCCATCATAGGAAAACTCCGAATCCCCCAAAAACTCTTCGGAGACATGTTCCGGCAGACAATGATTTCGATTATAGAACTCTCTGCGCTCACACTCTTTTACCGCTTTTTGAAGCACTTCCTTCAACTCCGCACGTTTCAACGGCTTGAGCAGGTAGCCGAGCACCCCATATCGAATCGCAGTCTGTGCATACTCAAAATCCGAGTATCCGGACAGAATAATCGCCGAATACTCCTGTTCCTCATACGTTCGCCGGATCATCTCAAGCCCGTCCACCACCGGCATGTTGATGTCTGTAATCACGATGTCCGGCTGATGTTCTTTAATCGCAAGGATTCCCTCCTCCCCATTGGAGCAATCCGCGACGACGACACAGTCAAATTCCTCCCAGTGGACGGTAAACATCAGTCCCTTCCGAATAATCTCCTCGTCTTCCACAAGTATCACTTTATACATGATTTCCTCCCCCTTGCAATCTATTTACAAATCTTTCATTTAAGTTTTTTGCTTACCCGATCCGGTTTCCCGTCTGGTCGATCAAGATCTCCACCTCAAAGCCCCCACCCTGACGGTTTTGGATCTTCATCCCACTGCGCTCCCCATATTGCAGGCAAATTCTGCGCGCAATATTGTGAAGCCCCAGATTATCTGCGGTGTGCGTCACATCCTGCAACGATGCCGAGAGCTGATCAAGTTTCTCCTGATCCATCCCCGGCCCGTCATCCTTCGCACGGATCGTCAAAATATTTTCCTCTACGCATCCCTCTATCCAGACATGAATCTCCTTCCTGACGCGAAATCCATACTTGATGCTGTTCTCAATCACCGGCTGAAGTAAGAGCTTCGGAACAATACACGCGAGTGCCTCCGGATCAAAATTCAACTCACACGAAAAGCGATCTCCAAAGCGGACTTCCTGAATGTATAAATAATCCTGAATATATTCCAAGTCCTCCTCAAGCCTCAAATCCCGTCTGGAATTGCTGACGCTGTATCGCAGAATGTGGACGAGACGCTCAATCAACTCCTCCGCCTTCTCTCCGTCAAACATCACGAGATTGCGAATGATCTCAAGCGTATTGTAGAGAAAATGCGGATTCATCTGCGCCTCAAGCTGTCCCCGCTCCAGCGTTGCATTCAGCACAATCAGCTCGGAATTTCGATCATTCAGCTCCCTCACGCTGTCGAGCATCCGGTTAATTCGATGGGCGACCTCATCGTACTCATCGTTTGTATTCATGTGAATCCGGTGCTCATGGTCGCCATCCTGAATTTTTCGGATCTCGCGCACCAGATGACTGAGCTGTGTGGCATTGTACTCCGCCATCGTCCGGCTCATCCACCGCGCCAGCGAATACCAGAGAAGTCCCAGCAAAAGGATCAGACACATTCCGATCAAAAGCGTGTTATCTGTCGGATAATAGACGAGCGAATAGATTGTCACCCGGTACTCCGGAAGATACTCCCGCTCCACCCAGTAACGCTCCTCATTGTAATAGCCGATTTTTCCTGACTTGGGATAAAATTTCCCCGACTGATTGGCAAATCCCGCCTTGCTCCGGTAAATCACATTGCACCGGTCATCAATGATCACCCCGTCATAATTCTTGTCCGACAGATAAAAATTCCACTCCGAGCCGATCAAAAACATGCTGATAAATCCCCGAAGCGTCTCCCCCTCATAGACGGGTCGAATAAAAAGATAGTCCGAGTAACGCCCCGTATCCGAAAAAACCGTCACATAGACCTCTTTTGTTTGCATGTTTTTGACGTTGTAGCAGACCGCACGATTGTACTCACTCAGATAATCAGAAAGCTCATTTTCCGCAAATGTGGTGTCAATCAAAGCTCCATCCGCATCAATCAAAATCACCTTGTTCTCAATCACACTCTTCGTGTTAAAACGGTTGAACAGATACTCAAAGTCCGTCGACTCCGGGTCTTTCCAACGCTCCAAATAAGCCTGCAAAACATCCTCATCATTCAGAAAATCCATGCTCTGCTCATAGAGTTTTAAGTAAAACGTGCGAAGCATCTCCAGGTTTTTCTCTGCCTTCTCCCGATTAGAGACGTAAGTCATCGAAAAAAACGCCAGAACAAACAGCATCATTCCCAGTGCAATCTGGAAAACCAGCCTGCGCGTCACCGCATGCTGAAGCTGATTGATGAAACGATTCGCCGTAAACACCCTCGACTGTGATTTTTTGCTGTTCTCCCCCTCCATCGTACCCTCCTGTATTTTTGGAAACGTTTTCCCCCTCGTTAACGCTCATTCCATTTTCTCATAGACTCGCAAACTCGCGCTATCGCGCTCACTTGCCTGCTTCGCAGTCGGTTGTTTTTCTTTTGCGCTCATTCCATCACGATTCGTACCTTCGGTACTTGACGCTACTTCGTAGCTATCGTGATCGCCATTCGCCACTCGGGATGAACAAGTAAACTTGTTCCCCCTCGTTAACGCTCATTCCATTATAGCATAAAAAAAGTGCGCGGGGCAAATGTCTGGCATTCACCTCGCGCACTTCGCATCATTCCAATTTAAATCACATGAAAATTACATAAAAATTATATAAACATCACATGATCCCAACATAATTACAACTCAATTATAACTCAATTACGATCTTACAATATCAAACGTATTTCCAAGCTCTTACTTGAAAGCAGATACAAGCTCTTCTGCGTCGTCATAGCCCTGCTTCTTGAGCTCACCAATATACCACTCCTCCACCGGCTCAGTTGCCTTCTTGAAGGACTCGATGTCAAGCTCCTCAAACGGGATCACTTCCACGCCGTTCTTGTTCTGCCAACGGCTCAGAATCTCGTCGTCTCCGGCACGGTTGATCTCACGCTCATAGCGAACGGCGAGCTGACCGCACTCATCGACAACTGCCTGCTGTTCCGGAGTCAGAGAATCATAGAGATCCTGGTTGATGCAGAAGAACAGACAGTCATAGTTTGCGTTCCACATGGATACATACTTCTGTACTTCCTGCACGCTCGCTGCATCGATTGCCGGAAGCGGGTTCTCCTGTCCGTCAACCGTCTTCTGCTGAAGTGCGGTGTAAGTCTCGGACCAGTTCATGTTCGTTGCGTCTGCGCCCCAGAGCTCATAGCACTTCATCAGCAGGTTCGAACCTGCAACTCTGAGTTTCAGGTTCTTCATATCGTCCACGCTCTTGACCGGGCGCACACTGTTTGTCAGCTCACGGAATCCATTCTCCGCAAGACCCATGCAGTGCAGACCGTAGGAAGAGAGAATCTCTTTCATCTTCTCTCCGCCCTCACCGTCGAGGATACGGTCAGCATCCTCCGTTGAGTCAAACAGATACGGCAGGGAAACCACGTTGAATCTCGGGTCAAATGCCGAGTAGATCAGGTTGCTGTGCATCGAGATCTGTACCGGATCACCGTTCATCAGCGCCTGAATACCCTCGGACTGGTTTCCGTTTGTCAGCTGATCGGCTGCATAGACGTCAACTTTAATCTTTCCGCCGGTTGCCTGATCCATCAGTTTTCCAAACATTCTACCGCCCTCAGCCCAGGTACTCGTCTCTGTCGTCGAGCAGGTGAAGTTCCATGTCATCTCCGGCCAGTCAAGATCGCTGTGATCCTCAACGGTGTAAGCACTTGTGGATACCCCACCATTTGCACCAGAACCTGCACCCTCTGCATTCGTGAATGCATGAACGAGTGCCTCTGCGTCCTCATAGCCCTGAGACTGAAGTTCCTTGATGTACCAGTCGGTTACCGGCTCTACTGCCTGCTTGAACGACTCGATGTCGAGTTCCTCAGTCGGAACGACCTCAACGCCGTTCTCATTCTGCCAACGGCTCAGAATCTCCTCATCGCCGGCACGGTTAATATGACGCTCGTAGGCAACTGCCTTGCGACCTGCCTCATCGACAACTGCCTGCTGTTCCGGAGTCAGCGTGTTGTAAAGCTCCTCATTGATACAGAAGAACAGACAGTCATAGTTTGCATTCCAAAGGGAAACGTACTTCTGTACTTCCTGTACGCTTGCCGCATCGATTGCCGGAAGCGGGTTCTCCTGTCCATCAACCGTCTTCTGCTGAAGTGCGGTGTAAGTCTCGGACCAGTTCATATTTGTCGCATCTGCGCCCCAAAGCTCATAGCACTTCATCAACAGGTTTGATCCTGCAACTCTGAGTTTGAGGTTCTTGATATCAGAAACGCTCTTGACCGGGCGCACACTGTTTGTCAGCTGGCGGAATCCATTCTCTGCCATACCCATACAGTGCAGACCGTAAGATTCAAGAATCTTTACAAGTTCCTGTCCTGCCGGTCCATCAAGGATCGCATCGGCATCCTCAACCGAATCAAACAGATACGGCAGGGAAACCACGTTAAATCTCGGATCAAATGCCGAGTAAATCAGGTTGCTGTGCATCGAGATCTGTACCGGGTCTCCGTTCATCAGCGCCTGAATACCCTCGGACTGGTTTCCGTTTGTCAGCTGGTCTGCCGCGTAGACGTCAACCTTTACTTTTCCGCCGGTTGCCTTCTCCATCAGCTCGCCAAACTTTCTACCACCCTCAGCCCAGGTACTCGTCTCTGTCGTTGAGCAGGTGAAGTTCCATGTCATCTCCGGCCAGTCGAGATCGCTGTAATCCTCAATCGTGTTAAAGTCCTCACCGTCCACAGAGTCGCCGTTTCCGGCTACACCAGAACTGTTTTCGTTATCTGCACCATTTGAGGAATCCGCCCCCACTGTGCCTCCATTGCTCATCGCTGCCGGGCTTCCAAGCAGAGCCGGAAGACCGGTGGACATAACCGGAACATAGGTGATCAAAAGCAGAACTGCAACACTCGCTCCGACCATCGGCATAACCGCACGGGAAATCTGCTGAAGGCTGACCTCCATGCCCTTCTTGAGCTTCACACCGATTGCGACGAACAGGTTTACTCCAACCGGCGGGGTTACCTGACCGATTGCAAGGTTTACGGTTGCCATCACACCAAATGCGATCACGTTGTATCCGAGTGCTTTGCAGACCGGAAGCATGATCGGGATGAAAATGTACATGGCAGAGTTTGCATCGATGAAACATCCTGCAATCAGGAAGATCACGTTACAGATCAAAAGGAAGGTAAACTGATTCTTTGCAAGGCTTCCTAAAAGCTCCGATGCAGCGGTGGAAATTCCAAAACGCGTGCAGACAAAGGAGAACAGGGATGCACAGGATACGATCAGCATGATTCCGCCGGTCGTCTTTGCAGAGTCAACCAGAATATCCCAAAGATCCGTCCATTTTACCTCACGGTAGATCACCATGCCAACAAACAGACCATAGACAACGGAAACCGCTGCCGCCTCGGTCGGGGTGAAGAATCCACCGTAAATACCGCCAAGAATGATCAACGGCATCAGGAATCCCCAGAACGCATCCTTAAATGCATCCCAGCGCTCTTTTGCAGATGCCTTCTTGACATTTGCCGGAACGACGTGATTGTGGCGAACCTCCCACATAACGACAAGCACAAGGGCAAGTCCCATGAGGATTCCCGGAACGATACCTGCCACAAACATATCTCCGATCGACGCACCGGTGATCGACGCATAAACGACGAAGGCGATGCTCGGCGGGATAACGATCGCGATCGAGCTCGAGGTTGCCATCAGAGCCGTTGCAAACGGAGCGGAGAAACCACCGCGCTCCACCATTGCCGGGATCAGAACAGCGCCAAGTGCTGCCACGGTTGCCGGACCGGAACCGGAGATTGCACCGAAGAAACATGCCACGATGACACACACGTTTGCGATACCACCCTTGCGGTGACCCACACAGGTATCTACAAAGTGAATCAGTCTTGTGGAGATTCCAGCTTTTGCCATGATGTTTCCGGACAGAACAAAGAACGGAATTGCAAGAAGCAGGAATTTACTGATACCAGAATAGATATTCGTTGCCACAATCGTCAGCGACGTTCCCGAATAGAGGATCGCACACGCTGAGGAGAGTCCCAAACATACCGAGATCGGCACATTTAAAAGCAGAAGCAGGAAAAAGGAAACAAACAATACGGCACTGACCATTTAGCGCACCTCCTTTTTCTCGCCTGCATCGTCTTTTTTCATACAGGTATCGAGACAGAACTCAATAAAATGCAGGCTTAAGCATCCCGCACCGATCGGAACGAAGGACCAGAAAATCCACTCCGGCCAGTTTAACACGAAGGTTCTCTTCTGGTTCGCAAGCTGTGCGAACACCTTGTCCATTCCATAGTAAAACAAAATTGCCATAAAGAGTACACTGAAAAAGGTGATCAGACAAACCACCGGCTTTTTCGTGCATTTCGGCAGACGCTCCGTCACAAGGTTCAGTCCAACAAGACCGCCCTCTCTTGCAGACAGCGCTGCCCCCAAAAGAGTAATCAATACAAACACCGCAACGACCAGTTCCTCTGTAAAGGACCAGGAGCGATGAATAACTTTCCGCGAAAATACATTACCCACGGTAAGCACAAGAATCAGGATCATGGTGACAACAAGAACTGCCTTTTCCACCACAGCCACTGCATTCATCAGCTTCTTATAGCCTTTCATAATTCTTCCTCCTAAAACGTACCTGCCAGCCTCCTTCCGCCTCTCCCGCAACCTGTTTTCAAGTTTCTGTGTCACTGCGCATCCAGCCGAAAAACCATTACAGGGAAAATGCGCAAAAAAATCCCGCCCCGGCTCCTGCTCTCAGTCAGTTGAACCTGTGCGGATTCTATTGCATCATTGCGGATTCCTTTGTGTTACAAAGATACGATTTACTGGCATATCTTTATTTTACAAAATTTTAATAATTGCGTCAAGTATCATTGAAAAAATTCCTTACATCTCCGATTTTTCCTGATAGGATGTTACTTCTTCCAACATAAATCTGCCATTTTCCACAATCATTGCCGTCAATGATCTGCCATAGACACAGGCACTGTCAAGATCGATCAAACCAGTCTTTGGAAGCGGTTGCCATTTCTGACAGGAAATCGGAATCAGCTCGCCTCCATTCCCGTCCCCATACATCGGTTTTTCCATATTCGTGTGCCCGATGATCGTCAGTCGTCCCGAATAGAAGTTCTCGCGAATTGCCGTCCGGTTCCAGATCAGATCATGTGCAGTATTTTTCTCAAGCTCCGGGACCGTCATTCCTCCATGCACGCACTGAATCTCTTCTCCCTTCCAGAACAGCACCGAATTCTCCTCAATCCAATCCGCATAATCGCGGTAACGCTCCCCGTGTTCCTCAAACGACCGGACAGTCGCCTCATAACCATTTCTCTTCCAACTGCGGTCGTCTCCCCAAAAGACTGCCCGCAAAAAGATATCCTCGTGATTGCCTCGCACAAAAATCAGGCGATCGCCCATTTTTTCTCTGAGTTCCATGACCCTTCTCAAAACCGGGTAGGAATCCGGTCCCCGATCCATCAGATCGCCAAGCAGAATCAACTGATCCTCCTCCTCGGAAAAATGAACTTTCGCGAGAAGCTCCTGAAACTCCCGAAAACATCCATGAATATCTCCCACCACAATCGTTCGCATAATCGTTTCCTCCAAATCTCCAAATAAAAAGAGACTCAAAGTGCATTTTTCTTCCATGCAAATGCTCCCCAAGTCTCTCTTCTCCTCGTATTGTTTTCTTTTTGCAATTAGAAATGTCTCAGCCAGGTTTCCACAAGCTCCATCCAGTTCTGGCACTGTGGCTCTATGCGCTTGTCCTGTCCAACCGCAGTCTCCTCATTTGCGAGCGAAAGCCCGTGACAGCCGACCGGATAGAGGTGCATTTCCAGATTCACTCCGCTTTGTACCAGCGCATTCGCAAGCAAGAGGGAATTCTGCACCGGAACCGTCTGATCCGGCACGGTATGCCAGAGAAACGTCTTTGGCGTGTGCGCTCCCACCTGAAGTTCCAGAGAGAACTCTTCCTGGGCTTCCTTCTCATCTGCGCGCTCTCCAAGCAGACATTCCACCGATCCCCGATGACAGTACTCTCCCGCGGTCACAACCGGATAGCACAGAATCATTCCATTCGGGCGGATCTCCTCATTTTCCGCTCCAACTGCCCTTGCCAGCCATTCCTGATTCCAGAATGCTCCAAGGCTTCCCGCAAGATGACCACCTGCCGAAAATCCGGAGACCACAATCCCATCTTCCTGAATCTTCCACTCATCCGCATGTCTGCGAATATGAGCCGTCAGCCATGCGAGTTCCTCAAGTGCCTGCGGAAAACGGCTCGGTGCTACGCTGTAAAACAGCACAAACGCATGGTAACCCATTGCAAGATACTTGAGTGCAATCGGCTCCGCTTCCCTCGGTGAGAGGCGACTGTATCCACCACCCGGACAGATGATGATCGCTTTCCGCTTCTTTTCTGCCTCCTCAGGATTGTTATCAATCAGATATGCCGTGTACGATGCCTGCACAGTCTGTCCTCTTTCCTGCTCATCTTTCTTTGCACCAATCTCCCCGATCGTCTCTGTCCACACCTTCATGCTTGTCTCCCTCTCCTTTTCTCCGTCTTGCTTCTTTCTTTATTAGGGAATTCCCCCGCCTAAGCTTGCAAGCAAGCCTAGAACGAGGGCTTTCCCGTTACGGATTACACTGTTTGCACGGGGAATATCCCTGCTCAATCATGTGAGTCCGTGTGTCTTTCACCTGCTTTTTGTTCTCCTCCTTTGTTCTCTGTGCAGAAGAACAATCTGGCTTGTGGAACGTTCCCGTATTGACATTTAAAACATAAGTCTGCTTCTTTTCGCTCTTCGTGCTCGACTTTTCCGAAGTTTTTGTCTCTGCACTCGTATCTTTCTCTTTCTTGCTTCCGTTTGTCTTTGTCTCTGTCTCTGTCTTTGCCGTCGAATTCTTATCTGACTTTGCCGTCACGCCTGCAAGCGCCTGACCGGAAAGGGCACTCTCACCCGTCGCATAATCAATCGTGATTCCCGGCTGAACATCATACGCATACACGCAGAAGAGAACTCCCTCTCCCTGATCTTCGACGGACTCTGCCTCCATCAAAACTCCGGATGCCACCAGGTTGTCGCCCTCAAAAATCGGCGTCACGCGGTAGAGCACATGGTTTTTTGTTTCTTTTACATAGTCTGCAACCATGTTTTCAAACGGAAGCATGCCATCGACATTTAAGTATCTCGTACCGGTGATCAGATTCTGCTTGTTGGCGTTCTCCGCAGTCAGCTGATAACCGATCAGATGGCAACGGTTGTAAAGGCTCTTTCCATCGACATTATCGTATTTCACAGAATGCCAACCTGTCGGCTTCACACTGCTGATGTCGCCTCGTTTTTCTGTCGGCATCGTCTCCGTGCTGACCGATGCATAGGCAACGCCACAGCGTCCAATCTCATCAAGTTCACTGTAAAACTCAAACGAATCCTTTGCCACGTTCAACTCTTCCTCTGTAAAGTACGGAATGTTGTCATGAACCGCCACATACGGATCTCCGGAATACTCCGGAACTTCTGCAAGGCTGAATGTCGCACTCGAAGACGCCGAAGATGCCATCGTCTGCCCTGTTGTCGAAGAATCTGCATCTGTCTTTGACTCGTCCGCACTCGAAGAATCTCCTGATTCCAAGGAAGCATCCGCCGTCGCCTGTGCCTCTGTCGTTGTCTGGATACTTCCCGATATTTCCAGCTCCGGCATTTGATCGCACGCGGAAAGAACCAGTGACGTTGCCATCACCAGACCCGCAATCCATATTTTCAGTTTTCTCATAATTCCAAACTCCCTAACTCTCTGTTATCGTAATTCTCTCAATCTTGTAATTCTCTCAATTTTCTCGATTTCTCAATTTTTTGTAAAATTCCATCGTGATCTTCTCATGGGAAGAGCCTTCAAACTCCTCACTCTGGGTCAACTCCCAGTCCTCTCCACTCAAATCCAGATCAAAAAAGCGGTCGGACGGATAAACGCGGTTCCACTTATAGAGAATAACCCCCTCTATTTTCTCTGCATATTCTGAGACACTCTGATTCTCGACAAAACAGATTTCATTTTCCCCTGCCCGATCTAAAAAGTCCTCATCCACACAGATATTCGGCTGTGCAAAATCCTCCTGCGCTCCTGACTCTGCCTCCGATTCTGCATTTAACTGCTCGCTGTCTCGCAAAAAAAGAACAGCACTGTACGCATTCATCCAGATCGTCCTGCCATCCGCCAATTTACGCAAATGCTGTCTCTGAATGCGATCCTGACTCTGCCTGCGCTTGTTAAACATCATTCCATTCTTATCGTCCACACAAACTGCAACGATCATATCCTCACACTCCTTCCCCCAAACCTTCTTTTCCCACAAGGATTCCTTTATCCCCTTATTCGGATATCAGATTTCTTAAATTTCCAACTTTGTTCTGCAACCTTATTTCAGTTTATCCTTTAATTTAAAATAAACCTCCACTACATGCTTTGGCATGACCGTAATTACATAAAAGACAGGAAAAACAAGCATCGTTGCAAACGCAAATCCAAACGCAAGAGGTGCATACGGATGATGCATAAGACCAAGAACAATGCTGACAATCAAACTAATTGGCAGAATCAACACCATGATAAGTGCCACTACTCGTCTTAACACATTCTCACTCCTTTTTTCTAAATTTCATGTACTTCTCTCAGACACAACCTTCTCATTCTTCCGTGAATCAAACAAAACATCTGGAATTTTATCACTGCTAAGTCCAAAATTCCCAGCTAAGTCTTCCTAAGAGAATACCCTCCGATTATACCATAAAATTCAAAGAAAAGATATGAATTTGATTTTGCTCTTTCTTCGTGCTAAAATAAAGCCAATGACATTATCTTTTTTCAAGGAGGACTTGATTTATGGATAGCATTTTTCACAGAATCAGCGTCAGAAAATACGCAGACAAACCCGTAGAAAAAGAAAAAATTATGCAAATCCTCAAAGCCGGCATGCAGGCTCCGAGTGCCTGCAACCAGCAACCCTGGGAATTTTATGTGGTCACGGATAAGAAAAAAATTCAGGAACTTGCCTCTGTCACCCCGTATTCCGGCTGTGCCGGCGGTGCACCCGTCATCCTTGTCCCGGTTTATCGCACCGAAGGACTGATTCGGGCAGATTTTGCTCAGATTGATCTCTCAATCTGTCAGCAGAACATCTGGCTTGAGACGGACTCCCTCAGTCTTGGCGGTGTCTGGATCGGAATTGCCCCGATCGCAGATCGCATGAAAGCCGTCCACGACATCCTGAATCTTCCGGAAAATGTGGCAGTTTTCTCCCTCTTCCCGCTCGGCTATCCGGCAGAGAGCCGTCCGCAGGAAGATCGTTTCCATCCGGAACGAATCCACTTTATCGGCGAGTAAATCGGCGATCGACAACGAAATTGACAATGGAATAATCGGCAACGAAATAAAAGTGGCGCTCCTCAGCCGTAGCATCGCTATGCTTGAGAAGCGCCATTGCATTTTTCCTTATGTTTCCTTATGTTTCCTTGCGTTCACTTTACTTTTGTCTACTCACATTCATTTTCATTTACTCAAATTCCCGTTTCTTTACTCACACTCACTTACAAATCTGGTCTATCGCGGAAAAATCTTCGTTTTCCTCTCGACCCCCCCCCCTAATTACGAAACGGCTCATTTCACGTTCCAGTATCCGGATATCAATCGGTTTGGAAATATGAGCATTCATACCGGCTGACATACTGTTTTGAATATCCTCCGAGAATGCATTCGCCGTCATCGCAAGGATCGGAATCGTTTTTCCCAGCGGATTCTCGCCGGAGCGGATCGCACGGGTTGCATCCAGACCATTCATGAGTGGCATCTGAACATCCATAAGAATCGCATCGTATTCCCCGGGCTTTACCGTCTTGAAGGCTTCCACGATCTCTCTTCCGTTGTGGAAGATTGTGCAACTTGCGCCCTCCATCTTTAGCATCGTTTCCAGAATCTCCGCATTCAACTCATTGTCCTCCGCACAGAGGAAATGAAGTCCCTTAAGCGTCGAGGCCGTATCCTCCACGCAAAGACTGACATTCCGGATTTGCTCCATTGCCCGCAGAAGATTTGATAAGAAGAACGGGCGCGGGATCAAACCATCCATTCCACTCGCCTTAACCCGATCTTCCATCTGATCCGACTGGACATAGTCGACAAAGAAAATCAGAGAAGTGTCCCCCGTCATTCTTCGCAGATCAGCTACCGTTTCAGAGAGATCAGGATCCAAAAGATGCCCATTCAGCAGGACAACATCCATATTCTGCTTTTTCATCAGTTCCATCGCTTCCGCTCTCGTGGAAACCATATAAAAACCGACGCGAACCGCCTGCATAACGGTAAGCAGATTGTGTCGCAGAACCTCATCCTCAGAAATCAGAAGAACCGTACCGATCTCTGTGGTCATATCCACATTGTAGTCGATCTTCAAGGGCAAGGTTACCTCAAATCGACTTCCCTGATTGAGCGCGCTCTCGACGCTGATCGTACCGCCCATCAAATCCACAATGCTTTTGGCAATCGCCATTCCAAGACCCGTTCCCTGTATCTTATTCGTGACCGAGTTTTCACTTCGTGTGAACGGTTCAAAGATATGCTCTACAAACTCCGGTGTCATGCCATATCCGTTATCCGTCACTGCGATCTGGTAGGTGGCATATCCCGTTTTTTCGCATGCCTCCTCTGTAAGATCCAGCATAACCTTACCACCCGCAGGCGTGTATTTCGTGGCATTGGAGAGCAGATTGAGCAAAAGCTGTCGCAAGCGTACATTATCGGAAATGACATACTCGTGCGCCAGCGCATGAACCCGAACCTGAAAACTCTGTCCTCTCTCATTCGTCTGAGAGCGGATGATGTTGTCCACCTGACCAATCAGCTCGGCAAAGTTTACCGGCTCATCGTTTAAAGTAACTCCACTCGACTCAATTTTGCTCATGTCAAGCACATCATTGATCAGGCTGAGCAGATGCTGGCTTGACATCTGTACCTTCGAGATGTAGCCGTGCAGATGATCACTGAGCCCCGGCTCTCTCGCCATCAAACTGGTGATTCCTACAATTGCATTCATCGGCGTGCGAATGTCATGGGACATATTGGCGAGGAAATCACTCTTTGCCTTCGTCGCCTTTTCTGCCACCGTCACCGCCTCCGCCAACTTTTCATTGACTTTTTCGAGTTTCTCACTGTTTTGACGTTCTGCCTCGACCGCCTTTTTCTGCTGAAATCCCATCAGCAAAATAATCACCAGCGCAGAAATTGCAACGAGAATGACCGCAAATATCAGAATCAACCGAACTGTTGTGTCGACCATCACGACAACATCTGTCGCCACATGGGAAGACGGGACAAGGAACAATAAAATCCAATCCGCATGATCCATCTGATACAGCGCATAATAGTATTCTTCGCCTTCCAGCACAGCATTGGCATAGCCACGCCCCACTCGATCGAGTTCATGTTTTGCTTCGCTGAAGGAATTCTCATGCAGATACTCCATCTGCTCCAACGTGGAGTATGCATTGTAGCCCTGAAGCAGACTACTGCTGTTCTGACTTCGGAAAAGACGCATTCCCTGCTTGTCCAAAACATATACACTATTGCTGTTGTCATATGCCTCACAGGTGAAATAAGGATTCAACTGTTCCATTTCCCGCGCCACACCGTAATAGATCAGACTCACTGTCCGATCTCCGTCCTGCATGACAATCGGCTCATCCAAACGCTGAAGAAAGTACATGAACGTCTGACTCGTGGTCATCGACTTTGATACAAAACTGATCCTCTCTGATTCACTCAAAAGCAGGTTCATTTCTACCAACGTCCCCTGCCATCCCTCTTCCGTCAGATATCGTCCTAAATTATCCACAGCGACGAGATGCGCTCCTTTTTGCTCTGCCTTATTTAGCTGAGCCTGATCCGCCATAAACGCCTGAAGTTTTTGCGCTGTCTTTGGCTCTTCCTTTTCCACATAACTGCACAGGACATCTGTATTGTCCCACTGATTCTGCACCACATCCTCCAACCCGGTAAAGAGCTGAGTTGTGACCTCCTTCATCTGTGTCAATCGCTCGCGATAAAGAAGACCATCAATATAAGAATCATAAAAACGCAGAAAAGAAACGACACCAATTGACACAAGCATCACAAATGCCACGATCACGAGAAAGAGTGTATGCCAATCCGACTGATTTGTTTTATATTTCCACTTTTTGTTCGTGCGTTTCCGTTTCTCATTCATCACTCATTACTCCCACTGAAGATCCGCTTTAGAAAACGTCTCAAACTGGCTGAGGTATTCTTGCATGGCTGTCAATCCCAAAATACCGGTGTCAGTCAGATTTCCTTCTTTTGCAACTGCCTCGGAAACTCCACAGATTACAACGGTGTACACGGTCTCATCCTTGATTGTCATCCCTTCCGGCATGACTAACTCATACGGAAAAGTCATCCCTTTCCGCTCATATCCGGACTCTGCAAGTTCCTTGACTCTCTTTCCTGTCAGGGTAACGGTCTGAATGTTGTCGTGCCAACCGGTCGGCAAAAATGCGGTAATCTCCTGATCCGTCACCGGCAGAGCCATCAGCGAACCACTGACTCCATCCACATTCAAAGCGTTATAACCACCAGAAACCGGATACCACTTATTCTTAGAAATCAACGCCAGATCTGCATGGCTGGCTTTTCCAAAACAAATCCCAACCAGCTTCGCACAATCATCTCTATCCATTGATTCTGTAACCTTGGTATACGCCGTAGAAGAATTATCCACCAACAAATTCTGATTGTCATCAAACGCCGATATCACATCATCTAAGGTTGCATTCCCCTTGATATATTCCAACATGGTATTCCCTGTCGGAACGATGATATTGTCCCAGCCCGCATAAATAAACGGAGCTGTCAGACCTGCATTCAACTCATCTTCTACCTGCTTATAATAGTTGGTTTCAGGGATCACATAATCCTGCAACGGAAGCAAAGTAGAATTTTCAAACCCCGTCGCGAGTGTGGACATTCCCTCAACCGTGGACAACACTTCCATGACATGAATAGCATCCTCTAACTTCCGCTCATTTCCGGCATCCTCCAAATGCTTGTTCAGTCCCACATAGCGCCCCACATTCAAAATCAAAGAATTCTGCTTGCCATCCTTCGATAAATAAGGCATCAGCCCAAATTCATCCTCACTGTCCTCTTTTGTAAAATTATTCGTTCCACCTAACAAAAATAGCGTATTTCCCTCTGCCATCATAGCCTTGGTAATCCCATCGTCCTTCAGATCGCTGTCTCCATTCAACATCCCGATCTCTTTCCATTTTTCGAGCGTAGACAGAGCCTCCACAAGTTCTG
This sequence comes from Brotaphodocola sp., assembly GCF_050873365.1. Taxonomy (GTDB): domain Bacteria; phylum Bacillota; class Clostridia; order Lachnospirales; family Lachnospiraceae; genus Brotaphodocola. Next base: position 3,185 of record NZ_JBNMIQ010000036.1, on the reverse strand, counting down.
ATGTATCTCTCATGGTCGTTTTTCCACTCAAAAAATCATTCTGCCACTTGCGACCATCTAAGGTATTCAAAAATGTGGTATCCATGATGTTGCAAAAATACTGAAACCCATAGCCAGGAAGCGTGATCTGATCGATTGCCAGATTGTAACCGGCTTCCCTTACCTTTGGTGCAAGTTCCTCAAGCTCCGCAAACGAAGTGGGCAGAGTCCAACCATTCTTTTCCAACAGCGTCTTATTATAAGTAATGCCAAGGCAACTATAATAAGTAGGCAAAAGATAAAGAGCACCATTGTCTGAGACGTTGCGAAGCTGTGACTCCGCATAATTGTTTGTAAACGCATAGCCAGATAAATCTATTAAACAATCGCTGAGATCCTGCTGACCCGGAGAATAGACTGTCGTTACATAGATATCTGGCATCTCTCCAGAAGTCATCTGTTCTTTCAGATAAGCAGTCATATTTTTTCCGCTATATGGAATAATCTCCAAATTAATCTCCGGGTATTTCTCACTCAACAGATCAACAAATTCGCTCATGCCCGGAAAGGCAGACAGCATCGTAATAGCCTCATGTCCCTTGGCACTCTTATTTTCACCCGGAGCACTCTTGCTATCACAGCCGGTCAACAGCAAAATCACACAGGTCAGCGCAAGAACAAATCTTGATCTTCTTCTCATTTTCAAAACTCCTTCGGATTGATTTCCTAACCACGATTTCCACTGGGAATAAGCATAAAAAATAACAGCCAGTTTGATATGCTGACTGCTATTATACTACATAATATCTGTTTTGTTGTAGTAGGAAAGCATTCTACATATTTCCTCGCTTGTATACAACTAATTGTACAAAAAAGCGAATACATTTTCAAGAGTTTGCGAATACTTTCTTGACAGAAATTGTTGAATTTTGACGGACACATCCACAAAGCAAGCCTCTTGTCGCTTTTTGGCGTCTCGTTTTTTTCTTTTTCGCAGGATTTGAGAAATGATTATATCTGAAATTTTTGTTTTCCTGTGAGACTTGGTGCGTTTTCTACAAAATAATCATAAATTTTGCTGATACAGGCAGATTTAGAAAGTTGAACTTTACAACAAAACAGATATTATGTGATGATCAGACCCAAACGCCCCATTTGACAGGCATGAATCAATCCGCTCTCAGCGGTGTAAATTCGCGTCGTTGTCAAACTGGAATGTCCCAGAATATCTGCAAGGCGCGAAAGATCTCGCTCCACTGTATAAAAAGTACGTGCAAACAGATGGCGCAGATTGTGTGGAAATACTTTTTCTGGTGATACGCCTGCACACTCACACAAGGCTTTCATGTCTCGCCAGATATTTGATCGATCCAAGGGTTTCCCCGTCCGGGTAGTGAAAACCGCTCCAGCGGTCTTTTTTTGTTTGCGGAGATAGCCTTTCAACAGCCGACGCAATTTTTCTGGAAGAAACACGATCCTTACCTTCCCCTTGTTATTGATTTCTGCTTTTCCACAATAAACAGCTTCCGCCGTAATAAATTGTAGTTCTGAAACTCGAATTCCTGTGGCACAGATCGTCTGAATCACTAAACTGAGACGCTCATTCTCCTGACTCTGCGCCACACGGACAAGACGAACATACTCTTCACGAGTCAACTCTTTCTTTTCATCCAAAAACAACGATCTTTGTATCCTCAGCAATTTCACGCAAATCTTCTGCCAGCCCATGAAGCGCAGATACCCATTTATAACAGCAAGCATGGAATTCACAGTCGACGGTGCAAACCGCGAAATCAGCATCTGCTTCCAGTCAATCAGCGCGGTCTTCGTCAAAGGATTTCCCTGTAAATACATGCAAAACTCCCAGAGATCATGCGTATATTTCCGGATTGTCGCCTCGGAGCGTTCCTGCTCTCTCAAATAGGTTATATAGCGGATTATCAGAGATTCGTTGATGGATTGTTTGCGTGGCATAATAGCTTCCTCCTGAAACTAAAGATATATATTTGAAGATACCAATAATTTTACCAAAATGGAGGATTTTATTAACATTTGAAATGATTAGATTTTTACAGAATTATTAGAATTTGAAAGATCTTTAGAATCTTTATTTCGGGTTTTGTTCTGATTTCAGTTTTCTCAATTTTATCAATTTAAAATCCGGAATTTTCCAATCAACGGCAGTTCTTTTGCCTTACCGCTCAGTGCATTTGCCACTCCCATAACAAACAACACCAAAAGCAATATATAGACAATACCTGTAAACGGAAGCACAAAGCGCAACTGCCACCAGAAACGACTGAATGCAAGTGACAGCATCGAGGAAGCAAACTGCCATCCCATTGTCACAATCATAAGAATCAAACCCTGATTCGCGTGAAATCGAGCGTACTTGGATTCCTTTGCAAGAAAGATCGGCAGAATCACCAACAGTGAAAAATAGGAAAGCACCGCCAGCAATTTGTTCTGTTCGATGTCATCTGCTCGGAATTCTCCACTCAAATCTTTTCCCTGACTCAACTTCTCCCATGACTGCGATTGCTGAGACTGAGAGTTTGAAGATGCTGATACGCTTCTTGCTCCATCTGTCCGCAACGTCTGTCCTCCCTGTGCCTGCACCGGTGCTCCGCATCCAGGACAGAATTTCGTTCCATCATTCAGTTTCCTCCCACATCGTGCACAAAATACCATGTTTCTTCTCCTTTCTACTTTACATTTAGATTTGGTGATGCATAATCTATGGCAATTTTTATAGGTTCTGCTTTTCATGCAAAACCTGTGTGCCCTTGTTATATTTGTCTTTACGGCTCCGATAGCAGGATAAGAAGTTCTGCAAACTCGCTCTCGCTCCGGGTTCGACGTAGCGGTGCATAAGGTTGCAAAGTACGCGACCTAAGCACCAACGTCTCACACGGGTTTGCAGAATCTTTCCTGCTTCGTCGCCTCCCTACTTTCTACAACTAAAACTTTTCCATAAATTCTAAAACTAACTTTCACTCCATAAATACTGAATTATCTAAAATAATAAGATGAACGACATGTAAAAAGTGATTGTAGAAATATACAGATAATTGCCTTATAACTATTTTTCATACCATTTGGAAAATTACAATGATTTTTTTAGAATAATAACTGAATAACTGAATAACTGAATAACTGAATAACTGAATAACTGAATAACTGAATAACTGAATAACTGAATAACT
>NZ_JBNMIQ010000035.1:0-37277 GCF_050873365.1 Brotaphodocola sp. | reverse complement strand
GAAAAATCTTTCTTCTGTATCTCGGACAAAATACAAAATGATAGTTTATCAAAGATACTGTTGTATTTGTATGTCTATAATTATTTTCCATATACATATTATACTGCTATATGTGTATAAAATCAATTATTACATACATATCTCTTGATTATTTTGCGCTATCCATCCCACACCTAAAGGCGTGGGCTTTTCGCGCATTCATTGTAATTTTTCTGACCGCCTTCATCACATTTTATCGTCGCATTCTATCGTTACATTTTATTTTCTTATCCCTGTGAGATGCTTTCTGCTAGTCATTCTGTTCCTTGATGTCACCTCTTCGGAATGCAGCCACAAGCTCGGTCAGATCCTCAATCATCACCTTCAGTTCTTTTCCCTTGTCGGTGTTTCCGACCATCACCCTGCTCTTCATCTTCTCGACGATGGAGACGCGCGGAGTGCTCTCCACATCCGGATTAAACGGCTTGTGCTCCGCAAGTGCCAGATGGTTAGAATTGTAGATCAGCGTGTAACCCGCAATTCCGGTGTACTTCTGATAAGCCTTTGACAGACCTCCATCAATGACAAAGAGTTTTCCGTTTGCCTTCACCGGTGTCTCTCCATCCTTGATCTTCACCGGCACATGACCGTTGATGATATGAGAGCCCTGTTTCGACAGTCCGAATTCCTCAAAAATCCGGTCGCAGACTTCCTCCTTCTGGCTCAACTTGTAGTACGGATTCATGTGTTCCCGCTGAAGTGCCTTGTCTGCAATAAAGTAATGCTCAAACGTCGTCATCTTGTCTTTTCCAAATACCGGCGACTTCGCTCCGCACCACAGATACCACATGAAATCTTTCGCGCGCTCCTTGCCTGGCTCACCATCGTTCAAGAAGTAAGCCTGACGGATCTGACCACTGATGTAATCCATCAGCGCACGACCGGACAGCGGTTCGCCATCGCAGATCATCTCCTCGAAACTGCCGTCCTCCCTCATCGGGATACATCCGTGATACATCAAATTGCCATTACAGCACTTGTAAAGTTCTCCTCTCGCATAGAGGAAACGGATGTGGCGGTGCAGAAGCTCACTGTGCTTGAACGAGAGCACGAGCGTGTGGAGAAGTTCTTCCTCCTCCTTCGAGAGCTTGAGCGGATGCGCGGGATCGATCGTCGGGAAATTCGTGTCGAGAAGCGGATAACTCTTTCCGCCGATCGTCACGGTTCCTGCATTGTAATCTACCTGCTCGAGCAAGATTCGATCATCCATCTTGTATCCCGGGTGACGGCGGATGATCTGTCCCTCCACCTTGAACTGGAGCACTGCAATCGCCTTGTGCATCTTTGCGGCGAGTCCCGGATCAACCGCATCGTAAATATTCTGGTCGAGAATCTTCGGCGTAAAACGGGTACACGGATCATCGCGGTAAACCTTCGCCGCAAACATCGAGAGCGGGCGCAGGTTGATTCCATATCCATCCTCGAGCACATCAAAGCTGTTGTAGCTGATCGCAATTCTCAGAACGTTGCAGACACATGCCGGATTGCCGGTCGCAGCACCCATCCAGGAAATATCATGGTTTCCCCACTGAATGTCGACATCGTGGAACTGCATCAGCTCATTCATGATGATGTCCGCACGCGGTCCTCGATCGAAGATATCTCCGATGATGTGCAGATTGTCAATCGTCAGGTTCTGAATCAGCTCACAGATCGCGGAAATGAACTTATCTGCAACCTTCGTGTCAATGATCGCACGAATGATTTCCCCATAATATACCCGTTTATTCTCATCATTATAATCCACATGGAGCAATTCGTCGATGACGTAGGCGAACTCCTTCGGCATCTTTTTTCTGACTTTGGAGCGGGTATATTTTGACGCAACGACCTTGCAGATCTCTACAAGGCGATAGATTGTGATCCTCTGCCAGTCTTCCGTGCATCGATCCTCCGCAATCAGGCGCGCCAGATTCCGATCCGGATAATAGATCAGGTTCGCCAGTTCGACCTGCTCATCCTCCGGAATAATGTGCCCAAACGTCTCACGAATTTTCTCACGGATAATTCCGGACGCACTTCGGAGCAGATAGACGAATGCCTCATACTCACCGTGGAGGTCACTGAAGAAATATTCGGTTCCTTTCGGCAGACCACAGATTGCCTTTAAGTTGATAATCTCGCTCGAAGCCGCCTTGACGCTCGGATATTCCCTTGCCAACAACCTCAGATATTCCAAATCTCTCATAATCCATTCTCTCCCGCTCCGCAACATGTTACTGTTATAGCAGATTTTGCCGATGCTTCTCATCCTACTAAATCGGCAAAACCTGCTACCATCACTGTATCATTCAGCATTTTCTGTTCAAAAAATTCTTACCTGTTTACAGTAATCAAACTACAACTTTCCTTGCCAGTAAACATTGCTTTTTTTATAGAATTATAGTAGCATAAAGTAATGTTGGGGTCAAATCCTTACTAAGGAGAAAGTCACTCTGAATTATGTATCAGGTTGTTAAAACTGGAGGAATACACATGGAACAATTATATGTTTTTGGAACCGGAAATGCCGCTGTCACCCATTGCTACAACACCTGTTTTGCGATCAAGCAGGATGATCAGTTCTTTATGGTCGATGCCGGAGGTGGAAATGGAATCCTTCGCATCCTCGAAGATATGAATGTCCGCTACGAGCAGATCCATCATCTCTTCGTGACTCACGAACACACCGATCACCTTCTCGGAGTCGTGTGGATGGTTCGTTTCATCGCAACCCGCATCCTGAACGGAAGCTATGAGGGTGACTTCCACATCTACTGCCACGAGGATCTCGTCTCCACGATTGACACGTTCTGCCGTCTGACACTTCAGGGCAAATTTTATCGCCTGATCGGGGATCGGATTCACCTGACCGCTGTTCACGACGGAGAGACGCTTCACATTCTTGAGAGCGATGTGACCTTCTTCGACATTCATTCCACGAAGGCAAAGCAGTACGGCTTCACGATGACACTTAAGAACGGCAAACGCCTGACCTGTGCAGGAGATGAACCGTACAACGATCTGTGCGAGAAATATGTCGCTGGCAGTGATTGGCTTCTGCATGAGGCATTCTGTCTCTACGAGGACCGCGAGCGCTTCAAGCCCTATGAGAAACACCACAGCACCGCAAAAGATGCAAGCGAACTTGCTGAACGTCTCGGTGTCGCAAACCTTGTACTGTGGCACACAGAGGACAAGACCCTTGCAACCCGCAAAGAGCTCTACACCGCTGAAGCCCGCAAATATTTCCACGGAAATGTCTACGTGCCGAACGATGAGGAGATTCTGGATCTGTAAACTAGCTCCTTTCATATCACCTTTTTCCGTAAATAAGATCAAAAAAGATCTGGCTGAAAAAATTTCAATAGCCAGATCTTTTTTATCGTTCATTTTATAAACCTATACAGGCGACGTGGCGAGAAAGATTCTGCAAACCCGTGTGAGACGCCGGTGTTTAGATCGCGTATTTTGCGATCTTATGCACCGTTGCGTCGAACCCGGAGCGAAAGCGAGTTTGCGGGACTTTACTCGCCATCGGAGCCATATTTTTTAGTCCGTCTTCGGCGTTCCATCATATCCGAGGATCGTTCCATCCGGTGTCGTCGTATTCGTGAGCATCACACCATTCTTGTCGCAGTAATATCTCTTTCCGTTCCAATCGATCCATCCGGTCTTCATATAACCGTCCTCACCGAAGAAATACCACTTGCCATCAATCTCTTCCCAGCCATTCTTGGTGTAGGTCTTATCGCTGTGCTTGTACCACCAGCCGATCTGATCCGATACCCACTCTCCGGTCACCGGCATTCCTCCGCCTTCTCCATTGCGGATTCTTGAGGCATCCTCAGAACTCAGCGTGATGACAGTAGACTCTTTCCACGTTCCCTTGTTATCCTGGTTGACCTTATTGACCGGACGCACCTTGACCTGATAATCACCCGGTTTCGTCATTGCACTCTGGAAATTGTAATGGGGATCTGTCGTCGTGAGCATCGTCGCTCCAACGCCCTCACCATTCCGGTACAGACGCACTTCATAGCTTCCTGCGCCTCGAACTTCCTTCCAGATTGCATATCCGTTGTTCGTCAGTGTGACATCAGACTGATCTCCGACAGTCTCCGCGAGCGACGGCAGTTTCACTGTGAGCTTGAGCGTCTCCGAGGAGTCCTCCTTCGTCGCCTTGACATAGGTTGCACCGGAGAGCTTCACCGAACTTGCCTTCGTCAGTGAGAAATAGTATCCGGCTTCAGCTCTCAGATAGATGCTGATCTTCGGGATATCATTTTCCTCCCACTCAAAACCGTCATTCTCCACATCGTAGTAATCGTAGTAGTATTTTCCACCCTTGACATTCACTTCAATGGTCTCTTCTCCGATTCGGGTCTCCGGCTGAATCTCTGCCTCCACCTCAATATTCACAGAACTGATCCTCTTTCTGCTCGCTCCAAAAACCGGCATAACTGCCAGCCCTGCAAACAGACACCCGAGCGTCAGCAATCCTGCGATTTTTGCGGTTGTCTTTGTCTTTCTCACTTGTTCCCCCTCCATCTCCATATGATGATTTCTGGTATCTCCCAGACCTTTTCATTATTGTTGACATGTTCACGCATTGCGCAAACAGCAACACCTTTTCTGCCTTCACTGTATTACACGAAAACTCTCCTGTCAAGCGACTTCCCTGATTCGTAAACTTTAAAGCTAAATCGTAAGAAAAAGCTAAACATTACGATCAATAAGAACTAAAAAAGACCGGAGATGTACGGGCATTTCTGCCACATACATCCTCGATCTTTTTGTACTTTATGGCAGTGATATTCTGTCTATCACTTACCATTTTATAGCTCATTATAGCTCATTTATTTCGCGTAATCAGTTGCACGAGACTCACGGATCACATTCACCTTGATCTGTCCCGGATATTCCAGCTCATCCTCGATGCGCTTGGAAATCTCGCGTGCCATCAGCACCATATCATCGTCGGAAACCTGTTCCGGAACAACCATGATACGCACCTCACGACCTGCCTGAATTGCAAAGGACTTGTCTACTCCCTTGAAGGAGTTCGTGATATCCTCAAGCTGTTTCAGACGGTTTGTGTACGTCTCAAGGGTCTCTCGTCTTGCACCCGGTCTTGCAGCGGAAATCGTATCTGCCGCCTGTACCAGACATGCAATCAGGCTCTGAGGTTCTACATCTCCATGATGGGACTCTACCGCATTGATCACAATCGGGGACTCCTTATACTTCCGGCACAGTTCTGCACCAAGCTGTACATGAGATCCTTCCATCTCGTGATCGACGGACTTACCGATATCATGCAGAAGACCTGCACGCTTTGCCATACGAACGTCCACGCCGACCTCGGCTGCAAGAAGTCCGCAGAGCTGAGCGACCTCGATAGAATGTTTCAGTGCGTTCTGTCCATAACTGGTACGGAATTTCATCTTTCCAAGCAGTTTCACGAGCTCCGGATGGATTCCGTGGATTCCAACTTCGAGCGTAGCGGACTCACCGTCCTCACGCATATTCGACTCCACTTCGCGCTGTGCTTTCTCCACCATCTCCTCGATTCTTGCCGGATGAATACGTCCATCCACAATCAGGCGTTCCAGAGCAATCCTTGCCACCTCACGGCGGATCGGATCAAAACCGGAAAGAACAACAGCCTCCGGGGTATCATCGATAATCAACTCTACACCGGTCAGAGTCTCCAGAGTGCGGATGTTACGGCCTTCACGTCCAATGATTCGGCCCTTCATCTCGTCATTCGGAAGCTGTACCACCGATACCGTGCTCTCAGCTACATGATCTGCTGCACATCTCTGAATCGCAGTAACCACATAGTCTTTTGCCTTCTTATCGGCTTCTTCCTTTGCCTTGTTCTCCATCTCCTTGATCATCTTGGCAGTGTCATGCTTGACCTCCGCCTCAACAGACCGAAGAAGATATTCCTTTGCCTGCTCCGTTGTCAGTCCTGAGATTCGTTCCAGTTCCTCGATTCCCTTCTCATAGAGGGCTTCCGTCTCGGCGTTGCGCCGGTTTAAAGCCTCCTCACGGGCTGCGAGGGCTGATTCCCGCTTCTCCATGTTCTCTGATTTCTTGTCCAGATTCTCTTCCTTGCTCAGTACACGCCTCTCATAGCGCTGAAGTTCCGCTCTTCTTTCCTTTGTCTCTTTATCCAGCTCATTCTTCGTCTTTAAAGACTCTTCCTTCGCCTCCAGGAGAGCTTCTCGCTTCTTTGTCTCTGCCGTCTTTAACGCTTCATCTATTATCTCTCTGGCTTTTTCTTCCGCAGTTCCGATCTTTGCTTCGTAAGTCTTCTTCCGATTCGCAACTGCCAGAAACCAGCTAATAGGCGCCACAACACACAGTGTTAGTATAACCGCTATTACTATCATGACACAGGAGCACCTCCTTATTTAGTTTTCATTGTACACCAATACAACACTACAATTTTAAACTGTTTTATGCATTATGTCAAGCGTAACAGGGTTATGCCCTACCCCTTTAGGTAACTTTTATTTCCGCAAAAATCCGCTTATTTTTCGTCAAAATCCGCCTTCATCTCTTCCATGGTTCTGCGGATCACATCCCAGGAAAAACCACGCCTTGCAAGCGATGCGGTCAGTTTGCGATAGACATCTGCCTCAAGGTTCTCTCCTGCGCGATATCCCTTCTTCTCGAGGAAGGCGCGAACCTGACTTGCCTCATCAACCGGCTCTTCCTCAAGACAGGAAGCGATGATCTCCCGGTTCACTCCCTTTCGCTCTAAGGCTGCACGGATCTGGCGCGCGCTCTTTTTCCCGGACTGGGAGCGGATGAAGCGCATCGCATAGGCTTCGTCATCGAGATAACGGTATTCTTTCAGGAATCGAACGGTCTCTTCGATCTCATCCTCCGAATATTCTCGCTCCAAAAGTTTCTGTCTCAGTTCCTGCTCAGTGCGATCCCGATACTCGAGAAGAGAGAGTGCGCTCTCTCTGGCACTTCTCTTCTCGCGAGTGCGTGACCTTGTACCCCTTGTGCTGGTATCCACTTTTGTACTTGTACTGCTATCTGCTTTTGTACGGATACCTGTTATACCTGCACCTGCGTTCGGATCAAGACTGTTACCGTTACTAAGGCCGTTTTCCGAGCTTACATCATATTCAAAACCGGCACCATACCAGAGGCTTCCATTGACCTCGAATCCCGCATCATATTTGGAACCTGAACGGTACTTAGAAGCACCATAATACTTGAACCCCAAGCGATACTTGAAGCCTGGTTTTCCTGGGGTGTTGATATCATCTTGCGGGGATTCCGGTTCTTCCCGGTAACCTTCGTTAAAGCCAGACTCCGTATCCGTGCGACCATAATCTTCACTACCTCGTCCGGTCCAGCTACTATTCTTACTCCTCACCGTCAGTCTCTGCCTCATCTGTGGTCTTTGCAGACTCTGCGATCACCGGACTTCCCTGAAGACCGTGGATCTCGCGGACTTTCTGCTCTACCTCAGCAAATACTTCCGGATGCTCTTTCAAGTAGGTCTTCGCATTCTCACGTCCCTGACCGATCTTTGCTCCATTATAAGCATACCAGGCACCGCTCTTCTCAACTACGTTGTCCTTCACTGCCAGATCAATGATGTCGCCCTCTCTCGAGATACCCTGACCGAACATGATATCAAACTCTGCCTCACGGAATGGCGGAGCGATCTTGTTCTTGACCACCTTGACGCGGACATGGTTTCCGACAACCTCACCGCCCTGCTTGATCGCCTCGACACGGCGCACATCCAGACGAACGGAAGAATAGAACTTGAGTGCACGTCCACCGGTCGTCGTCTCCGGGTTTCCGAACATGATGCCAACCTTCTCACGGAGCTGGTTGATAAAGATTACGGAACAATTCGACTTGCTGATGATACCGGTCAGCTTACGCAGTGCCTGAGACATCAGACGCGCCTGAAGACCCACATGAGAGTCACCCATCTCACCGTCGATCTCTGCTTTCGGAACAAGGGCTGCAACAGAATCGACAATCACGATGTCCACTGCACCGGAGCGCACCATCGTCTCGGTAATTTCAAGACCCTGCTCTCCGTTGTCCGGCTGGGAGATGTAGAGGTTGTCAATGTCAACACCGATGTTCTTTGCGTAAACCGGATCAAGGGCATGCTCTGCATCGATGAATCCGGCGATTCCGCCTCTCTTCTGCACCTCTGCCACCATATGAAGTGCAACCGTCGTCTTACCACTCGACTCAGGTCCGTAAATCTCAATCACACGGCCCTTCGGCACACCTCCGAGTCCAAGTGCAATGTCCAGACTGATCGAGCCGGTCGGGGTCGTCTCGATATTCATATTTGCTCCGGAATCTCCAAGTTTCATGATTGATCCCTTGCCGTAGGACTTCTCAATCTGTGTAATCGCCGCATCCAATGCTTTCAGCTTATCATCTTTATTCATGTCTTCCTCCATACGAACATACGTTCTTTCTTTGCTTATAATCATAGTATAATCTTTGGGTTCTGTCAACTGTTTTTTCTTGGGTAGAAGTCGCCATTAAATTCTTTATTAAATTCTTTTGGTTTCTTTTTACGGCTCTGTCCGGCGGATAAAGTCCTGCAAACACGCTCGCGCTCCGGCTTCCAACGTAGCGGTGCATAAGGTCGCAAAATACGCGACCTAAGCACCGACGTTTCCAACGGGTTTGCAGAATCTTTCCCGCCGTCAGAGCCTGTTCTCTTTATTTTCACCTTCTCTCCTACATTTATAAAAATTATGTTGCAAAAAGGGATTATTCGATTATCTTGTATACAAAAAACTTTATGAACGAAATACTTATAATAAATTATGAATCTCTGGCGATCTGCCGGAAGTCGGGCGGAACTGCCCTAAAACGGATAAATGTCTATGAACCTTTACGAAGACTTGCCAAAACTACAATCAAATACTTATTTAAAAACTCTGCTGTCACAAACACCCTGTGTCGTGATGGGGGACACAGGGTGTTTGTTCGTGTTAGGAATTCCGATTTCAAAAAGGACTAAGGATTGTTTCCTGCATTTATTATGGCTTTAGTATAACACATCATTTTCGGAAAAAAATGTATATTGTTTAAATAGATTCTGAAGAAATTATTAAGATTATTTCTGGCGATCTTCTCAGTCAATTTTTGCTGTCAGGACTCTTTTTTCTGAATATCCTATAACTAAGAACGAAAGGCGTTTCAGGCACACGCTCAAGTGTGTCCGGGATATTGGATTCTCATGGATCACGCAAGACTTCTCATAAACGGAAATGACGACTGTCCTTTGACCGGAGCCGGCATCGGGGTTGCTGTGCTTGACACCGGCTGTGCTCCCCACCCGGATCTTAGCGGTCAGATCGGGGCTTTCTGCGACATTCTCGGGCGCAGAACTCTGCCCTACGACGATAACGGACATGGCACTCACGTCTGCGGAATCATTGCGGGAAATGGCAGTCTTTCCGACGGGCGTTTTCGCGGAATCGCTCCCGGCTGTACGCTGATTCCCGTCAAGGTGCTCGATCGTCAGGGAAGCGGTCGCGCCTCGGATGTTCTCGCCGGTCTGCGCTGGATTCGCCAGCACCAGAAACGATTTGGAATCCGGATTGTCAATATCTCTGTCGGCTCATTTTCCCGCAGAAATATGGGCGAGAATTCCGTCCTCGTCCGCGGAGTCGATACCGCCTGGGATGCAGGGCTTGTCGTTGTCGTCGCTGCCGGAAACCGCGGACCGGAGCGCAGTTCGATCACAACTCCCGGTATCAGCCGAAAGGTTATCACGGTTGGCTGTTCCGATGATGAGAAAGAGATCCTGATTATGGGAAACCGCATGGTTCACTACTCCGGGCGCGGACCTACCTGTGCCTGTATCTGTAAACCGGACATCATCGCCCCAGGTGCTTCGATCACAAGCTGTTGTGCCTCGTCACAGGGATATATTGCAAAGAGCGGAACAAGCATGGCGACCCCTCTCGTCACCGGCGCGATTGCCCTGCTTCTCGAAAAATATCCGGAGATGTCAAACCGCGATGTAAAACTCCGCCTACGAGAAAGAGCCGTCGATCTCGGACTCTCCCACAACCAGCAGGGCTGGGGAAAGCTCGATCTCAAACGGCTCTTAGAATAATGAATTCAAGACGACACAAGCATCGGCCTGGCGCATGATATATTTGTTTTACAGAACACGAACGCGCAGAACGCCCTCGATCGCATTGAGCTTCTGAACAAGAATGTCATTCGGAGCAGTCTCAAGATCCATCAGCGTGTATGCATACTTGTCACGGCTCTTGTTTGTCATGTCGGAAATGTTGATTCCGCCACCTGCAAGCACGCCGGTGATCTGACCGATCATGTTCGGGATGTTCAGATGAAGAACTGCCACACGGGCAACCGTCTTCTTCACACCCATATCACATGCCGGGTAGTTTACGGAATTGCGGATATTTCCGTTCTCGATATAGTCCATGATCTCCTTCACTGCCATCTTTGCACAGTTGTCCTCAGACTCTGCCGTCGATGCACCGATATGCGGGGTAACAATCGCACCCTTCATATGTACGGACTTCGTGTTCGGGAAATCGGTCATGTAGTGCTTTACTTTTCCGGATGCAAGTGCCTCTGCCATTGCGTCCTCGTCAACGAGAAGATCACGGGCAAAGTTCAGAACGACAACGCCATCCTTCATCTGCTCGAGGGCATTCTTGTTGATCATGCCCTTTGTGCTGTCGAGCGCCGGAACATGAAGCGTGATATAATCGCACTCCTGGAAAATCGTGTCAAGACTTGTCGTGTGTTTGACATCTCTTGAGAGCATCCACGCTGCCTGAACGGAGATGAACGGATCGTAACCGTACACTTCCATGCCGAGACCAGCACAGGCATTTGCAACCTCTGCGCCGATTGCGCCAAGACCGATCACACCGAGTTTCTTTCCACGGATCTCACAGCCGGCAAAAGCCTTCTTTGCCTTCTCAACAGACTTTGCGATGTTTGCATCCTCTGCATTGTCGATGCACCAGTTGATTCCTCCGAGAACATCGCGGGAAGCCAGCATCAATGCCCCGATTACCAGCTCTTTTACTGCGTTTGCGTTTGCACCCGGAGTGTTGAATACAACGATACCTTCCTGTGCGCATGCATCAAGCGGAATGTTGTTGACACCTGCTCCGGCGCGGGCAACTGCAAGCAGGGAATTCGGGAACTCCATCTCATGAAGAGAGGCACTGCGGACAAGAATGCCCTCTGCCTCCTTCACATTGTCAGTCAGCTCATAGTCAGCTGTCAGCAGGTCGGTGCCGTGCTTGGAAATTGCATTTAAGCAGTGAATTTTTCTCATGCCTGATGTGCCTCCTCAAATTTCTTCATGAATTCTACCAGTTTCTGTACGCCCTCGATCGGCATTGCGTTGTAGATACTTGCACGCATACCGCCAACCGTGCGATGTCCCTTTAAGTTCACAAATCCAGCAGAAGTTGCCTCTTTTACAAACTCTGCATCGAGATCCGGATCACCGGTTACAAACGGAACGTTCATCAGAGAACGATCCTCCTTTGCAACCGTTCCGTGGAACAGCTTGCTCTGGTCAAGGAAATCGTAAAGAATCTTTGCCTTCTTCTCGTTGTACTCCTTCATCGCCTCAAGACCACCCTGTTTCTTGATCCACTTGAAGACCTTTCCGCAGATGTAAATGCCGTATGCCGGCGGGGTGTTGTAGAGGGATTTTGCATCTGCCTGTGTCTTGTACATGCAGATCGTCGGAGTTCCATCAAGCACATCCTCGGTCACAAGATCCTCTCTGACAATCACGATGACAACGCCTGCCGGTCCCACATTCTTCTGAGCACCGCCGTAGAGCAGACCGTATTTCGTCACGTCAACCGGCTCAGACAGGAAACAGGAAGAGATATCAGATACAAGCGGTTTGCCTTTCGTGTTCGGCAAAGTCTTGAACTTTGTTCCGTAAATCGTATTGTTCTCACAGATGTAAACGTAATCGGCATCCTCATCGATCGGCAGATCGGAGCAATCCGGAATATAGCTGAACGTCTTGTCTTCACTTGACGCAACCGCAACTGCCTTTCCGTATTTCTGAGCCTCTTTGTATGCCTTCTTCGCCCACTGACCGGTGATGATGTAGTCAGCAACGCGATTCTTCATCAGGTTCATCGGAATTGCTGAGAACTGTAAATGTGCACCACCCTGTAAAAACAGAACCTTGTAGTTGTCCGGAATGTTCATCAGGTCGCGCAGATCCTGCTCTGCCTCCTGAATGATTGTCTCAAACGCCTTGGAGCGATGACTCATCTCCATCACGGACATACCGGTGCCCTTATAGTCCAGCATCTCCTCTGCCGCTTCTCTCAGAACTTCCTCCGGCAGTACAGCCGGACCAGCCGAAAAATTATACACTCTTCCCACGTTTGTTCCTCCCTCTCTCTCTGTTCTCTCTTGGAGTTTTCCTTCATGTTTCGTCCACAGAAAGATGCAAATAAAATGACAAATTTTTCTGTGAATCGAATCACTACCACTACATATGCGGGAGCGGACTCCCGCATGCAGTCAGACATGTTTTTGATGTTATTCAGTTGTTCGTTCTAGTCGTTCATTCTAGTCGTTCATTCTAGTTAATCTTCAAGTCTGTATCATCAAAGGCGTCCTGAATCGGAGCACCCGGGGATACCATCGGGTATACCTTGTCATCACAGTTGATCTGACAATCAATCACAACCGGACCCTGATGAGCCATCGCTTTCTCAAGAACGCCCTTTAACTCGTCCTTTCCGGTCACGCGGTATGCCTTGACACCAAGTCCCTCTGCGGTCTTCACAAAGTCAACCTGATCGTCAAGCACGGTCGCGGAATAACGCTTTCCGTAGAACAGCGTCTGCCACTGGCGCACCATACCGAGAACGTGGTTGTTGATGACCACCTCAATGATCGGAATGTTGTAACGGGAAGCCGTTGCAAGCTCATTTAAGTTCATGCGGAAGCATCCGTCACCGGCGATATTGAAGACCGGAACATCCGGACATCCCATATCTCCACATCCCATCTTCGCGCCCATCGCAGCACCAAGGCCGTAGCCCATCGTGCCGAGACCGCCGGAAGTCAGAAGAGTTCTCGGTTTCTTGTATTTGTAATACTGGGCAGCCCACATCTGATGCTGGCCAACCTCAGTTGCGATGATTGCATTTCCCTGTGTCAGCTCACTGATCGTCTCCATGATAAACGGACCGGTCAGCTGGGTCTTGTCGTAGCGGAGCGGATACATATCTTTCAGACGCTCAATATGAGCAATCCACTCCTCATGATTAATCGGATCAAGGCGGGCATTGAGTTTTCTCAGAACCGTCTTCAAATCTCCAACCACGCTCGCATGGGTGCGAATATTCTTGTTGATCTCTGCCGCATCGACATCGATCTGGAGAATCTTTGCATTCTTTGCGAACTTGGACGCATTTCCGGTCACACGATCGCTGAAACGTGCACCTGCAACGATCAGAAGATCACACTCGGTGATACCGAAGTTGGAAGTCTTCGTTCCGTGCATGCCGACCATACCGGTGTAAAGCTCGTCGGTTGCATCGAATGCGCCTTTTCCCATCAGGGAATCGGCAACCGGAGCCTGAATTCGATGTGCCAGAGTGCGAAGCTCCTCGGAAGCATTTGACAGAACTGCACCACCGCCGACAAAGATAAACGGTTTCTTTGCATTGCGGATCAGATCAAGTGCCGTCTCGATGTCCTCCTCGCGGATCGTGTCCGTCTGAGGAACGATCGGTTCCGGAGTCTTCGGCTCATACGGATATTCTGCCGCAGTCACATCCTTCGTGATATCGATCAGAACCGGGCCCGGACGTCCGCTCTGAGCGATCTTGAATGCTCTGCGGACAACATCTGCGAGCTTGCTGACATCCTTCACGATAAAGTTGTATTTTGTGATCGGCATCGTCACGCCGGTAATGTCGATCTCCTGGAAACTGTCGCGTCCAAGCAGGCTCACACCGACGTTACAGGTGATTGCAACAATCGGGATGGAGTCCATGTATGCAGTTGCAATACCGGTAACCAGGTTCGTTGCACCCGGTCCGGAAGTTGCAAAACAGACACCGACTTTTCCGGTTGCACGCGCATAGCCATCTGCTGCGTGTGCTGCGCCCTGCTCATGTGAGGTCAGGATGTGATGAATCTCATCCTGATGCTTGTAAAGCGCATCATAAATATTTAAAATTGCTCCGCCCGGATAACCAAATACCGTCTTGACACCCTGCTCTTTCAGGCATTCAATCACGATCTCCGAGCCATTGAGTACTCTCGTCTCCGCCATAGCAAACACTCCCCTTTATCTCACGTTAATTTCCCTGCAATACTGCTCCCTTGTCTGCGCTTGTCACGAGCTGTGCATAACGCTTCAGATATCCGGTAACCTCTTTCTTCTTAGGAGTCCAGTTTGCACGACGTCTTGCCAGTTCCTCATCGGATACTTTCAGCGTGATCGTATTCGCATTGATGTCGATTGCGATCATGTCGCCTTCCTCTACCAGACCGATCGGGCCACCTGCTGCTGCCTCCGGGCATACATGTCCGATGGATGCGCCTCTGGAAGCTCCGGAGAAACGTCCGTCTGTGATCAGCGCTACGGAAGAGCCAAGTCCCATTCCTGCGATTGCGGAAGTCGGGTTGAGCATCTCTCTCATTCCCGGACCTCCCTTCGGTCCCTCGTAACGGATGACAACGACATCGCCAGCCACGATCTTACCGCTCTTGATTGCGACAATCGCATCATCTTCGCAGTCGAAGACGCGAGCCGGTCCCTCATGCACAAGCATCTCCGGAACAACTGCGGAACGTTTTACCACGCAGGAATCCGGTGCCAAGTTTCCGCGAAGAACGGCAATACCACCGGTCTTGGAGTACGGATTGTCGATTGTGCGGATGACTTCCGGATTGTGGTTGACTGCGTCCTTGATGTTCTCGCCGACGGTCTTTCCGGTTACGGTCATGCAGTCGAGGTTCAGAAGTCCGAGCTTGCTGATCTCCTTCATAACGGCATAGATACCGCCTGCCTCGTTCAAGTCTTCCATGTAGGTTGGGCCTGCCGGTGCCAGGTGGCACAGATTCGGGGTCTTTGCACTGATCTCGTTTGCGATGTCAACATTCAGCTCCACACCTGCCTCATGTGCGATTGCCGGCAGATGAAGCATACTGTTCGTACTGCATCCGAGTGCCATATCCATCGTCAGAGCATTGCGGAATGCCTGCTCGGTCATGATGTCACGCGGGCGGATATTTTTCTTGAGCATATCCATAACTGCCATGCCGGCATGCTTTGCAAGAACAAGACGCTCAGAATATACAGCCGGGATCGTGCCGTTTCCGCGAAGACCCATTCCGAGAACCTCAGTCAGACAGTTCATACTGTTTGCGGTGTACATACCGGAGCAGGAACCACAGGTCGGGCAAACCTTGCACTCGTACTCTTTTACATCTTCCTCAGTCATCGTGCCTGCTGCGTAGGAGCCAACTGCCTCAAACATGCTGGAAAGACTGCGCTTGCGTCCTTTTACATGACCTGCAAGCATCGGACCACCACTGACGAATACGGTCGGGATGTTCAGACGGGCTGCTGCCATCAGAAGTCCCGGAACGTTCTTATCACAGTTCGGAACCATGACAAGTGCATCAAACTGGTGAGCAAGTGCCATACACTCAGTGGAATCTGCGATCAGATCTCTCGTCACCAGAGAATACTTCATTCCCACATGTCCCATTGCAATACCATCACATACTGCGATTGCCGGGAACACGATCGGAACGCCTCCTGCCATTGCTACACCCTGCTTAACGGCGTCTACAATCTTATCCAGGTTCATATGTCCCGGTACAATCTCATTGTAGGAGCTCACAATACCGATTAACGGTCTCTCTAATTCTTCGTCCGTCAGTCCCAACGCGCGGAACAGGGAACGTGCCGGTGCCTGTTGCATTCCAGCTTTTGCGTTATCACTTCTCATTTTTGACTCCTCCTGTACTGTATGTGAATTTCTGAATTTCTGATTTCTAATCAAATAACCCAACTAGCTTTCGCTCTTTTTATTTCTCGATGTTTCCTGCTACCAGATCGCCCATCTCGGTCGTTCCGACTTTCTTGCATCCCTCTGCCATGATGTCAGCGGTGCGGTATCCGTCTGTCAGAACCTTCTGAACGGCTTTCTCAATCGCATCTGCCTCCTTGTCAAGATCGAAGGAGTATCTCAGCATCATTGCTGCGGAGAGAATCGTTGCAATCGGGTTTGCAATATCCTTTCCTGCAATGTCCGGTGCAGATCCGTGGCTCGGCTCGTAGAGACCGAACTTCGTCTCATTCAGGCTTGCGGAAGAAAGCATTCCGATCGAACCGGTAATCATGCTCGCCTCATCGGAAAGGATGTCTCCGAACATGTTCTCAGTCAGAATCACATCAAACTGACCCGGATTCATGACAAGCTGCATAGCACAGTTATCGACAAGCATATGGCTCAGCGTTACTTCCGGATAATCCTTTGCAACTTCCTCAACAACTTTTCTCCAAAGTCTGGAGGAATCCAGAACGTTTGCCTTATCCACGCTGATTACGCTCTTTCTGCGCTTCATTGCAATGTCAAATGCCTTGACTGCAATTCGACGGATCTCCTTCTCATTGTAAGTCAGGGTATCGGTTGCCTGAAGACATCCGTCCACTTCCTCGGTGTGACGCTCTCCAAAGTAAAGACCGCCGGTCAGCTCTCTCATGATGACCATATCAAATCCGTCTCCGATGATCTCTTTCTTCAACGGACATGCCTCTGCAAGCTCCTTATAGAGGTAAGCCGGGCGAATGTTTGCAAACAAATTCAGACCCTTGCGGATTGCCAGAAGTCCGGCCTCCGGTCTCAGATTCGGTGCTACATCGTACCATTTTGAATTTCCCACGTTACCGCCAACTGCTCCAAGCAGGACTGCATCGCTCTGTTTTGCTGTATTCAGTGCCTCCTCGGTCAGCGGAACTCCATATGCATCAATGGAACAGCCTCCCATCAGGATCTCTGTATAATTAAATTTATGTCCGTATACCTCGCCGACACGATCCAGTACCTTGCATGCCTCGCGAACAATCTCCGGTCCAATTCCGTCTCCAGGAATCGTTACAATCTTACAGTCCATGGCTTTTCTCCCTCTATTTCTCCGTTTTTTTCAATTCTTTTCAAGTCGACACCGGCAGATCCTTGGCGTGTGATTTTAATCCGTTTTTCTGAGATCTTTCGATCAAAATCCCTACTCATCTACTCTAGTTGCGTCGTTTCTTCCCATATTAACGCATTTGATGGCTTTTTTCAACTCTCTCCCCCGAATTTATTCCAGAAAATCCATACGAGATTGGAATTGACTGCATAATTTCAAGTTATGGAGATGCACAAAAAAGACAGGATCTGCGGAGATCTCTGTCCCCGCAATCCTGCCATTTTTCAATTCATCTCGTTATATTTTTCTGTGTGTTTGTATGCTTTCCGACTCTGCAACCTTCACTTCTACTGCTGAATCCAGGCACCATCCTTGCCGACATAGTAACTGTTGATGTACTGGCTAACCGCCATCGTGTGATCCTCGAAAAAATAGTACCACTTTCCATTGATCTGTTGCCAACCGGTGACTGCACAGCCACTCGCATCAAACCAGTACCAGGTCTTTCCATCCTGATGCCACTCGCTGACGAGCATTGTCCCGTCTCCCTGAATCCAGAACAGGGAATCCCCGTCCTTGAGCCACTGGTTCTGCGCAAGTGTCCCGTCTGCGCTGTAATAATTCCATGCCGAACCATTATAGACCCAGCCGGTCTTCGCATATGCCGTAACCGTCATTATAAGAAAAAATACCACCGTCAGTATTGTCAGTCCCGCTGACCGTCTCTTTCCTCTCATCCACATCCCTCTTTATCGGATTTCATGCTCTCCTGTTGCTGTTCTCATCCATCAATGTCATACAAACAGGAAGAATTTAGTTCTGCACCCATTTTCCATCTACACCGACCCGGTAACCGCCCGGAACAAGTGCATCGACTGCCATAACTCCGTTTTTCAGGAAATAATAATAATCTCCATCGATCAACTTCCAGCCATTCTTGATCGCACGACCGTTTGCCTGCATGTAATACCACTTGCCATCTTCATTCTGAACCCACTCGTTGACTGCCATCTTTCCATCTTCCTTGAGCCAGTAAAGATCAGAGTTCTGCTTGAGCATCTGGTTCGTCAGGCACAGACCGTCCTCGCCCACATAGTACCAGGCATCATCGGTATTCACCCACTGACCGGCTACCATCACGCCGTCCACACCGACCCAGTATTTTCCGGTTCCATCAGCAGACTCGATCCACTGATTCTTCGCAACCGTGCCGTCCTCCTGATAGTAAAAATATCTCTGACCAACTTTTCCCCACTCTCCTGCAAAACTTGCTGTCACAGACATTGCGGACATTGCAAGTGTCAGAACTGCCACTTTCATCCATGATTTCTTCATCTCTATCGTCTCCTTCTATTCTGATCCTTCTCAATCAGCGACTCTCTGTTTCGAGTTATCTGTTCTGGATTTATTATACGTTCTGCTCGATACAGCGTCAACGAATTTCTGCTTACACATTCTGACGATTTTCTTTCGGTTCTCTATATTGTAGACATAATTTATGAATTTGTACAATTTCTGTTCCGTTTAAAACAGGTAATATCGTGATAAAACAGATAATACAGTGATAACTAGGGTTTGCCCTGTCTTCTCTGCCGTCTGTCGCCTCCACATGCAGTAAGATCTTTTTTTATTCATGTGAACTACTCAGTTATTGAATAACTAAGAATTCCCACTTAGACAAATTTATTTTTCCGGCTCCACAAGACCTCCGACAAACGGAAGTTCTGCAACGGAAAGTTCCTTGATCCAGTCAATCAGGTTCGAGGAAATGATCGTCGTCATCACAGAAAACAGGATACGATGAATTGGAATATAGCTCAATGAAAGTGCGAGCACCGTGAAATCCGTAAACATATACGTTCTCGAAAGTCTCCATTTCGTCAGATGAGAGATCGTCAGTGCAAGCGCATCATCGCCCCCGCTTGATCCTCCCTGGCGCACGACAATCCCGACTCCGATTCCGACAAAAAGTCCACCGAGCACACTTGCGAGAAGTGGATTTCCACTCAGATTCGGCAGAACTGGCGGGAACTGTTCCCAGAGTCGGAAAAATGCCGACATACTGAATGTCGACACAATCGAAATCCGGATGAACTTTCCACCCAGATATTTGAGTGCCAACGCGTAACAGGTCAGATCGAGAAGCGAAGTCAGAACGGAGTTCGAAACACCGAACCAGTGATTCAGCACAAGAATCATTCCAAGCACACCGCCCTCAGTGATTCCCGACTGTCGGTGAATGTTGTAGATTCCAAATGACGCAATCGCCGTTCCAATCACAATCGCCATCACCTTGCTCCATGTCAGCTCTTCCGACATCAATCTCAGGTTTTCTTTTACAAACACAACGATTTTCTTTTTAAAACACATGATAATTTGAATCAATTCCTTTCTGAAATACACACTTGCACAGACAAAACAGACCAATCGAGCAGGAGCATGATTGTCTCCTCCATATACACAGATATACAACAACACAAAACCGCCAGAATACATTCTCTCTCAGAAAGATGTACTCTGACGGGTCATTCTGTCATGTCTCTCTTACCTTCTCAGAATCACCAAAATGCTCTGGTAATTCCAGGAAATCAATAAATTAAGTCAACGCTCACAGAGCATCTCAAATCTTAGTCCTCAAGATCCTCTTCGCTTACGAGCTCATCAAATTCCTGATCGTCTAACAGCTCATCGAAAGCGTCAGAAACGATCTCGTACTCCTCGTCGTCCTCGATGTTGTCCAGGTTCGGATTGCCATCTGCATCCTCGCTGTAACGGTACAGATATACTTCGCCTTCCTCAGCCTCAATGCCCTCGCTCGGCAGAAGTGCAATGTAATCACGGTTTCCAGCCTCGAAGATGGTGAGTACTACACACTCCAGCTCGCTTCCGTCGTCCAGAGTCAGGGTGACAGTCATCTCCTCCTGCTCCATATCCATGTTGTTATCGTTCTGATTATTTGCCATGTCTGTTCCTCTCTTTTGTTTCAGGATATGTATCTGTCATACCCCGAAACATCTTTTTTATTTTATAGTTTCACTTTATCAGAATGGGACACCAAAATCAAGCAGTATTTGAGTCCCAAATGATAACCTAATACTCAATTCCCTCGCGAGCCCCGATTCCCTGCGTGTAGGGATGTTTGACCATTTTGATCTCAGACACATAATCAGCAAGCGCAATCAGGCGATCTGACGGATCTCTTCCAGTCAGAACCACTTCCATCTCCTCCGGACGATTTTTCAGAAACTCTGCGACATCGTCCTCTCTGACCATCCCGTAATTGCAGGATGCCAGAATCTCATCGAGCACGAGCAGATCAACTCCATCCTCCACTGCGGTCTTCACTGCGGTCTCAAATCGGCTCTGAAAATAAGCTCCCGCCTCGCGCTTCTGCTCTTCATTCATCCGAAATACAAATCCAAATGTCCGATCGCACGGCGTAACGGTGATACCCGGAATCTTTCTGAGCACCTCAACCTCCCCGGAATCTTCCGTTTTCAGGAAACGCACAATCAGCACCTTCTTCCCACGCCCCGATGCGCGAACTGCAAGACCGACTGCCGATGATGTCTTTCCTTTTCCATCCCCACAATAAATGTGAACACATCCCCTCATAAATCGAACCCTCCTGTTCTAATTTATCATATTTGGCTTATTCCCCGATCTGTGATCTTCTATCCCATTGACCCGATCCGGTTTATCCGCCATATTTCTCTTCTCTGGTTTTCCCGTTTCTACGTTCCTGTATTCTGCAAGAAAACGCGACGGCTCCTGAATCTTCCCATATCGCTGTCTTGCAAAACAGACATGGAGCCGGTCCTTCGCCCTCGTCATTGCGACGTAGAACATGCGCCGTTCCTCCTCGAGATCTGCCTCAAGCACCGCCTTATGATGGGGCGTGATTCTCTCATTGGCATCTAAAATGTACACGATCGGAAATTCCAATCCTTTTGAACTGTGCATCGTCATCAACGTCACGCAGTCCACTTTCTGTCCATTTTCTCTGCCGTGCGCCGCCTGTTCTTTCAGTTTTTCTGCATACTCCCTCTGGTGCTCCTCCCAAGCCTCAAGTGTCTGATACCCGCTCGCACTCTCCTGAATCTGATCCGCGACCTCAAAAAGTTCCTCCGGATTCATTCTGCGAAACTCGGCATACTCCCTGAGATACTCGTCATATCCGACTGCCTTACGGATGTAATTGATCGCCGGTGCCGGAGCCATCCTGCCAATCATTTTCAAGTCACTGCAAAGATCATCGATCCGGTCCATCATCCAGTCCTTATCCTGATACCAAGCCTGTACCTGATCCCACGAAATCACACTTCCCTCAAGTGCCTCCCGACTGATATAACGCTTCGGGCGATTCGCAATCCGCAAAGCATCCTCGCGCTTTGCCTGACGCTTCGCACAGAGTTCGCTGTGTCCGATCTTCAAATAAGCAAGAAAATCCTTCGCAATCCAGTGCTCATACAAATTCGGCAGGGCATCGCGCATCTGAAACGGAATATTGTACTCCATCAGGCGTTCCATCAGCAAGCGCGGTTCCATGCTCGTCCGATAGAGCACAGCAATATCCGAAAGTTGATATCCCATCCGCACATAGTCCTGAATCTCCCGCACAATTCCTCTTGTCTCCGCCTGTGCATCCGACCAGCCCGTCGTCGTCACCAGATGACCCGCTCCACGGTTTGCACGAATCTCCTTCGGAAAACGCGTCTTGTTATGAGAAATTAACCGCTCCGATGCATCCACAATCTCTGACGTCGACCGATAATTAATCCCCAAAAGTACCTGCCTGCACTGTGGATAGTCCTTTCCAAATCCAAGCATAATCTCCGGCTTTGCCCCGCGAAAACGATAGATGGACTGATCGTCATCTCCAACGATAAAGAGATTGTTTTGAGGAAGCGCAAGCATCTTCACGATCTCATACTGAACCCGATTGATGTCCTGAAATTCATCAATCAGAATAAATTGAAACTTTCTCTGCCATGCACTCAGAATGTCTTTTCTCTGAGTAAACAGCTCATAGCACATCACAAGCATATCCTCGAAATCAATCTTTCCACTCCGCTCAAGCTCTGACTGATATCCCTGATAAAGTTTGCGAAAAATCTCCTCCGAGCAGTTCTTGGAGTAGTAATAATCAAGGCTCATCATCTCGCCCTTGACGACACCGATCTCCGACAAAATCGAGGAGATAAATTCCTTCTCATCCTCCACTTCAAGGCGCAGTTTCTCAATCATTTTTCGTATGATCTCCGTCCGCTCCTCCTCCCGCACAATGCAGGAGGCATCATAGCGATAAGCATAGCGAAGAATATTGAAAAACACCGCATGAAACGTGCCAAAGCTCACAGGCGGATGTACTCTGCTTTCACGTTCATCACACTTCCATCCTCGCATTTTTTCTTCGATCTGTTCCGATGGCATCTTTTCCGATGAACACTCAGGTTCCATCAATTTCCAAAACCTCTGCTTCATCTCATCCGCTGCCGAGCGCGTAAACGTGATCACGAGAATGTTTGACGGATTCACCCCATGCTCCTCAATCAGACAGCGCACCCGATGCGTGATCACGGTTGTCTTGCCCGATCCCGGACCTGCAAGCACCATCATCGGTCCCTCAAAATGATGAATCGCCTCGATCTGTGACTCGTGAAATGCCATTCCTGCTATCCTTTCTTAATCCTAGAAATAATTTTCTGTACGTATCTATCGTTTCTATCGTTTTTCCATTAGCCTCCAACCCCGGAGCAAAATAAATTTTCATACAGAAGAAAAAAGACTGCCACAAAACAGGATATTCTCTTCTCACTGTCTTATGGCAGTCTCGCCAATTTACAAATGTACTTGTATTTTAATTACAAAAATACTTTAACTTTTCATGGAAGCCATTCTGTTATCGGCGACGTAAGGCGGGAAAGTACAGGCAAACCCGTGTGAAACGTCGGTGCTTAGGTTGCGTATTTTGCAACCTTATGCACCGCTACGTTGAACCCGGAGCGCGAGCGCGTTTGGATGACTTTCTTCCGCCGTCGTCGCCTCTAATTAAAAATCCAATTAAAAATTTACAGGTTGCTCAGCTTCTCAATTCCCTTGCGGATACGAGCCAGAGACTCCTCTTTTCCGAGCACTTCCATGATCTCCGTTGCGCCTGCCGGTGTCATCTGCTTTCCAGAAACCGCGGTACGGATCGGCCACATTACAAAACCAGTCTTCACGCCAGTCTCTGCCACATACTTGGACAGGACCTCATACAGAGCATCGTTGCTGAAATCCTCCTGTGCCTCAAGAAGCGGAAGAACATCATTCAGAACCTTCAGGGAAGTCTCTGCATTTGTCTTCATCTTCTTGTGGGTGTACATAGCGGTATCGTACTCCGGAAGCTCCTCAAAGAAATCAATGTGATCTGCGATATCCGGGAAGATCTCGATTCTCGTCTTCACCATTCCTGCGATCTTCTTCAGATCCAGATCCTTCTTGATTACAGCCTTGATATACGGCTCTGCCATCTTATAGAAACGATCTGCATCCATTGCCTTGATATACTCGCCGTTCATCCATTTCAGCTTCGTCATATCGAATACAGCCGGGGACTTGCTGATGTTGCGATAGTTGAATGCCTGTACCAGCTCATCGAGGGAGAAGATCTCACGGTTGTCTTCCGGAGACCATCCAAGCAATGCCACATAGTTGACAACTGCCTCAGCAACGAAGCCCTGCTCAATCAGATCCTCGAAGGAAGAATGACCACTTCTCTTGCTCAGCTTCTTATGATTCTCATCGGTAATCAGCGGGCAGTGTACATAAACCGGAACTTCCCATCCGAATGCATCGTAAAGACGATTGTATTTCGGAGAAGAAGACAGATACTCATTTCCGCGAACTACATGGGTGATTCCCATCAGATGATCATCCACAACGTTTGCGAAGTTGTAGGTCGGATAACCATCAGACTTGATCAGAACCATATCATCGAGCTCGCTGTTATCAACGGTGATATCTCCGTAGATCTCATCGTGGAAAGTCGTGGTTCCCTCAGTCGGGTTGTTCTGACGGATGACAAACGGCTTACCCTCTGCAAGATTTGCCTCGATCTCCTCTTTGGACAGATGCAGGCAATGCTTATCGTAAGTCATGATCTCCTCGCCATTTACAACATGCTTCAGAGAATTCAGACGCTCCTGATCGCAGAAGCAATAATAAGCCTCTCCTTTTTCGATCAGCTTCTTCGCATACTCCATGTAAATGCCAGACTTCTGACGCTCACTCTGTACATACGGACCGCAACCGCCATCCTTATCCGGACCCTCATCATGAATCAGACCGGTCTCCTCCAGAGTGCGGTAAATAATCTCGGTAGCGCCCTCAACGTAACGCTCCTGGTCAGTATCCTCAATACGCAGAAGGAAATCTCCTCCCTCATGCTTTGCAATCAGGTATGCATACAATGCTGTACGCAGATTTCCTACATGCATACGTCCTGTCGGGCTTGGTGCATATCTTGTACGAATCTTAGTCATATCCATTCTCCTCGTATTTCTGTTCTTCTTTTTGTGTTTCTTTTCTTGTGTTTCTTTTCTTGTGTTTCTTTATTTTGTTTCTGTTTTTCTGAACATGTCGAAACATTTCTGTTTCCGTCGTCTATTCCTGTCACCGTTTCTCCATGCTCTGTTTCGCAAATGTCATTATATACCCGACTTTCCTAAAAAGAAAGTCCTTTATTCGGCAAAATCTTCCGTAGTTCCTGCATCATACAGAATTTTCCGGTCAGAAACTTCCTACCTGTCAGAAGATTCCTACCTGTGATTACCTGTGATTATCTGTAATTACCTGTGATCACATATGAATTGCAATCTGCTCTCCCTCTGACTTCATATAGGAGGAGAACAGCACTCTCGCCGTCTCAATCAGATATGCCGTGTCCTTGCTTCCCGCTGTCTCATAATTGGAATGCATCGCAAGCTGAGCCAGTCCAATGTCCACAGTATTCAGTGCAACCTGATTGCCAGAGATATTTCCGAGCGTCGAACCGCCGAGAATATCGGAACGGTTGTGGAAAATCTGTACCGGAACTCCTGCGTGACTGCACATTGTGCGGAAAATTGCTCCGGATACGGCATCCGTCGTGTACTTCTGGTTTGCGCTGTACTTGATCACGATTCCCTTGTTCATGTACGGGCGATTTGTCGGATCTGCCTTGTCCGGCTGATTCGGATGCACGCTGTGTGCATTGTCCGCGGAGACCATGAAGCTCGACGCAAGCGCAGTCAGATAATCCTCCTCACTGTGTCCGAGCGCACTGTTAATCCGGTGCAAGACATCTTTGAGGAAGGTCGAAGCCGCACCCTGCTTTGTCCCACTTCCAACTTCCTCATTGTCAAGCACACAGTGCACCGCAATGCTCTCGGTCGGCTCTGCCTTCAAAAATCCCTTCAGCGATGAAAATGCACACTGAAGATCATCAAGGCGCGGGGCAGAGATGAACTCCCCGTCAAGACCGACAACCGTTCCCTTCGTGCGATTGTAGAGGAAGAGATCCATATCGAGAATGTCCTCCGCCTTCACACCTGCGGACTCTGCAACGAGCGCACAGAACTTTTCTCTTGCCGTGGACGCATCGCTCTGTGCAAGCAGAGGAAGCATATCTTTCTGTGCGTTGAACTCGTATCCGTCATTCGCCTTGCGGTTCATATGGATCGCGAGATTCGGAATAATCATCAGATCACGGTCCACATTTACGAGACGGCTTGCAACGCCCTGCTCCGTGCGCACAACAACGCGACCTGCGACAGAGAGTGGTTTATCGAGCCACGGCGCAAGAAGAAGTCCACCGTACTTTTCCACATTGAGTTTTACATAGGTCTTGTCCACCTCAATTTCCGCATTTGCCTTGATCTTGAGTGCCGGAGAATCGCTGTGGCTCGCCATGATCTGAAAACCGACAAAATCCTTTTTCGGGATCTTAAATGCGATCAGCGCCGAGTCATTTCTCGTCACATAATAACCCTTTCCCGGCTCTAAATTCCAGCGCTCTCCCTCAAAAAGGCGCACACAGCCAGCATCCTCCAGCTCTTTTTTCATATTTGCGACAGCCTGAAAGCTCGTCGGACTGTCATTCAAAAATTCCAGAAGTTCTCTCGTCGTCTCCTGAAATACAGACTCTGTAAATTCCATGTTTCTTGTTTCCTTTCTGTTTTCTTTTCCTGTTTCTTTTCTTCTTTCTTTTTTTCTTTCTTTTCTTGTTTCTTCTCCTGTGTCTTCTCCAGTTTCCATCTCACATTTTTACATTTTATTTTTCATTCCGTTTATATTGAATTGCTTGCTCCGCCATCCCTATTTTTCCACAGGCAGATTCTTTTTCTCGATTTCTTTAAGAACCGCATCGAGGTGGCTTACATCGCCGTCATCATGGCAGTAGCCATCCATTCCACAGGCGCGCGCGCCCTCAATATTTATGCGGAGATCATCGATGAAAAAGCACTCCTCCGGTTTGAGCGAAAAGCGGGAAAAGAAATGCTGATACATCTCTTTCTGCGGTTTCATGCAGAGAACCTCGGAGGAGAACAGCGCCCCATCAAAAAGCTCTGCCTCCGGAATCAGGCTCTTCCACTTTGCAGGCAGACGCATACTCGCATTCGAGCAGATATAGAGTCCAAATCCCTCCTGTTTTAAACGGCGCAGAATCGGCTTCATCTCCTCGATCTGCCACATGCATTTTTTGTCCCAGTTTTCAAGACAGAGGCGCGCCGACTCATGAAGGCGCTCCGGCAGACGACTGCACACCTGACGCAGAGCCTGTTCCTCAGAAATGATTCCCATATCGAGCTGTACCCACTCCGGAGATACAAAGAGTGCCGTGCAGACTTCCTTCTGGTCAGCCTCATCCTCGATATAAGCCTTGCATGCCCGCATCGACTCATAATCCATCAGGATTTTTCCCATATCAAAAACGAAATTTTTAATCATAGTTTCCTCCAAGTATTTTTCCGTATCTTCTCATGATATTTCTTCTCGCAGTTTTTCTTCTTTTCTTCCACGATCTATCATTTCTCCAACCGTCCACCAGCGTTGCAACCTATTATTTCTACGGTTTATTATTTCCATGATTTATCGTTTCCACAATCTGTCATCTCACTACGCAGACTTTCTCTCATCCGTGCTCTTTATTATATCGAAAAGCATACAAAAAGTCTACCGCCCCCCATTGAGCATCCTCCACAGCAGAGGTGAAAACCGTTTGAGTATCCACGATGTCATCCCACAAATTACAAGCACAATGACCGGCATCGCCAGATACAAGACAAGCGGTGTCCACTTGCTTGCCGGAAGAATGATCGCGGATGCCTTGTTGATAAATCGCACAACCGCAAAATGCGTTGCATAGAGAAAGAAATTGCAACGCATAAACGGATAGGCAGGTGGAAGCCACTCGCCCGGAACCATCAGCCACAGACCGCTGACCGCAAAGAGACGGCTGATCACGAATCCCGGGATAAATGCTGTCCTGAGTCCAAACCCATAAAACCAGATTCCCCAGAAGAGAAACAACACACCGACAAGTCCACGCCGAATGTTCCAGCTTCGCTCAGGAATCGGAATAAAGGGGGCGGTCGTTTGATTGCTTGTTTGATTGCTTATTTGATTGCTCGTTTGAGTCTTGCTCTTTCGTTGGCGATCCAGAGCCAGAGAACCCGCAAATGCATAGTAGATCAGCGCATCTGAATTCAGCGGAATCAGATCAATATTTTTCCAGACTGCATACCACAAAATTGCAAACAGCAAAATCCGGCTCCAAAGATATTTCAAAACCGGATAAAGAAGCGGTGCCAACAAAATCAGCATAATCAGCTGATAGAGATACCAGAACACATAGTTGTAGGTATAGTTGATGACCGCATCTGTGAGTGCCGGAAGGGAAAACGGAACAACGCCCTTTCCGACGATCGTCGAAATTCCCGTCAGACGGCTCCCGACAACATATCCCATATAGTAAAGAAAATTCCAGAGAATATAGGGGACAAGAACACTGGAAATCCTGCGCTTCCACTTGCCCGCAAGCAGACTCCAGTCAAAATCCCGATAAAACAGATAACCCGATATCATAAAGAATCCCGGCACTGCAATCTGACCGAAACGATCTCCGATCCAGTGCTCCGTCAGATAGACTTCCGCCGTCTCTCCGCAGATTCCAAGAAACATCTGCGCGTTATAGGAGTGCACCCACACGACAAGAAGGCTGAAAAAAAAAGAAAACCACACCACTTTATTGCGAAACTGCGGTTCCGTCATCCGGTCGCCTCCCTCCGTTCCCTGACATCCCTGCCTCACAGCCATCTCACCTTTGATCTCTCATTCGATCTGACATTTGATCTCACTTTTGATCTCTCATTTGATCTCACTTTTTTTCATGTGATTTCCCATGTGATCTTCCATGTGGCTGACTGCAAGCATCTTTCTAAAAAACACTCTAAGAAAATTATACCAGTGCAGGGTAAAAAGTCAATGGACCCGGCTATGTAGGAGACGGCATTGTCTGCGCAGTCCTCTGCCGTCCCCCAGGTTTCCCTGATCTATGAGAAGCATCCTCCGGATGCGGAGCCCGTTTCTGATTCCTGCCCGCGTTGTGCGTGGTCAGCAACCTACTCCATTCTATGAGGAACGCCCTGCCGGTGTGACTGCCTGCCGATCGATCTCTTTGACAAGAATCAGACAATCTCCCGCCTTGACCTCCTCGCTGTTTAGTCCATTTCCCTCGACAATGCTCTCCGGCGTTGTGTGAAAGCGTTTCGCGATCTCCCAGAGCGTATCGCCCTCCTGAACGAGATAGCCGACAATCCCCGGAAGTTCCCGGAGTTTCCTGCGATCCGCCTCCTCCACCTGCACACGCTCAATCACCGGACAGGTCACCGGTTGAAGAATCAGAACGTCCAGATTTACCACCGCCTTGATTTCTGCAAGATTTCCCCCGTTCATCACAGCAGTCAACTGTTCCGTATTGCTGTCGAGATACCAGATGCTGTCGGGATGAATTCCCGGCGCAGACACATCATAGTGAAATGGAAAAAGTTCCGTCACCGACTGAATCGGTTGATCGTCCTCATCCGTCAGACAGAGGAGTTGAACCTCAAGCGCTCCGTCAATCGAGAGCACCTCCTCGCCCGGCTCGACGGCATCGAGCTTCACACTTCCACTGCTGTGACAGATCTGAAGCACTTTTCCGATTTTGCTAAGATCAAGTTTCTCAGCGACCCGACATTTTCCCGCATTGTGCGTCAAAATCTGATCAAAGCAGGCTTTTCCGACCTCCGGAATCACCTCCCGATTTGTTGAATAGAGATCTGCGAGAATCTCCAGCTCCTTCTCCTCATACAGACGAACATCGAGCTCCGCGATTGCATCCACCTCGATCTGGCGCATTTCCCCGTCATAATCCGGCTTTTCCTCAACACCGCGGTGGACGAGTTTCGGGCTGACTGCGAGAATCAGATCCGGTCTGCATCCCGGCATCTCAAGATCGCTAGAAAACGGAATGCTCTCCTCCATCCACGAGACGGTCTCCTCTCCACTCTCCCCCTCGTAGATCACAAAGACATTGAGCACTCCCTCGAGATGAACTCTTCCGTCTTCCGGTCGAACCTGCACATTTCCGAGGGCAACCTGCGTCCAGAGCACTCTTCCGATCGCCGGTTTACTCGGTGAGAGCGTCAGTTCCTCCTTCATCCGCCACGTATCTTTCCGGTGAAGCACAAGACCTGCAACCTCAAGTTTTCTGTGTTGCATCAAAAGTTTTGGTGAATCATCGCTCTCCTCATTCTCCCGGTCCGCGACATCGACCGTCACCTCCGTATCCATCCGCGTCTCCGCCTTGATCTCAAGACGGACGACTGCGCGGATTCCAAATTTTCTCGAGTGAATCAGTTCTGCATTCAGATCCTCAAGATATCCCCCTGCACTCACATCATCCTGCGCATTCACATCCGGGACATTGACCGGCTCTTCAAATGGAATCGAACCGCCGAGCGTCTGCATTCCGCCCTCTTCTTTTCGGTATAAGACGTGAAAATCCAGCTTTCCCCGCACCAGGACTCTTCCGTCCTGAATTTTTAACGGTTCCAGCTGGATCTCTCCCGCGCTCAGAATCATCTGATCCGCATCGCTCATCGTATCCGGTATAATAAAATCATCGTCAAGCGTCACCTGCGTGCCTACCTGATTCTTCCATCGATTCATCTGTATCTGTTGTCTTACCAGTTCCAACATCTCCATCTTCTCTCTCCCCGCCTAATGACTGCGATTCGCACATCATGCAAATACATCATGCAAATACGTTGTGTAAATATCTTGTGTAAATACATTGTGCAAATCGCAATGCCTGCATCACCTTTTTGTCTGTGATAAATTTATGCGAAAATCTGAGAAATATGAATCTGCTCTCACTGCCTATCTCATACGAAATTTTCCTGCTCACTTACTGCTCATGAGAAGCCTCAAGTTCTGCCTGAAGCCGTCTGAGCTCCTGCTCCAACTCGATCACACGCTCTTCCATCCGGTTGTAAGTCTCAACAGAGACATGCTTTTCTGTTTTCTTGACCGGAACACCACCGACCTTGACCGGACGCGCCGGAACACCCACAGCCGTCGTATCGTTTTCAAGCGGTTTCAAGAGCACGGCATTTGCTGCAATCTTACAGTTGTCTCCGACCTCAAATGCACCAAGAATCTTTGCTCCCGCTCCCACGGTCACATTATTGCCAAGCGTAGGATGACGCTTGCCCTTGTTCAGACCAACGCCACCGAGAGTTACTCCCTGGTAGATCGTGCAGTTATCCCCGACCTCTGCCGTCTCTCCGATCACGACCCCGCAACCGTGATCGATCAGGATTCCATGTCCGAGTTTAGCTCCCGGATGAATCTCAATCAGCGTGAAGAAACGCGCAATCTGAGAAATCATTCGCGCGATGAAAAACATGTGGTGCTTATAAAACCAGTGTGCAAACCGATGCCAGATCAGAGCATGAACACCCTGATATAAAATCAAAACCTCCAACGCATTACGTGCCGCAGGATCTCTTTCCTGAACTGCCTTCACATCCTGCCAGATATCTTTTAAAATCATTGTTTCGACCTCACCTGTTCTTCCTTCTAGTTTATGACTCAAGCTCCGAAACGGCTTCCTTATCGCCTTTAATGATTCAGCGCTGTTATCTCCCACTATATAATTTTGATGAGAAATTGTCAATGGAAAACCTGTCGTCTCGCCAAAATTCCTACTATTTTTGTAGGAATTTGCTTTTTTGTTCACAGGCAGGCATTTTCTGAGCGGAAATTCCCCCAAAGAAGCAGAAAGACCGCCGGAAAACACCAGGGCGATGTCTCACGGCAGTCTTTCATAAGTCATATGTAAACAATTCAGGGGGAGTGCGATTCATTTAAACAATTACTAATTGTTTTCTTATTTCAGTATCTTATTTCAGACCGTTGATCGTGTCTACCAGGTAGGTCGTGAACTCTTCTGCGGTTGCGCCGTCCTTATCGGTCGTCACTACGAGCTTGCGCTCGGTAACGGTGCAGATGTCGAGTGCGCGGTCAAGAATCTGTTTTCTGTCGCCGTATCCGATATGTGCAACCAGCATGCCGACTGCACGGATCAGGGAACACGGATCTGCGTACTGACCTCTTCCGTGGCTGATCAGGAACGGAGCGGTTCCGTGAATTGCCTCGAACATTGCGTACTTGTTTCCGATGTTGGAGGAGGAAGCGGTTCCTAAACCGCCCTGATGCTCTGCTGCCACATCGGTTACGATATCGCCGTAGAGGTTCGGAAGTACGATTACCTCGATACCCTTGTTGAACTCCGGATCAAGCATCTTTGCGCACATTGCATCAACCAGACGCTCCTGGATCTCGATGTCCGGATACTCCTCACCGACTTTGCGGACACCCTTGATGAAGTTTCCGTCAGCCAGCTTTACGATATTTGCCTTCGTAACGATCGTCACGTTCTTCTTGCCGTTCTTTCTTGCGAAATCAAAGGCTGCGCGGGCGATTCTCTCAGTTCCCTGCTGGGTCTGTACCTTGAAGTCAACGGCAAGGTCATCATTTACCTGAATACCCTTGTTGCCCCAGATGTACTCACCCTCGATGTTCTCGCGGAAGAAGGTCCAGTCAATGTTCTTGTCCGGAATCTTGATCGGACGAACAGCTGCGAACAGCTCCAGGTTACGTCGCAGAAGGCTGTTTGCGCTTAACAGGTTCGGCCACGGATCGCCAGCTCTCGGGGTTACCATCGGTCCCTTGAGGATGACGTCACACTTCTTAACCTCTGCCAGAACCTCATCCGGAAGACTCTGAAGGGTCTCTGCACGGTGCTCAATCGTCATGCCCTCGATCTCGCGGATCTCTACTTTTCCGGACTCCAACTCATCTTTCATCAGAGTCTTTAACACGCGGAGTGCCTGTGCCATGATGATCGGTCCAATGCCGTCGCCCGGCAATACGCCGATGACGATCTTCTCCTGCTTGGAGAAATCCTTGATCTCATTGTCTTGCTTCATGCGCTCGATACGCTCGAACTCAGACTTAATCAGTTCTGCGAATTTTTCCTGTGCTACTTCAATGTTCTTAGTGTTGTCGCTCATTGTAAATACCCCTTTCTTCTCCCTATCTAAATTTACTTTGCTTCCTTCTCCATTTCTTCAAGCTGATGCTTTAAGTATCTCAGCTGACCACCGCAGAGGATGACTTCCAGCTCACTGTCGGACAGATCCAGTTTTGCCTTAAACGTCACGTTCTTATCTTTATCCTTGATCACAACTTCTCTCGTCCTGATCTGCTCTCTGAGGTTCTCGATCTCAAGTTCATCCATCAGCTCTACCTTGTCATAATCTGCCGGGTCCTCAAACAGCATCGGGATGATTCCGTGGTTGACGAGGTTGCCCTTGTGAATTCTTGCAATGCTCTTTGCAATGACAGCCTTCACACCCAGATACATCGGGTTGATTGCTGCATGCTCTCTCGAAGATCCCTGTCCGTAGTTCTCGCCACCGACGATGATGCTCTTTCCGAGATTCTTTGCTCTCTCGGAAAACTCCGGATCGTAACGGTGGTAACAGTACTTTGACATCAGCGGGATATTGGAACGCATGCTTGAGAACTCTGCACTTGCCGGGGTGATGTCATCGGTTGAGATGTTGTCCACGGTCTTTAAGCTGATCTTTGCCTCAAGATGATCTTCCGGAGCATCCGGAACCGGAAGCGGAGCGATGTTCGGTCCACGCTTGATCTCAACCTTCTTTGCCTCCTCAAGCGGAAGCGGTTTGATGATCATCGAATCGTCGATCTTGAACATCTCCGGCTCTTTGATCTCAGCGAGTTTCTTCACATCCTCGCCCATCACTTCCTCTGCGGTTGCGAAGGTTCCAACGACTGCGGTTGCAGCGGCACTCTCCGGACTTACCAGATAGATCTCTGCGTTCGGGTTACCTGCACGTCCCTTGAAGTTTCTGTTGGAGGTACGAACTGCAATGCCCTTCGTAGCCGGTGACTGACCGATTGCACAGCACGGTCCGCATGCGACCTCGAGGAAACGAACGCCTGCATCAAGAAGCATCTCTGCGTATCCGTCTTCCATCAGCTTGCGATAGATCTGTTTGGAGGAAACGGCACAGGTACAGCTTACATTCTCTGCTACATGATGACCCTGCATGACGAGAGCTGCCTTTGCGATATCGGAGTAGCTTGCATTCGTACAGCTTCCGATGAATACCTGCTGAACCGGCTTCTTCTCAACCTCGCTCATCGGGATAACGTTGTCCGGCTGATGCGGGCAAGCGATCAACGGCTCAAGCTCGCTCAAATTGATCTCCATCTCACCATCGTACTCACAGCCCTCATCCGGGAGCATCTCTACGAACTCATCTTCACGTCCCTGAGATCTCATAAATTTACGAACCTGCTCATCTGCCGGGAAGATTGAGGTCGTTGCACCCATCTCAGCGCCCATGTTCGTGATCGTTACACGCTGGGAAACTTCCAGAGTCTTAGCACCCGGTCCTACATACTCATATACATTTCCAAGACCGCCCTTGATCGTCACACGACGAAGCATCTCAAGAATGACTTCCTTGGAGTTCACGCCCGGACGAAGCTCTCCGGTCAGGTTTACCTTGATGACTCTCGGCATTTTCAGTCTCATCGGAACACCGGTCATGGCTGTTGCAATATCCATACCGCCGACACCGATACACAGCATGCCGATCGCACCGCCGTGAGGAGTATGGCTGTCACCACCCATAGAAAGTTTGCCCGGTGCGCCGAAGCGGGATACCTGAACGGCATGGCAGATTCCGTTACCCGGACGGGAAACATGAACACCGAAACGCTCTGCTGCCGACTGTAAGTAGATGTGATCATCCGGAGTCTTGAAATCCAGATACAGCAGGTTATGATCGAGATAGCTGACTGCCTTCTCTACACCGATGCGGTCGATGCCAATCGCCTCAAATGCAAGATAGGTCATAACTGCATTGATGTCATGAGTCAAAGTCTGGTCTACCTTCAGATAGATCTCCTCGCCAGGAATCATATCCGATGGTTTTGCAAGGTGCGCCGCAAGAATCTTTCTCGTTAAGTTCTGAGCCATGATAACTCTTCTCCTTTACATGTGAAATATGGTACTAACCAAACACGGAAGCCCTGTGAAATGTGCTATCGTCCGTGCTATGTTCGCTCAACTTTCAAATCTCTGAGGTTTTGTATCTCTCATTTGATAATTCGATTATAGCAAGTGTGCATTCAGTTGTAAAATGCCATTATTTTCTTGATTGCCATGAGCTTTTACTCATGGTATTTTCTTGCAAACGTGAGGGCTTCGTGATACACTGAAATATAACAAGTTAGATTCTGATTTTGTGCTATATTCTTTTTCTTTTCAAGTCGACGCGCTCGGAGACTTGAACGTTATGGCGCTCCTACGGCTGAGTAAAATTCATGCAAACTCGTTCTCACTCCGGGTAAATCAGCGGAAGCGTCACTGGCGCTTCCTCGATACGCAGAGCGGACGTAGCGGTGCATAAGACTGCAAAGTACGCAGTCTAAACACCGACGTCTCACACGGGTTTGCATGTAATCTTCTCAGCCTCCGTCGCGCCCCAAGTAGTTCTCAATTTTAAAGAAACAAATTAAGTTTACAAATGTCACTGGCACTTTTATAAAACGAAATCGTATTTAAAAAATAAAGAATATGCTTTGACTACGCATTTCTGTTTTTTAAGACATTTCTATGAAAATGAAAACTTAGGGAAGGAGAAATGTAATTTTATGGACTTCAGACAGTTGCAATATATCACCACTGTTGCACAGTATCGAAATATCACCAAGGCTGCCGACGCACTCTTTATCTCCCAGTCCGCATTGAGCCATTACATTCAAAAAGCTGAGAAAGAGCTTGGAATTCAACTCTTTGACCGCTCCACGACACCGCTGACTTTAACGCTTGCGGGGGAACACTATATCGAAACTGCACGCCGGATTCTGCTTGAAAACGATCAGCTGATGAAAGTCTTTCGCGACATTACGCATCACATGACCGGAACGCTTCGCATCGGAACCTCCAGAGAACGAGCATCCCACATGATCCCGCGTCTTCTTCCTCAGTTTTCAGAGCGTTATCCGGGTATCGAAGTGACGATTCTGACCGACAGCGGATACAAACTGACCGAAGCACTGCGAGAGGGACGGATCGATCTCGTCTTTCTTCCGGTATACGGCAGAGAATCTTTTTCTGGAATCGAGATGCAACCACTCTATCAGGAGGAACTTGTCCTCGTCGCCCGCAAAGGCTATGTTCTTGATAGCCAGCGTCTGCCCGGTCACCCGTCCAGTGTGGATCTTCGCACATTCAAAAACACGCCCTTTTTCCTGCTTCATCCCCAGCACCGAATTCGCTATGCCACAAATGAATTGTTTAAAGCAAGCCACATCCGACCACCGGTCAAAATGGAATTTTCCAGCAACGTCACAAGTTTTCAGATGGCAACAACCGGCATGGGAGTCGCAATCATGCCTTACCAGATCATTTGCCTGACAAAGTCAGAAGAACCCGTCGAACTCTTCTCTCTCGGTGCTGAACCCGTGACCTGGGATGTTCAGGTCTGGACACGAAAAGGAGCTTATCTTGGTCAGCCAGAACGTGACCTTATAGAAATGACAAGGGAGAAATTCAAAAATGAATTTCTCCCCCGCCCGGCTCTCACAGAGCCTACTGAAAAATAACCGGCTGTTCCAGATATTCCGTCTGAACAACCACATATGGATAGGATTTCTCCGTTCCACTCTCCTCAGCACTCTCCGGACCCTTTAATTCGGTGTCAATGACGATCGCATTCTCCGTCAGATACAGCTCATTCACCACAATGCTGTATCCGCCGGAGGGCTGTTCGCCATACCCCACCACTATGTAAAGTCCACCGTCATTCGTGTATGTCAGCTTAAACGGAGCCGTCTTTTTTTCCTCCGTCAGTTTTCTCAGTTCTTCCGGCAGATCCTCCACCGCAGTCACTGTAAAATCCAGATCACGCACCTTGTCCTTGTTTTCCCTTGTCACACTGCATCCAGTTATCACGTGCACGACAAGCACCCAGAGAATCAAACAGCCTGTCAGCAGTAGATTTCCCCCTTTTTTCATAAAAACAGGCCTCCCAGGAACAGATTGTGTACTACTAATCTATTCCAAGGAGACCTTTCTTATTCCAATTTTTCTATCAAAATCGCAGAGTACCACGCCTGACCAACTGGATCAGACGTAGGTGAATGCGTAATGATTTTAAAATATTTTAGATCATTCATTCTTTTGATTCTTAATATATTCTTTTACCGCAGTACTTGTTCGGTCACTGACTGTTCCAATAAAATAGCTTAAACTCCAAAAATAGGGTTTCCAATAATAAGGTTTCAGTTCCTCTACAAATTGTTTCCTAATGTTTCGAGAAGATGCAGATTTAAATGCATTTACAAATTCTGCAAGATTTAAATTTGGTTTT
>NZ_JBNMIQ010000034.1:0-37439 GCF_050873365.1 Brotaphodocola sp. | reverse complement strand
GAGAAGCATAGGTAGTAACGACATCGCAAGATGTCTCCCTCATTCTGCCTACATCATCGGGCAGTTGACAATGCCCGTTTTACCAAAGAGATTTACTCTAAGGTATTTGTTATTCTTTCGTAGCGAGGATGGTTATCTCCAGAAATCCACATTGTACCGAGAAGCTGTATATTCATCGCACCGATTCGGTCATCATTGGATTTGTAGCCACATTGACAACGATACAGATGCTTGTGGTGGTTACGATTCTCCTTGTGGATTGTGCCACATTTCGGACAACGCTGAGAGGTGTATTTTGCAGAAACTTTCAGCACTTCTGAGCGATTTTCGTGAGCCTTATAGGTCAAAAACTGCTCGAACTGATAGAAACTCCAGCTTCTCAGGTCGTAATTTTGTTTTGCGGTTCTGGAGAGATTTCTTTCTTCAAAGCTCACGCCAGTCAAATCTTCCAGCACAAATAACGTATCTTTGCCATATTTTTCAACGAGTGTCTTAGAAATCTGATGGTTTACATCGGACATCCAACGGTTCTCTCGTCCTGAAATGGCTTTTAGTCTACGCTTTGCAGATTTTGTACCTTTGGATTGGAGCTGACGGCGAACTTCTTGAAATCTGTGTCTTTTCGTTGCTATTTTCTTGCCAGAAACAAATTCTGTTTTACCCTGTTCATCATAGCTGACAGTCAGGAAACGTAAGCCACGGTCAATGCCGACAACATGACGGACGTTCTCTTTCTGAAAATCTTCAACAGCCTTCGTAACAGGGATATGCAAATACCACAGACCTTTGAGTTTGACCAGCTTCGCGGTGCCGAGGTTCCACGAACCATCGAAATATTCAGCGAAATGTTCGCCTTCAAAGGTGCATTTGGTTCGTTTACCAAGCGTATTGATGGATAGGATTTGACCATCATCGACAAAGCTATAATCACGATTGCGAACCAAGTCTGCTTGTGGACGGTTGAAACATACAGGTTTCCAGAGCCATTCAAGCGTTTTAGTAATGGATTTCCAGTTGCCATTCTCATCTTTGTATTTGAATGGATTTTGTAATAGTTGCTCTTTGACCGTTTTGTATCGTGCGGTAGCTGTCTTAATGGATGATTGTGCGAGTTGTGACTTTAAGCCAAACTGACCGCGAAGATCATTGTACAGCTCCTTATTGAGATTTTGATAAGACAAGTTAAACTGATTATCAAAAATGTATTGTGACACAAAGTTGCAAGCCTGGCGGTACTGCTCAGTCATCTGACAAAACAAAATCTCCTGTTCCGGGGAAACATGGATGCGAAGTTTTATTGTTTTGGTTAGATCGGACAATTTTCAGCACCTGCCTTTCTAAGAAATCATAGTACTTTCATCAGCAATATTATTTTATCATATATTTTTCTGAGAATCTAGCATTTAAGAAAGCGAGGTATAGCGGGCATTCTTCCCCAACCTAAGAGGTCGGAGTATCCTGCCCGCATTTAGATGAATCTGATGATTTTTATGCTAAACGGGTTCTGCACGGGACTTTCCGTCATCTTTGCATCCCTGTACGGTGCAGACGACAAAAAGAAATTTCGGGAGGAAGTCTTTGTCGCGTTCAGTCTCGGCGGAGTGCTTGCCATTCTGATCGGTGCGGTCTTCTTTTTGGGAGCGGGAGCTGGTCTGAGGATGATTGGAACGCCGGAAAAGCTGATTGGATATGGCAGTGCCTACCTGCGTGTGATTGCAGGGGGATTGATCATCACTTACGCGTACAACCTTTTCTCGGCGATTCTTCAGGCGGTCGGAGATACCAGAGCCTCGCTTGGATTTCTGATTGTGGCGACAAAATGAAACTTCGCGATGTTTCAGAATCGTCTTATTGAGAAAAAATGATGAATTAAAATCTTGAGAAAACGCGTTGCCTGTGCGATAATAACAGTGTTATATAACACTGTTATAAAATGCTGTTACAGAATGAGAAAATTCGTAACACGGGTAATAACATTGGCAACAGAGAGGAATTACCATGGCAATTCAAAAAAAAGAAACGGTTCAGGCAATCATGGAAGCGGGAAAAGAGGAATTTCTCTCCTGCGGATATGAGAAGGCATCCATGCGTCGGATTGCCCAGAAAGCGTCGGTGACGACCGGTGCGATCTACGGGTATTTTGCGAGCAAGGAGGCGCTGTTTGAGGCGCTGACCGGGGATGTGGTATATGGACTTTTGGACTGGTACAGACAGGTGCATGAGGAGTTTGCACAGCTTCCGCCGGAGAACCAGCCGGGACGGCTGACTTCCGTTGTGGAGGAATACATTCCGCAGATGATTCACTACATCTATGAGAATTTTGAGGCATTTCGCCTCTTCTTTAGCGGGGGAAATCCGGCAGTCTGTGAGGATTTCATGGATCAGCTTGCAAAGATCGAGGAGAAATCGAGCAAAGAATTTCTATCGGCGATGAAGCAGATCGGAAAAACGATGCCCGAGATGAGTGACACGCTGATTCATATTCTGTGCCGTTCGTTTTTCCAGCAGATTCAGGAGTTTGTCTCCCATGAAGTGCCGGAGGAGCAGGCGGTGCACGATGCTCTGATTCTGTCCAAGTTTCAGCATGCGGGCTGGCTCAGTCTGATTGATTCTTAAGACATCGATTTATCGATGCTCGAAACATGGATTTCTGGAAGAATGATTTCAGAAAGAATGATTTCAGAAAGGATGATTCCAGAAAGAATGGGTCCAGAAAGAATGAGTTCAGAAAGAATGAGTTCAGAAAGAATGGGTCCAGAAAGATTGATTCCTGAAACCGGGAAAGAAGGACGCAGTGAGCAAAGAAAATGGAAAAAACAGGAAAGGAAAAGAGAGCGTCACATGGATGACATTTGCGGGCAGTTACCGCTATCTGACAGGACTCGGCTGTCTGCTTGCAGGCGTCAGTGCGGTGGTCGGGCTCTTCCCCTACCTGTACATGTGGAGTGCGGTTAAGACGGCGATCTGCACCTGGTCGAACGTGGACGCGCAGATCCTGATTTCATACGGATGGAAGGCGGTTATCTCAGCGCTCGTCTCGATGGTGCTGTATTTTCTGGCGCTTCTGTGCACGCATTATTGTGCATTTCGGACGGCGCGAAACTTAAAGAGCAGAGCGATGCACCGGCTGATGGAACTTCCGATCGGAACGGTTCGCCAGATTGGAAGCGGAAAGATTCGCCGGATTGTGGACGATGGA
Source organism: Brotaphodocola sp. (assembly GCF_050873365.1). Classification (GTDB taxonomy): domain Bacteria; phylum Bacillota; class Clostridia; order Lachnospirales; family Lachnospiraceae; genus Brotaphodocola. The sequence goes on along the minus strand of NZ_JBNMIQ010000034.1, from coordinate 34,240 downwards.
TCGGCGCAGACTGAGGCGTATCTCGCTCACCAGCTCCCGGATCTGACCGGAGCGTTTGTCACACCGGTCGCCGTCCTGATTCTCTTGTTGTTTTTTGACTGGAGATTCGGACTCATCAGCCTGATTCCGATGGGAATCGGTGCGGTGTGTCTGAGCCAGATGGCAGGTCCTCAGCTCAAGGAAAAGATGGATCAGTACCAGAATGCACTCGGAGATATGAACAATGAGGCAGTCGAGTATGTGCGCGGAATTCCGGTCGTGAAGACGTTTCAGCAGAGCGTTTTTTCATTCAAAAATTTTCATGAGGCGATTTTGCGATTTAAGGACTGGTCAGTGAGCTACACGATCTCTCTGCGCCTGCCGATGTGTGGTTACACGACGGCAATCAACTCGGCATTTGTATTTTTGATTATGGCGGGAGTTCTTCTGATCGGGGATCTCTCGGCGGGAGAGCAGGCGCTCGACACGGCTCTTGATCTCGTCTTTTATCTGCTGTTTACGCCGGTGTGCGTGACGATGATGGACAAGATCATGCACTCAAGCGAGAACACGATGCTCGCAAAAGATGCGATTGAGCGAATTCTCGCGATTATGCGCGAGGAGGAGCTTCCACAGCCGAAACAGCCGAAAATGCCTCAAGATACCTCAGTGGAGTTTGATAATGTAAGCTTCTCTTATCGCAAGGACGGCAAGAATGCGCTCGAGCATGTCTCGTTTCGGATTGAGCCGGGAACGTGCACCGCACTTGTCGGAGAGTCCGGTGGTGGAAAAAGCACAGTTGCAAGCCTGATTCCACGCTTTTTTGATGTCGATCAGGGAAGCATCCGGATCGGCGGAGTCGATGTCCGTGAGATCGACACGGAGGAACTCATGCGTCAGGTCAGCTTTGTCTTTCAGGACAGCCACCTCTTCAAGACGACGCTTCTCGAAAACATCCGTGCGGGTCGCCCGAGTGCATCCCGTGAGGAAGTCATGAGAGTCGCTTTGGAGGCTCAGTGCGAGGACATCATCGAAAAAATGCCACAGGGACTCGACACCGTGGTCGGGGAGAAGGGCGTTTACCTGTCCGGCGGAGAGTGTCAGAGAATTGCGCTCGCACGCGCACTCTTGAAAGATGCTCCGATCGTCGTCCTCGATGAGGCGACCGCGTTTGCTGATCCGGACAATGAGGCACGGATTCAGAAAGCATTTGAGAAGCTGATCCGGAAGAAGACCGTGTTGATGATCGCACATCGCCTCTCGACGGTCTGCGGGGCAGATCAGATCCTTGTGATGCGGGCGGGCACGATCGCAGAGCGCGGAACGCATCAGGAACTGCTCGCGCAGAATGGAATCTACTCAAAGATGTGGACGGATTATCAGCAGGCAGTTGCGTGGAAAGTAGGTGAGAGAAATGCGTAAATATCTTCAGAAAAAATTTGCGCTCAGTGAACGGGGAGCGTCAGATCTCGTCAGAGCTTCGATCGCCTGCACACTCAGCAACATCGGACTGATGCTTCCAATGGGAATCTTGATCGTTTTTCTTGCAAATCTCTTTGCTCCGGTGCTTGGAATCTCGTCGTCAGAGATTTCGATGTTAGGGGGCATGCAGAGCATTCATCCGGGACTTGCAGGTTACCTGATTGCGGGAATCGCTGTCATGGTTCTGGTATTCGGGCTGACGTACCGCCAGTACAATGCGACGTTTCTCTCCTCCTATCAGGAGAGCGCGGGAATGCGCATCCGCCTTGCGGAGAAACTCCGAAAACTTCCGCTCGCATTTTTCGGACAGAGGGATCTCGCCGATCTGACGACGACAATCATGTCCGACTGTGCATTTATGGAGACTGCGCTGTCGCATTTCATCCCGGAGTTGATCGGAGCATTCTGCTCGACGGTTCTGATTGGAATTGTGATGATGATCTTCAACTGGAAGATGGGACTTGCAATGCTCTGGGTCGTTCCGATCTCGTTTGGGCTTGCCGTCAGTGTGCGCCCGGTTGTCGACCGCGCAGAGCGAAAACAGAAAGTGAAAAAACTCTCTGCCTCGGATGGAATTCAGGAGTGCATTGAGACGATTTCTGATATTCGCGCCAACAACATGCAGGGCACTTACTTGGATGCCCTTGATGCGAAGCTCGATTCGGCGGAGACCGCGACGAGAAAGACGGAGTTTACAAATGGAATTCTCGTCACGGCGACGCAAATGATCCTCAAAATCGGAATGGCGACGACGGTTCTTGTCGGCGCGCGCATGCTTGCGGATGGCTCGCTCGAACTGCTGACATTTCTGATTTTTATGATCTCTGCGACGCGAATCTACGGTCCGCTCACGGGCTGTCTTCAGAACCTCTCTGCGGTCTTCTCTGCGCTTCTCGTCGTGGAGCGAATGAAGGAGATTGAAGATCAGCCGATCCAGAGCGGAGAGAAGACGATGAAGAATCAGGGTTATGACATCGTCTTTGATCACGTGGGCTTTGCTTATCAGGATGGAAAAAACGTGCTTCGCGATGTCTCGTTTTCGGCAAAGCAGGGGCAGATCACCGCACTCGTCGGACCGTCCGGCGGTGGAAAGAGCACAACCGCAAAGCTCGTCGCGCGCTTCTGGGATGCGACTTCCGGAACGATCACGATCGGCGGGCAGAAGATCAGCGAGATCGATCCCGAGACGCTCTTAAAACAGGTTTCGATCGTCTTTCAGGATGTCATGTTGTTTAACAACACGATCATGGAAAATATCCGAATCGGAAGAAGTTCTGCGACCGATGAGGAAGTCATGGAAGTTGCACGCATCGCGCACTGTGAGGAGTTCATCAGCCGTCTCCCGAACGGTTATCAGACCGTGATCGGAGAGAACGGCTCAGAGCTTTCCGGCGGTGAACGGCAGAGACTCTCGATCGCGCGCGCCCTCTTGAAGAATGCGCCGATCATTCTGATGGACGAGGCAACGGCTTCCCTCGATGTCGAGAATGAGTCGCTGGTTCAGCAGGCGATCTCCGAGCTTGTCAAGGATAAGACCGTTCTGATCATCGCCCACCGCATGCGCACCGTCGCAACCGCCGACCAGATCATTGTGCTTAAGGATGGCGTCGTCGCAGAGGCGGGAACGCCAGAAGAGCTGATGGCGCAGAAAGGAATCTTTTGCCATATGACGGAGCTTCAGCGCGCAAGCCAGGAGTGGAGTTGCAGTAACTAACAGATAAATCAGTCACGGGTACAGAATTTATAGGTAATGATTTTAGACCGTTCGGTCATTTGGAGGGGAGGAATATCCCTTGCAGGTGACCGGGCGGTTTTTGTTTTATTGGGGAAAATGTCACCTTCAGGGCGACCATTTGCGGTAACAAATTTGATATACTTGCCCCAAAAGAAAATGCGGTTGATGGTACAGGAAGCCGAAAAGAGGGGGAGTACAGATGATTTGTCCAAAGTGTCAGAAAGAAATACCAGACGATAGCTTATTTTGCTCGGGGTGTGGCTATGAATTTAAGAGCGAAGAAAAAATAGCAGACAGAAAGAAAAAAATCAAGATTTTCGCGGTTACCGTTGCGGGTGTGGTTGTGGTAGCTTTTTCAGGGGTACTTGTGAATAAACAGGTGCAGTTGAACAAAACAGTGGGCGAGTTCAAGGAACTGGTGGAAGCGGAAAATTATGACGATGCAAGGAACTATTATGAGGAGCATAAAACGCAGGTTTCTTTTGCAAAAAAAGCAGACAAATATACGAAAGAGCAATATCAAGTAGCAGGAACAGAGGAAGATTCAAGCAAAAAGATCGAGATATTTAATTCTGCATTGTTGCCAGAAGATTATGTCGTTCAACTTGAACAGGAGATCACAGAAGAACTCGAGGAATTACAGAATTTTTATCAGTCAGAGCAAATTGCGTATGAGGAGGTTAAGAAAAAAAGTTCTGCATATGCAAAATATCAGGATGATTTGATCTCAACAAAAGCAAAGGATGTGGGTGATTTTTGTAAAGGATTGAAGGATTCCCGGAGTGCGTATGAGGCGGGGATAAAATCAGCCGAAGCAAAAGATTATAAACATGCGTTAGAAAATTTAAGCCGGGTAATAGAAGAAGATTCCAACTATGATTCTGCGCAGGCGAAGATGGCAGAGGTAGTTGGACTGTATAAGGCAGAGATGATGGCTTATGTGGATAACGAAGTTGCAATGAATCAATATGCAGTTGCAATCAGTAGTCTGGAATCACTTAGCAAGTACTGTTCGGATTCAGATGTGACAGACCGGTTATCTCAGGTGAAGAGTCAGAAAGAAGCCTATGACAAGGAACAAGAGAGGATTAAGATCGAAAATTATAAGAATAATCAGCAGGTGACCGTTACATCTGCGAGGGCATACAACGATGGCTATTATATCAGGATGATGCGCGCAGAAGTTAAGGTAAAGAATCATTCAAACAAAACGGTAAAAGATGTCTCGTTTGGTTTGTTATTATTTGATGGAAACGGGTATCCGGTTGATGTTGACTGGAAGATATATCAGGGAACACATAGTAATGAGTTTAACTGTGCATTTAACTCTGCAAACATTACAGCAGGAAGTAGTTATGGCGGTGATAAATACTATGATGTTCCGGATAACTGTCAAAAAGTGAAAGCCTGTGTAAAAGATGTGACTTATACCGATGGGACAACGTGGAAGAATCCATATTATGACTATTGGTTAAAAGACAATTACAACGCTTATTAATCAGGAGGAAGGATTATGTTTTGTAAGAAGTGCGGAAGTGTACTCGGTGAGGATTTGATATGTCCTGCGTGTGGTTATAAAAATGAAATGGAAAAAGGTTTGTCAGATGTTTCATCGCAGAAAGAACAGGTAAAAGCAGAAACGAAAAAGGAAGAAGTAGAAACTGCGACTGCAATTGAAAAGATTGAAAAAAATGATTCTGGCGAAGGCATTGTCAGAAATAAGGTATGGGCGTGGATTTCAGGAATCCTGTTTGTTGTATCACTTTTTCCGTTATGTAAGGGATACGATAAAATGGTTCACTATTATTCGTCAGAAACCTTCTCTTCTCTGAACAAGAATGCATATGTTGGCGGGGATGCGTACAATTATATCATCAATGCTGGATATGCAACGGCATTTTTTGTATTGGCGATGGGATGCGCGCTTCTCGGTGTTGGATTTTTGATTGTCTACTATATATCGGGAGAGAAGGTAAAGTGATATGGTATGTCCAAAGTGTGGTCATGAGATGTCGGCGGATTCAGAGTTTTGCATGAATTGCGGAAATAAGGTTCCGAAACTGGAATTGGAATTGAAAAAAGAGGAAAGAAACAAGACAAGAATAAATAGAAAGATGATTTTTGCGATACTTGCTGTCTGTATAGTTGCGACTGTTGCGTGTAGTGTGGGATACTTTCATCAGAAAAACCTAAAGTCGCCGATAGAAGGTGTTTCTCAGAAAGTATACGTTCAGGGAATGGAGTATCTTGATACGATGGAGACAACTCCGGTAAAGAATCTTACGATGAAATACATATCTGCGCATAAAGAAGAAAAGTTGGATGAGTTGTATGCTCAGGTAGAAGGTGTGGATTTTAAAATCGAGCTAGGAAAAAAGCCGACAGAGGAAGAACTCTATTTTGCGGAAGTGATCGATAAGTTTTGGGAATCCTGGGTGATTTGCTATGGTCATGAGAGTGTCATTTCAGAATACAAGGACAGTGATGCTCAGGCGATCCAGATGTTTGCTTCGATGTATAAAGGAATTGTTTCAACGTTTGAGGACGAAATTGCTGAGGAAAAGAGCATGTTGAAGAGCGCGAACGATTATTCTGATATGCAAGAGGTGTATGCGACGTTGGAAAATCTTTGGAATGAGGAGGCGGAAGAATGATTTGTAAACATTGTGGTGCGGAGATAGAAGAAAATAGTGATTTTTGCAGGATGTGCGGGAAACCGTTAGTGGATGGAGCAGATTGTGCCGATCAGGAATCTTTAGGAAATTCAGAAAAGAATTCGAAAAAGAGTGTTCCGAAGATGCTGGTGATTGTTTTATCTGTGATTGGATGTGTAGTGGCAATTGCGCTGATTTCATTTTATGTATTAACGGGTGTTTCGATTGTGAGCGAAACGGTGGAAGCGGGAAGTGTTGTGAGGACAAAAGATTTGGTGAAAGCGAAATCTGGCAGTGCAACGGTGACGATTGAGGGAGAAGTGGACACAAGTGTATTAGGTGATAATAAACTCCGTTATACAGTGAAAAATGGACTCTTGAAAGCAACGAAAGAATTTCATGTTCATGTTGTAGATACAACAGCGCCTGTGATATCCGGTCCAAGCATGGTAAATCTTGTCTTGGGAAAAGAATTTGATCCATCTGATTATTATACCGTGGATGATTTTGAGAAAGATTTGGAAGACAAAATTGAAGTGACTCCGTCCGTGGATGTTAATTCAGAAACCACTCAAAATGTGATTTTAAGTGTGAAGGATTCTTCGGGAAACGAAGGAACACTTGCAATTTCAGTGAAAAAAATGAAATTAACAAAAAATGAGGAGGCAGCTCTTTCTGCGATCAACCAATATATCGCAGATGGCAAGTCGAAGGATCAGATCTTGCCTTCTGTTTGGGTGATGAAAACGGTCGGTGCAGTGAACGGGGTGGATTACTATGTTGAAGTAGCGAATAATGTTTTATATGCCGTTTATTTTTCAGGAAAAGTGTCAGAATTTACGGCGATTGATTGTGGTGGCTCAACCCTGCATGAACTTATGGTATATGCAGTGGAGCGCAATGGAGCTAAGGTCAATTCGCAAAAATTGAGATAATCTTGTTCTAAATCAAAAGCAATACATTGTGATCACCACAACCTATTGACTTTAATTATCTGCTGTGCTAAGATTGGAAAAAATTTCATATAGCAAAAAACAAAAAGCATACAGGATAAAGGAAAGGGCAGGAGGTCACACTTATGAAGAAAATGATCACAGTGTTTAAAGGAGACGGAATTGGACCGGAGATCACAGATTGCGTTTTGGAGATTTTGGAATCAGCAGGCGCAGAACTGGATTATGAGATTTATAATGTCGGGGAAGCAGAGTGGAAACGAAATGGCGCTTTGATTCCGGATGAGGCTTATGCGTCGTTTGAGCGGAATCGTGTTCTGCTTAAGTCCCCAATCACGACTCCGATCGGTCACGGTTTTCGTTCTCTGAATGTGACACTGCGGAATAAGTATGACCTGTATGCGAACATTCGCCCTGCAAAATCCAATATTGCGGTGAAGACCCCGTTCCCGAATGTGGATATGGTGATTTTCCGGGAGAACACCGAGGATCTCTATGTCGGCGTTGAGGAAAAGATCGATGAAGATACCGTCCATGCAAAGAAGATCATCACTCGAAAGGCGAGCACGAGAATCATTCGCGACGCCTTTGAGTATGCAAAGAATCACGGACGAAAGAAAGTGACCTGTGTCCACAAAGCCAACATCCTGAAAATGTCAGATGGTCTGTTTTTGAGCATCTTTGAGGAGATCGCAAAAGAGTATCCGGAGATTGAGCACAATGACAAGATCATCGACAATACCTGTATGCAGATGGTAATGAATCCGAACCAGTTTGATGTGATCGTGACACCGAATCTGTACGGCGATCTGCTGTCTGATCTGGCGAGTGGTCTGATCGGAGGACTTGGACTTCTGCCGTCAAGCAATTTGGGAACGGATTATGCAATGTTTGAGGCGGTTCACGGCAGTGCGCCGGATATTGCGGGAAAGCATATCGCGAACCCGACCGCGCTTCTGTGGTCTGCGTGCATGATGCTTGAGTATCTCGGACAGAAGGAGTGTGCCGGAAAGATCCGCAAGGCAGTTGATGAGGTGCTTGCAGATGGGACTTGCTTGACGCCGGATCTTCACGGAACGGCGACAACGGAAGAATATCGGGATGCAATTATCCGAAAGATCAAGGAACTGAGTTGAAAATAATTAAAAATCATTCAGATTAATGGCATAAATAGTAATGAATGGCAGTTATTTATAAAAAATAAACGGCAACCATGCAGAGATGTACTGTTGGAAACAAGTATACATTTTTGTATGGTTGTTGTTTTTGTTTAGAAAGAAATTAAGAAACAGTTTGATCAAAGTTGTTAAAAAATGCTGATAGGCAGTAATGGAAGATAATCATACCAAAAAGCAACTAAAAATAGTTGCATATTTGTGCGTGTTGGATATAATATAATTGTAGGAGGGTATCGTGCGATGGGACAAAAGGAAAAACTTATTCAGCGATTAAAATCAAAACCAAAAGATTTTACTTTTGATGATGCTGAAACATTACTTAATTATTTTGATTATATTCGTTCAAATAAGGGAAGAACTAGCGGTTCTCGTATTATGTTTGTAAGTGATAAACATGCAAGTATTTTACTTCACAAGCCACATCCGCAGAAAGAGTTGAAAGCATACCAGATTAAGCAATTGATAGAAATTTTGGAACAGGAGGGATTATTGTGAAAAATACCATGGAATATAATGGATATGTTGGAAGTGTTGAATTGTCAGAAGAAGATGGGATCTTCTTTGGAAAAGTGCTTGGCATTCGTTCGTTGATTTCTTATGAGGGAGAAAATTACAAGGAACTCCGTGATGATTTTCATACTGCGGTTGATGATTATCTTGAAATGTGCAAAGAGGAACATATTGAACCGGAAAAGGCCTATAAAGGAAGTTTTAACATTCGTATTTCACCAGAATTGCATAAGCGGTTAGCGATATATGCAATAGAACATCAAACAACATTGAATAGTTATGTGGCGGAAACATTGGAAAAAGCAGTAAAATAAAGATGCGGTATAAGAAATGCAGGGATGTATTGTGGTTATAGTAGACTATGATACGTCCCTGCATAGTTTTTTATTGGTGTCTCGCGTCTGTTTATGGTATGATAATGAAGTTGAGACCGAACAAAAATAATAACAGAATTAAGGATAAGTATAAGATAAGATAGAAAAATGGAGAAACAAATGGAAAATAAAAATGAAATGCAGGAACGTGAACAGGTAAATACGCAGAAGAGTGTGCCGGAAAGAGCGAAGGCAAATGAGAAAAAGCGCGCCCTTCTTGTGATCAGCTTCGGAACGAGCTATCCCGAGACGCGTGCAAAGACGATCGACGCAATCGAGGCGGAGATGAGAGAGGCATTTCCGGAGTATGATTTTTTCCGGGCATTTACAAGTCCGACGATCATGCGAATCATGAGAGAGCGCGAGGGCATCTGGGTCGATGATGTGGAACAGGCATTTGAGCGTCTTCTCGCGCAGGGTTATAAAGAGGTTCTCGTTCAGATGACTCATGTGATCCGTGGATTTGAGTACGATCGAATGATGGGAACGATCCGCAGATATCAGGATCGTTTTCCGGTGTTTGCGTGTGGCGAACCACTTTTGACGGATGAAAAAGACTATCAGGGTCTGGCAAAGATTCTGGAAAATAAATTTGCAGAGTACCGTGTTTCGGGAACGGCAGTTGTGCTGATGGGACATGGAACGGAGCATGTCGCAAACTTCTCTTACGAGCGTCTCCAGAAACATCTGACGGACGATGGAGCGGGAAATCTGCTGATCGGAACCGTCGAGGCATCCCCGACACTTGACGCGATGATGCGGGCAGTGGAGGAGCAGAAGCCAAAGCGTGTCCTGCTTGCCCCGCTTCTGATTGTCGCAGGAAATCATGTGATGATCGATATGGCAGGCGAGAAGGAAGATTCGTGGAAAAACCAGTTTTTGCGTCAGGGATACGAGGTGGAGTGCAGTTTTGAGGGACTTGGGGAATATCCGGAGATTCGCAAAATGTATGTCGACCATGCGCGGGATGCCTTAAGACGCGCCGAGGAAGAACGGGAGAGAAATACTCAGATCGAGAGTGAAAACGGATCTGAGAGCGGATCTGGAACGAACAACGGGAAAAAGAAAATGGTTCCGGGAATTCTCTGGGGAATCGGTGTCGGACCGGGCGATCCGGAGCTTCTGACGCTCAAGGCGGTGCGCAAAATCAAGGAGTGCGATGTGCTGATGGTTCCGGGAGAGGATTACCGCAGTAGCATTGCGTACCAGATTGCACAGCGTGCGATTCCGGAGGTCGAGGAGAAACCGTGTGTGGGCGTGGAGCTTCCGATGACGCGCGACAAGGAGCGTCTTGCGCAGGCGCACGAGACGGCGGCGAAGCAGGTGACAGATCTTCTCGTACAGGGCAAACAGGTCGGCTTCTTAAATCTTGGGGATGTGACGCTGTATGCGACCTATCTCTATATTCACCGTCTTGTTCAGCAGGCAGGCTATGAGGCGCGACTGATCAATGGAATTCCGTCATTCTGTGCAACGGCGGCGACGCTGAACGTGGGACTTGCGGAGAATTCCGAACAGCTCCATGTGCTGTCTCAGCCGGGACAGATCGAGGAGGGACTGAAACTTCCGGGAACGAAAGTTATCATGAAGATGGGAAAAAATCTGGATCGCGTCAAGGAAATCATCGCGCAGTCCGGCATGGAGGCGATGATGGTGGAAAACTGCGGACTTCCGGGCGAGAAGATTTGCCGGAGTGTCGACGAGATTCACGATGGAGCGGGATACTATTCGCTTGTGATTGTAAAAGAAAAGTAGAAAACGGAAAGAAACTAGGAAGAGAAGATAGGAAGAAACTAGAAAGAAGACAGGAAGAAGACAGGAAAAAGATAGAAAAAGGACAGGCAGAAAACAGTAAGGAGCGATAGGGATGAACGAAATTTACGTTGTGGGAATGGGACCCGGGGAAGAAAAGCAGATGACAATCGAGGCGCGAGAGGTGCTTGAGTCGTGCGATGTGATTGTCGGATACACGGTGTATGCGGAGCTGATGAAAAAAATGCTTCCGGAAAAAACATATCTGACGACGCCGATGCGTCAGGAGGCAGAGCGCTGTCGTCTCGCATTTGAGGAGGCACAGAAAGGCAAGAAAGTGGCAATGGTGTGCAGTGGAGATGCCGGCGTCTACGGAATGTCCGGTCTGATGCTTGAGATCGGAGAGGAGTATCCGGATTGCAAGGTCAAGGTTGTATCCGGAGTAACGGCGGCACTTGCGGGCGGGGCTGTGCTTGGAGCACCGCTGATGCATGATTTTGCAGTCATCAGCTTAAGTGATCTTCTGACACCGTGGGAGAAGATTGAGAAACGACTGAGAATGGCATCAGCCGGCGATTTTGTGATCTGCCTCTACAATCCGTCGAGCAAGAAGCGCGCCGATTATCTCAAGCGCGCATGTGAGATCATTCAGGAGGAGATCGGGGAGGAGAGAGTCTGCGGAATCGTCTCCCAGATCGGAAGAGACGGCGAGCATGCCGAGGTGATGACACTCTCCGAGCTTGCAGATCGTCAGGTGGATATGTTCACAACCGTATTTATCGGAAATTCGCAGACGAAAGAGATCGATGGAAGAATGGTGACACCGAGAGGGTATCGCATCTAAAAAAGCACAGAAAAAACAAAAGGTGGATATTTGATATGGAAGAATACTATCAGAGACAGCTTGACTGTCTTTGTGGACAGGTGCGTCCGCTGAGCGAGGAGGCAAAGGAGGCATCCATCCGCCATTGGGACGGAATTGCAAAACCGTTAAATGGTCTTGGTCGTTTTGAGACGATCCTGACACAGATTGCGGGAATTCAGAGAACGGAGAATCTCTCGCTTGAGCGCAAGGCGGTTGTCGTGTTCTGCGCGGACAATGGAGTTGTCGAGGAGGGTGTGAGCCAGACGGACAGCAGTGTGACCGCGATTGTGACCGAGAATTTTGCGCGCGGAATCGCGAGCGTGAACCGCATGGCATCAACAGTCGGAGCGGAGGTGCTTCCGGTTGACATCGGAGTTGCCGGGGCACTTCACGAGCCGGGAATCCGCAATATGAAAGTGGATTTTGGCACAAAGAATTTCTGCCGGGAGATGGCAATGACGAGGGAGCAGGCGCTTGAGGCGATCCACAACGGAATTGCACTTGCAGGCGAACTCAAGGACGCGGGATATGATTTGCTGGCAGTCGGGGAGATGGGAATCGGAAACACGACGACCTCAAGTGCAGTCGCAAGTGTGATGCTTGGAGTCGATCCGGAGGTTGTCACCGGAAAGGGAGCCGGTCTCTCGGATGAGGGACTCACAAGAAAAATCGATGCAATCCGGCGTGGAATCGCGCTCCACCACCCGTCCGCCGATGATCCGGTCGGCGTGCTTGCCTCACTCGGAGGTTTTGACATTGCGGGAATGACCGGACTGATGCTTGGCGGAGCAATCTCGCGAATCCCGGTTGTGCTTGATGGAATCATTTCGGAGGTTGCAGGACTTCTCGCGACAGCAATCTGTCCGGAGGCTGTTTCCTATCTGATTCCGTCCCATCTCGGAAAAGAGCCGGCGTGTGCTCGAATCTACGAGAAACTTCACCTTGAGCCGGTGATTCACGGAAATCTGGCGCTCGGAGAGGGAACCGGAGCGGTGATGCTCTTCCCGCTTCTCGATATGGCGTGGGAGGTTTACAAGGAGAACAGCACGTTTGAGGACATCCATGTGAAAGCGTATGAAAAGCTGTGAGAAAAGAGTTGTGAGCAAAAACTTATTATGTGGAAAGGAAAAGATGAAATGGTTTATTTTATCGGAGCGGGACCGGGCGATCCGGAGCTGATCACCGTGAAGGGAAAACGACTGATTGAGGAATCGGATGTAATTATCTATGCGGGATCTCTGGTCAATCCGGCAGTGCTTGCCGGGGCAAAACCGACGGCAGAAATTTACAACAGTGCGAAGATGACGCTTCCTGAAGTCATTGAGGTGATGAAAAAAGCGGAGGCAGAGGGCAAGCAGGTGGCGCGCGTTCACACCGGCGATCCGTCGATTTACGGCGCTCACCGTGAGCAGATGGTGCGCCTTGATGAGCTTGGGATTTCGTATGAGGTAATACCGGGAGTCAGCTCGTTTCTTGCAACCGCAGCGGTACTCAAGCGCGAGTATACGCTTCCGGAGGTCAGCCAGACCGTGATTTTGACGAGAATGGAGGGGCGCACGCCGGTGCCGGAGCGGGAGAAGATAGAGGCACTTGCATCCCATCAGGCGACGATGGTGATTTTCTTGAGTGTCGGTCAGCTTGATCAGCTTGTCGGACGACTGATTGAGGGCGGATACCCGGAGGAGACGCCGGTTGCTGTTGTATACAAGGCATCGTGGCCGGATCAGAAGATCGTGAAGGGAACACTCACCGACATTGATGAGAAAGTCAAGGAAGCCGGAATCCGAAAGACGGCGCTCGTCGTTGTCGGAAGATTTCTCGGGGATGATTTTGCGCTGTCAAAACTTTACGATGAGAATTTTACGCACGAGTTCCGGGAGGCAAAGAAGCGTGATGGAAAACAGCAGGACGAAAAATGACATGACCGATAAGAAGATGAGAAGTGAGAAGGAGAGCATAGAGAGGGACAGCATAGAGAAGGACAGGATAGAAAATGAAACTTGCGGGATGACGGGGCAGGAGAATGCCAAAAAGACTCTCGCAAAAAAAATCATGGTTCAGGGCACGATGTCCAATTCGGGAAAGAGTTTTCTTGTCGCAGGACTGTGTAGAATCCTGAAGCAGGACGGATACCGCACGGCTCCGTTTAAGTCTCAGAATATGGCGCTGAACTCCTACATCACAAAAAATGGGCTTGAAATCGGGCGCGCGCAGGCGATGCAGGCGGAGGCGGCAGGAATTGAGCCGACGGTCGAGATGAACCCGATTCTCTTAAAGCCGACGAGCCAGATGGGAAGTCAGGTGATTGTGAACGGTGAGGTCTACGGCAACCTGCGCGCGATGGATTACTATCGCAGAAAACCGGAGTTTATTCCGGCGGTGAAGAAAGCATTTGAGACACTCGAGGAGGAGTTTGATGCGATTGTGATTGAGGGTGCGGGAAGTCCGGCGGAGATCAATCTTCGCGAAAATGATATTGTAAATATGGGACTTGCCGAGCTGGTCGATGCTCCGGTCATTCTCGTCGGGGATATTGACCGTGGCGGAGTCTTTGCCTCCCTCTACGGAACCGTCAGCCTGCTTGAGCCAAAGGAACAGGCGCGAATCAAAGGACTTGTGATCAACAAATTCCGCGGGGACAAAAAGATTCTTGAGCCGGGACTTCGGATGATTGAGGAGAAACTTCACATTCCGGTGATCGGCGTGATCCCGATGGAGCAGATCGATCTCGACGATGAGGACAGTCTGTCTGACCGCCTGACGCGGACCGGATCGGAGGAGTTGCTCAAAGGAGGTCTTGATCTTGCAGTGATCCGTCTGCCCCATATTTCCAATTTCACGGATTTCAATGCGCTTGAGCGCCATGCGGGCGTGCAGTTGCGCTACGTCGAGAGAGCTTCCCAGCTTGGCAATCCGGATCTGATTCTTCTTCCGGGCACGAAGAACACGATCTCCGATCTGATCTGGCTGAGGGAGAGCGGGCTTGAGCCTGCAATTCTCAGAAAAGTTGAGTTTGAGCGTGTTCCGGTGATTGGAATCTGCGGAGGATACCAGATGCTCGGTGAACAGCTCTCCGACCCGAATGGAGTCGAGGGCGAGGAGGGAAGAAGCATCCGCGGAATGGGACTTCTTCCGGCACGGACGATATTTGAGCAGAAAAAGACACGCGGTCAGACCGAGGTGGTTCTTCGCGAGAACACGGGAATGTTTGAAGCCTGCGCACCGGGAAGTCTGGTGAATGGATATGAGATTCATATGGGAATCACTGAGCTGACCGGAAAGGCAAAGCCGATCTTTGCGAGAAATTCGGAGCAGACAGAAAAGGGAAATGGAACCGAGAGTTTCCATGATCAGGAGCGTCAGGGTCAGACTTCACAGACATGGGAGAGTCAAAACTGGGAGGGACTTGAGCGTGAGGATGGTCTTGTGCTCGGCACTTACCTGCACGGATTGTTTGACAATGAAGAATTGACGGATGCGCTTCTTGAGAAATTGGCAAAGAAGAAGGGAATCTCTCTGGAGATGACGACGGAGAGTCAGGAAGCCTACAAACAGCGCCAGTACGACAAGCTCGCAGACCTCGTCCGCGAATCCCTCGATATGGAGGCAATTTACCGGATCATGGGGTTTAATCGCAAGGAGTGCTGAAACGCAGAGCTTCGAAATAAGAAAAGTAAGAAATTGAAATTACGAGTCAAGCGATAAATTTAAGAAAGGACAGGCAGAAACGTGTTTGAACAGATGGAATGGGTAAAGCCGGAGGAGATTGAGACGAGAAGCATGCAGATCATCGAGTCGGAGATGCCAAAAGGAAACTGGACACCCGGGGAACTCCTTGTTGTGAAGCGATGCATCCACACCTCCGCCGATTTTGATTATGCAGAAAATCTGTATTTTTCCGATCATGCGGTGGAGCGGGCGATTGAGCTCTTAAAGGCGGGTGCGACGATCGTGACCGACACCAATATGGGAATGGCAGGCATCAACAAGCGCGCGCTGAGCGCACTCAATGCGAGCGTTCGTTGTTTTATGGCAGATCCCGATGTCGCAAGAGAGGCGAAAGAGAGAGGGGTGACGCGTGCGGTTGTCAGCATGGAGCATGCGGGAAAGCTGGAAGGACCGGTAATCTTTGCAGTTGGAAATGCACCGACCGCGCTGATTCGCCTCTATGAGATGATTCAGGAGGGAACGATCTCGCCGGCGTTTATTATCGGAGCGCCGGTCGGGTTCGTCAATGTCGTGGAATCGAAGGAACTGATCTGCGGTCTTGATGTTCCCTGCATCGTTGCGAGAGGACGAAAAGGTGGAAGCAACATCGTGGCTGCGATCTGCAACGCACTGATGTATCAGATTCCGGGGACTCGCTAGAAATTGCTTGTCTTTCGATAGACGAAAAAGAAAGAAAAACTCTCAAGTTGCATGAGAGTTTTTCTGGTATATCGGGGTTCGACCGTTTATGTGTTGATATGTGTTGAGCGGGTGTCTGGCGTTGTCCGAAAATGGGGAAAAACAGGAGAAAAGAGGGGGAAAAGACAGATGGCTTACAAATATTTGAGTATCGGGGAGATGGCAAAAATCAACAACATTTCGGTTCCGACGCTTCGATTTTATGATTCCGTGGGACTTCTGCGCCCCTGCTACACCGATCCGAACACGCGTTACCGATACTACGACATCCGCCAGAATGCAAGGCTGGACATGATTCAATATATGAAAGAACTCGGGATGGAGCTCAAGGAGATTCAGGAGGTGCTCGCGTCGGAGGATCTTCGCAAGATTGAGGCGATTCTGATCAAAAAGCGGGAGCAGACGATCGCGGAGATTGAACAGAGAAAGGTGCAGAGGGATGCGATTGACCGTGCAATCGAGAGCATGGAGCGTTACCGGAAGTCTCCGAAGAGAGGGACATTTACTTTAGAGTATATCCGTCCGAGAAAAATCTACGGGATCGAGACGGATCTCAATTTCTACGATCACGATATCGACACTTACGAGGTGATCCTGAAGAAGCTGAAAATGAAGCTCTTAGAGCACAACGTCCCGCCGGTATATTACTGCAATGCCGGAACTCTGCTGAAAAAAGAGGATTTTTTGAGACAGCGTTTCGTCTCCAACAAGATTTTCGTCTTCGTGGATGAGCATTTTCCACTCCGCAATGAGGTCGAGACGATCGAGAACGGGATGTATGCCTGCGTCTACCTCGATGAGTTTGGCGATGAGCAGGAATTTGCGGGACGGTTATTGAAGTACTGTCAGGATCAGGAATATGAGATCGCCGGGGACTACATCTGCGAGACGATGACCGAGTTTAATGTGTTTGACACCGAGAAGCGATCGATGTTTTTGCGTCTTCAGGTTCCGGTAAATTTCACAAAATAGAAGGAAATATTTGGCTAGAATGCACAGTTGACCATCAAGTGACATGAGACCTTATACTATGGGTATGATAAATAAATAACAAAACGGCAGGGGCAAACAAAACGAAAAACATCCTGTCGTGCCCGTAGAACGTAGAAGGAGGTTTCTATATGGAAAAGATTAAAGTGGTTCAGTATGGCTGTGGAAAGATGAGCAAATATATTCTTCGTTATCTGTATGAAACCGGTTGCCAGATCGTAGGCGCGATCGACAACAATCCGGCGATCGTGGGTATGGATGTGGGCGACTATGCGGGAATCGGTGTGAAGACAGGTATCCTGATCAGCAACGATGCCGACAAGGTTCTCGATGAGTGTGATGCAGATATCGCCGTAGTGACGCTGTTCAGTCTCGTGAGCGACTGCTTTGACCACTATATGAAGTGTCTGACGAGAGGAATCAGCGTCATCACAACGTGTGAGGAGGCAACGTACTGCTGGACGACCGATGCAGTTCGTGCAAATCTTCTCGATGTGACTGCGAAAGAGAATGGTTGTACCTTCGTTGGAAGTGGTATGGAAGATATCTTCTGGGTAAATATGGTAGGAATGGTAGCAGGCGGATGCCACAAGATCGAGAAGATCGAGGGTGCAGTCAGCTACAACGTAGAGGACTATGGTCTTGCACTCGCAAAGGCACACGGCGTTGGACTGACACCGGAGGAGTTCGAGAAGCAGATCGCACATCCGGAAGAGATCGAGCCGTCGTATGTATGGAACTCGAACGAGGCACTTGCATCGAAGATGGGCTGGACGATCAAGAGTCAGACACAGAAATGTGTTCCGTATTTCCATGACAGCGACCTGTATTCCTCCACGATGGGCACAACGATTCCGAAAGGAAACTGCATCGGCATGGCAGCCGTAGTGACGACGGAGACGTTCCAGGGACCGGTGATCGAGACCCAGTGTATCGGCAAGGTATACGGACCGGATGACGGAGATATGTGTGACTGGAAGATCACGGGCGAGCCGGATACCGAGTTCCACGTTGTGAAACCGGCAACCGTAGAGCATACCTGTGCGACGATCGTCAACCGAATCCCGGCAGTTCTTCGTGCACCGGCAGGTCTTGTGACGATGGATCAGCTCGAGGAGATCGCTTATCCGACCTATCCGATGGAGTTCTATCTTAATAAGTAGAGATAAGCATAAGTAATAAATATAGGAAGAAATATAGAAAGAGATAATCATGCGGGGTGGAGCGCAACTGCAAATGAGCAGGGGCACTCCGCCCCCCTTTTTATATGATTAGATTAAGCGAAAGCGTGTTTGCAGGGCTTTACTCGCCGAAGGAGCCGAAACGATGCTCCGCAAGTCCCATTTTTATTCCCCCTTGCTTTTTTTGACAAAAATAATTATAATACATAATAACTTATGCGCAGAAGAGGTGGCTTTCCCATGGCAAACGAAGAAGCAAAGAAAGTTGAGAGAGAACTGGAAGATCCGGCAGACTTTACAACTCCGGAGGAATTGTATAAGGACCTCGTCCGCACGATTCGCAGATATCATCCGTCAGATGACATTTCGATGATTGAGAAAGCGTACAGAGTCGCAGACGAGGCCCATGAAGGACAGAAACGAAAATCGGGTGAACCGTACATCATTCACCCGCTTTGTGTTGCGATCATTCTGGCTGACTTAGAGATGGATAAGGAGACGATCGCAGCCGGTTTGCTTCACGATGTCGTGGAGGATACGGCGATGACGCTTGATGAACTCACGAAGGAGTTCAATGCCGAGGTAGCGTTCCTCGTAGATGGAGTAACAAAGCTGACACAGCTGTCATGGGATAAAGACAAGGTGGAGATTCAGGCGGATAACCTGCGAAAGATGTTCCTCGCGATGGCGAAGGACATCCGTGTTATCATCGTAAAACTTGCCGACCGTCTGCACAATATGAGAACCGGACAGTACTGGAAGCCGGAAAAACAGAAGGAAAAGGCGCGCGAGACGCTTGAGATCTACGCTCCGATTGCGGATCGTCTCGGTATTTCCAAGATCAAGATTGAGCTTGATGATCTTTCCTTCCGTTTCCTGAAACCGGATGTGTATTTTGATCTCGTTGAGAAAGTCAATCTCCGCAAGGATTCGAGAGAAGCCTTTGTTCAGGAGATTGTGGACGAGGTTCAGGACCACATGAAGGAAGCCGGGATCGAGGCGACGGTGGTCGGACGCGTGAAGCATTTCTTCAGCATTTACAAGAAGATGGTCAACCAGAACAAGACCCTCGACCAGATCTATGATCTGTTTGCAGTTCGTATCCTCGTCGACAGTGTGAAAGACTGTTATGCGGCCCTCGGTGTCATCCATGAGATGTATAAGCCGATCCCGGGACGTTTCAAGGATTACATTGCAATGCCGAAGCCGAACATGTACCAGTCGCTTCACACGACCTTGATCGGAAACACCGGACAGCCGTTTGAGATTCAGATTCGAACTTACGACATGCACCGGACAGCTGAGTACGGTATTGCAGCTCACTGGAAGTACAAGGAGAGCGGAAGCGGAAAGATTGCAGCCGGAGACGAGGAGGCAAAGCTGTCCTGGCTTCGTCAGATTCTGGAGTGGCAGCGCGACACCGACGACTCCAAAGAGTTCCTCAGCATGGTCAAGGGCGATCTCGACCTGTTCTCCGATAGTGTATACTGCTTCACCCCGACCGGTGATGTCAAGACTCTGCCGAGTGGATCGACGCCGATCGACTTTGCTTACGCGATTCACAGTGCAGTCGGCAACAAGATGGTCGGCGCGCGTGTCAATGGAAAGCTCGTCAACATCGACTATGTGATTCAGAATGGTGATCAGATTGAGATCATCACGTCTCAGAACTCCAAGGGACCGAGCCGTGACTGGCTGTCTCTTGTGAAGAGCACACAGGCGAAGAACAAGATCAATCAGTGGTTCAAGAATGAGCTCAAGGAAGACAACATCATTCGTGGTCGTGAGCTGATTGACCGTTACTGTAAGGCGAAGGGCATCAATTACCCGGAGATCAATAAGCCGGAGTTTCAGGAGAAGGTCATGATGCGCTATGCATTCAAAGACTGGGATTCTGTGCTTGCCTCAATCGGACATGGCGGTCTGAAAGAGGGTCAGGTCATCAACAAGATGCTTGAGGAGCGGGAGAAGAAAAAGAAGAAGGAGATCACGGACAAGACGGTTCTCGACACGCTTGCCGAGTCGGATGTAAAGGTTCCGGTATCGAACAAGAAGTCCAAGAGCGGGATTGTCGTCAAGGGCGTCCACGATCTCTCCGTTCGTTTCTCGCGCTGTTGTAGTCCGGTTCCGGGCGATGAGATTGTCGGCTTTGTGACCCGTGGACGAGGCGTCTCGATTCACCGCACAGACTGTATCAACATCATCAACCTTCCGGAGGATGAGAGAGCGCGTCTGATGGATGCAGAGTGGCAACAGCCGGAGAGCGATGAGGGCAAGGAGAAGTACTCGACGGAGATCCAGATTTACGCGAACAATCGAATCGGAATGTTCGTCGACATCTCCAAGGTATTTACGGAGCGCCAGATCGACATCACCTCGATGAATGTGCGGACGAGCAAGCAGGGCAAGGCGACGATCGTGATGACATTTGACATTCACGGAGTGGAAGAACTGAATCGTTTGATCGATAAATTGCGCCAGATTGAAGGCGTTCTTGATATTGAGAGGACTGCGGGTTAACCACCGCAGTTCTTTTACTGTAAAGTAATTTTTTTATAAGAAGAGAAAACGGGGAAATAGAAAAGGAGCTGGGAGCGAAATGAGCGATTTTCGTATAAAGACTTATGTGCTGGGCGGAATCAGCACAAACTGTTATGTCATTTACCATGAGGGAAAGAAGGAAGCAGTGATTGTAGATCCGGCGGACAACGGAGCATTTCTGCTGAACAAATGCCGGGAGCTTGGCGTGGAGCCGGTGGCAATTCTTCTGACCCACGGTCATTTTGATCACATTCTGGCGGTGGAGGATATTCGCCGTGCGTTCCACTGCAAGGTGTATGCGCATGTCGATGAGGAGCGTCTGCTTGAGGATTCCTCGATGAACCTCTCCGGAACGCTCGGAACCGAGAGAATGGAGCTGAGTGCTGACGAATTTCTGCGCGATGGCCAGGTGATTCATCTGCTCGGTGATGAGTGGAAGGTGCTTTCGACCCCGGGGCATACCGCAGGTTCTGTCTGCTATTATCTGGAGGCAGAGCAAGTGCTGATCAGCGGAGACACGCTCTTCCATGAGTCTATGGGACGGACAGATCTTCCGACTGGAAGCTCTTCGGCGATCGTGAAGTCGATCACGGAGAAACTTTTTGTGCTTCCGGACGACACGATGGTTTATCCGGGACACGGAGATCCGACGACGATCGGTTACGAGAAGAAATATAATCCGGTTGTGTCGTATACTCGTTTTCGCTGATGTCGAGTCGACTTGAATGGGAAGCCGGACAGAGGCAATTAGAGCGATGAGCGATAGAGGGATAAAGAGATAGAGGTAGACAGATGATAGGAATTTTACTGAATGATGATGCTTACGAGCAGGATATCCGGGAACTGATGATGGCATTTTTTCCGGGAGAGACGTTTGTCCATGAATATCAGGACGGACTCAATCTGGCGGTCAAGGGAACACTCTCAGACGACAGAAAGACCTTTGCTCTTCATGTGATTTCGTTTGGAGAACCGCAGTTTTTTGCTTTTTCCGAGCTGAAACTTGAGCCGGAGATGCGCGAGGAGCGCCGTGCGATCGAGGGAGAACAGCCGATTGAGGTCGATTACGACAACCGCTTTGAGACAAAAAATAAGATTAAACGCCGTCTCTACCTGCTCTTGATGGAGAGAACGGGCAAACAGCTTCCGTGGGGCACACTGACCGGAATCCGCCCGACAAAGATCGCACTGACGAAACTTGAGCAGGGCGAGGCAGAAAATGAGATCCGCCGGGAGATGAAGGAGACATACTACACCGGAAATGAGAAGATCAACCTGAGCATTGAGATTGCACAGAAGGAGCGCGAGCTTCTCTCCGGCATCGATTATCGCGACGGATACAGTCTCTATGTCGGAATCCCGTTCTGTCCGACAACGTGTCTGTACTGTTCGTTCACCTCCTACCCGATTGGAAGATGGCAGGGAAAGATGGACCAGTACTTTGAGGCGCTGTTCAAGGAACTCGACTATGTCGCAGAGAAGAAGCGCGGATGCCGTCTCGAGACGATTTACTTTGGCGGTGGAACGCCGACTTCGCTGAGCCCGGAGGATCTCGATCGCCTGATCACAAAGATTGAGAACACGTTTGATCTCTCCCATGTGCAGGAGTTCACGGTCGAGGCAGGTCGCCCGGACAGCATCACACGGGAGAAATTGCAGGTACTTCGCGATCACGGAATCACGCGAATCTCGATCAATCCGCAGACGATGAAGCAGGAGACGCTTGATTTGATCGGTCGCCGTCACACCGTTGAGGATGTCAAGGAGCGATTCGCGATGGCGAGAGAGCTTGGATTTGACAACATCAACATGGATCTGATTGTCGGACTCCCGGAGGAGAACATCGAGGATGTTCAGGCGACGATGGAGGCAGTCAAGGCACTTGAACCGGACAGCATCACGGTTCACTCGCTTGCGATCAAGCGCGCAGCCCGTCTGAACACGATGAAGGAAGTCTACAAGGATTTAAAGATCACGAACACGCAGGAGATGATTGATCTCACGGCAAAGTATGCGCGCGAGCTTGGTCTTGAGCCGTATTATCTGTATCGCCAGAAAAATATGGCAGGCAACTTTGAGAACGTCGGATATGCGTCACCGGGAAAAGCCTGCATCTACAACATCCTGATCATGGAGGAGAAGCAGACGATCATCGCGTGTGGAGCGGGAACGACGACGAAACGCCTCTTCCCGGAGGAGAACCGGATTGAGCGTGCGGAGAACGTCAAGAATGTCGAACAGTACATTGAGCGAATCGATGAGATGATTGCGCGCAAGGAAAAACTTCTCTCGATGTAAAGAACTATGTAAAGAACGATAAAAAAAGGTATTAAAAAGCGTATTGAAAACAGTATAAAAAAAGATAGGGATATTGAAAAAATATCAAAAAAATAAAATATCGAAAAAAGTATCAAAAAAACCATAATGAAAAAATAGCGACAATTAGGAGTCGCATATTTGAGGAGAGAATGACATTTGTCACGGTGACATGACAAATGTCATTTTTTTGTGTTTGTAAAAAGTGACAGAGTGCAGATGATTCGGATTGGGAAAATTAGTAAAATATGAGTACAGAAATGAAAAAAACATAAAAAATATAAAAAGATAAGAAAAAGGGGGAAACGAGATGAAATATGTCGTACTTGTCAGCCACGGAACCTTTGCACCGGGTCTGCACAGCGTGTTGAATATGCTGGCTGGTGGCGGTCGCGAGGATATCCTGAGCACCAGTCTTCAGGATGGAATGGGCGCAGATGAGTTTGCAGAGAATTTTGGAAAGCTGATTGAGCCGATCAAGGAGGACGATGAGATCATCCTGCTTGCCGATATCATCGGTGGTTCTCCGCTGACAACCGCACTCGATGTGCTGACGAAGAAGGGATTGCTCGCAAAGACCACTGCTTTCGGTGGTATGAACCTTCCGATGGCGCTGACCGCTACACTGATGAAGGATGCGCTTGACACTGAGAGCCTCAAGGCAAGCCTGGTTTCCGAGTCGAGAGATGCGATCAAGGAGATGGAGTTGAAGCTCGACGACGATGAGGAAGACGATATTTAATGTATCGTTTAAGCGTTAAGTTTAAGAGTTAATAGGGGAAATCAATTACTAAGGGAAATTGATTAATAAGGTTAATAGCAATCAATAAGGGAATAAAGAAAACCAAAATCGGGGACGAGAATTAAGGAGGAAAAACTTATGTCAGTATCTTTTGTGAGAGTAGATGACCGTATGATTCATGGACAGACCTGTACCAGATGGGCTCTGGAGTATCCGTGTGATGGACTTGTTGCAGTCAATGATCTTGCAGCATCCAATCCGGTTCTGAAGGCAGCATACAAGAGTGCTTCCGGAAAGAAGACCTTTGTATGGACGATGGACGAGTGGAAGGCAAAATGCCAGAAGGTGCTCGACAGTAAGGATCGTTATTTCCTGATCACGAAGAATCCGGTAGATATGAAGAAGATCCTTGTAGACCAGGGATTTGATCCGGGTGTAAAGACCGTCATCATCGGACCGTGCAACGACCGTCCGGGCGCAACGAAACTGGGCAATAACCAGTCGATCACTCAGGAAGAGGCAGAGGCTCTCGAGGCAATTATGCAGAAGGGATACAGTGTAGAATTTGCACTGCTGAAAGATGAGGCAATCGGAAACTGGACGAAGTTCCGTGGACAGTTTGGATTCTAAAATTTTGGATTTTAAATAAAAAATCTTTTGAAAGGCAGGGATTGATTTATGCAAATTAATCTTATTCAGGCAATCATTCTTGGTATCTGTGCATGTCTTTCCAGTATGCCGGGTCTTGGTGGCACGACATTCGGAAACTACACACTGGGTCGTCCGCTCGTAGCTGGACTTGTTGTAGGTCTGGTACTCGGAGACATGAAGACGGGCATCATCGTGGGCGCAGCAATTCAGGTTATCTATATCGCGCTCGTAACTCCGGGCGGAACTGTTTCCGCTGATGTTCGTGCGATCAGTTACATAGGTATTCCGCTTGCAATCTGTGCAATCAAGGGAATGGGCATTGATCCGGCTTCCAAGCAGGCAACGGATATGGCAGCAACCCTTGGAGCAGCAGTAGGAACCCTCGGAACCGTTCTTTTCTACGGAACCGCAACCGTCAACCTGGTATGGCAGCATATGGGCTGGAAAGCACTTGAGGATGGAGATTTCAAGAAACTCTATCTCGTCGACATGGGTCTTCCGTGGCTGTCTCACTTCCTTTGCTCCTTCCTTCCGACCGTCATTATCACGATGGCTGGTTCGAGCATGGTAGACCTGATGAAAGTTTACCTGCCGATGGATGGTATCGCAATGAAGACTCTGTTTACCGTAGGTAGCCTTCTTCCGGCAGTCGGAGTTGCAATCCTGCTGAAACAGGTTATCACGAAGGCAACGGATTTCCTGACTTTCTTCTTTGGATTTACACTGGCTGCATGCATGGGAGTAAACCTGATCGGTGCAGCTCTGATCGGTGGATTCTTTGCAGTCATCAACTACAAGATCCAGATGCTGAAAATTCGTCCGGCAGTAGCTGGCGCAGCAAGCTATGACGATGATGAGGAGGATATATAAGATGAAAAAACTTTCTAAAAAAACATTAAATAAATCTTTCTTATCCTGGTTTTACGGCAACCTGACCTGCTTCTCTCAGGAGCACATGCAGACCTTCGGTTATCTGTGTGCAATGCTTCCGGTTGTGCAGGAACTGTATGACACGAAGGAAGAGCAGAAGGAAGCATTGAAGACCTACTCCGCATTCTTCAACACAGAGCCTCAGATCGGTACCCTTGTAGTTGGTATCACAGCAGGTCTGGAAGAGGCAAAGGCAAACGGCGAGGGCATCGACGGTGAGACGATCAACGGTATCCGTGCAGGTCTGATGGGACCTTTAGCCGGTATCGGTGACTCCCTGATCGTAGGAACCCTGATCCCGATCCTCTTAGGAATTGCACTTGGACTGTCCGGCGGTGGTTCTCCGCTCGGCGCAATCTTCTATATCGTTGTATGGAACGCATTGATGTTCTTTGGAATGAAGTTCGCTTATGCAAAGGGCTATGAGATGGGCGGAAAGGCCGTGGAACTGCTTGTAGGTGAGCAGGCTCAGGCAATCCGTGATTCGATCATCATGGTTGGTACCATGGTAATCGGTGCAGTAGCAGCAAGCTGGATCAGCATTTCCACTTCCTTTGAGATTCCGGGAATCATCACCCTTCAGAGCACTCTGGATCAGATTTACCCGAAACTTCTGTCCGCAGTGACCGTAATCTTCTGCTGGTGGCTGATGACGAAGAAGAAGATTTCCCCAACCATGGTAATGCTGATTCTCGTTGTGATCGCATTTGTCGGCGTACTTCTTGGATTCTTTGATCCGGGTCTGTCCTACTAATCGCGATTGATAAGTTGCCAATATCCTCCCCATCGTTTCATGAGTCCTGCTTCATTCCCATTCCCCATATTTTTTGGAGTGAAGCAGGAACATGATTCTACCGCATATGGGTAGGAACTATGATGGAAAATATTTGGCACAGTGGATTCAGATGCAGAAGCCGAGACTAGATCGAGTCGATGAAAGATCAAATCAGGAAATCAAACCGATTTATGAAGTGAGCGGAGGGATTGCAATGGAAGGTACCGCACAGACCATACAGGAGCAGAAAATGCTGATCAAAGAAGCGCAGATGCAGGTGGATGCCTTGAGACGCCTTGGAAACTGGCAGAGAGGGTGTCTGTCGATCGCGGTGATCGGAGTGATTCTGGCTGTGAACGGATTTTATATGAACGCCGGAACTCTGAGGGGAGTATTTGGAATCATATTGGCTGTGTTGTTCTCCGCGATGGCGCTTGTCATCTGGACCGGAAGAAAAAATGGAAAAAAGAACGTGAAGAAGATTCTGGAGGCGGCTGGTCAGCCGATCTCAGAAAACTTATAACTCAGAGTGGATGTCCCCCTCCTCGATAGGTGGGGAGGTGGGGGCATCACAAATTCTAGCATCATAAAATCATTTGAGATGCGCTCTGGGGCATTGAGGCTGGTGCACATGAAAATGTGTGCCGGCCTTTTGTGGCATTACGGTGATGCGTTAAAGCATTGTTGGCGAACTCCTTCGACGGGTAAAGTCATGCAAACACGCTCGCGCTCCGGGTAAATCAGAGGAAGCGTCACTGGCGCTTCCTTGATACGCAGAGCGGACGTAGCGGTGCATAAGACCGTAAACTACACGGTCTAAGCACCGACGACTCACACGGGTTTGCATGTACTTTCCCGTCTTCGTCGCAAAGTGGTTGGTTTAAGGTGTAAGAGAGCAGGTGTGATCATTCATATTTGTAAAACAGAAAATTGCCGAATTCGAAAACTCATGGTAAAATGAGGACAAGTGACAGATGCAAAAGCAGGGGGTGACAGAGGCAGATGGATCGGCGCAGAAGGAGAATCTGGATGGCGATAGTCAGCCTGATTCTGATAGTTGTGGGACTTGAGTTTTTTATCCTTGCGGGGAAGACGATTGCGTTTTACCGGGCGGGGAGAAAATTCGGTGCCACCTATATGACGATGAACAATCCATTTTACGAGATCATTGATGACGAGATCCGCAATGCGCTTGAGGCAAACGGGGATCGATTGCTCACGAGAGATCCGGCACTCGATGTCGAGAAGCAGATCAGCCAGATTCGTGAGTTTGTGGATCAGAATGTCTCTGGAATTTTCATCAATCCGGTTGACTGGAAGGCGATTAAGCCGGCGCTTGAGGAGGCAAAGGAAGCCGGGATTCCGGTGATTGTTGTGGACAGCGATGTCTATGATGAGTCTCTCGTCCGCTGTACGGTGATTTCGGACAATTATCGCGCCGGGGAGCTCTGCGCACAGCATCTGATGAAAACGCGAGAAAGTGCAAAGATCCTCTTGCTTAGTCATAGCGTGGCGAAATCGGGAATCGATCGCATCCAGGGATTTAAGGATTTTCTGGCAAATAATCCGCAATACGAGATTCTCGATGAGGCGGACTGTCTCGGTCAGCTCGAACTTGCGATGCCGGCAACGGAGGAACTTTTGAAGAAACATCCGGATGCCGATGTGATTATGTGTCTGAATGATTTGGCGGCAATGGGAAGCATGGCAGCACTGAAAGAACAGGGGAGAGACGGGCAGATCCTCGTCTACGGGGTTGATGGCTCTCCGGATGGAAAGGGAATGATTGCCGAGGGGATTATGACAGCCACATCGGCACAGTTTCCAAGAAAGATTGGACGGATGGCAGCGGATGTGATCTACCGTTTTTTTGATGGAGAGAACGTTCCGAGACGTGTTCTCGTACAGACGGAACTTGTGACAAAGGAGAATCTGGAGGAATATGGAGCGGATGGATGGCAGTGATGAGATCAGCAAGATGAGTATGGGTGCACCGGCAGGTGTGCGGGAGATGACGCAGGGAGAAAAGAGGGAATCTCTGATTTCGAAGCTTCAGATCGGAATTTATATCGTCAATTTTATTGCAGTCTGTTTTGTCAGCGGTGTGATGGCATATGCGCTGTGGAGCGTCGTCGGGCGGATGGAAGCCGGAGAGTTCCTCAAAACCGTGAAGGTGAGACCGTGGAAGCCGGAGCAGATGATCGCCTTTTCGGTCTTTGGCTATGTCGCCTTTGTGATTTTTGGAAGTCTGAGCCGAAAGTGCGAGGGCGAGTGGGAGGAGCTTCGCCCTCTGTTTCTTGAGGCGGAGATTGTGGCGTGCATTGCATCGGGAGCGGGCATGAATCTCGCATACAATGGGCTTGTGCTCGTGATGGCAGCGGATATGATGCGCGGAGAGCGTGGTGGAAATCAGAAGCTGATGTTTGGACTTTCGGTGGTGATTCTGTCCACGATCCTCGATTTTGATCTTGTTGGAGAGCGATTTTCAATGATCTCCTGGGATGTCTTTCTGGCAGTGTTTGAGACGGATATGCAGGCGGTACTAAAGAGTGTCAGGAGTATTCTGGTTTCGACAAATCTTGTGCTCTTTATCTGGTACACAGCTCTGGTGATTCAGGAAGAGTACCGGGAGCGCGAGCGAATCCAGTCTTTAAATGGTCAGCTTGAACTTGCAAACAGAAAGCTCAAGAGTTATGCGATCGAGGCGGAGAAAAATGCGGAGATCCGGGAGAGAAACCGACTTGCGAGAGAGATCCATGATACGCTTGGTCATGCGCTGACCGGAATCATTGCCGGCGTGGATGCGGCTGTGATGATGATGGAGATTGCACCGGAAGCTGCGAAGAAACAGCTTGAGAAGGTGTCCGAGGTCGCGCGTGAGGGCATGACGGATGTCCGAAGATCGATGAACAGTCTTCGCCCGGATGCGCTCGAAAAACTGGAACTGGAAGACGCGATTCAGAAAATGCTCAAAGATATGGGGGAAACGGCGAAGGTGGAGATTGTCTTTCACAATCAGGTGCATCCGTTCCGGTTCCACGAGGATGAGGAAGAGGTGATTTATCGAGTCATCCAGGAGGCGACGACGAATGCAATCCGTCATGGAAAGGCGAGTTACATCGATATCGGGATCAGCAAGGTTGATCAGTGGCTCACGATTGCCGTGAAGGACAATGGCTGTGGCTGTTCCGAAGTGAAACCGGGATTTGGTCTGAAACATATGAGGGAGCGTCTTGCGATGCTCAATGGAACGCTTGAATGTAGCAGTGAAAGTGGATTTTTGATTGTGGCAAACATTCCGATCAGATGGGGGGAACGAAATTGATATGAATGGAAAAGAGAAAATCAAGATTTTGATTGCGGATGATCAGGCATTGATTCGAGACAGTCTTCAGATTATTCTGTCTGCCAATGAGGACATGGAAGTGATGACACCGGTGGGAGACGGGCGAGAGGTCATCCGTGCGGTGCGCGGGGAGAAGCCCGATGTGATTCTGATGGATGTGCGGATGCCGGAGATGGATGGCGTTTCCTGCACGCAGATTATCAAGGAAAATTATCCCGATATCAAGATCATCATCCTGACAACGTTTGACGATGACGAGTATGTATACAATGCGCTGAAATACGGGGCGAGCGGATACCTGCTCAAGGGAGTTTCGATGGCGGAGCTGACCGGCGCAATCCGGACGGTTTACAGCGGAAAGGCGATGATCAATCCGGACATTGCCGTCAAGGTTGTGCGCCTGTTTTCCCAGATGGCGCAGGGCGATTACGGAATTCATGTCGACAGTCGTTTTGTTGAGGACATTTCCAAGACGGAATGGCGCGTGATCCAGCAGGTTGGATTTGGTAGATCCAACAAGGAGATTGCGGTCGCTCTCAATCTCTCGGAGGGAACGATCCGAAACAATTTGAGCTCAATTTTGAGCAAACTTGATCTCAGAGATCGGACTCAACTTGCGATCTGGGCGGTGCAGACCGGAGTCACAAAGAAAGATTTTTCGTAACCGGCTTAGATTTTTTCTGGGATTCTTTCTAGGATTTTTTTCTGGGATTCTTTCGCGGGAAGAATCAGTTTGGGCGGAAGATGGCGGATCGACGAGAAATTGACGGAGAAGAGAAAACGGATGATGCAGACAGCAGGAAAACAGGAAAATGAAAAGAAAAAGAGATGGAACGTCGAGGTCTACACCGCGCTCATCGGAATTCTGGCGGTGGTGATCCTCTTTGTCGGAGTCTGGGCCGTGCAGAGAAGGAAGAATCAGACGCTTGTGTTGAAGTTTGGAATGTTTGCCGGGAGTTACTGGGATGTGCCAAACGGTGACTGCTATCAGGTGATTGATGATGCGATTGCCCGATTTGAGCAGAAACATCCGGGAGTGAAAGTCGAGTACACGAGCGGTGTGCTCAAGGAAGATTATATTGAGTGGCTGTCCGAACAGGTGCTTCTCGGGGAGGAGCCGGATGTCTTCATGATTCCGGATGGAGAGATGGAGAACATGATTTCGCTGAATATTTTGAAAAATCTGGACAGACAGATTCGCGAAGATCCGAGCTTTTCAAAGGAAGATTACTATCCGGCGACATTTGCGGGCGGGACGGCGCGAAACGGGCAGTATGCCCTGCCTTACGAGTGTGTCCTGACGCTGATGTTTGTGAATCGAACACTTCTCGATCAGGCTGGAATTCCGATGCCGAAGGAGAACTGGACCTGGGACGAATTTTTTGAGATCTGCAAACAGGTCACGCAGGACTTAAATGGAGATGGAAAGTTTGACCAGTATGGCGTTTTGGATTACAATTGGCAGTATGCGATGCGCGCTTCCGGGATGGAACTGTTTGATGCAAACGGAACGACCTCGTTTTTCGGAGATCAGAAGGTCGAGGAGGCGGTAAGTTTTCTGATTACGCTTCGGGCGCTGAATCAGGGGCATCTCGTGACCTCGAAAGAGTTTGATCAGGGAAATGTCGCCTTTCAGCCGATGACGTATGCGGAATATAAGACGTACAAGCCGTACCCGTGGCGGATTAAGAAGTACTCGGAGTTTGAGTGGGACTGCGTTGCGATGCCTGAAAAGACGGCGGGTTCGGGGCGGACGGCTCTCGATACGCTTCTGATGGGAGTCAGCAGTCGAACAAAGAAGGAAAATCTGGCGTGGGAATTTCTCAAGGAACTCTGCTACGATTTGGAGACGCAGAGTCAGATTCCGGAGTTGGCATCCGGTCTTCCTGTGATTCGACAGGCGGTGGAGCAGATTCAGGCGGAGGATATCAACATGGCGGTCGTGCGCGATGCGATGGAATTTGCGGAGCCGATGCCCCATTTTGTCGGATATCAGGATGCGATGGAGTTAGCGGACCAGCGAATTCAGGAGATGGTCGATGATGGCGTGGCGCTGGATACGAAACTTCTGAAATTGCAGAGGGAGATCAATACTCTGCTCAAGAATGAAACAAGATAAAAAAAGAAAAAGGAAATCAAGACAAGATAAGAGAATCAAGGTAAGGAAATTAAGAGAAGAAAATTAAGACAGGAAAATGATAAAAAGAAAAATTATAGAAAGAAATTGATAGAAATAAAATTGAGCTCAAAAGACAAGCTAAAATAAGACATAAAGGAGACGAGAGAATTATGAAAAAGAATGATTGCAGAATTGTGTTCAGTGACATTGACGGAACGATCATCACTTCGGACGGCGTGGTGACTCCGGACACGAGGAAAATGATTCTTGAGATGGAGAAGGACGGGATTCCGTTTGTTCTGACTTCTGCGCGCTCCCCCGAGGGTGTCCGCGTGATTAAGAGAAAAATCGGAAATCATGCGCCGATGATCTGTTTCTGTGGGGCGTTGATTCTCGATCAGGACGAGAAGCCTCTGTACAGCTGTCAGATTCCGCTCGACACGGCGGTAAAACTCAAGCGTCTCTTGGAGAACGAGTTCCCGGAAGTTTGCTGTAACACATTCGGATTTGAGAAATGGATTGTGGACGATCGGGAGGATGCGAGAGAGCAGAGAGAGGAAGCGATCGTGGGATTTTCTGCGGAGATCGGCTCGATCGAGGAAGCCTTTGCGGAGGACGGAGGAATCCACAAGTTTCTGCTGATGGGAGAGCCGGAGCAGATGAAGCGACTTGCCGTTCGCCTGCGCGAGGCATTTCCGGATCTTCAGGTCGCAGCGTCGAATGCGGAGTATCTCGAGGTGACCGAGAACGGAGTCAAGAAGTCCGTTGCGCTTGAAGCACTGTGCGAGAAGCTGGGTCTGACCGCTGAGCAGGCGGGCGCATTCGGGGACGGCGAGAGCGATATGGGAATGATCGCGACCGCAAAGTTCGGCTATGCGATGGGAAATGCCCCGGAGGAAGTCAGAAAATCCGCAAAGTTTGTGACCTGCAAAAACGACGAGGAGGGCGTGCTTGCCGGTCTTCGAGAGATTTTTGGATAAATAATAAAATAAAACAAATTAAGAAATTATGGAATGGGAAGGTTGCAAGATTATCGGAGGATTCGGATAATTTTGTGACCTTTTTAGAAAAAATGGAGAGGAAACGCAAGGTCAGGATTGCATTTTGTGGGCGGGAATAGTATAATCGTAAGGCGAATGTGTAATTGACAACCGCCAGGATATGCAGGAAAATGTTAGGATTCACGGGCAGATTCACTCCCATATGAAATAAAAATGGAAGGGGATTGTGTGAAGCATAACAGAACTGGATATTTCGGCGATAAGAAGATGGAGAAGAAGCATGGCACTGAAAAAGAAGCCGGTTACCGGCATGAGAGATATTCTGCCTGCGGAGATGCAGGTCAGAAATTTTGTGATGGAGCAGATCCGTCAGACCTATCAGGGATTTGGATTTACGCAGATTGAGACTCCGTGCGTGGAGCACATCGAGAACCTGACGAGCAAGCAGGGCGGAGACAATGAGAAGCTGATCTTCAAGATTTTAAAGCGCGGTGAGAAGCTGAATCTTGAGACCGCAGAGACCGAGAACGATCTGACCGACAGCGGTCTGCGTTACGATCTGACACTTCCGCTTTCCCGCTACTATTCCAACAATGCATCCCAGCTCCCGGCACCGTTTAAGGCGCTTCAGATGGGAAGTGTGTGGAGAGCTGACCGCCCGCAGAAGGGACGTTTCCGTCAGTTCACCCAGTGTGACATTGATATTCTCGGCGATCCGTCGAGCATGGCTGAGATCGAGCTGATTCTGGCTACGACGACGGCTCTCGGAAGAATCTGCCCGGACAATGCATTTACGGTTCGTATCAATGACCGTGGCATCTTAAAGGGAATGGCACTCCACTGCGGATTTGCAGAGGACAGCCTCGATCAGGTCTTCATCACTCTGGACAAGATGGATAAGATCGGCATGGACGGCGTAAAGGCAGAACTGCTTGAGAACGGCTATGCACAGGATGCGGTTGAGAAGTATGCAGATCTGCTTGGACAGGTGACTGACAATGCAGAGGGCGTGCGCGCACTCGGAAAGATCCTCGCAGATGTGATGCCGGAGAGCGTTTCTGAGAACCTTGCAAATATCATGGATACCGTTACCGATGTCGCAGAGACCGAGTTCAAGCTCGCATTTGACCCGACTCTCGTGCGAGGAATGTCCTACTACACCGGAACGATCTTCGAGGTTTCGATGGAAGGCTTCGGAGGTTCCGTTGCAGGTGGCGGTCGTTATGACAAGATGATTGGCAAGTTCACCGGTCAGGACACCCCGGCATGCGGATTCTCCATCGGTTTTGAGAGAATCGTTACGATCCTCATGGATCAGGGCGGTAAGGTAGAGAATCAGGCAGAGCGCAAGGCTTATCTGATCGAGAAGGGAATGGATGCAAAACGCCTTTCCGAGATTATGAAGCAGGCCATGAAGGAGCGCAGTGCCGGCGTTCAGGTTCTCGTTTCCCAGATGAACAAGAACAAGAAGTTCCAGAAGGAACAGCTGAACAAGGAAGGATACACCGAGTTTGTTGAGTTTTACCGCGAGGCACTCAAATAAGTCAAATAAGATTTTATTTGTCAGCGTCAATAGACTGTATAACACAGAGTGGATGTCCCCCTCCTCTATAGGTGGTGGGTATCACAAACTTTCTCAGGAGGGGAGACAATCCCCTTCTGAGTTATACGCTCCGCGTGGATGCGCAGTGATTTTGATAAGAAGATGTCAGCAGAGCTGACCAAAATCACGCGCCAAGTCTCCGCGAGCGTCGACTTG
>NZ_JBNMIQ010000033.1:0-37797 GCF_050873365.1 Brotaphodocola sp. | reverse complement strand
TTTTTCTTTCTGAAATGCTCTTAAAATTCCTATTAAAATCGCATCACGAAGTGATTATACTTCTGATAAGGTAAATTACCGGAGATGGTCCTAGACAAGAAAAGTCTGTTCTGGTTTGCAAAAGATCCGGATTATAACTCAGAGTGGATGTCCCCCTCCTCTATAGGTGGGGGTGTCACAAACTTTCTCAGGAGGGGAGACAATCCCCTTCTGAGTTATACGCTCCGCAAGGGTGCAAAGCGCCAGTGGCGCTTGTTATGCACCGACCGCAGTGGAACGGAGAAGCGCAGTGATTTTGATAAGAAGATGTCAGCAGAGCTGACCAAAATCACGCGCCAAGTCTCCGCGAGCGTCGACTTGAATTCAGAATGATTTTTCCGATGGATCAGGAAATTCACCGGGGACGGCTTGTCATGCCTGTTAAAATGTGATAAAATATAAGAACGTTGCGACAGAGAAGTCGGAAAATCCCGGGTGTGAGTCTGCATCCGGGATTTATCGTTTGTACTGTGACACCGAAGTTTATGAGAAAAGGAATGATGTACGATGGGGCTGAACCCAAACGAGTGACAATTTTTATTGTCAAGCATTATGGCGTGATTTACCGACTGCAAGGCTCAGGGAGTCGCGTCCTATGACGCTTTCATAGGCTTTGAGAAAGAGAAAGCAGATAAGACTATAAGACTATACAGCCAGATGTATGAGATGTATGATAAGAGGGCTGTGGTAAGAGAGCGAAAAGCAGGAGGAGCAGATTATGTTAAATTACAAGAGATATAAGAGAGTACCGGTTGTAGATTACCCGGAGAGACAGTGGCCGAACAAGGAGATCGAGAAGGCACCGGTATGGTGCAGCGTTGACCTTCGTGATGGAAACCAGGCGCTGATCGAGCCGATGGTTGTTGAGGAGAAGATCGAGTTCTTCAACATGCTTGTAAAGCTGGGCTTCAAGGAGATCGAGATCGGTTTCCCGGCAGCTTCTCAGATCGAGTATGATTTCCTGCGTCAGCTTGTTGACCGCAAGATGATCCCGGATGATGTTCGTGTGCAGGTTCTGGTACAGTGCCGTGAGCACCTGATCAAGAGAACCTTTGAGGCAATTCAGGGAATCAAGAAGGTAGTTGTTCACATTTACAACTCTACCTCTACCTTACAGCGTGACGTGGTATTCCACAAGAATAAAGAGGAGATCAAGCAGATCGCAATCGACGGAACGAACATGGTCAAGAAGTATGCGAAGGACTATGACGGAGATCTGATGCTTGAGTATTCTCCGGAGAGCTTTACCGGAACTGAGCTGGACTATGCACTTGAGGTATGTACCGCTGTTCAGGATACCTGGGGTCAGGCAACTCCTGAGAAGCCGATTATCTTCAACCTGCCGTCCACCGTTGAGATGAACACTCCGAACGTTTACGCAGACCAGATCGAGTGGATGGATCGTCACTTCAAGGATCGTGACAGCATCATCCTGAGTGTACATCCGCACAATGACCGCGGAACCGGCGTGGCAGCTACCGAGCTGGCACTGCTTGCAGGCGCAGACCGTGTAGAGGGAACTCTGTTCGGAAACGGTGAGCGTACCGGTAACGTGGATATCCTGACTCTGGCTTACAACATGTTCTCTCAGGGAATCAATCCGGAGTTAAATATCGAGAACATTCGTGAGATCGCAGAGGTTTACGAGCGTTGCACGAAGATGAGCATTGACCCGAGACATCCGTATGCAGGTAAGCTTGTATTTACCGCATTCTCCGGTTCTCATCAGGATGCAATCAATAAAGGTATGCAGGCCCTGCATGAGCGCGGAGGCGAGATCTGGGAGGTTCCGTATCTGCCGATCGATCCGTCCGATATTGGTCGTCAGTACGAGCCGATCGTTCGTATCAACAGCCAGTCCGGAAAGGGTGGCGTAGCCTTCGTTATGGATACGTTCTACGGATTCAAACTGCCGAAGGGCATGCACAAGGAGTTTGCAGATGTGATCCAGAAGATCTCCGAGAAGCAGGGTGAGGTTGCTCCGGAGCAGATCATGGATGAGTTCAAGAAGAACTACCTCGACAAGAAGGAGCCGATGCACTTCCGCAAGTGCCAGATCACCGATACCGAGGTGGAGAACGGCGAGTATGCAACTCTTGTCAAGATTACTTACACGAATCATGGCATCGAGAAGACGTTCGAGGGCATCGGAAACGGCCCGATCGATGCAGTTCAGAGAGGTCTCGAGAAGGAGCTTGGCATTCAGATGAAGGTTCTCGACTACAACGAGCACGCACTGACTTCCGGTTCCGGCGCACAGGCAGCTTCCTACATCCATCTGATGGATCAGGTAAGCGGACGTGTGACCTACGGTGTTGGCATCAGCTCCAACATCACTCGCGCTTCGATCCGTGGTATTTTCAGCGCAGTGAACCGTCTGTTCTTTTCATAAGATAATTTGAGCTAATTCAGATAGTCAGATAGCTCGGAATAGGAGACAATCCCCCTCTTCTATAAGTGGGGAATGTCGCAAAACTGAAAACTGGATAACACAAAACAGAATAAGAGCAAGATAAAAAAACACCGGAGGAAAAATTCCTTCGGTGTTTTTCTGTTAGCTTCTGTTAGCAAATGTTGGTTGATGTTAGTTCGTGCGAGTTCTACGGCTGAGGACCGCCGGTCTGACCCGGAGTCAGGCTCGTTCCGCCGTTTGCACTTGAACTGGTCGTCGTGCTCGTGCTGTCCGTTGTGGAGGTGGAAGTACCGGACGGAGTTGTGCTCGTGCCGGAAGTTTTTCCTGCTCCAACGGTGATCGTTGTGCCAGTGGAGGTGTTCTCCTTCTGGTTTCCGGTTCCGGATACGCCCGGACCGCTGTTGCTGTCATTGCTGGAAGAGGAGCTTCCAGACGGAGCGGAGGTTGTGCCGGAGGTGCTACCGGAAGTATTGTTGTTGCCAGAATTAGCGGTTCCGTGGGAAACGTTCTGGGCAGCGGTGCCATCGTAAGCATCTGCAACGGAAACGGTCGTGGTGCAGATACCATTTGCACCGAACTCGTAGGTTGTGCCGTCAATCTTCTTCGACTCACCTGCAACCATGCGTCCGTCTGCCTTCGGATCAAAGTAGTAGTAATTTCCGCTTAATACGACCCAACCGGTCTGACGATGTCCGGAGGTGTTGAAGAAGTAGTAGTAACCGCTGATGTCCTTGCTTCCGACAGACATGCGTCCGTTTGCCGGGTCCATGTAGTACTTGTTCGTTCCGTCAGACAGCCAACCGGTCAGCATGCGTCCGTCGGTGTGGAAGTAGAAATAGTAGCCGTCGACCTGCTGCCATCCGGTCTTCATCTTTCCGTCTGCGCCGAAGAGATACCAGCTTCCGTTGACCTCCTGAGCCTTGTTGACAACGCATTTTCCGGAATCCGGTGCGAAGTAGTACCAGCCACCGTCCATCTGCTGCCATCCGGTTACCATCACTCCGTTGCTTCCGAAGTAGTAGTAATCCTCGCCGATATTCAGCCAGCCTTTATGCATCGTGCCATCGGTCAGGATGTAATAATATTTGCCATTGTCATTGACAAGTCCATTTCCCATCAGACCATCTGCCTGAAAATAATACCAGTTGTTGTTGATCTGCTTCCATCCGGTTGTCATAGCTCCGGTGGTAGGATCAAGATAGTAATAGCCGTTTGAGAGGTTCAGCCAGCCTTTGTGCTGGGAACCGTCTGCATCATAATATACATAGGCATTGCCGGACTGCGCCCAGCCGGTAGCCGCATATGCGGTGAGACCAGAACCGAGTGTCATTGCACTCATCATTCCAGCGACCACGGTTGCGGTAAAGAGCCGTTTGTTCTTCATGATAACCCCATCTCCTTTATTTTATTTTTATACTTAATTTATCTCGTATTGATTATAACACAACAAAAAAAGGAAAAGATAACAAATTTATTACGAAGTGCGAAAAAATTCCAGTCGGTATGATGACCTGTTTTAGAAAATTCCCACCTAAAGAAAATCAAAGGCAGATCAGTAATTCTTTTGTTGCTGTTCACACGCCCGGTAAACAGCAACGGATTTTGCCGATGCTTCGCATTCCAAATCGGCAAAATCTGTTACCACCACTGTATCATACGGCATTTTCAGTTCAGAAAATGCCTACCCGTGTACAATAACGCTCCTTTACTTTGCGGTAGTAGGTTTTCGCATAGCGGTACTGGATGATTGTGTATTCGCCGAACTCCTCGCCGAGGGAAGCCTTGTAGACTGCCCAGAGACTCCAGAGGAAACCGCCGAGGGCGACGTAGGAGTAAACGACGAGACGCTCGGTATTATCCGGGATTCGTCCAAAGTAGATCTCCATCAGTTTTTCAAGATCTTCCTCTTTATAGTAGGAGTAGATTCCCGCCATCGACAGATCGATCAGCGGATCGCACATTCCGGCGTACTCCCAGTCGATCAGGCGCACGGAGCCGTCTTTCAGAACCAGGAAATTGTCGGCATTTGCATCGATGTGGGACAGGACTTTCGGGCGGTTCATCGAGTCGAGCTGATCGAGAAGTTCCATCATCTGAGCGCGCACGTTCTGGTAGTCCTCAAACGGAATTCCGCCGTTTTGGAGACAGAGACGTTCGTAAAAAAGAATTCGCTCGCGGATGTCGAAGGAGTGGTCGACGGTCAGACCGGACTCGTGGAGCTGACGCAGGACTTTCATGCAGGAGCGGATGTCATTCCAGTTAAAGGCTTCCGAGTTGCGCGCACCATCATAGTATCTGGAAATCTTGTAACCGGTGTCTCCGCTGATGTAGATCAGGCGGTCGGAGATTCCGAGAGGCTGGATGGTCCGGTAGACTTCCGCCTCCTCCCTGCGATTGATCAGAAGACCGGTTCCGGGTCCAGGAATTCGGCAGATGTAGGATTTTCCGTCGATCTGGAACAGGAAAGATTTGTTTGTCATTCCCGATTTCAGACAGCGCAGATCATGGATCTCAGATTCCGGTACCTTAAATACCTTTGCGATCAGCTCGAGAGCTTCATTGTTGGAGCGGGTCTGGTAGCGGGAATCGAATTTGCGGAGCTCCTCAAGATTCTCAAACTCATAGATCTGGTTGGCGGGCTGGCGGTTGATGTCGATCTCGAATCGGTCAAAATGGTGAATCAGAACATTTTCCCAGTAAAACTGTTCTGTTCCCGGAATCTCATACTCCTTCTCAAGCTTCGGCAGAAACTCGGCGGAAAACTCCCTCGAGAAGTAAACCGGTCCGTACATCACCCATGCATTTTCGCCTCCGACGGTCACATCGGTGATGCGTCCTTTTTTATTATAGGAAAGAACCCACTCGGAAGTTTTGCCTTCCATGTAGGTCGAAGCGTACCACGCACCGCACTCATACTTGTGGAACATGTTCTCACGGAGCCAGTTGTCGGAGGACAGAATATACATGTTTTTTCCGTAGAGAGCCTTCCGGGCGTGGTAGATTGTCGCGAGTGTGTTCTTGCAGGAATACTCCGGGTTATAGAGCAGGGTGACGTTGTACTTGTCAATCAGGTACTCAAATTTTTCTTTCAGGTATCCGACGGCGATCGTGATGTTCTCGACACCGGCTTCCCGAAGCTGGCGGATCTGACGCTCAATCATGCGCTCGCCGAAGACTTCGAGGAGTCCCTTCGGGGTTTCGAACGTCAGTGGGACAAAGCGAGAGCCGAAACCGGCGGCAAGGATCAGTGCGCCGTCCACTTTGAACTGGTTTAAAAAGGTCTCACCCTCGCTGGTCAGCTCGTAAGTTCCGGCGATGCTCTTTCCGGGTGCAATGTAGTGAAGATTCATACATTCCTTAATTAAGGTATTGACTGTTCCAAGGGAGAGATCCATTTTCTGTGCAAGGTCTCTCTGGCTGCTGTGTGGGTTCTCTTTTAAATAACGACAAATGAGTCCGATCCGATTCATAAAAAATCCTCCATCTTACTTATATTTGTGTATTTGCAGGTTTCGTGTTTTGGTCGTGCACGCATGTCCTTGTGTGCACGACAGATTGGTTACAGATGTTCAAA
The DNA here is from genome assembly GCF_050873365.1 of Brotaphodocola sp. Classification (GTDB taxonomy): domain Bacteria; phylum Bacillota; class Clostridia; order Lachnospirales; family Lachnospiraceae; genus Brotaphodocola. The sequence continues at coordinate 31,771 of NZ_JBNMIQ010000033.1, read as the reverse complement.
AATAGATAAAATAATCAACTAATGAACAGTATAGCGCGAAGAAATCAAAAAAGCCATACAAAAACAGGATTGTACTAATATTAATACAATTTTCGTGAAAAATTCGATTTCCGTAAGATTTTCGTAAGAAAACGCTTAGGGTTTTGTTATAGCATTTCCGGAAAAAGTGTATTATACTGTGAACTGTGATGGAGAAGTGGTAAACTTCCGGGTAGTATCCATAGTTGGTCATTTGTTACATAAATGTGAAAAATGTAAAAAACTATTGATAATTTACCTTACAAGAAGTATAATCACTTCGTGATGCATTTTAATAGGAATTTTAAAAGCATTTCAGAAAGAAAAAGGAGAGTGCATTCATTATGAAGAAGCAGACTAAGATCGTTGCCGTTGCATCTGCAGCAGCAATGCTCGCTATCGGCGCTTCCATGACCTCTTTCGCAGCTACCGGCTGGGTTGAGGAAGATGGACAGTGGTATTATTACGATAAGGACGGCAATCGCGTAGAGGACGAGTGGAAGAAATCCGGAGACAACTGGTACTGGCTGGATAGCGAGGAGAACGGCGCTATGGCAACCGACAAGATTGTCGAGGATGACGACGACACCTACTATGTAGATGCAAACGGCGTTATGGTAAAGAACACCTGGGTTAAGGTTGTAAACGAGGATCAGGACGATGATGACCCGGCTGAGTATCGTTACTACTACATGCAGAATTCCGGTAAAGCTTACAAGGCTTCCAGCAATGGTAGCAAGGTAAACTTCAAGACCATCGACGGAAAGCGTTATGCATTCGATGAGGATGGTAAGATGCTCTACGGCTGGATCGACGAGGACGATGCAACTTTAAAGAGCGATGATTCCGACTGGGAGACCGCAACCTACTATCTGGGTTCCTGGGAAGATGGTTCTCTGAAAACCGGTTGGCAGAAGATCACCGTTTACGATGACGACACTGAGAAGGAAGATGACTATGATTACTGGTTCAACTTCCAGTCCAACGGTAAAAAGCGCGTAAACAAAGAGGATAAGAAGATCAACGGCAAGCACTACGCTTTCGATGAGCGCGGTGTCATGGTTTACGAGTGGGCTCTTGCAAGCAATGGTCAGGCAAGCGCTGCAAGTATCTCAAACTGGAAATACTTCAACAGCCCGGAGGACGGTGCTCGTGCAACCAAGGGTTGGTTCAAGGTAGTTGCTCCGCAGGATGGCGTTGATAACACCTTCAAGGATTACAACGATCAGACCTTCGCAAAGGGCGATTCCAACGATGAGAACGAGAGATGGTATTACGCTGACGGAGACGGCGAGCTGTATGCCGGCGAGATCAAAAAGATCAAAGGCAAGTACTATGGCTTCTATCCGGAAAACACCGATAAGGCAGGTTCCATGCTGACCGGTCTGTGTGCTCTGGTCGTAGAGGACGGTAAGATCACACAGGTAATCGAGCGCGATATGGATGCAGACGATCTGGATGACTGCATGGACGGTGACGGAGATTACGCACAGATGTACGGTAACCCGAACGCATCCCTGTACTATTTCGGTGACAACGAGGATACTGACGGTGCAATGAAGACCGGTACCACCACGATCAATCTGGATGGCAATTCCTACAACTTCTCCTTCAGCAAGACTGGTGGTGAGGAGAGCAAGGGTAAGGGTCTTACCGGTATCGACGATGACAAGTACATCTACAAGTTCGGTCTGAAGATGAAGGCTGACAGCGATGACAAGTACAAAGTTGTATACGCAACCGGCGACACCGGCGATGACGATGCAGTCGTTGAGGAGATCGACGATGCAGCTCTGAGAAACCTGGCAACCCGCGTAGACGGCAAAAACAAGGACAACGATACGATCAAGGTTCTGGGTACTCTTGACAAGGAATACTATCTGGTTAACTCCAGCGGTTCCATCATCAAGAACAAGACCGCTGCCAAGGATGGCAATGACTGGTATTACTATGTAAACAACAAGCAGATCATGATGTACACCAACAACAAGACCTTCTCTGTTGACAGTGGCGATTCCGCTATCACAGATGAGGCTGGTAACAGCATTAAGGATGACTGGAAGAACGGTATCACCAACGGTAATAAGGTTGTTCTTGATGACGTTATCGACAGAGATTAATCTGGAGATTGTTTGGAGGAATCAATAACCATCACTTATTGATTTACTTGTTTATTATTTTCTGATCCGAACAGATAAAGATATGCATGATAAGGGCATCTGAATCTGAAATATCACAAACGTGAATCACAAAAGGTGTACTGTGTACAACAGTGCACCTTTTTTCATAATCGTACAGTGAACAAATCTCATGTATTTGTTTATCCTTCTGTACATTTAGGAAAAGTTTGTCATTATTTTTTGATTTGTATATATTTTTTCAATAATTACTTTCTTTTCTTTCTACTTTCTTTATGCCCGCTTAACAGTTATGACATATTTGATTTTTACCATAAATTTTATCGCAGTCAAACAAGGATATAAAATTTTTATCAATCATACTTTTTTGGGGGAAAGAGAATGTATCAGAAATGTATTATGAAAAATGAAAATGAGGAAGTAGCCTCATACGAAATCTATTTGAAATCGCGAAATTTATCTCAGAGCACCATCACATCTTATCTGTTTGCTTACAAGCAATTTTTTGAGCGCTACTCCACTTTGACGGTTCAAAACCTGCGCGATTACAAGGTCTTTCTGATGGATCACTACAAGCCACAGACTGTCAACCTGCGAATCCGCGCAATCAACTGCTATCTCGAGTTTCTTCATAAGGAAAACTGGAAATTGTCTTCCGTCCGCACTCAGCAGAAACCTTTTCTTGAGAACGTAATCAGCGAGGCGGATTATCTCTATTTCAAAAACTGTCTGAAACAGGACAATCACCTCTACTGGTATTTCGTCGTCCGTTTTCTCACTGCCACCGGTGCGAGAATCAGTGAACTCTTGCAGATCAAGGCAGAACATGTGCAGATCGGCTATCTCGACCTTTACTCCAAGGGCGGAAAACTGCGCCGGATTTATATCCCTTCTGCTCTTCAAAAGGAAGCTCTTGACTGGATGCGTCAAACCGGTCACGCCAGTGGTTTTTTGTTCGTCAACAAATATGGTAAAAAAATGACAGCGCGCGGAATCGCCGGTCAGCTCAAACATTACGCCATTCAGTACGGCTTAGACCCTGCCGTGATCTACCCACACTCGTTCCGCCATCGCTTTGCAAAGAGCTTTCTCGAGCGCTACAATGATCTCTCCATGCTTGCCGACTTGATGGGACATGAGAGCATCGAGACAACCCGTATTTACTTAAGAAAGACCAGCACCGAACAACAGGCAATCGTCAATCAGATCGTGGACTGGTAACTCTGCCTTCTGTTATCGACAAAACTTCAAGGAATTGTCAATTTACAAACCTGCCGGAAACCGATATAATAGCAAACGTCCGGTTTTTAGCAGAGTTTTTCACGGATTTGCCCGAAAGAACATTATGTGGTGACATTTCACCACATAATCAAGCAGAGAACCGGACTGCAAAAATCTCAAGAAAGGAACGATTTCTCATTGATTATACACTTAATTGAAACCGTCTACTCATTTCTGTGGGGAGATCTCTTCACGATTCCACTGAACAACAGCTCGATCGGCATCTCGCTGATGCTCCTGCTTCTGATTCCCGCAGGTATCTATTTCACGATTCGTACTCGTCTTCTCCCGATCCGTCTGTTTCCGGACATGATCCGCGCACTGAGTGAGAAAAAAGAACATCCAGACAATCTCTCCTCGCTTCAGACATTGATCATCTCCACCGCGACCCGCGTCGGTATGGGAAACCTCGTCGGCGTTGTCGCTGCCGTCTCCCTCGGTGGAGCCGGTGCAGTGTTCTGGATGTGGGTAACAGCGCTGATCGGTTCCTCAACCGCATTTGTCGAGGCAGTTCTCGCACAGAAATACAAGGAGCCTGATCCGCTCTACGGTGGATACCACGGCGGACCTGCCTACTACATTCACCATTTTGTAGAAGAGAAAACCGGCAAAAAGAAGTCTCACTCCCTGATCGCCTGTCTGTTTGCAATCTCCGGTCTGATCTGCTGGTGTGGCATCAGCCAGGTCATCAGCAACTCGGTGAGCTCGGCATTTGAGAATGCATTTCAGATTCCGCCACTTGTCACGACGATCATTCTCGTGATCCTGTCCGCAGTCATTGTGCTTCAAAGAAATGCAACCGTCAAGCTCCTCGACGTCCTCGTGCCGATCATGGCGGGCGGATTTTTCGTGATCACGCTCTTCATCATCGCCCGAAACTTGACGCTTCTCCCGTCAGTCTTCTCCCGCATCTTCTCGGAAGCATTTGGGCTTCGTCAGGCAGTTTCCGGTGGATTTGGCGCTGTGCTGATGAACGGAGTCAAGCGCGGACTCTTCTCGAATGAAGCCGGCTCCGGCTCTGCCCCGTGTGCCGCTGCCGCCGCCCACAGCAATGACCCGGTTCGCACAGGTCTCACACAGGCACTCGGTGTCCTGATCGACACGATCGTCGTGTGTAGCTGTACCGCGATGATTATGCTCCTCGCACCGGAGGATCTGACCGCGGGTCTGACCGGAATGGATCTCCTCCAAACCGCAATGCACCATCATCTCGGAGCAATCGGTGTGATCTTCATTGCGCTGACGCTCGCGCTGTTCAGCTTCTCGACGTTTATCGGAATCCTGTTCTACGCGCGCTCCAACGTCTCCTACCTGTTCGGAAATCGCTGGTGTTTCCAGACTGCCTACAAGGTACTCGCACTGATCATGCTCTTCATCGGCGGTCTCCAGAAATATACGGTTGTCTGGGATCTCGGCGATGTCGGAATCGGACTGATGACACTGTTCAACATCGCGATCCTTTATCCAATGTCGAGAGAGGCTTTGGAACTGCTGAAAAATTATGAGGCAAGCAAAAAACGGTAAAACCACAGTAAAGACACGATAAAGATATGATACATGCATAATAAATGTACTGAAAAAATAACCATACAAAAATCCCTCCTGATTTTCTGAGCATCCATATACTCAGAGAATCAAGAGGGATTCTTTTTTTATTTTCGTGGCTCTGCTCTTCGGTATCGCCTTACAGCAAATGCCCCTGCGCCTTCATCACGTCGATCACCTGATCCACGTATTTCTCGCAGAGTTCCTCGCTTGAAGCCTCTACCATGACGCGGACAACCGGCTCGGTACCGGACTGGCGAAGCAGGATGCGTCCGTCGCTTCCGAGTGCCTCAGCAACCTTTGCGACCTCCTCCTGCACCTTCGGATCGTCCTGTGCCTGCTGTTTGTTATGCACGCGCACGTTTTTGAGTACCTGCGGGAAGATCTCAACCTCCGAAGCCAGATGACCCAGAGTCTCCTTCTTCTCAAGAATGACTTCCATGACTTTCAGAGAAGTCAGGATGCCATCTCCGGTCGTCGCATGTTTGCTGAAAATGATATGACCGGACTGCTCTCCGCCGAGGCAGTTGCCGTACTGCGCCATATTTTCGTAAACATACTTATCGCCGACTTTCGTCTTCTCGTAGGAAATTCCCTCGCGGTCAAATGCCTTGTAAAGACCGAAGTTTGACATTACCGTCGTGACAACCGTATTGTGGAAGAGAGAACCATTCTCCTTCATGTACTTTCCGCAGATGTACAGAATCAGATCTCCATTGATCTCATTTCCATTCTCATCCACAGCGATACAGCGGTCTGCATCTCCGTCGTAGGCGAAGCCAACATCACAACCTGTCTTCTTCACATACTCCTGAAGCACATGGATGTGTGTCGAACCGCAGTCGGTGTTGATGTTCACACCGTTCGGCGTGTTGTTGATCACATAGGTCTCTGCGCCGAGTGCATCAAAGACATTCTTTGCGATCGCGGATGCACTTCCGTTTGAGCAGTCAAGTGCAACCTTCTTGCCCTTGAACGAGCGGGTTGCGATCGAAATCAGATAACCGATGTAACGGTTGCGTCCTGCCGCATAATCGACCGTGCGACCGATGTTCTCGCGCAGTGCAAACGGAATCTCGCCTGCCTCTCCGTCGAGATATGCCTCGATCTTTTCGATAACCTCTTCCTCAAGTTTCTCACCGCGTCCATTGATGACCTTGATTCCATTGTCATAGAATGGATTGTGGCTTGCGGAAATCATGATTCCACAGTCAAATCCTTCCGTGCGGACAACGTAGGAGACACTCGGGGTTGTCGTAACATGAAGCAGATAAGCGTCTGCTCCGGAAGCCGTCAGACCGGAAGCCAGAGCATACTCAAACATGTAGCTACTGCGTCTCGTGTCCTTTCCGATCACAACTCTGCAACGTCCCTCCGGATTCTCCGGAGTCTTCTTTGCAGTCTGTCCATAGTACCAGCCGAGGAAACGTCCCACCTGATAAGCGTGCTCAACCGTCAGGTCGACATTTGCCTCTCCACGAAATCCGTCTGTTCCAAAATATTTTCCCATAAATTCTGTCCTGCTCTTTCCGTTCTCAAGCACGGATTCTCGCTCCGTGCTCAATCCCAATCCTCAACTCAAGCCTTCCTTCGTACTCGATTCATACTTAATTCGTACTTGATTCCGATTCGTACTTAATTCATGCTCGATTAGTACTCGATTTCTTTCAGGAAACGTCCAAGAGCATCCTGCCATGTCGGAAGTGGCTCAAATCCATTTTCTGCCAGTTTTGCCTTGCTCATACGGCTGTTTGCCGGGCGCACTGCCTTGACCGGGAACTGATCGCTCGAAACCGGCGTCACCTTCACCTCGTTCATGCCTGCCTGACGGAAAATCTCACAGGCAAACTCATACCAACTGCAAAATCCCTCATTTGTCGCATGATAACGTCCGTAACGATCGGTCTGAATCATGTCGACGAGAAGTCTTGCGAGGTCGTAGGTGTAAGTCGGAGAACCGACCTGATCATCCACAACGCTGACCGCTCCGCGCTCCTTGCCGAGGCGAAGCATCGTCTTGATAAAGTTCTTTCCTGCGACACCGAATACCCAGGCAATGCGGACCGTGAAGAATTTCTCCACAAGCTCCTCGACGGCAAGCTCGCCCTCGTACTTTGTCTGACCGTATACATTCAACGGACTGCGGGAATCATCCGGCTCCCACGGGCGGGTGCCCTGACCGTCAAATACATAGTCGGTGCTGATGTACATCAGCTTCGCGCCGGTCGCCTGACATGCAAGTGCGACGTTGCGCGTTCCCTCACCGTTGATTTTCCGGCAAAGATCTACGTTATCTTCTGCTGCATCTACCGCAGTATATGCAGCACAGTGGATGACTGCGTCTGCTTTCGACTCAGAAATCACACGCATGCATGCCTCTTTATCTGTAATGTCCATCTCCTGAACATCCACACCGATGCTCTCGATTCCACGCTTTTCCAGTTCATTCATCAGATCGGTGCCGAGCTGTCCCTTTGCACCTGTGACCAATACCTTCATGTCACTGCCTCCGTTTTTCCTCTGCAATATCAAAAAGAATCGTCTTACAGTTTACAGTCTATCTCCGTACATCTTCTCGAAGTAGTTGCTGTACTCACCACTGATGATGTGCTCCCACCACTCCTTGTTGTCGAGATACCACTGGATTGTCTGCTTCATTCCGGTGTCGAAGTTGTACTCCGGCTTCCAGCCAAGCTCGGTCTCGAGTTTCTTCGGATCGATCGCATAACGGCGGTCATGACCCGGACGGTCTTTTACATACTTGATCAGGCTCTCCGGCTTGTCTAATGCACGCAGAACCGTCTTTACAACCTCAAGGTTTGTGCGCTCGTTGTGTCCACCGATATTGTATACACAACCGTCAGCGCCCTTGCGGACGATCAGGTCGATTGCCTGGCAGTGATCCTTTACATGGAGCCAGTCGCGGACATTTGCACCATTTCCGTATACCGGAAGCTCCTCATCTGCGAGTGCACGGCTGATCATCAGCGGAATCAGCTTCTCCGGGAACTGGTACGGGCCGTAGTTGTTGGAACAACGGGAGATTGATACCGGAATTCCAAAAGTGCGATGATATGCCATTACAAACAGATCTGCACTTGCCTTGGAAGAGGAATACGGGCTGGAAGTATGAAGCGGGGTATCCTCGGTGAAGAAGAGATCCGGGCGGTCAAGCGGAAGATCACCGTAAACCTCATCGGTGGAAACCTGATGGAAACGCTTGATTCCGAACTCACGGCAAGCGTCGAGAAGCGTCGTCGTTCCCATTACGTTTGTGCGGACAAAGATGTCCGGATCGGTGATCGAGCGGTCTACATGGCTCTCAGCAGCGAAGTTGATGACTACATCCGGCTTCTCTTTCTCAAACAGATCAAAGATGAACTTACGGTCTGCGATGTCTCCGCGAACAAACTTATAGTTCGGCTTATTCTCAACCGGCTTTAAGGTCTCTAAATTTCCTGCATAGGTCAGAGCGTCGAGATTGATGATCTGATCCTCCGGATACTTCTCTACCATATAGTGAACAAAATTTCCGCCGATAAATCCGGCTCCACCTGTTACGATGATTTTCATAATAACTGCCCTCTCTTTTCTTTTTCGTGACTGCCCTTTCACCGACAATCACCATTCTAACTCAGAGTAGATGTCCCTCACCTAACTACATAAAAGGAACATCTCTGAATGATCTTTTAGATATTGTGGATCTTGTCGATGTATTTTCCGTCCAGAACATCTTTCAGATAGCGACCATACTGGTTCTTCTTCAGGACCTCATATGCCTCCATGACTTCCTCACGGCTGATCCATCCATTTAAGTAAGCGATCTCCTCGAGGCATGCGATCTTGCGATGCTGGTGAGTCTCGATCGTCTTCACGAAATTCGTTGCCTCGACAAGAGACTCATGGGTTCCGGTATCGAGCCAGGTAAATCCCTGTCCGAGAAGAATCACGTCGAGATCTCCATTTTCCAGATAAATGCGGTTCAGATCGGTGATCTCAAGCTCTCCACGAGCAGACGGCTTCAGATTCTTTGCGTACTCCACAACACGGTTATCATAGAAATACAGACCGGTCACACAGTAGTTGGACTTCGGATGCTCCGGCTTCTCCTCGATCGAAACAGCCTTTCCGGACGCATCAAACTCTACAATACCAAAACGCTCCGGATCGTCCACGTAGTAACCAAATACGGTTGCTCCGCCCTCTTTCTCCGCGCGCTCTGCTGCTGTGCGCAGTCTCTTCTTGAGTCCCTGACCGTGGAAAATGTTATCGCCAAGGATCATTGCAACGGAATCTCCGCCGATGAAATCTGCGCCGATAATGAATGCCTGTGCAAGTCCATCCGGAGACGGCTGTACGGCATACTGAAGGTTCACACCGAACTGGTGACCATCACCGAGCAGTGCCTCAAAACGAGGAGTATCATCCGGTGTCGAGATAATCAGAATGTCGCGGATTCCCGCATTCATCAGAACAGACAGCGGATAATAAATCATCGGTTTATCGTAAATCGGAAGCAACTGTTTGGATGTCACTTTCGTCAGCGGATACAGACGTGTGCCTGAACCACCTGCCAGAATAATACCCTTCATAAGTAATCTCCTTTAATTTTGCTCGCCAGTCGCCACACTTGCAGACCACATTTCAAGATAGCTTGCACCTATCATATCTTACACAGATACCGTGTGCAAATCTGTCCGATCGCGACTGGAATCCTTACATTTTTTATTAGCGATTCATCCCGTATGGGTTCTTCGCGGTTATTTGTAATATACCATAGAAACACGGCGAATTCAACGCAGGAATTCGTTACTATTCATACGCTACACAAACGGTAACCGGTTTTGCCTCGTGTTCTGTAACAGATTTTTCACTTGCAACCAAAATCTCTCCGTCCTCATCCGTCTCAAGTGCATAGAGAATTGTGCGGGAATCGGGCTTGTCGTAACTGCACGTCACAAACGCAAAAACAGATGCAACAGAAGTCTCCGGAATCTCTGCAAACCTGCACGGCGCAAGGCGTTCTCTGACCCACTCATCAAAGTCGTCCTGATCTGCAAACTGCATCCGGCGGATCTCCTCACCCTCATCCTGATTTTTGATTGAGTAGCAAGAAACCGCCTTTAAATAGATCATTCGCTCTGGAGTGTAAAGTACAAACTGATTATGTGCCCGGAAAAAATCTTCCTGTCGAAATCGCTCAAGGCTCCCGAACATCGTGCCATCCTTCATGTGATGACCATAGATCAGGTTGTTTCGCCCGCGAAAATCTGACTGACTTTCCGAATCAAGAAAAATCGCCCCGTACACACTCTTCTTTCCATCAAACGACGTTTTCAGATATGTCTCATTGTCTTTCGCCTGAACAACCGGATACTCGAGATCTGCCCCACTCTTTTGCACTCCTGCAATGCTCAACCAGCCGACTGTATCCGGATTCTGTTCTCGAAGCGCTGAAAAATCAATCGGGGAAATATACCCATCCCCCTGCCCGGATTTTTCATCACTCAAATCCGTTTCCTGATTTGAATGCTGATCGTCTGTCCCATTCTCCTCCTGTCCTCGAAATGCCAGGGTCGAGAGCTGTCTGCTGAGGCGGTACTGCTCAAATGCAGGATACCACTCCCGCACAAGCACAGCCCCGCTCCCGAGCATCGCAAGCACCAGAAGAATCATCAGGATCTTGTATGGTTGATTATGCTTCCTCATTCATCTTTGCCAGTTTTGCAGCCTGATCTGCCGCGATGCAAGCATCAATGATTTCCTGAATATCACCGTTCATGATCTTGTCCAGCTTGTACAGAGTCAGGTTGATTCTGTGATCGGTCACACGACCCTGCGGGAAGTTGTAAGTACGAATCTTCTCAGAACGATCACCGGTTCCGATCTGGCTACGACGCTCTGCTGCCTCGGCATTTGCCTTCTTCTCCATCTCGATGTCATACAGCTTGGAACGAAGCAGACGGAATGCCTTCTCCTTATTCTGAAGCTGGGACTTCTCTGTCTGGCTGTAAATTACGATACCGGTCGGAATATGGGTCAGACGAACCGCAGAGTCGGTCGTGTTGACACACTGTCCACCGTTTCCGGATGCACGCATAACATCGATACGGCAATCGTTCATGTCAATCTGTACATCAACATCCTCAGCCTCCGGCATAACTGCAACCGTCGCGGTGGAGGTGTGGATACGTCCGCCGGACTCAGTCTCCGGAACTCGCTGTACACGATGAACACCACTCTCGTACTTCATCTTGGAGTAAGCTCCCTTTCCGGTGATCATTGCGACAACTTCCTTGAATCCGCCGATTCCGTTCTCATTCAAGCTGATGATCTCAACTTTCCATTTCTGGCTCTCTGCATAGTTCACATACATTCTGTAAAGCTCAGATGCAAACAGAGCAGCCTCATCTCCACCTGCACCTGCACGAATCTCAAGAATGATGTTCTTGTCATCGTTCGGGTCCTTCGGAAGAAGCAGAATCTTTAACTCCTGCTCAAGCTCCTCCACGCGCTTTCTGGCATCGGAGAGTTCCTCCTTCACCATCTCACGCATCTCCTCGTCCTTCTCCTCCTCGAGAAGCATCAGGCTATCCTCGATGTCCTGCTTTGCCTTCTTATACTGCTGATATGCCTCAACAAGCGGACCGAGATCAGCCTGCTCCTTCATCAGTTTGCGGAAACGAGTCTGATTCTCAGTGACATTCGGCTCATTTAATTCCTGCATAACCTCTTCATAGTGAATCAGAATATCTTCTAACTTATCGAACATGAAATCCTCCTATTTTTTCTATATAAACTCACAGTTTCTCTTATTTATAGAACTTACAGTTGCAACTAAAATCAGTAAACACCCAATATAGCTCTGAATGGATGTACGGACATCGCCTTAAATTCCAGGGAACAGGCTCCGTGGCGGGAAAGTACAGGCAAACCCGTGTGAGACGTCAGTGCTTAGATCGCGTATTTTGCGATCTTACGCACTGCTACGTTCGAACCCGGAGTGGAAACGCGTTTGCATGACTTTGCCCGCCATCGGAGCCGTAACGTAACAGCACTCAACCATCGGCAAGACAGCAAAGCAAACTCCGCTACCCCACAAATCTTCCACACACAACCCGGTCATTTCCGGCGAGATCCTTATGAACCTCAACCTCCGCAAATCCCTGCTCGCGCAGAAGTCCACGGACTGCCTCTCCCTGATCGTATCCGATCTCGAGATAAACCGACGCACCCGGTGCGAGAACCTTTCCCGCCTCTTTCGCAATCCTGCGGTAAAAGAGCAGTCCATCCTCCGTCCCGTCAAGCGCCATCATCGGCTCATGGTCGCGAACCTCCGGCTCAAGTCCCGCAATCACCTCTGTCGGGATGTACGGCGGATTCGACACCAGAATATCAAACGGCTCCGTTCCATCCGGAATCGCAGAAAACAGATCCCCGTGGAAACACTCGATTCTTGTCCCGGATTCTCCTGCAAGCCTCTCTATGTTCTTTCTCGTGACCTTCAGCGCCTCCTCCGAGAGATCCGCCTCCGCCACATACTCAAAACCGCCGAGCACCGCAAGACTGATTCCGATACAACCGGAACCTGCACAAAGATCAAGCACCCGCTTTTGCGTATGTTTCTCGCGCTCAAGCACCAGCTCCACAAGCGTCTCAGTATCCTGTCTCGGAATCAGCACATGCTCATTCACAAAAAATTCCATTCCCATGAATTCCTGACTGCCAAGAATCTGCTGAAGCGGAACGCGTTTTGCCCTGCGCGCGATCCACTCCTGATACTTTGCCGTGCACTCGCCTGTCCGCTGATTCTCCGGCAGAGTCTGCATCCGGTTCAGCAGAAAATGCGTCATATCAAGCTCAAACGCTTCCAAAAGCAACAGCTTCGCATCATTTCCCGCATCCGGACTTCCTGCCTGCTCGAGGCACTCCGTCCCCTGCGTCAAAAGTTCAAACAGCGTCATTTCTGCACCGCCTTCTCACTCTCTGAAGTCGCCTCAGAAGCCGTTTCCGCTCCATCTTCCGGAATCACCGTATCCGGGAAATTCTCGCGCAGATACGTCTTCCAGTCAAAGACTGCCTCAACCGCCTGAATCGCAACCTCGATCATGCCGTCATCCGGCTCACTCGTCGTCAGCCCCTGCATCCACATGCCCGGTTTGCTGAACAGATTGACGAGACAGTTATCACTGCGTCCTGCAAGACGAAGAAACTCGTAGGATACGCCCGCAATCACCGGAATCAGAAGAATTCGGCTGACCATGCGAAGCCATACGTTGTCGACACGGATCACCATGAAGAACAAAATACTGATCAGCATGACAATGATCAAAAAGCTCGTTCCACAGCGCTTGTGGAAACGGGAGCTCTCCCGCACATGGTCGACCGTCAGCGTCATTCCGTGCTCAATACAGTTGATACACTTGTGCTCCGCCCCATGATACTGGAATGTCCTGCTGATATCCTCCATCCTCGAAATCACCTTGATATACGCCACAAACACGGCGATTCGGATCACACCCTCAAGAATCGCCATCAGCGTGTCCGAGTGAATCACTTTTCGGCACGCATTCGCAATCAGCATCGGCACGATCATGAAAATGACGATCGCAAAGAGAAACGAGATCGCCATCACAAATCCCATCAATGCCTTCTCCGTCTTCTCCCCGAACGTCTTATCAAGCCAGAGTTCGAGCTTCGACGGCTCGGAGTTTTCATCCTCCTCGTCATCTTCGAAAAAGCTCGCCGAATAACTCAGACTCCTCATACCAAGGATCATTGAATCCGCAAAACTGAAAACACCGCGCACAAACGGAAGCGAAAAGAATTTCACCTTCTCCGTCAGGCTCACATAGGTGTCCTTCTTCACCTCGATCACGCCGTCCGGTCTGCGAACAGCCGTCGCGTAATCGTCCTTATTTTTCATCATAATTCCTTCAATGACGGCCTGACCGCCGATACCGGAATATTTCATCAATCACAATCTCCTTGCAAATTCCTGCCACTAATCTGCCACCAAAAAAAGCCCACGCCCAAATCTGCTCCCCTTACAGTGCCACTCTACCATATACCATGGCATCATGCAGAATCTTCCATATCTTCCATTCAGAAAATCAGAAAATCCCTGCCGTGTACAAGAACAAATATTTTCCATGAAACAAAAACAAGGTTGAGACAAAGTGTCTCCACTTCCGTCTCAACCTTGTTTGGCTTACGTTATGCTTATGCCTGAACGCCGTACTTCTTGTTGAACTTATCGATACGACCACGAGCAGCAGCAGCCTTCTGCTGACCAGTGTAGAAAGAGTGGCACTTGGAGCAAACCTCTACGTGGATCTCGCTCTTGGTAGAACCGGTTACGAACTCGTTACCGCAGTTGCAGGTAACCTTTGCCTGATAGTATGCCGGATGGATTCCTTCTCTCATGATTTTCACCTCTTCACTTTCTCAATTCTATACTATTGTGATCATCTAACCGCTCCTTGAACGGTTAAAATCACGTCACGCCTATAAACAGCTTTGTTAGTATACCACACAAACGCTCCGTTGACAAGTAGCTTTCATCAATAAAACCGCATTTTCTTAGCATTTTCCACGAATTCCCTGTTCGTTTTCGTGCGTGCAAACAGATCGAGAATCTTCTCTACCAACTCCTCCGGTTTCATCGTATTCGTCGCCTTGCGGATGATGTCGACTGCCTCTGCCTCCTCCTTCGTAAGAAGCAGATCATCACGGCGCGTACCCGACTTGAGAATGTCGATCGCCGGGAAGATTCTCTTCTCGGAGAGCTTTCGGTCAAGCACGAGCTCCATGTTACCAGTTCCCTTAAACTCCTCGTAGATCACGTCGTCCATACGGCTTCCGGTATCGACGAGTGCCGTCGCAAGAATCGTCAGGCTTCCGCCCTCGCGCATATTTCGAGCTGCACCGAAGAAACGCTTCGGCATATGAAGAGCTGTCGGATCAAGACCACCGGACAGGGTACGTCCACTCGGCGGAACGACAAGGTTGTATGCGCGCGCAAGACGCGTGATGCTGTCGAGAAGGATGATGATATCTCTTCCATGCTCAACGAGACGTTTCGCTCTCTCGATTACCATCTCTGACACGCGCTTGTGGCGCTCCGGAAGCTCATCAAACGTCGAGTAAATGACCTCAACCTCCGGTCCCACAACGGACTCCTTGATGTCCGTCACCTCCTCCGGACGCTCATCGATCAGCAGAATGATCACATGCATATCCGGATGGTTTGTCGTAACTGCCTGAGCCACCTGCTTGAGCAGGGTTGTCTTTCCGGCTTTCGGCGGGGACACGATCATACCTCTCTGTCCCTTTCCGACCGGCGCAAGCAGATCGAGAATTCTCATCGCCGTACTGCTCTTTCCCGGAGTCTCCATATGAAGACGCTGATTCGGGAACACCGGAGTCAGACTCTCAAAGTTCGGGCGCTTCTCAATCACGCTGATCGGATATCCATTGACATTGCGGATGTAGAGAAGGGCTGCAAACTTCTCTGCCGCCGTCTTCACTCTCTGATTTCCGCAAATAATATCTCCGGTTTTCAGGTTAAATCGGCGAATCTGGGACGGAGCGACATAGACATCGTTCTCGCCCGGAAGGAAATTGTCACAGCGGATAAATCCAAATCCATCCGGCATAACCTCAAGAATTCCCTGCGCTTCCTTTCCGCTGTCAAGCTCTGCGACCTCCTGAGCCGTCAGAGTCTCCGGCTGGCGCATCATCGGGCGTGCCTGACGCATCTCGCGACCATAGCGCAGTTCTGCTCCATCCTGCTCCTCGATCGGATTTCCCTCTGCCGAGCTACGGCTACTGTTGTCATTATAATAGCGGTTCTCCGACAGATTCTCTCGAGTATCCCGGCTGTCTCGCATATCTCGATTGTCCCGATTATCTCGGTTATCTCGATTTTCACGGTTATCGCGCATCATATAAGCCTCACGGCTGTATTTATTTTCTCTGATATCCGAGGAATTGTCACGTCCTGCGTAGGAGTTGTCACGGGTATAACCCTCACGATTGTAGTTATTTCGGGTGTAACGGTTCTCTCCGTTATTATCCCGAGAATTTCTGTTGTAACGATTCTCTCGGTTGTTGTCGCGATTATTTTCACGGCTATTCTCGCGATTGTTCTCACGGCTATTCTCGCGACCGCCATCCCGATTATTTTCCCGATAATTATCACGGGTATCCCGGCTGTCTCGCATATCTCTGCCATCTCGGCTCTCTCTTCTCTCACGTCCATCCGCAGTCTCGCGCACTGCACGGCTTACGCGCCCTGTCTCCTGCTGACCTGCTCCCTCCGCATTGTCACGATTCTCACGGTTCTCCTGCACTTCTGCACCTGTGCTCTCTGCGATTACCGGCGTCGCGGATGCCTTCGATGCAGTCGCATTAATTGCATTTAAAGTCGCTCTCGGTGCAACTGCCGTCTTAATAATCTCCTCCTGCTCTGCAATCTTGCACAGCGTATCAATAATCTCTGCCTTGCGCATCGTTGTACAACCCTTAATGCCCTGCGCTTTTGCCATTTCCTTCAGCTGGGGCAGTGATAAAGTCTGTAATTTTTCTCGCATACAATCTCTCCAGTCTCTTTCCTTGCTGTTGTGTGTTCTTTGTGATATTCAGATTTTAAATATGGAATTTCTATTTCCGATTTTACTTCTCTTTATTTGTATTTTTAATTTTATCCAAAAATAGTTGGGTATCAAAACAGATATAAGAAAACTCTGATCACGGATCACGAACTTGCGGAGGACCTTCCGCGGTCCCCCTGTCGTCCTCTACATTATAAAACGAATTTCAAAAAAAAGCAACCGGCAAGCCTACTCGACCGCAGAATCACTGTATTACTGTGATTTTCCGGTCAAAAATTCGTTACTGTGTTACGCGCCCCGCAAACAGCAACGGATTTTGCCGATGCTTCGCATTCCAAATCGGCAAAATCTGCTGCCATCACTGTATCATACGGCATATCATACGGCATTTTCAGTTCAGAAAATGCCTACCCGTTACCGTAATAAAAACTCCATATGTTCCCGAATCCGGCGCTCATATCCATTCTCAGACGGGCGATAAAACGTCTGCCCCTCCATCCCGTCCGGAAGATACTGCTGTTTGACATAATGGTTTGGATAATCATGTGCGTATTTATATCCGTCCCCATGTCCCAGTTTCTCAGCGCCCTTGTAATGTCTGTCCTTTAAGTGAACCGGAACCGGCATTGCATGCTGATTTTTCACAGCCTCCATCGCCTCATCAATCGCACAGATCGCAGAATTGCTCTTCGGTGCCGTTGCCACATAGAGGGCAGCCTGAGCGAGCACAATTCTCGCCTCGGGCATTCCAAGACGCTCGACTGCCTGGGAGGCACTGACTGCGACCGTCAACGCCTGTGGATCTGCATTTCCGACATCCTCCGACGCACAGATCATGATTCTGCGCGCAATGAACTTGATATCCTCACCTGCATAGAGCATCCGCGCAAGATAATAGACCGTTGCGTCCGGATCGGAACCTCTCATGCTCTTGATAAATGCAGAGATCGTATCATAGTGATTGTCCCCGTCCTTGTCATAGTTGACCGCGCGCTTCTGGATGCACTCCTGAGCCACCCCAAGCGTGAAATGGATCAGACCGTCCGCAGGATCTCTCTCCGTCGTCATGATGCCCAGCTCGACCGCATTCAGCGCCGATCTCGCATCCCCGCCTGAGACATCGGCAAGAAAATCGACTGCCTTCTCATCAATGACCGCGCGGTAACTTCCCATTCCTTTCTGTACATCGTTCACGGCACGGTAAATCAGCTCTTTCACATCGTCCCGCTCAAGCGCCTTGAGCTCAAAAATGCGGGAGCGAGAGAGAAGTGCGCTGTTGACCTCAAAATACGGATTCTCGGTTGTCGCACCAATCAGAATCAGCGTGCCATCCTCGACATACGGAAGAAGATAATCCTGCTGGCTCTTATTAAAACGGTGAATCTCATCCACAAAGAGGATCGTCTTTCGCCCGTACATGCCGAGTGCATCCTTTGCCTCGCGAACGACCTCCTCCATGTCTTTCTTGCCTGCGACTGTCGCATTGATCTGCTTAAATTCCGCCTTTGTCGTGTTTGCAATCACCTTCGCAAGCGTCGTCTTTCCGGTTCCCGGCGGTCCGTAAAAAATCAACGACCCCAGCTGATCCGCCTTGATCGCCCGGTAAAGCAGTTTGTCTTTTCCAATAATATGCTTCTGACCCACAACCTCATCGAGCGTCGTCGGTCTCATTCTCGATGCCAGCGGAGACTCTTTCTCCTGCGTCGAGCTTCTCATATAGTCAAATAAATCCATTCCAATGCCCCTTTTTTAGTCAATCAACAATTCATCCACCGTCACAAATGCATAGCCCTCAGCACTCAGCTGATCGACGAGCCTTAGCGATGCCTCAACGGATTCCGGAAAAATATCATGCATCAGGATGATGTCTCCGTTCTTAACCTGCTTTTCCACCCGTCTCACGATTTTTTCCACATTTCTGAGCTTCCAGTCAAGAGAATCCACGTTCCAGAAGACTGTTGTCAGATCACAGCGCTCCGCAAGCTTCGCATTCCAATCTCCGTAAGGCGGTCTGAGAAACTCGGGCTCCTCCCCGGTGATCGCCTCAATCATCTCCTGCGCCTTCTCCACAGACTCCGCGACTGCGTCCTCGCCCTCATGTGTCATCTGGACATGACGGTATCCGTGATTGGCAATCAGATGTCCCTCCGCCTTCATGCGCAGGACGAGTTCCTCCTTGCCCGGAATATTTTCCCCCATAAGAAAGAAGGTCGCATGAATCCCGCGCTTTTTTAAGCCGTCCAAAAGCCTCCCCGTACACTCTAGGGACGGCCCGTCATCAAACGTCAGCGCAAGCAGTTTCTGTGTCTCCCAAATCCCCTCGTCTCCGATCCCCGCCTGAACGATCTTTTCTTTTATAATCTTTTCTTTTATGATCTTTTCTTTTACAATCTTTTCTTTATGAGAATCAGGAGAGTTCTCCCGAATGGACATCTGGGGTTGAATCTCAGTTTGAACAACTGCAATCGCAGTGCCAAACAACAGTCCGTCGAACAAAACAATCGCAAACAGCAGTCTTTTTGCCCATCTTATCTTCACCCGACTCGCATCCCCGATTTTTCAAATTCTCTATATCTCTATAAGGTATGCGCCGGTTTCTTTCCTATGAAGTGAAACAGAAACAGAAACGAAACTTAAAAAAGAAGACCATGCATCGAATGATTGCTCATCCGGTGCACAGTCCTCCCAGCTTTTGCAGAAATCTCTGATTAAGCTACAACGTGTACGTTTACAGCCTGCAGACCACGATTGCCCTCAGCGGTATCGAAGGTAACCTTCTGGCCATCTTCCAGAGTCTTGTAGCCATCAGCTACGATACCGGAGAAATGTACGAATACTTCCTCACCGGACTCATCGTTGGTGATGAAACCATATCCCTTCGTTGCGTTGAACCACTTAACGGTACCCTTATTCATAGTACTGCCTCCTATATAGATAAATATTTGTATTTCTCATGAAACAAAAAAATCACATATTTTTGTGAATCATGAAATGCACTTCATGACTTACAAAAATATGTGAATCAAAAGCTCATATCAAAATACGAGTTCAGTTTAACACCCAACAAGGTTTCTGTCAAGCAGTTTCAGAAAGAAGATAAAAACGGTTACTGTTCAGAGGTAGGCACTTTTGGAACCGAAAGTGCCGTAAGATAACGTGGTGGTAGCGGGAATTTGCCGTATTTAAATGCGAAGCCACGGCAAATTCCGTTACTGGGCACGTGCGCGTGAACAGTAACTAAAAACGGACTGCGGAACGAATCCGCAGTCCATCTGTGATATCATCACGAGTTTTAAGATTCTCTGAATTACTTCAGGGTAACCTTTGCTCCCTCAGCCTCAAGCTTGGTCTTGATATCCTCAGCCTCTTCCTTAGAAGCGCCCTCTTTCAGAACCTTCGGTGCGCCGTCAACAACGTCCTTAGCTTCCTTCAGGCCCAGACCGGTTACTTCACGAACAACCTTGATAACCTTAACCTTGTTAGCGCCAACCTCGGTCAGCTCTACGTCGAACTCGGTCTTCTCCTCAGCTGCTGCCTCGCCAGCACCTGCTGCTGCTACAACAACGCCTGCTGCTGCAGATACGCCGAACTCTTCCTCACAAGCCTTTACCAGCTCGTTCAGCTCTAATACGGATAACTCTTTGATAGCTTCGATAAACTCTGCGGTGGTTAACTTTGCCATTTTATTTTCCTCCATTAATTTTAATTGGGTTTTGTTGAATTTTGTCAGCGTGCTATGCACACTGTCTCAATTGAGGTATAAATCCTCGAATTAAGCCTCTGCCTGCTTCTCTGCGATCTGATTCAGGACGCGAGCCAGGTTGGTAATCGGAGACTGGATGCTGCCAAGCAACTTGCCAAGCAGAACCTCTCTGGACGGGATGGTTGCGATAACCTGCATTCCCTTTGCATCGTAGTAAGTACCCTCGATAACACCGCCCTTGATTTCCAGCTTGTCAGCCTTCTTTGCGAACTCAGCCAGAACTCTTGCCGGTGCAGTTGCATCGTCCTTAGATACTGCGATTGCGGTCGGTCCCTCAAGGTTGGGATCCAGAGCTGCGAACTCAGTGCCTTCAGCAGCGCGCTTGATCAGGGTATTCTTGTATACCTTGTAAGAAACGCCGGCCTGTCTCAGGGCTTTACGAAGCTCAGTATCCTGAGCAACGGTCAGTCCACGATAGTCAACCACTACTGCGGATGCAGCACCGTTCAGCAATTCAGAGATCTCAGCCACTACCGGCTGCTTTAACTCTACCTTTGCCATGAATGTCTTCCTCCTATAATATTTTGGAGACTGCACGGAAAAAGCCTCTCCGTCAAGACAGAGAGGCTCTACAAATTCAATCTAAAGAATTGTACGTTCCTCGGCAGGCGTTTTCACCTTATGCCTCACGGCACCTGCTGTCTTCGGCAGTCAATACTTGTGTATGATAACATACTATATCTGGATTGTCAATCTTTTTTTACTACTATTACTGAACCAGCTTTACAACATTCAGCTTAACGCCCGGGCCCATGGTAGAGGTCAGGGTTGCGCTCTTGATGTATGCGCCCTTCAGAGTAGCCGGCTTAGCCTTGTTGATTGCATCCATAAGCGTCTGGAAGTTGTCCGCTAACTGCTCCTCTGTGAAAGAAGCCTTACCCACCGGCACGTGGATAATATTGGTCTTATCAAGTCTGTACTCAATCTTACCAGCTTTGATCTCGTTGATAGCCTTGGTTACGTCCATAGTAACGGTACCAGCCTTCGGGTTCGGCATTAAGCCCTTCGGTCCAAGTACACGACCCAGACGACCAACAACGCCCATCATATCCGGAGTAGCTACAACAACGTCAAAGTCCAGCCATCCCTCGTTCTGGATCTTCGGAATAAGCTCCTCAGCTCCAACGTAATCTGCACCAGCTGCCTGAGCCTCATCAGCCTTAACACCCTTAGCGAATACAAGGATTCTGGTAACTTTACCGGTTCCGTGCGGCAGAACTACTGCACCACGGATCTGCTGATCTGCGTGACGTCCGTCACATCCGGTTCTGAAATGAGCCTCAACGGTCTCATCAAATTTTGCAGATGCGTTCTTCTTTACGAGTGCGATTGCATCTGCTGCATCATATAATACGGAACGGTCTACTGCTTTTGCTGCTTCCGCGTATCTTTTTCCATGTTTCATTATAAATAACCTCCTAGTGGTATTGTCGGGGATTTCCCTCCCACGTTTCTAAATCGACTTACTCCTCAACAGTGATACCCATGCTTCTTGCAGTACCTGCGATCATGCTCATTGCTGCCTCGAGGCTTGCTGCGTTTAAGTCAGGCATCTTGGTCTCTGCGATCTTCTGCAGATCTTCCTTGGAGATGGTAGCTACCTTCGTCTTGTTCGGGGTTGCGGAACCGGATTTGATCTTGCAGGCTTTCTTTAACAGAACTGCAGCCGGCGGAGTCTTGGTGATGAAGCTGAAGCTTCTATCTGCATAAACCGTGATAACAACCGGGATGATCAGATCGCCCTTGTCTGCGGTTCTTGCGTTGAACTCCTTAGTAAACTGCACGATGTTAACGCCGTGCTGACCCAGTGCAGGACCTACTGGCGGAGCCGGAGTAGCCTTGCCTGCCGGAATCTGTAATTTGATGTAGCCAGTTACTTTCTTTGCCATGATAATGACCTCCTAATATTGTGGTATTGTCGGGGATTTCCCTCCCACCAGCCGGCACAATGCCAGCCTAGTTTGCTGTTACATTTTCTTCACTTCTGTGAAGTTCAGTTCAACCGGAGTTTCCCGGCCGAACATTTCGACGCTGATCGTAAGGGTTTTCTTGCTCTCATTGATCGACTTGATCGCACCGATCGTATCCTTCCAAGCGCCGGCGGTTACTGCCACCATATCGCCAATCTCGAAGTCTACTGCGAGCTCCGTCTTGTTGAATCCAAGGCTCTCCATCTCTGCATCGCTTAACGGTACAGGTTTGGAACCCGGTCCTACGAATCCGGTTACACCGCGCGTATTGCGAACCACATACCATGTATCATCGTTCATGATCATGTGAATCAGCACATAGCCTGGAAACATTTTCTTGTCTGCCAGCTTCTCCACGCCGTTTTTCAGCTCTGCTACTTCCAGCATCGGGACGGACACTTCCAGGATCTGATCCTGAAGGTTACGGTTCTCGATCGTCTTCTCAATGTCAACTTTTACCTTGTTCTCGTAGCCTGAATAGGTATGAACTACATACCACTTTGCTTCTGACATCTTATCACCCTCGCCTTAGTTAAATAATGAAGCTGAGGCCCCATTTGATGATGAAATCAAGGATTGCGATAACCGCGCCCAGCAAGATGCTGATTACTGTCACCGAAACCGTCTGTTTCACAACCGTCTCCTGGTCGGGCCATACGATCTTCTTGAACTCAGCTTTAAAACCCTTGAAAAAACTCTTAACCGGAGCTTTTTCAGTTCCTGCAGCCTCTCCCATAGTTCACACTCCTTATTTGGTCTCTTTGTGCAAAGTATGAGTCTTGCAGAATCTACAATACTTCTTAGTTTCCATGCGGTCCGGATGGGTCTTCTTATCCTTCGTCATGTTGTAGTTACGTTGTTTGCAAACCGTACATGCCAGTGTAATCTTTGTGCGCACGACTTCCACCTCCACTTAAATTTTCGTTGTTTTTCAGTCTTTTCTTGCCGTGCTCTCTGCTTCGCCGGACTCCGGCAAAATTTGAGCATAAAAAAAAGACCTAAGCTCTTCCATTCGCCACATTACTATATCACACGAAAAGTAATTCGTCAACCTTTATTTTATTAGGCTTTTTCCGGGTTTTTGTTTGAGGTTTTTGTTTGAGGTTTTTGTTTGGGGTTTTATTATTTGTATTTTATTATTTGTATTTTTTATTTATATTTTTCGTTTCTACTTTTCGATTATATTTTCCTTTTCTATTTTTTCTTTCCCGGGACTGCAAGACCGAGGTGAACGAGAATCGCCCAGAGATACGGAGCGCCAAAACAGTTGAGTGCCTTCGGTCCAAAAATCTCATGGTTCTGATCCGCAAGAATCCTCAAAAATGCCCCGCAAACAGTCGCGCGGGTGATTGACTTCGATCTGCGGTCGACAAACATCTCTCCGCCCCGAATCTGGTAGGTAAACGCAAGATGCTTCGCCGTAAAAAACGTCTCCCCCTGATGAGCCACAAGCCACTCCCAAAAGTCGGAGTCTGTTTTCGGAATCTGATTTTCCTTGCTGTTCTTTGGCTTTTCTTCGTTCATCTATCCATCCCGCCT
Source organism: Brotaphodocola sp. (assembly GCF_050873365.1). GTDB lineage: Bacteria > Bacillota > Clostridia > Lachnospirales > Lachnospiraceae > Brotaphodocola. The sequence continues at coordinate 7,902 of NZ_JBNMIQ010000033.1, read as the reverse complement.
TTCCCATTTTCGTTCTGTTATCCTAATTTTTGTCCTATTTTTATCCATAAAACCTTTATCTTTCAAATTTCTCCGTTACCGCTACCGCAGTATTCTACGGAATTTTTAGTGCAGAAAGATTCTCACACAGTATAGCGCACTTTATCGCCCTATACAATTATTTTATATATAGGAATTCTACAATTTGCGCATGTTATACAGGCTCTGTTCGCGGGATAAGTCATGCAAACTCGCTCTCGCTCCGGGTTCAACGTAGCAGTGCATAAGGTCGCAAAATACGCGACCTAAGCACTGACGTTTCACACGGGTTTGCCTGAACTTTCCCGACGACAGAGCCATCGCACATCTTCCTTCCCGTTTACTAAACCTCTTCTCTTAAATTAATGTGCTTTCTTTTTAATTTACTTCACTTTCTCGCTATCTCCCTTTTCCAATGCAGATCGCGAGAAAATAAATATGCTTCACCCCTGCCTTTTTGAGGATGCGACTGCACGCCTCCACGGTGCTTCCCGTCGTATAAATATCATCTATTATAATCACGGATTCTGGAATTTTGTCCGAAACGGACGGATGGAGGTCGAATGCCTCCTGAAGATTTTTTAATCGCTGAGATGGACCGAGGTCTCTCTGCGGAAGTGTTTTCTTTTTTCGGATCAGAAGTTTCGTATCAACTGGAATCCCCCAGTAGTCCGATAACCGTTCTGCAAGTTCTTCCGCCTGGTTAAATCCACGCTCTCGCCTTCTCGACGAATGAATCGGAACCGGAACAAGTGCCTTAGCATCCCAGACTCGCACTCTCTTCGCAAAACGAAGATTCATCGCCTGTACATAAAAATCGAGATACTCCCGGCGATTCTTATACTTGATCGACGCCATTGACCGGCGTGCCGTCTCATTGTAATTCAAGAGCGATGCACCGGAATCAAACGTTTTTGGACGGCGCATACAGTCTGGACAGTACTCCCCCTGCCGATCCGAAATCTCTTTTCCGCATTTCTTGCAACAGGGTTCCCGCACCGGCGAGAGCGCTTTCACGCACCCCGGGCAGATTTTTTCCCCATACGGCTCCACAATCTCCCCACAGACGGGACACCGCCTCGGAAAGAGCAGGTTTAAGAGCGGTTCTGCCTGACCGCTCCTCAACCATTTTTTCACGTTTATCATATTTCTTATTTTTACCACGCCTCCCATTCATATCGTATTGAATTTATTTCAATTCCATCTCCATAACTTCCCGGATTCTCTGCTTCAGACCGGTATATCGCTGTTGCTCGGTGTCATTGTTGACCATCGCCTGAAACGTTTCCGGAATTCCGACCAGGCAAACGCACTTTCTCGCTCTTGTGACAGCCGTGTAGATCAGATTTCTCGTCATCAACATTCTCGGACCGGAATGAACCGGGATAATGACTGCCGGGTACTCACTTCCCTGAGATTTGTGGATTGTGATTGCATATGCAAGTTCCAACTCCTCAAGCTGTTTAAATCCGTACTCCACCATTTTTCGCTCATCAAACTCCACGGTGACCGTATCCGCAAAACGATTGATTTCCCGAATGATACCGATATCCCCGTTAAACACTCCCGTCCCGGATTCCACCGGAATTCCGCGTGAACTGCGGATCTCCCACTCGATCTGGTAGTTATTTTTGATCTGCATAACTTTATCACCGACACGATAAATCGTTCCCCCGGACTCTTTCTCCGCCTTGTTCTCAGACTTTGGATTCAGATATTCCTGAAGAATCGTGTTGAGTCTCTCCACGCCGAGAGCACCCCGGCGCATCGGTGTCATGATCTGAATGTCAAACGGATCTGCCTGCACATAATTGGGAAGTTTCTCCCGAATCAGCGTGATCATCGCACTGATGATCGCATCCGGGTTCTCCCGGCGAATAAACAGAAAATCTTTGCTTCGTTTTCCAAGTGGAATCTGCTCTCCGTCGTTGATGCGATGCGCATTGACAATGATGTCGCTCTCCTTTGCCTGACGGAAAATTCGCGACAACTTCACGACATTGAATGCGCCTGATCCGATCATATCACGGAGCACATTTCCCGGACCGACGCTTGGAAGCTGGTTCACATCGCCGACAAGAATCAGACGTGTTCCCGGATTGATCGCCCGCAAAAGTGCATGCATCAGATAAATATCAACCATTGACGTCTCATCGATGATGATGGCATCGGCATCGAGAGGATTCTCCTCATTGCGCTCAAAATGCATCCCCGTCGTTCCGCCATTCTCGTCCGGGACTCCGTTGAGCTCGAGAAGGCGATGAATCGTCTTTGCCTCATATCCGGTGGCTTCTGTCATTCGCTTCGCCGCACGCCCCGTCGGCGCACCAAGCAGAATCTCCATCTCCTCTTCCTCAAAATAGCGGATGATCGTGTTGATCGTCGTCGTCTTTCCGGTTCCCGGTCCGCCGGTGATAATCAGGAGTCCACTGTTGACCGCCTCAATCACCGCCTGAATCTGAAGCTCATCTGCCTCGATATGCTCTTCTGCACAGATCTTTTTTAAACGCTTGCGAATCGCATTTTCCGGCTCATTTCCACGAATATTCAAATCATGAAGCATCCTCGCAGAATTCAACTCCGTGTAATAATACTGGGAGGCGTAGACATGGCATGACTCCTGACCATCCTCATTGAGCTTCACAACGATCTTCTTTTCCATCTGAAGATCCATCAGATGTTTTTCCATCGACTCAATATTGACATGGAGGAGTTCAGAAGCCCCGCGCAGAAGCTCCTCCTTCGGCAGATAGGTGTGACCACTTGCGACCGACTGTTGAAGCGTGTAGAGCAGACCACTCCGGATTCTAAAATCCGAGTCTGTAAAAATCCCGGACTGGCGCGCAATCTCATCCGCCATCTTAAATCCGATTCCCTGAATATCATCTGCAAGGCGATAAGGATTTTCCCGAATAATTCCATAGAGTCTCGCACCGTACTCTTTATAGATTCGCAGAGAGAGATTCATCGAGATGCCATACTCCTGAAGGAACATCATCGCCTCGCGCATCTCCTTCTTCTCCTCCATCTGCTCGGAGATCGAGATCGCCATCTTCTCGCTGACGCCCTTGACCTCTGCGAGACGCTCCGGCTCCTCCTCGATGATGCGAAACGTATCCGCCTTAAAGCGTTTCACGATTCTCGCAGCCAGCGCACTTCCAACCCCTTTGATTGCGCCCGAACCCAAATAACGCTCCATCGAAGCCGTGTCCTCCGGTGCCTTCATCTCATAGTGCTCCACCTGAATCTGATCGCCGTAGACCGGATGTGCCACCTCACGCCCTGTGGCTTCTATGTAGTCTCCCTCTCCGATATAGGGAAAAGTTCCGACCAGAATATAGTCCTCCCCGTCCGCAAAAACACTCAAAATCGAGTATCCGTTGTCCTCATTGCGAAATTTGATTTTTTCCACATATCCTTTAACTGTTGCCATAAATTCTCCGTCCTGAGTGATAAACAAGATCACACACCATTTATGCGTTTTCCTCATTATCGCGGTATTCGCCAAAATCTCATGCACTTTCACGGACTTTGGCTCATTACTCATATAAATAAACGAAAATCCCGCATCCATCATACTACGGATACGGGATCTCCTATTCTGCCTGATCAGGAAATCAATCTAGTACTTTTTAAATTAACACGCTTCGTACTCTTTAGTATTCCTGTGGCTTAGAGTCACCATGCTGAAACTCAATAAATTTTCCAGTTCCGATTGCCACTGCGGTCAGCGGATCTTCCGCAACAACAGTGGTAATTCCGGTCTTCTCCTCGATCAACTGATCCAATCCGTTGAGCAGAGAGCCACCGCCGGTCATCACAATACCGCGGTCAAAGATATCTGCTGCAAGTTCCGGCGGAGTGCGCTCGAGCACATTGTGAACGGCATCCACGATCTGAATTGCCGGCTCACGAAGAGCTTCCAACGTCTCCTCAGAGGTAACCACAATCGTCTTCGGGAGTCCTGTCACAAGGTTTCTTCCTCTTACTTCCATCGTCAGAACTTCCGGACGACGGTAAGCGGAACCGATGTTGATCTTGATTTCCTCTGCGGTTCTCTCACCGATCAGAAGATTGTGTTTCTTTCTCATATAACGAACAAGTGCCTCATCAAAATCATCACCGGCGATCTTGATGGAAGTACTTACTACGGTTCCACCCAAAGAAATCACAGCGATATCTGCGGTACCGCCTCCGATATCAACGATCATATTTCCGCATGCCTTGGAAATATCAATTCCTGCACCGATCGCAGCTGCAACCGGCTCCTCGATGATCGATACCTCACGCGCGCCTGCCTGATAAGTTGCATCCTCTACCGCCTTGCGCTCTACCTCGGTTGCTCCGCTCGGAATGCAGACAGCAATGCGCGGTTTACGCAGAGTACGCTTGCCGACCGCTTTGTTGATGAAGTACTTCAGCATCTTTTCCGTCACGGTATAATCGGAAATAACACCCTGGCGCAGTGGACGTACTGCGATGATATTACCCGGAGTTCTTCCGATCATCAGACGCGCCTCTTCACCGATTGCCATGATCTTATTGCTGTCACGATCAATTGCAACAACGGACGGCTCCTTGAGAACAACGCCTTTTCCTCTTATATATACCAAAATGCTCGCCGTACCTAAATCGATACCGATGTCATTAGACACTAACATCTCTTTTCCTCCTGTTTGCTTCCTCACAAATCCTATTCGCACAAATATTCCAGATTAATCTCTCTTATTATATACAATCGCGTCCCTTTTTGAAAGGGTTTTTTTATTTTTTATTATGTTTATACATTTTTTATCGTGCCGACACATTTTAGTCACAATTCTTTTTTATACTTTAAGTACATTATCCGAAAGGGTAATGGAACCTTTGTTTCAAGTGCATACTTGAAATTACAAAGCTTTTTCATACTCATACCTGCCAGGGGCGATCCTGGCAGGCCCCCCTAAAAACCATTTTCTTTTATTTGTATACCTACCATTCCCAAATCTGCCGGGTGGACGAGCGAAACGTTCACCCGGCAGACTTTTTTATGCTCTTTCTTACATTTCTTCTTTGTCTCAGCATGATAGTCTGCTATTTCAATCTCGTATCTCAATATTTTCCCTCAGCCTGACGAAAGCTCTGCGCATAACGAATACATCCATCCATTCCAGAAATGCATGGGAACTGATCGGTCTGCACGCACTATCCTCAGACACTTTCATCTGCTGATGTCACGCATTTTTGCACAACAAAACTTCCGGAATCTCGCTTTCATACACAACTACTCGCTCATCCAGATCGGGATATGGCGCATCCGCACGGAACGCTGAGTCCGAAACGCCTCATCCGTATCGTATGTCACACCGAACTTCGCGGTGCTATTTCAGAATTTTTCCTGACAGGAAACTTCCTATATAACTTCTTGTAACTCAACTAAGGTACTGAACCGTTATGAACACTCAGATTTTTTGATTTTCAGATAACCATTTTACGGTCACGATTTTACATAGACTGATTTCTTAATAATTAAATCTAAATCTTTTTACTGCAAAAACTCACTCAAATACATCTTACCCATCTATCCATTTGCCATGCCAGACATCGCACTCTTCTCATCTCTCCTGTCTGCCCTGACACCAACCTGGTTTTTTCACAAATTAACATGATTAACATCGACTGGCATCCTTTTACAGACGTTCGATTTGCTTTCTCTGCATGCAAAACACACTGCTCCCAAACTGCTTCAAACTTTTATTAAATAATAAAATAATGAAACTCCCAATTATGAATGATAACGGATTCAGACAATCTCTGACGTTCAGATCCTCAAGATTTTCGGATACGCAACAGATATGATAGCACAGGAAGTACCAGATTGCAACTGTTTTTCTCTGCCAAAAAATCCGCTACCATTCATGCTCTGATCACCGTTCACACATTGCACAAACCATATCAAACTATATCATATGAGATTTTCCATTCAAAAAACTCCACCCATATCCAACAAACACAAGTTTCTAAAAATCTACTCCCCGGTCTGCGAACAACCATGGCACAAAACAAACAAATCTTCAGATAAAGGGGCAGAATCTGCCCGCCATCCTCCCGCCTCCCAAATCACAGAAGACTTCCAAAGACGACAGCCGGCAAATTCTAAACCGCTTTATCTGATTCTCATTATTAACCTCTATATTTTTTACTTTTAACCTCTGAGGCAGAACTCACTGCAATCCACGACGCGGGTTGCCAGTCCCTCATAGAATTCCGGCTCATGGCAGATCAGAAGAATACTGCCCTTGTATGCCTTCAGTGCCCGCTTGAGTTCTTCCTTCGCCTCCACATCGAGATGGTTTGTCGGCTCATCGAGAAGCAGGACATTCGTCTCGCGGTTCATCAGCTTACACAGACGGACTTTCGCCTGCTCACCACCGCTGAGCACACGCACCTGGCTCTCGATGTGCTTCGTCGTCAGACCGCATTTTGCCAGAGCAGAACGCACCTGGTACTGGGTGTAGGACGGGAATTCCTTCCAGATATCCTCGATACAGGTCGTCGTGTTGCCCGGAGCCATCTCCTGCTCAAAATATCCGGTATAGAGATAATCGCCAAGTTCCACACTTCCGGAAAGAGACGGGATCAGACCGAGAATGCTCTTTAAGAGTGTCGTCTTTCCGATTCCGTTTGCTCCGCGCAGAACAACTTTTTCTCCGCGCTCCATCATCAGATTTACCGGTTTGGTGAGCGGTTCGTCATAGCCGATCACGAGATCCTTCGTCTCAAAAATCAGCTTACCAGACGTTCTCGCCTCCATAAATTGAAACTCTGGCTTCGGCTTCTCCTTCGCAAGCTCAATGACTTCCATCTTGTCGAGCTTTTTCTGGCGGGACATCGCCATGTTTCTCGTCGAGACGCGCGCCTTATTTCTCGCAACGAAATCTTCCAGCTCCGCAATCTCCTGTTGCTGACGCTTGTATGCCGCCTCAAGCTGAGCTTTCTTTGCCGCGTAGACCTCCTCGAAATGGTGGTAATCACCCACATAGCGATCGAGTTTCTGATTCTCCATATGGTAAACAAGGTTGATAACACTGTTCATGAACGGCACATCGTGAGAAATCAGGATAAACGCATTTTCATATTCCTGAAGATAACGCTTGAGCCACTCAATATGCTGTTCATCGAGATAGTTCGTCGGCTCATCGAGAAGCAGAATATCCGGCTTCTCAAGCAACAGCTTGCCGAGAAGGACCTTGGTTCTCTGACCACCAGACAATTCTGACACGTCCTTGTCCAGTCCGATCTCAAGCAGTCCGAGTGCACGTGCAACCTCCTCGACCTTGCTGTCGATGATGTAGAAATCATGTGCCATCAGAAGATCCTGAATCGTTCCAAGCTCCTCCATCATCTCATTCATCTCATCCTCAGACGCCGTTCCCATGCGGTCACAGATCTCATTCATCTGCGTTTCCATCTCAAACAGATAAGAAAATGCGCTCTTCAAGACATCACGGATTGTCATTCCCTTCTCAAGAACCGTATGCTGGTCAAGGTAACCCGCGCGAACGTGCTTCGCCCACTCAACCTTTCCCTCATCCGGCTGAAGTTTTCCGGTGATGATGCTCATGAACGTCGATTTTCCCTCTCCGTTCGCGCCGACAAGTCCAATGTGCTCTCCTTTTAAAAGTCGGAAGGAAACATCCTGAAAAATTGCGCGGTCTCCAAATCCGTGGCTGAGATGTTCAACATTTAAAATACTCAAATTTCTTTCTCCTAGTATAATAATGGTGTAGTCAATCAAGACTACTTGGTTAATAAGTTTCTATAAATCAGATAACAGAAGAAGGAATTCTACCTTCATCAGATGTTATCCGTAATAACTATCATGTCTGACGGTTCCTGATAGAC
>NZ_JBNMIQ010000032.1:0-37827 GCF_050873365.1 Brotaphodocola sp. | reverse complement strand
GAGTAGTATGGGCATTTAAAAAGTAGAAAAAACGGTTTTGACACGAGCCGTATGTTATCGTTAATTCATTCATTAGAATGATTGATAATGAAAGTCTCATGGAAATGAATCAGTCTTATATACTTTCGAGCATATTTGGAAGTTCATGTATATGAGAACCCAACGAGCTTTAGCCGTTGGAGTGTCAGAAACATTTGAAAATAAATTTTCAGAAAAAACATAAATATCCTGCCAGAATATGCAGGCAAAACAGGAGGGCGGACAGATGGCCAGAAAAAAAATCTCTCAGAAACAACAAGAAATCCTTGATTATATCAAGACGTGCATTCTCAAAAAAGGATATCCACCAGCAGTTCGCGAAATCTGCGAAGCCGTTCATTTGAAATCAACCTCTTCCGTTCACTCTCACTTAGAGACGCTTGAGCGAAACGGATACATCAGACGTGACCCTACAAAACCGCGCGCAATCGAGGTTCTTGACAATCAGTTCTCCACCCAGCGCCGTGAAGCGGTTCAGGTTCCGATCATTGGAACCGTCGCTGCCGGACAGCCGATTCTCGCTGAGCAGAATATCGAGGAGTATTTTCCGATTCCGTCCGAGTACCTTCCGGCAGGCGGAGAGGTCTTCATTCTGCGCGTCAAGGGCGAGAGCATGATCAATGCCGGTATTTTCAATGGCGATCAGGTCATCGTTCAGCAGATGAATACTGCCGAGAACGGGGACATCGTTGTCGCACTGCTCGACGACTCCGCGACAGTCAAGCGCTTCTATCGCGAGAACGGTCACTATCGCCTGCAACCGGAGAACGACGCGATGGAACCGATCATCGTCTCAGATGTTCAGATTCTCGGAAAAGTGGTTGGACTGTTCCGAAGAATGTCATAATTTCAAAAATCCCACATTATAAGGCACTGAAAATAACAGCAAAATCAATGCCTCAGATGTGGGAGTTTTTTGTGCCTTGGCGCATTTATGTTCCTATCTTCCATTTCGGTCGATACATAGTAATGCTACTGGTACTTTGCACCATTTTGGAGCATTTTTTATTTCATAGGACCAATGCTATCATATAAAAAAGACCTGGCAACACCCACGCTACCAGGTCCCACAGACATTAGATATTTCGACTCTTGAAAATAATATCAATAGCCTTGTTAACCAGTAAACTCACTACAATCTTTTTCCAATTCATAACCCTTGTCCTCCTTTGTATTAAATAAACGCCCTTTTTACAGTTGTCGCACCGCCCGCCACAGCACCTACGATAAATCCACCGCATGCTCCCAGTGCACCCATCAATACAGTGCCTTTTGCACCATTTTTTCCTCCATAAACAATTCCCATATGGCAACCTTTCTTTGCTCCAGCAATGCCACCTACCAGCATACCGCCAACTGCTACTCCACCAATCGTCTTCAGATCTACGCTTACTCTACTCATCTTCGTTTCCTCCTTAGCTTTTGTTATTTATATGTCATATTTATATATTAAAGGCATTTTATTATGTAAAAAATAATAGTCAATTGCCTTCTGAATAAATTTTACATCTATCATGTTGTTTCTTTCTGCTAAAGGTTTAAATAGTGCAATTGCAAAATTAACATCTTCAAAATTACTTGCCTTGATCTGACCATTTTCTTCTACATCTTCCAATCCCATTAAATACATATCAAATAAGTCCTTAAATATTTCTATCACCTTATCTTTAGTTTCTATCGTTTCAATTGGTATTGGACCTATATATTCCAATGTTATATTTTGAAACCACAATATAAAATCTCTTACTCTTTCTTGGACATTTTCCGATTGAACTGGAAATTTGCTTAGATCTGCAATCTCAAACAGTTTTATATAAATTTTTGCTGTCATTTTTACATTATCAAGATTACAAAATTCCATAAGATATGGATATATATTTTCATATTTGTCATTTATGAGTTTACTTAATTTTCCTTCTCCCAATAATATTATTTGTATCATAACCTTTATCCCACCATTATGTATTTCTATTTCTGGGAAAAAATCTTCTTTCACAACTTCTATCAGCTCATCAAACAAAGCAGAAAATTTATCTAAATATGAAGAATCATCTTGTGATAAATTATTCATTTTTGATAGTAATTCTTCTATATTTTGTGGAATCCTAATTTCCATTTTATTTTCCTCTTTTACTAACCCATATTCATCAATAACATTACAAAAATAATCAAACAGATTAGAATCTTTTTTATTCATAAATATAAGGGTTGCAAACGAACCAACTTCTTTCAGAAATTTTGCATAAAGAACCAACTTTTTCATACGAAGAATTTTCTGCTCCAACGAATCTATTTGTTGATTCAAAAGATCATTGAAATCAAAGGTCTCTGAATTTATCTCTTCTGATATTTCTTTAATTGGTACATGCAATTCCCTGAAAAGAATTATCAATTGTAATTTGAGGAGATCCTCCATGGTATAAAGTCTTACATCTCCTTTATCCCGTTTTCCAGATGGTGAAAAATATTTTTTGTCATCCCAGAACTGAAGTGTTGTTACTGGGATTCCTGACATTTTTGATATTTGTTTTACCTTATACATTTTACTCACCCTCTCTCTGTGCTTTGTTCTTTTGATAATTAAATCTTATACCCTACAACATTGTAGGTTCAATACCTTTTTTTAATATTTTAAAAATATTTTAAAACTTTAAAAGACCTACAACACTCATGGTAATGATTTTTTTCATTCCCATAAAAATGCATCTCCTTTTACTTTGCTTTGTATCCAATAGTATTATAGAAAATGAATAAAAAAATAAAACGAAATACACATGACACCAATTAACTGGTGATGTATAATGATGTCATAGTAACAAATTAAGCGAGGATAAAATCTAAAGAATAGAGAGAATTTAAAAGTGACACTATTTTATCATTCAAGCAGAAAAAACTCAAAAACAAAAGGCTTATTGCACTGCGTTTCAGACATGCAACCGCTTTATCTAAACGGATATATTGGTTTGCGTCAACTACCTACATATAAATGCCCATTATGTCGGAAAGAGTATATCAATGAAAATACGATCAAAGACACCTATAAATTAGTCACAAACAAGAACGAGTACATAAATATTACATCGGACGGGGAAAAATGCAGACTAAAACGAATAAACGACATAGCACCAAAATATACACAAATTAATAGTGTTAAAAAAACACCTGCCACGAACAGTTTAAATTGTTGCGTATATCTATCTGAAAAATCAAAATGCACTCAATGCAAAATTAATCTTGTAGAGACAAACATAATAGATACCAAATTCGGTGATTCTTACACAGTTGGCTTTTGTCGACATTGTGGAATTTATTATCTCAACTATGACACCTATTTAAAATATAAACACAATTGGTGCGTATTAAATTCGTACCATCTTACGACTTGTAAGGCAGAACGTGAACACATGAGAAAAAAGGATGCCGAGATAAATTATTTAGCACAGATACAGCATCAATATAACGCAGATACCAAGTTTGCAAATAACCTTACAAATGATATCGTATCAATTCAACATCAATCTTATAACCGTCAAAAGAATAAAGAACTCGTAAATTTGCTTGAAAATAGGAAAGAGAAGGAAACCCAAAAAAGAGATACGCAAATTCAACAGAAAATTAAACTTAAGCCCCAGGCGAAAAATATACTTTCGGTAAATTCCAACCATACCGCGAATTTAAAAAATGAAGAAGTATTTAAACACACAACAGTTATTGGAGTTACAGACTTTATTGTACGGCGGACAACCTTTAAGTGCATGCATAAAAAACACCATCTGCAAAATATTGATGCCAAAATTGACATCATAGACCAAAAAGGACTAGTTCAGCATGAAACTATTTCCGCAGGCTACTGTCCAAACTGTAACATCTTTTTCATCATGGAGAGCACATACCAGAAGTTAAAAATGAAGGGAACTCCGATATGCCGAACAAGTGATGAAAAGACATACTTAAGCGGTGCTACTTTAAAAAATGGAATGCGCTTGGCTCAGGAATCCATTCTTATGCAGTACGGCTACAATGTTTCTCAAATTGAAGGTCTCTCTTCTATACACCGGAAGAAAATATTAGCCCTGCTAGTTGATAATAATATTCTTACTCGCAGTGATTTAATCAGTTATCTTGATTTTTTCATTAGTCAAAGAAACTATCAATCCAGATTTGAAAAAGCCATTAAAAAGTGGGAAGATGATCGAGATTTTATTGAAAACTATAATACCGGAAACTATACTAAATATGGCATACATGGAATTATTCGAAGATGATAATTATAACCTATTGATTTCCTGACCGTTGTATCCGATGACAACATCATCAAGCATATCCTTAAATGTGCCAAATCATCAGCTGATCATTCGCGAAATCAATTCTTTTAAATTTTTTGCAATTTTGAAAAAGCTCCTAATTTCAGATATCCAACTCTTGCACCTAAATGTCACCCTATAAGTTTCCATATTGAGAGAATTGCTTGATGAATGCAGAAAAACAGCCGGTTGGGGGACCGGCTGTTTTAAGGAGAAGGTATTTCGTTTCTTATGGGGTGTTGCAAAAAACTATATTTTGTATTGGGGGGTTACGTCTATTATAATAGCATGAGCCCTCAAAAAAGTGTGCACAAAGTTTGATTTTTTTTGAAAAAGTTTTTTTGCACCTTCCACAAAATGTATAACATTCAAGTCGACGCTCGCGGAGACTTGGCGCGTGATTCCGGTCAGCTTTGCTGACATCCTCCCATCAGAATCACTGCTCTTCTCCGTTCCACTGCGGTCGGTGCATAACAAGCGCCACTGGCGCTTTGCACCCCCACGGTTCTTATAATGCAGAGGGGGACATCCACTCTAAGTTATAAGAACATGGCGAAGTCCTTTTCCCCGTTTTCACTCTGGTACGCCTCCCCCTCGATATCAAAGACCTGCTTGACTCTCGGACGGCTCAGCGCCTCGATCGGCGTTCCCTGAGCAATCACCTTTCCCTCATTCATCAGAAATATATAATCGCAATAGTGCGTTGCCAGACGCAAATCATGAATCACGATCAGAACGGTCTTCTTGCACGCCTTCAGATAGTCGAGAAGAAAGAGCTGATGACGGATGTCCAGATGGTTCGTCGGCTCGTCCAAAATCAACGTGTCCGCGCCCTGCACGACCGCGCGCGCAATGAACGCCATCTTCCGCTCTCCTCCGGACAGCGAGAGGATACTGCGATCCCTCAAGTGTAAGATTCCAAGTTCCTCCATCGCCTGCTCCATGACCTCTCTATCCGGGCGAGAATGATCCGCACGCGCATACAGTCCCATTGCGACGACTTCCTGCACCGTAAAATCAAAGACACTCGCCATATCCTGACCGACATAGCCGATCATCGATGCCAACTGCCTCGGCTTGTAAGAAGAAACCGGTTTTCCGTCCACGAGAATCTCTCCCTGGGATGGTGTTGTGATCCCAAATGTTGTCTTAATCAGGGTTGATTTTCCACATCCGTTCGGTCCGATGATTCCAGTCAGACAGTCCTCCCGATTTTCCAGATCGACTCCCCTTAAGATCTCTTTCCCGCCAAGCCGGACATGGATATCCTGATATTGAATTTTCATAATTTAAGTAAAATCCTTTCCTAGCCTTACTACCTTACCTATCTTACTTTTCGCAATCTTTAATGTCCACCATATCCACTGCGAATCATCAGAAACAGGAAAAACGGTGCCCCGACAAAGGCTGTGATAATTCCGAGTGGGAGTTCCGCGACTCCAAAACCACCTCTCGCAAGCGCATCCGCCCACGCAAGGTAGATTCCTCCAAAGAGAGCAGAAAATGGCAGTACAATCCGGTTATCACTCGTCCCGGCAAGGAAACGCACCGTGTGGGGCACGACAAGTCCCACAAACCCAATGATACCCGTCACGGAGACAAGCGATGCGACCATGATCGAGCAGAGAATAAAGACGGCATTTCTAAACAGACGCACCCTCATTCCCATTGCCATCGCATCCTCATCGCCCATCATCATCATGTTAAACTGCCGTCCGACTATCGTACAGATCACACTTCCCGCAATCACGCACACCGTCGGAAGCGCAAGGCTTTTCCACTGTGCGGCCGCAATGCTTCCCATCTGCCAGTTGTAGACCGAAGCGATGCTCTCCGGACTCTTCGCAAGGAAAATCAGGAAACTTGTCACCGCACTCATCACCGCATTGACTGCCGTACCCGATAAGAGAAGCGTTACCGGCTGAAGTTTTCCACCACCTGCGCTCTTTGCCATCAGATAAACCACTCCCGCGGAGAGAAGTGCTCCGAGGAATGCAGCCACGGTTGTCTGGTACTGTCCCACAAAAAATGGGAACGGCATCAGAAGTGCCCATGCCGCTCCCGCGGAAGCTCCGGACGAAATACCTAGAATGTACGGGTCTGCAATCGGATTCAGCACGATCGCCTGCATCGCAGATCCGCAGACAGCCAGCCCCGCTCCACAGACCACCGCAAAGATCACTCTCGGCAGACGAATATTCCAGATGATCTGAAAATGTGGGACGGAGTAAACTCCCTGCGCAAGTTTCTCTCCCCCGCCAAAAATCTTATCGGCAATGATTCCCGCCGTCTCAGAAAACGAAATCCCCGTCGAACCGATGCTCACCGTCGCAACCATCGAGACGAGAAGTCCTGCCAGAAGCAGAAGAAAGAGCAGGAACTCTCTCCCGCTCTTTCCCTGCTTCCCGTTTACTCGAAACATTCCGGGTAGAAGTGCTGTGCAAACTTCTTGCACGCACTTGCCGCACGCACATCCTGCATCACTTCTACCAGCGGAATAATCAGGTAATTCTCATTTTTTACTGCCGGAACCTCAGACAGAGCCGGATTGCTCTTTAAGAAATCGAGCTTCTCCTCCACAGTCTGAGTGCCGTAATCGTTGATGATGATCACATCCGGATTTGTTTCCACAAGAGTCTCCACACTCGTGTTGAACCAGCGGGAATCCGCCATGTTGCGGGTGCAGTTGATTCCACCAGCAAGTTCAATCAGGTTGCTCTCAAGACCCTTCGACGTCGTGTAGATCTCATTTCCCTTGAAGGTATCCAGCACGAAAGCCTTCACTTTCGTATCCTCCGGAACGTCCTTCACCGCCGTCTCAACCTCTGCAATCTGATCCTGAATCTCTGTCACGAGCTCCTCTGCCTTGTCCTCAACCTTAAAGATCTTTCCGAGGTTGCGAATATCCGTATATACATCCTCAACCGTCTCATCTTCTACGATCGTTCCCGTGATCGTCAGACAGTTGATTCCCTCATTTTCAAACTGCTCGTAGCTTCCCCAGGAGCCATCCTTGAATGCGCTGATCTGTCCGATCACAAGATCGGTTCCGAGTGCAACTGCATTCTCGTTGGATTTCTCGATCTGCGGAATCTTCTCAAACTGTGCCTCAAGCTCCGGAAGCGGTTTATCTGCCGCGCTCGTCGATACATTTCTTCCGACAACCCGGTCTCCAAGTCCAAGCATCACCATGTTCTCAGCGGCATAGAGGTTTGCACACAGTACCTTCTCCGGCATCTTTGTGAAAGTAACTGTCCGATCTCCGTTCTGAATCTCAACCGTGCCGTAATCTGCATCCGCCTGATCCTTGCTCTCTGCCTCGCTCTGATCTGCAGATGCCTCAGATGCCTCGCTCTCCTTTGCCACAGATGATTCTGCTGTGGTCTCCTGAGCACTTGTCGCATCTGCGCTCTTCGGGGCACATCCGGTTGCTAACGCCATTCCGAGAAAAAGCGCCATTGCCTGTACAACTACCTGTTTCTTTTTCATGTTTTTCTCCTCTTTTTCTTCTGCATCATGTCCGCGCTTCCCTTATGGAAATACAAAACGCAAACATGAGCGATGATCGTTGAACTGACAAAAAGATAGTGCTTTGACACATTTTTCGCTGAAATAAAATCTGAAACAAAAAAAGTGCCCTCTTTATCGCCTTGACCCTGATCCTCAAAACATTTCAGGTGCAAATGGCGACTCTAAGCGCACATCATAGCATGGGGAGAAGAATACTCATCAAAAAGACGCTGTCCCTTTCTCCAGCGTCTCATATCCAACCTTCCCTCCGAAAGCGGATAATCCCACATGACAGCAGGTCTCCTGGCTTGGAATCCTCCTCCGTCTTCGTCTTCCCGGCAGTTTTTATCTTTTATCTTTCTGCCAGTGACTTTTCTCCAACGTGTGGTAAAAGACTTCGTCCTCCAGTACAGTAGCGGGGGCTGCGCTGTTTGCCAAATGATTTGGGACAGCTTCCCTGTCAGGCCTTTCGGCACTGTCACGCCTATTTGATTTCAGTTCATCCGTATTATAAGAGGTTTTTTGTTCTTTGTAAAGGTTTTTATTTGCTTTGATCTGCTCCGGTTTGCTCTGTCTTTTTGCTCTCCCACCCAATTAATAATGATTTTTCAGCAGACGCACAAGGAGTTGCTGTGCACTGCTAAGCTCCATATCTTTTCTCCAGATTGCGCCGATGTTCCAGTGAAATCCCGCTTTTCCGAGCGAGTAAACATGTGGAAGCCGAACCGGATTCATCATGCGGACAATCGCCTCGGGCACGATCGTCATCGCCATTCCGGTGCTCGCAATCAGATAGAGTGTCATATGATTTGAGGAATCCATGATGCTTCTCGGACGCACGCCATGCTCCAAAAAAACAGCCTCGATCGCGCGACGGATTCTCGTATGGGATGGAAGAAAAATAAAATCCTTATCATTCAGTTCCTCAATCTCCACCCATGAGCGCAGTTCCCCGCGGTGGCACGGAAGTTCCTGACCGGATACGAGAAGAAGTTCCTCATCGTAGAGCACCTGAGTCGAAAACTCATCGCTCATATAATAGAGCGGGATCAGTCCGAGATCCGCTGCCCCACTGCGCACATTTTCCTCCACACCCACACTGCGCGATTCCAACGTCTGAATCTTAATATTTGGATAAAGTCGTTTAAACTCCGGCAGAACAAACGGAAGCAGAACCGTCGCTCTCATGTCAGAAAGTCCAATCTTAATCACACCTCCCCGACAGGTATTTAAATCTTCCACATCCTTCTTCAGATTTTCCTGAAGCGCCAAAATCCGCTTTGCCGTCTTCACATAGCACTCCCCCGCCTGCGTCAGGGAGAGCGGATTTGTGCTCCGGTCAAAGATCTTTGCCCCCAGTTCCTCCTCCGTCTTTGCGAGGAAACTGCTGAGTGCCGGCTGGGACACAAAGAGCTGTTCCGCTGCCTTCGTGATATTTCGACATTCCGCCACTTTCAACACATATTGAAATTGTTTGAAATCCATATGAAAAAATGCCCCCTCTCTGCCTGTCAGTATAGCAGAAAAGCGAGCATTTTGTCAAAAATCCTCATGTATTAATGAATAATGGTTCTATACTGAATAATTATCGTGGCAGGGAAAATCCCTTTCCAAGTACCTCCTCCGTCGAATCCACAAGTACAAAGCCTTCCGGGTCGAGTTCGCGAATCAGGCGCTTGATCTTTGGCAGACGACGCGGAGAGATCGCGCACAGAATTGCCTTCTGGTTCTGTCCGGTGTATCCGGTCTCAATCGGAAACAGCGTCACGCCCACGTCGTTTCCGAGCAGAGTCTTTTGAATCTGCCGGTATTTCGGGCTGATGATCCAGAGCTTGACCTGTGTACTTCCCGTCATCAGAACCTTATCCAGAATCACGGACATCACCATAATCTGAATCATGCCGTATAAGATCTGATTGATGTTGGAAAACGGAATCTGAAGTCCCACAACAAGAATGCTGATTCCCATCATCGCTGTGCCGACCGGAACCCCAAAAATCCGGTTGACAATCAATGGTGGAATATCAAGACCGCCCGTCGAAGCATGGGCCCGCATCACAAGTCCGATGCCGATTCCATACAAAATCCCCGCAAACACCGCGCAGAGCACAAGATCATCGGTCAATGCTTTTCCATCAAACACAAGCTCCAAGACGCGCAACATTGGCGGAAAAATCACCGTCGACAACAGCGTCGTCACCGCAAATTCCTTTCCCAAAATCCAGAGTCCAAGCAAAAAGCAGACTCCATTCACGACCGCATACGTTGCGGAGACGGGCAATGAGGTAAAGACATGCACGACCTTTCCGACACCTGTCGTTCCCCCCGTAATCAATCCCGTACTCTCCAAAAATGCCGCCGTCGCAAACGCGACAATCAGATTTCCCGCAAACACCATCAAAAGATTTTTTAATTTCTCCATGTAAACCCCCATTCCCTTCTCTGACGTTTCCTCCTTGTCAACACTACTTATCCCATCACACAACCGCAAACTCGTGTTGACGCACGCATCTGCCTGCTAAACGCAGGCGCTGACTTTTCCATTGCGCTCCTTTCATTATAGCACAAAAAAGCAGTTTCTGTCTGCATGATTCACAGACAAAAACTGCCTTTCTACAATCTTATATTGATCTTATATTGATGATTCACTCCATTTTTTATTTTTCCAATTTATGAATCAAATCCATGACCCAAGAATCAACCGCAGATCAGCGAGTAGACTCCAAGTCCCGCAAACGCGGTGCTGATTACCATTGCAAGGATCGCAACGACAAACAGTTCCACAAACATTCTGTTCTGGGAGTATTTCTCTCCAAATCCCTCAAACTGAGCCACACCCGCAAGGATCAGTGCGCCTGCTGTGGAGATCGGGGAAAATCCTGTCACGGTTCCACCGATCACAACACTGCTCATCAGCTCCACCGGATTCACTCCGTTTAAGCCCTGAGCGACACTTCCCACCGTCGGAATCAGGGTCGGGAAGACGACACCAAGACCGGACGCGAGGAAGGACATGAAGCCGGAAACCAGGCACATGAGCGGGGATGCTGTCCGATTTGTCGCAAACGATGCAATCAGAGATGCCAACAGATCCACGCCTCCTGCCAGCTTCACAACGTTCATCAGCACACCGACACCGAGCACAAGGAGAATCGTGTTCCACGGCATCGATTTGATCGCTGTACCATCCTCTCCGCATTTTAAGATCACAAGAATCGTTCCTGCGACAAAGCTCGCAAGACCAACGTTACATCCAAACGCAACAACACTCACGATCATCGCAATCAGTGCAACAAGGGAGATCAGCTGTTTTACAGAAAACTTCGGCGTTTCCTCCGCGTTCATCGTTTCCGTCGGCTCACTGAATTTCCATCCTTTGAAGAATACAAAGGAAGCGAGAATCATTGCGATCTCTGTCACAAACAGACACCACATTGCCGGAATCGTATTGCCGTCAAGTCCCTGCTCCACCATCAGCTCTGAGACTACAACTGCCTCCGGAGTGATCGGGGACATACGAAAACTCTGTGCTCCCATCTGACCGATCAGGGAAAGAAGAATCGGATTCATGCCCGCCTTCAAGGCTACCGGAATCGCAAGGACCGGAACAATCGCGAGCGTCGGGATCGCCCCCGGTCCAACACCGGAGAGCAGTCCACCGATCACAAACATGGCGATATAGAGAAGAAAGCGACGGTTTCCCGCAAGACCCGTAATCTTTCTTGCCAAAACTTCCAGCGTTCCATTTTTTGTGATAATTCCGAACAGATACATTACGCCGATCATCGTGATTGCCATTGAGGAACTGAATCCACCGATGATCTTTCCGGCTGGAACCCCATATATCAGTCCAATCAGATACGCAAATGCAATCGAAATAATTCCAACATTTACTTTAAGGAAAAATCCCATCAAAATTGCTACGACGAGCGCAACCAGCGACACAACTTCCATGCTCATAAAACGATAACCCTCCACTTCTTGTTTTATGTATTTCTGCTTTTATGTGTTCTTTTTTGTGTATTCTTGTATATTCCTTTTTATTTTCCTTTTTGTTTCGTTTTATTTTTGTGTGTTCCTTTTTATTTTGTCTCGTTCAGCTGAATGAATTTTCTTGACACCCTTATTGTATCAAATTGTATTTTTCTCGTAAAATACAGTTATTTATATAGCATTATGGCATCTGCACTCATTGATCTTTTGCCTTTTCTTTCCTTTTTCGTCTGATTTTTCACAATTTTCATTTTGTCACCCGTCATTCTATCTAAAATTTCATTTTTGTTTTTATGCAAAACTCACAATTTCTTTGTTTTTATCTTCATACCCTCCGTTTTTTTGTTTATGACCCCATATAAAAAAACAAATTTTACATATATTTTTTCTCATTTTATAATACAGACATCAGAAGCACCGCTCTTACAGCACTTACAAAAAAGATATAAATTTCACACAAGGAGGATTTTACTATGAAATATGCATATGTTGGATGTCGCACCACAAAGGCCAGAAATGCCCGCGGACGCGGTCTGATGGTTTATGAGATCGGAGCAGACGGCTCCTGGACGGAAAAGCAGTGCCTTTTCACCGAAGAAAATCCGAGTTATCAGTGTATCGATGCAGAAAAGAAATACTTATACAGCGTTCACGGAGATCTCACGAAAGTCTCCAGCTACCGCATTCAGGAGGACGGAACGCTCGTTCATTTAAACACGATCGACATCGGCGGAAAAAATCCGGTTGATGTAACGATGGATAAGGAAAACCGTCGTGTGATCGTTGCCACTCTTCAGGGCGGAACGCTCTACACGATCGACCGAAACGAGGACGGCTCTCTCGGCGAGGTTGTCGCAACCTTCACATTTGAGGGCAAAGAGGAGGGAAAGGTTTCCACAGTTCATCAGTGTATCTGGGATCAGACAAAGACCTGGCTGTTCTCATGCGCCCAGGGTCGAATCAACGGCTACGGTCAGATGCGCGCCTTAAAATACCATCCGGAGGACGGTTCTTTCACGGAGAGCGATCGCTTCCTCGCCCGCACCTGGGATGAGCCGCGCCACTGTGCCGTTCACCCGAACAACCGCTGGGTATACATGGTCGAGGAGAAGGGTAACAAGGTTCTGTACTTCCAGTTTAATTCAGAGACCGGAAAAATGACTGCACTTCAGGAGCTCTCAACCGTTCCGGAGACCGTCACCGGATACTCCGATGCAAGCGAGGTTATGATCGATCCGTCCGGTCAGTATGTTCTGACTTCGAGCCGTTACAGCGATCTGATGGCAATCTACCACATCGATCCGCTCACCGGATACTTAAAGACGGTCGGATTTGCCCCGTGTCTCGGAAAAACTCCGCGTTTCTTCTGCTTCGCTCCAGACGGCGACTGCTACGTTGCAAACGAGGACAGCGATACGATCATCCGCTTCCACTTTGATTCCGTGACCGGTCAGTTGATTCCGACTCCTCAGATTCTCGCGACCGGAAGCCCGGTGTGCATCAGCTTCCTGTAAGTGTTCTTGCAAAGCGAACGAAGCTTTTATCAAGTGCTTCTTTAAAGTGATAAAGCAAATAAAAAAGGCGAACGAAAGAGTCTGTTATCTCTCTTTCGCTCGCCTTTTTTCGATCATATCATATAACGTATCATCATCATACGATCGCACATTTTATCAAACAATCAAGCACATTTATTAAATGTAAATGTTCTACATAAATTCCTAGTAAAACGTCTCATTCTTCCGATTTCCAAAGCCCTGGCTGTGAACTACCCGGTACTGACGTGGAGTCATTCCGTAACGTTTCTTAAACTGTCGGTAAAAATAGCTGACATTCTCATATCCGACGCTCACTGCGACTTCTTCAACCTGAAGATCTGTCTCCACAAGATATTTCGTCGCCTTCTGAAACCGCTTGCGCATCAAAAGCTCCTGAAACGTACATCCAGTTCCCTGCTTGATGATCTTGCTGAGTCCGGACAGCGACTGATGGAAGTCCTCTGCAACCTGACTCAAACTCGCATTCTTATACTGTGTATCAATGTATTTTAAAGTTTCTTTCACAATCACATCTTTATGATTCTGTGAGGAATTCTGAATCAAATTTCCGGAGTTTCCCAGAATATGAAGGAAAATCAATCCCATCGTATACTGGCTGATGATGCTGTCATTTCCGTCATCCCGATACGTCGTGACGATCAGATTGTCCATCAGATTGCGAATATCCGTCTGTCCCCGCTTCTGGAACAGAAGGTACTGCCCAGATGGATTGTTCTTTCTGAGGAAATTCACCATGAAATTGCGGATCTCACTCGGTTCCTGAAGCATCTGGAATGGAATATCAAAGAATTCCGGGCGCACAATAAGAAACAGCGCCAGATCCCCCGGTTTTCCCAGTTCTACTTCATGCTCCACATACTGATTCATCATGAGGAGATCACCCTCATGCATCGTCAGTTCTTCTCCATCGATCCGATGAATGACACTTCCATGGATTGCGTACACCATCTCAATATAATTATGGCGATGCAGAGGAATCGGCTCCTCATCTCCATAAGCTCTTGCGGTAATCAGCTGACGGTCTTTCAGAAACAGTCCTGCATCCATAACGGCTGCTCCTTTTCCTTTTGCCTGCTGAAATATCGTCCTCAACTGTGATTTTTCCTCTGCTGTCACTCCCAGCTGCTTTTTTATTTGTTGTTCGTTCATGAAAAAACCGTCACTTCCTTAAAATGTATATGTTTTTTGAAAACACAGGTGCTCTTGACAGAATTTTAACTTTACTTCTATCCCGTTAATAAGCCCCGGATTATAATATAACAGAAAGTTTCGAGAACGTTCAGATTCTTAATTAACAAATAGCTGTCCTGATTTTCCTTTTTTTCCATATTTTGCTCAATTTTCCCCAATATCAGCGAAAAAAACGAGTCATTTTTACTCAATTTTTCAAATTTTGTTGAACAAAATACGCACAGAATGTTCACTTGTCTTTGCCACTTTTCTGCTTTTTCCTCCTGCCCTCCTCCCTTTCTCTTCCTTTAATTTCGAGTATTTCTTTCACAAATCCGGGCTTCTACGCTCTATTGCCTGCTATTATATCATTCTTCGTTTCAAAACAAAATAACGCTCATTATATCGAATCTCTTTATTTTTCAAAAAAGTAAAAAACTGTTATTTGGGAGTTCTCTTCACAGCAAAAAAAGCGGGGAAATATCCTGTTTTTTCGGATATTTCCCCGTCTCTTCGTTTTTTTCGTTCCTGTCGATTTCTGTTTTTTACACGTTTCGATGTTCGCTTTTTATTTTTGTTTTCCCGATTTTCCTGATTTTCCTAATTTTGAGCTTTGTTTGAACTTCGTTTTTTATTTCTCAATCCGCAAAGAACCATTCATAAAACCCATTAATAGTTCAGACCGAAATCCAGCTCATAATAATTTCCGGCACCGTCACGGTAAGCATAGCCCTTTCCGTTCTCGTCCTTCAACTCTTCCGGCAGATACTGATCCTTGTCGTATCCCGGCACATCGTTCGGGCTGATGCAGACGCCGTCCGCATTGACTGCGAGAACCTCATCCCCTCTCGGCAGAGTCACTGGCAGTTTTCCGGTCGGTGCAAACCGTCCGAAGATCACATCGAGAGTCGCCGAGACATAGGTGTCAAAGCCTGCAAGAAATGCATCACAGTGTGGCTCTACGTTTCCAACTTCCCATGCAAGCGTGATATTGACGTTTGCGATCACCTTTCCACCGTGGCTGTGTACGGTCTCTGCAATCTCTGCAATTCGTTTTACGCCACTTAACGTCGTCTCCAAATGGGTTTCTGCGGTCGGACGCCCCTCCTCATCGACGTTGCAGACTTCCTTATCTTCACAAAGATCAAGCTCCAGATAGCCCGGTGTCGCACTGAAGTACGCGCCAGATGACGGCTGAAGCAGAAGGATCGCAAGATCTGCCTCCTCGACGTTGTTTGTCAGAGTCACGCCCATCGCATCCTCTGCCATCTGTTTTTCGAGAGATTCCGTCGCTTTTTCTGCCATTTTCGGGTCTTTGTGGAAACACTCCACATACACTTTTTTTCCATCGCACTTTTCTGCGGTGAGTGGCAAAATTCCATCATTTTTCAACAGAACGACACTCTTTCTGTGTGCCTCCATCGCATGATCCCAGTCAGTCTGATTATAAATAACTTCCTCCGCCCGCTTCGGATCGCGGTACGGATTCTCAAACATGCCGAGCGCAAACATCTCGGTCATCGTGCGGGTGACTGCGCGGTCGAGGCTCTCATCGGTCAGAACAACCTCCTCTTTTTTAAAGCCCTCCGGAAGCAGATTCTTCTCATAGTAGTCGTTGTTTGAACGCGCATACGCCTCCTGACCTTCCTTCTGGTCAAAGAGTCCACTGATCAGATCAACACCTGCGTGGGTGACTGCAAAGCCGATGCGCTCCGGCTTGTCAAGCATCTCCACACCCCAGTTCATGTTGTGGACAATGCCGGTATCCGAGTTTACATATCCCTCAAATCCCATCTGTTTTCTTAAAAGTCCATCGATGAACGGCTTATTGTACGCAAATCCGTATGGCTCCATCTCCATCTCTCTGCCCTCTCTGTCGGTCTGAGGAGCACTCTTCTCTTTCGCCGGTTTTGCGTAGTACGGCATGATCGACGAAGCCTTTGCCGAGATCGCGGTCGCAAATCCCGGAAGATGATATTTCTGAAGAGATCCTTCTGTCTGGTAGACGTTCCACTGCCCCATCTTGTAATGCGGATCAAAGCCATTTTCTCTCGCACCACCGCCCGGGAAATGCTTCACGGTCATCGCCACACCGTCCGGGGTCACTCCGTCCTTGCTTCCCTGAATGATCGGGATGATTCTCTCAAAAATGTCACAGATCAGCTTCGGATCTTCTCCGAAAGTACCGTAACTGCGCTGCCATCTCGGATCAGAGATCACGTCTGCCATGTACATGTATCCCTTTTTCATTCCGACTGCATCCCACTCTCTGCGAACGCAGTCTGCAAACTCGTCCACAAGTTCGATGGAATCTCCGCGGACTGCCGAAGCGATGCCGAGTGTACCCGGCCACGATGCAAACACACCGCCTGCATCGTTCATTCCGAAGATCAGCTCACCGTTCTCATTTCGGGAATTTGACACGACCTGAACCGGAACAAAGTGCTCACACTCCTCGGCAACGGCGTGAAGCTGGTTGATCCAGTCCGTCATATCCTCCGGAGTCGGTGCATCGCGAAGAATCAGATGTCTCGAAAACCACTCCTTGATCAACTCTGTCGTTCCCGGAAGATGCTGTTCTCCGAAAATCGTCTTTCCGTGAAACTCTGCGTCATCGAGAACTCCGGACTCATCAAGAACTGCCTTATGATCCGGAAAACGATCGTGATATTTTCCCATGCGCCAGTCCGAGATGAAGAGCTGAGCGATCTTCTCCTTCGTCGTCAGCGTCTTTACATATGCCTCTGCGCGCTCCTTCGCCGGAAGTCTCCAGTCATCAAATGTCTGAAACTCCCCGCTTCCGTCGAGATCTTTAAAATAAAGTCCGTCTTTTTCAATCACCTTTCTCGACACCGTTCCGATCACCGGACCGTTCGGATTCTGATAATAACGGACATGCTCCGATGCTTTCTTTGCCATAATTTTTCCTCTCTTCGTTTCTTATCTTTTCTTTTTGTATCCTATCTTTTCGTAACCTTGTTTTTTATCCTTGTTTTTTATCGTTGCTTTCTTAGCTTTCTTCGTCTTCTCGCTTCACCTAATTCACTTAATTATCCCAAAAATCACCGTGAACTACCCCGACTTAAATACTAACCGAATAATAAAAAAACGCGATACCCCCCATCTGTCAAAGAAGGGGGTATTGCTATCTTCTGAGCGATAGAGCGATACGCTTATGCGCGTCTCTTCTTCAGCTCTGCAACGTTTGCATCGACTCTCGCCTTGTTCAACGGATAGATGAACAGCAGTGCCAGTGCAACCAGAATCATTCCGGATGCCGGGATCAGACAAGCCAGATCGAAGATCTTTTTCAGTACCTCCGGATAAGCGGACGGATCTGCTGCAACCGCCTTGGAGTATCCGATTGCGGTCATCAGTCCACCGATCATACCGGAAGAAAATGCCTGACCAAGTTTTCTTGCGAAAGAGTATACGGAATAGATGGTTCCATCCTCTCTGACTCCATTGCGGATCTCCGCGTCATCGATGACATCGGTGATCATTGCCCAGATTACCATGTTAAAGAAGGTTAAAGCGGTATAAGCAACTACATAGAATGCTACAAACACAATCGGGCTTTCCGGTCTCACAAAGAGACATACAATCCAGGTTCCTGCGGATACGAGACAGCCGACAATCGACATCTCTTTCTTTCCAACTTTTGCGGCAATCTTAGATGCCAGCGGAGCCACGACAAACAGAGAAGCAAGACTGCTGAACATGGAGGACATGGACTGTGAAGAACCACTGTTGTAGTAAACCGGGAAGACATACGGAGCCATTCCCGTCATACCAAGCATGCCAAGAAGCAGAAGGATTGCTGCTACGATGATTCCAAGCAGAGCACGGTTTGTAAAAATGCTCTTTAACATTGCACCGACATTGAGTTTTTCCGTCTTCTGAGGAACTTCCACACGCTCCGTCACAAAGTGGAAGCAGAGCAGATGGCAAATGATACCGCACGCTGCAAACACACCTGCGATCATCGTCATACGGCTTCCGGAGAGAACCGTTGCTCCGTCAACCGTCACATAAGCAACCATCGGGGTCAGAGTTCCGATTGCCAGGTTTGCACAGGAAGCTCCCATCGAACGGAACGTGGAGAGCTGTGCACGGTCAGATGCCTCCGGAGATACTGCGGACGCCATCGAACCATACGGGATGTTTACGGAAGTATAGAAAATAGATCCCCAAAGCAGATAGGTCAAAAACATCCAGAAGATCTTAAATCCCATCGGCATGCCCGCAAATCCCGATTGAAACATCAAGAAAGCGGAGATTCCGAGCGGTCCGCAACAACGACGAATCCACGGTTTGAACTTTCCATCCTTCGTCGGTGCAGATCGGTCTACAATCTGTCCCATCGTCACATCCGTCACTGCATCTACAAATCTTGCCGCCATCATCAGAAGTCCCACGATTCCGGCTGAAACCCCCATCACATCCGTGTAGAACTTCATCATGAACATCGATGACAGCATAAACGTGAAATCATTTCCGAAATCTCCAAAGAAATATCCCACTTTGTCTGCAAAACCAAATGGTTTTACATTTTTCTTTGCCTGTCCTGCCATTTTTTTCTTCTCCTATTCTGGAGTCAGAGTCTGCCTTTTGCAGACCCTGGCTCCCTGGTATTTTTACTGTTTACACCCGATCAATCTTGATCAGTTTTGCGTTCAGGCTCTCAAGGAATCCCTCCGGCATCATTCCGCTTGCAAGACCTGACATCGACTCCGGTGTCATCTTCTTCATCATATCCCACATGCCAGTGCCCGGCTTCACAATAAAGTTGGTTGCCAGCTTGACTGCATGTGCGGTGATCTCAAGCGCTTCCGGAGATTTTGCAATCTCCTCCATCGTGTCGCGAATGCTGTACTTACCCTCCGGGAATTCCATCGGCGCTTTCAGATCCATATCGCCGACGCTCGAAAACCAGTTTGCAACTCCCTCAGCACGCTCATTGACTTCCGGAAGCACATAGATCTCCGGCTCTTTTTCCACTTTTTCAAGAGAGATCGAATCTTTCACGCTTCCTGCCTCCGCAACCAGAATGTTGTTTCCCTCTTTCAAGGATACCGTGAAGACAAATACCTTGTCGGCTTCTTTCTCCTCCACAAGCGTTCCATTTACAAAGAGCTTGACGCTCGGCTGGTTCGAGTAAACGCGAACCTCTGTCGTCTCGCCGGCGCGCTGTGCATAGCGTCGTCCACAGATGTGAACCATCGGCTTCTCGCTCCAGTATGCCTGATAAATATAAAAACTATCTTTCTTTACCTTTCGATCAATTGTCACAAGACCCTTGTTGTTTCTTCCTGCAACACCGCCCTCATTTCGCGCTGCACATCCAAAGTCAAACATGTTCCAGACATGGCTTGACCACATCCAAGGTCTGTCATTCAAAACCTTTGCCATATGCTCGTGATACAGTGCCTGATACTCCTCCGAGTAATCCTTGCACGCCGGATTCGGTCCGTGGTTCGTGATCACGCCCTCACAGCCGTACTCGCTCAGTCCCAGGCAGAGATCCGGATGAAGCTCATGGAAGCGGTCAAGCCACGGTCCATTGTCCTCCATCTTTCCGCCGTACCAGCCAAAATAATGGTTATAGCTGATCACATCGGTGATATGGTGCATTGGGCTCTTAAGCGGAGTCATGCTCACATGGGCGATCGTCGTCAGTCTCGTCGGATCAAGCTCCTTTGCAAGAGCATTCAGCTCCTTGTGATTCTCGACAAGTTTCTCCGAGATTCCTCCGATCAGGATCTCGTTTGAGATGCCCCAGAAACAGATCGACGGGTGATTATAATTCTGAATAATCAGTTCCTTGAGCTGTTGGATGCAGTTCTGATGAGCTTCCGGATCTTTGTTGAAGACGCTGATAAACGGAATCTCCGCCCAGACCACAAATCCAAGCTCATCGCAGGCATCATAGAATTCCTGAGCATGCTGGTAATGCGCCAGACGGATCGTGTTTGCGCCGAGTTCCTTGATGATGCGCGCATCCTCATAGTGATCTTCCTTTGTCAGCGCATTTCCCTTGTAGAGTTTATCCTGATGACGGCTCACACCGCGAAGAGGAGTCGGCACCCCGTTCAGGATAAATCCTTTGTTCGGGTCGCAGGAGAAACTGCGCACGCCCGCTTGAACGGTCAGCTCGTCATAGACTTCATTGCGTCTGAGAAGAGAGGCTCTCACCTTGTATAAGTAAGGGGTTTTCGGGCTCCAGAGAGAGACGTTGTTTACATAGATCGTAATTGAACTACTGTCAGCCGGTCTCAACCCACCTGCAACCTCCTCGCCTTCCGCATTCTCAATGCTGTAAAGCACGGTAAAATTCTCATCTGCCCCGGTCACAAAACTCTTGATCTCAAAGATTGCCCCGCCACACTCATCCGGCTTCGGTGTCACCATGATTCCCGGTCCGCCGTAGTAATCCAAATCAAAGTGAACCGCCGGAACGCTGATCAGATTCACGCCCCGATACAGACCACCGTAAAACGTAAAGTCGGCGGACTGCGGATACACACTATCCTTGTACTCATTCGAGCAGTTGATCACCAGCAGATTCTTCGTTCCATCCGTGTGGCACAGATCGGTGACATCCGCGCGGAATGTTGAGTAACCGCCCTCGTGATAAATCGCTTTCTTACCGTTGACGTACACCGTCGCCTGCTGTCCCGCTCCCAAAACCTCCACATAGGTGCGACCGCCCCCAAGCGGTTGCTCTGGCGTCTCAAACGTTCTCGCATACCAGTAGCTTCCCCGGTCATAGCTTCCATTTCCGTCCTGACCATCCACCGCATTCCAAGTGTGCGGAAGATCAACAGATTTCCAATTTTCCGGAAATGACTCCGGCAGTCCCACATCCTGCTGAATAAATTTCCATCCCGCATTGAGATTCATCACTTCTCTCATGTTTGCCCTCCCATTTCATTAAGATATGTTAATATATTAGTTATGTGCCCCATAAGTGATGACTTAACTATACTCGGAATCTTCTCTTTTTCATAGGACGATTTTCGTTGATATTAGCATTATTTTTTGTTAATATAATAAATGAGATCATTTTTGTACGAAAGAAAATAGAGTGTGGATTAAGAGACAAGATTCAAAAAAATGACAGAAACAAAGAAAAGAATCTAAATGGAAAAGGAAAAAAAGACAGGAATAAGCAAGAACACGAAATAAAATAAGAAATTGAAAAAATGAGAGGGACCAGCTATGAAAAAAATGAACGAAACAAAAGAAGGAAAAGAAACGACAACCCGCGCGGAAATCCTGACTCTGATGACGGAACTGTACGAGCACTGGGGACTCCATGTTCTGTTCGTCACAGATCCCAAGACCCAGTGCGAGGAGATTGATCTGGGCTTTCGCAAACGCATGCACGCAAACCCTCAGTACTCTCTGGTCACTGACCTCTTCGAATCCCATCTCGACAGTGATACCTTCTATCTCTACAAGGATGAGCTTCTGATGAATTACACCTTTTTCCGCCTGCCGGCAGACTTTTCTGATTCCAGCTCCGAGACTTCCTCCCCGATTCTCTGCGTCGGTCCGATCCTCTTTCAGTCTTTGAGCACATCCGAGATCTCAGAACGGATCTCCGCGCTTAAGATCAATCCACTCTATCAACAAGATTTTGTGGAATTTTATAATTACACCCCGATTGTTCCTTCTCAGGAAATGTGGGTTCACACGATGCTCTTCTTTCTTCAGAAATTCAGCAAAAATCCCATCCTATTTCGTGAGATCACTGTCGGCGAGGAGGCATGGGGATTCACGACCCCGGAGGGCGCAGACTACTCCCTGCCAAGTCAACCGGACGTCGCCCTGACTGCAATCGAGGATCGTTACCAGGCAGAACATGACCTGATGGAGGCCGTCGCTTCCGGCAATACACAGGAGGCGATGATTCGCTGTCAGCGTTTTCTCTCCTATCGATTAAGCCCGCGCGTTGCCTCTCCTCTGCGTGACAGAAAAAATATCCTGTTCACGTTCAACACTCTGCTTCGCAAATCCGCAGAATTTGGGGGAGTTCACCCGCTCCACATCGACAATCTCTCGCGCACCCTTGCAATCCAGATCGAGTCCGCAATGACCGTCGATCAGCTCAACCAGCTCAACAGCACAATGGTTCGCAAATACTGTATCCTCGTCCAGAATTACTCAAGACGCTCCTACTCCCAGCTTGTCCAGACCTGCATGAACAACATTGATTTCTACTATAATACTGAGCTCTCACTCTTCTGGCTTGCCAGACAGTGTTCCGTCTCGGAGAGCCATCTCTCCACGATCTTCCGGAAGGAGACCGGCATGACCGTCACCGATTACATCAACAAAACCCGCATCCGACAGGCTCTGATTCTCCTAAACACGACAAGTCTGCCGGTCGGAGAAATCTCCTCTCGATGCGGGTTCTTCGATGCAAATTATTTTTCCAGAGTTTTTCGGAAGTTTCAGGGACAATCCCCGAAACAGTATCGCAGTATGATCCAGCAAAAGACCAGATCATCCCGATCATCCAAATCGTCCACCTGACGCATAATACCATTAATGCCATAATCCTTTATCACAGAAAACAGCATCACACGCACAGGTCTGATCGATGTTTTAAGAAAGAATGTGCCCTGGCACATTCTTTAGCAGTGCTCCTCCACCTGATGAAGTTCACCGGTCACAGAGTCCATGATAAATCCACCGATTTTCACGTTCTTCGGCATAAGTGGATGATTGCGGAGTACATAAACCGTGTCAATGACAGAAACCTCAACCGACTCAAATCCGCCAAGCCAGTCTTCCAGATCAATTCCGCTGTGGCGGATGATGTCGATGTGCTCCTGAGAGATTCCCCGCTCTACGAGCTTTTTGAGCATCTCTGCGCCATTCATTCCCTGAACACCACAGTCCGTATGACCGATGACCATGATTTCCTCAACTCCGAGCTCAAGGATTGCAACGAGAAGGCTTCGCATTGCACTTCCGTAAGGATGGTTGACTACTCCACCGGCGTTCTTGATCACCTTTGCATCTCCATTTCGGATTCCCAGTGCTGCCGGAAGCAGTTCGATCAGGCGCGTGTCCATACAGGTCAAAATTGCGAGCTTCTTATCCGGATATTTGCTTGTCAGATACGGCTCATAACCACGGTTCTCAACAAATTTGCGATTGTACTCCATAATCTCTTCGATCATAAAAAAAGTCCCCTCTTTCTGATTATAATCGTCATCATACCTCAAATTCCCCGCATGAAGAGCGGGGAACAGACCCCTTCAGAATTCAGCAGATGCAGGCTGGATTTCTTGTGCAACATTATAAAACAAAAAGAAGAGACTTTGCAATATTTTTCCGCTATCTTAATATTTTTTAAGTAAACCGTATCTCATTTCATCGCAGAGAACGAAAGTGACCAAATTCTGGAAAAATATCGGACGCATCCACCATTTTCTCAGATTTTCTTAGATATCCAGTCCTGCGTGGTAACCCTGATAAACCGCATTGGTGATTGTTGATACTTTTCTGGCATCTCCGATCACACGAACAAACGGAGCACTGTCGCGAAGTGCTTCCACGATATCCGCGCGTGCACGCTGACCGAGCGCACAGATCACGGTGGTACCGGCAATCAGCACGGACTCTCCCTGTGCATTCTTGCACCATACGCCATCCTTCTCGATTTTCTCGACGCAGTGACCGGTATGTACCTGAATTCCGTCTTTCTCAATCTCTTTGAGAAGCAGAGGACGATGACGAATATTCGCATCCGGAGCCAGCTCATCACGCATCTCGACCAGATGCACCTTCTTTCCCTCCTGTGCGAGATGAATTGCACACTCACAGCCTGCAAGTCCACCTCCCATGACGACAACCTCGTCGGTCACCTGATCCTGCTTTTTGTAGAGATCGTTGACCACAATCACCTGATCTCCATCGATTCCCGAAATCGGCGGTACAAACGGCTTTGATCCGACTGCAAGAATCAGCGCATCCGGAGCTTCCTTCTCGACATACTCTCTCGTCACCTCCGTGTTCAGACGAATCTCCACCCCACTCTCACGCGCAAACTTCTCGTAAGTCCGGCTGAGCTCATACATTTCTTTCTTAAACGGAAGTGCGATCTCGCTCTTTAAGATTCCGCCAATCTGGTCTTCCTTCTCACAGAGAATGACCTGATGACCGCGTCTTCTCGCCGTCCAAGCAGAATAAAGTCCGCCCGGACCTCCACCGACAACGAGTACCTTCTTCTTCACCGGTGCCGGATAAACTTCATCTCCCTCAAGCTCTCTTCCGATCAGCGGATTTACGGTACATCTTCTCGTCGCCGTCATCGCACGCTCTGCCATACAGGTGAAACAGCGCAGGCAGTGCACGATCTCGTCATCGCGGTTCTCCATCACCTTGCGCGGAAGGTACGGATCTGCGAGAAGCGCTCTCGCCATGTAAACGACATCTGCCTTTCCGGAAGCGATGATCTCCTCCATCTGCGCCGGATCATTCAGTCCGCCGATCGTTGCAACCGGAACCGAGACATGTTTCTTGATCTCCGCTGCCAAGTAAACATTGCATCCATGATCCTTAAACATGGACGGATGCGTATCCCCGAAACCTCTCTGGTACGTTCCCGCAGAGACATGAAGAAGATCAATCTTGGATTCCAACTGCTGTGCAATCCGAACACCCTCCTCAAGATCATATCCGCCCTCAAACAACTCTGATCCGCTGAAACGGAACTCAATCGGGAATGCCGGTCCGACTGCCTTTCTGACCGCATCGAGAACCTCTGAGGCAAGTCTGCAACGATTCTCAAGAGAACCGCCGTACTCATCCGTTCTGTGATTGAAATACGGGGACAAGAACTGGTTGATCAGCCAGCCGTGACCGCCATGAATCATGATCATCTCAAATCCAGCCCGCTTTGCAAGCCCTGCAACCGTTCCATATGCGGTCACAATCTCATCGATCTGCTCTTTGCTGAGCGCGCGCACCTGCACTCCATCCGGGCGCACGGTGTCAGACGGTCCCCACTGGCACATCTCATGCTGACGGGATTTGTCCGTCATATAAGTTCCCGCATACATGCCCGAGTGAGAAAGCTCAAGGCTTGCAACTGCGCCGTGGCGGGAAATTGCATCTGCCGTGTAGGTCGCGGATGCAAGGGAATTCAGGATTGTCGTGTCGAGATGATAAGCATGGGAACCGTCCGTCTTTGGATGAACCATGCACTCGCTGACGGTCACGGCTCCCGCTCCACCCTTTGCGCGAAGCTCATAAAATGCCGTGGATTTCGGTCCGATACAGCCATCGTTCGTGATGTCCGTTCCTCCCATCGGGGCAGAAAACATGCGGTTTGAAAAGGTCTTTCCTGCAATCGTGATCGGACTGCAAAGATGCGGGTACTTGTACTTCATAGCATTTCCTCCATCTGGTAATTTTTATATATGTTAATGTGTTGAGTTGACTGGTTGTTTATTTTATTATTTATTTGTCTTTATCTTATTATTTATTTGTTTTATTATTTCTCGTTTTATTGTGTTCCCTTATTTTTCTTATTGATTCTCATCAATCTCCTTTCCTATCGTAACACTTCGTTCAAAACATGTCAATATTGACATGTTTGTTTTTACTTGTTTTTGTGATATAATGATCGTTAAAGAAAAACAAGCGACTGCGAAGCAGGCATTTGTTTTTCTTGCGCCATTAACGAGCAAACCGCCTGTGTTAGCAGGCAGAGGAGTGCGGTAGCACAAGTTTGCGAGTGTATGATATAATGGGCGTTAAAGAAGGAACAAAAAATAAAACAACTGGAAATATAAAAAATATAAATAAGAATTAAATGCTACAAGAAAAAATCCATAAAACAAAGAAAGAGGAACTAACTATGGGAACCCTGCGATATGCAATTTTAGGACTGTTAAACCGCCGAAGCATGAGCGGATATGAGATGGCAAAAGAATTTGAGACTACTTTGTTTGAATTTTGGACTGCCAAACACAGCCAGATTTACCCGGAACTCAAAAGTCTCACAAAAGAAGGTCTTGTCCAGTACGAGATCGAGGTTTCCGGAACTGTGCTCGAAAAAAAAGTCTATTCCATCACAGAAAAAGGACGAGACCTCTTTCTGAAATGGGAACAGACTCTTTTTCCAATGCCAGCTTCCCCGAAAGACGAATTCCGGTTACAGCTGTTCTTTTCTGATTGTATCGGTGCCGAACGCCAGCTTCAGATGCTGACCGATCAACTCTCCCAGCATGAAAACCGATTGCACCACTTAAAGGAAAACTCCAAAAAATTTCAGACTCTTCCCCCGGAAGGCAAAGAAGCACTGACCGACTATATGGTTCTGCGAGGTGCGATCATCCGCGAGGAGGCGACGTGCAAATGGCTCAGAGAGAGCATGGAACTCTGTCAGAGTCCTGCTTCCTCTGATAAATCTTAAATCCAAGGTCGGATCATTTTGAGCACCGAGATGCTCTTTCTATTATCCTTTGCTTGCAGTCGCAGTCTTGGGCTGGTCGAGCTCATCCTGCCACTGCCAGCCAAGTCTTCCGTAGCGTCTTGCGATGCCGCGAATCTCCGTCTGAAGTGCTGTGCTAAGCTCTTCCTCTTTTACTCGCCACTTCCAGTTGATTCCAACGGTGGACGGGCGATTCATCCGGCTCTTGTTGTCCTGTCCGAGGTAATCCTGCATCGGGATCACGCAAAGGGAAGCGCGGGAGCGCATAATCAATGCGATGAAACTGCGATAGAGGTATTTCTTTGGCGTGTAAGTGTCACAGAGATACTCTCTCGCAAGTTGCTGTTCTGCCGGAGTGATGCTGTTTAACCAGCCCGCAATCGTCTCATTGTCATGCGTTCCGGTATAGGCGACACAGTTTTCTGTGTAATTGTGTGGCAGATAATCGTTTGCACAGCCTGAATCGCGGGAATCAAATGCAAACTCGAGAACCTTCATGCCCGGGAATCCACTGTCATATACCAGTTTTCTCACAGAATCCGTCACATATCCAAGATCCTCCGCAATGACTTCCTTCTCACCGAGAGCTTCTCTCACGCGGGCAAACAGATCCATTCCCGGCCCCTTCTCCCAGTGACCGCCAATCGCCGTCTTTGCCCCATACGGGATCGAGAAGTACTCATCAAATCCTCTGAAATGATCAATTCTCACAACATCATAGAGCTTAAAGCAATAATTCAGACGCTGAATCCACCATGCATACCCGGTCTGGCGATGGTAATCCCAACGGTAGAGCGGATTTCCCCAGAGCTGACCATCCGCAGAAAATCCATCCGGCGGACATCCTGCAACTGCAAGCGGAACATTGTCTGCATCGAGCTGGAAGAGCTGAGGATTTGCCCAGGCATCTGCACTGTCCATCGCTACATAGATCGGAATATCGCCGATGATACGGATTCCCTGACTGTTCGCATACGCCTTGAGCTTCATCCACTGCTTGTAAAACGTGAACTGAAGATACTGCTGAAATTCAATATCAAAGTACAATTCTCTGCGATAATAATCCATCGCATTGTTCCAGCGAAGACGAATATCCTCCGCCCACTCTGTCCACGGTTTTCCCTCAAAACGGTCTTTTACTGCCATGAACAGCGCATAATCGGAAAGCCACCAGGACTGTTCCCGCACAAACTGCTGGTACTCCTCGTTCTCGCTGATCTTACTGCGCTCATACGCCTTGCGAAGAACCGGATAGCGGTGTTTGTACAGCTTCTCGTAATTGATTGTTCCGTTTACCGCATCCTTCTCGAGAATTGCACACTCCTTTTTCGTCAGAAGCCCCTCCTCAATCAGCTCTTCAAGACTGATAAAATACGGATTTCCTGCATAGGTGGAGAAAGACTGATACGGAGAATCCCCATAACTTGTCGGTCCGAGTGGCAGAATCTGCCAATAGCTCTGACCTGCCTTTTTCAGCCAGTCTACAAACTCATATGCACTCTTTGAAAAACAGCCGATTCCATACTTGGATGGCAGGCTACTGATTGATAAAAGAATTCCCGCTTCTCTATTCACCTTAATCTCCCTCTCTCTTCCTCGTTTTCTCGATCTCAATTCATCACTATCGTTTCTTTATCATTTCTTTATAATTCTCTACATAATTCTCTACATTCTCTACTCTTTTTGCATACCTGTCTTTTTTCTATTCCTGTGTGCCGGATTCCGTCTCAATCATCACCCCACAGTGATCAGACACCTGCGGATATTTCTTTCCATCACAGATCACCTGAGAGGATGCAATCGAAATCTCTCCCGCATACCAGATATAGTCAATGCGCATTCCGCTCTCCGATTTCCCGTCTTTCCAGCCATCAATTCCACCGGAAGCCGTGCTCCCCTCGTCCCGGTGTTTTGCAAGCAGATAGGTATCTGACCATCCACTTTCGCGAACCAGATCATAGCCCTCTCCTCGCACAGAGGCAGGGCTGTTGAAGTCTCCCATCAACCACAGTCCCTGTCTCTCCGTCAGCTGAGTTTTCCTTCGTGCAAGGTGCTCTGACACACACTTCCACTGTGCCGAGAAGGGCTCCTCCTCGTCCTTCCACCAGCCCATATGAACAGTGTAAAACCAGCCATCCTCATTTCTCAGGCCGACAATCTTTCGCGTTTTCCAGTTATGATAATCATCAACGGCGCTGATTGTAAACTGATCCGTCTCCACCACCGGTTTCCTCGAAAAAATTGCGAGACCCTCCTCGTAAATGTCGTATCCCAGTTTTGCCGGAACCCAGGTCCAGAAGTAATCGAGACCAAACTTTTTGAGCAGACCTGCGAGATTCGCCCCGTAATTGTCTCTGTGAAGTCTTCCCTCATAGCCGGCAACCGGAAGATAGCCTTCTGCCTCCTCATCTGGCAGAGGGAAGCCAGCAAGACTCTGGCTCGCCTCCTGAAATGCCATGATATCCGGTTTTTCTCTCCATACAACCTGTGCAAACAGTGCCAATTTCTTCTCATAGTCCGGTTCTACCAGACTATGAGCATTGAGTGTCAGAATTTTCATTTCCCTGTCATCTCCTCAATTTCCAAATGAACCACAAAATGAATATATGTATCTCCAAAACAAATTTATTACTTATAAAATATCATTGATATCAGATTTCAGAACATCTGCCTTCGGTCCGTATACTGCCTGAATTCCATTGTCCTTCTTGAGCAGTCCAAGTGCGCCCTCTGCCTTCCATGCCGGAAGCTCTGCGACCTTACTCGGATCTTTTACCGTCACTCTCAGACGGGTCATGCAGGCATCGACAAGCGTGATGTTCTCGCGTCCTCCGAGAAGAGCGATGATGCGCTCTGCCTGACTGCCATTTCCACCTGCATTTGTTGCACCTGCACTTGCACCCTGGCTATTTCCGGCAGATGCATCCGCACTCTCGTCACCATTCTCATCCGTGTAATTTCCGAGACGACCCGGAGTTGCAAATCCAAACTTGCCGATCATAAAGTATGCCACAAAGTATCCAATCACAAAGAAGACGGCGACACAGATCACAAAGTTAATTAAATCTCCTGCAAGTCCTGCCTTTAAGGACATCGGCACACGGGTCAGAAACTCCAGATTTCCGAACGAGTGCAGACGCAGATGAATCACACCTGCCATCGCAAATGCACATCCCTGTAATACCGCATAGACCACATAGAGCGGAAGGGCACAGAACATAAACAAGAACTCAAGCGGTTCGGTTACGCCGGTTAAGAAGACAGCGAGAACCGTGGAGACAAACATCGAACGATAATTCTGGCGCTTATCCGGATCAACTCTGCGGTACATCGCAAGTGCGATACCGAGCAGAAGTCCGGTTGCACCGATCATCTGTCCAACCTTGAAACGAGCCGGGGTTACCGTTGTCAGAAGGTTGACATACGCATTCATATCGCCTGCATCCTTAAAGTTGATCAGATCCGTTGCCCATGCAAGCCAGAGCGGATCCTGACCAAATACCTGAGCACCTGCGTTGATTCCGGTCTGGATTGTGTAAGTGCCACCGAAGGACGTGTAGTTCATCGGGATTGTCAACATGTGATGCAGACCAAACGGCAGTAAGAGACGCTCCAAGGTTCCGTAGATAAACGGTGCCAGAATCGGGGAGGTGGAGGAAGAATTCGCAATCCACACACCAAATGCATTGATTCCGGACTGAACAACCGGCCATACAACTGCAAGGACAAGGGAAATCACAACCGACCATGCGATGCAGACCATCGGCACAAAACGCTTGCCGTTAAAGAATGCGAGTGCATCCGGAAGTTTGCGGAAATTGTAGTACTTATTGTAAATCACACCACCTGCGAAACCGGAGATGATGCCGACAAACACACCCATATTCAGTGCCGGTGCTCCGAGAACCGAGGTAAAATATCCGTTTACGAGAATCTCTTTTCCAAAAAGTGTGTGCGTCACCGCATCTGCGTCACTGAGCATTGCGGAGGTCACACCGAAGATTGAACCCGTGATCTGGTTGATCAGAATAAAAGTGATGATCGCTGCAAATGCACCGCCAGCTCTCTCCTTGGCCCAGGAACCGCCGATTGCGATTGCAAACAGAATGTGCAGGTTGTTGATGACCGCCCATCCGATGTTCTCCATCGTGCTTCCGATCGTTCCGATCATCGAGACATCTGCGCCCGCCATCTGAACGAGTTTTCCAAGGCTGATCATCAGTCCCGCTGCCGGCATAACGGCGATAACCGTCATCAGCACCTTGCCGAGTTTCTGAAGAAAATCAAAATTGATTGCCGGTTTCTTGGATTCCTTTGCGCTCGCCTTTGCTTCTGCCTGAGCGCTATCTCCCGATTTTTCTGCCACCGATACAGACTTCTGTGCTCCTGCCTGTGCCTCTTCATTCGTGGAAACCGAAGTGGAAGTCTCCGCGCTGTGCTCACAGCTCTCAAGAACCGTGAGAAGCACGCTCTCTCCCGCCTTCATCTCACCTTCGCCATAGTTTAAGCTCTTTCCTGCCATTCCTCCGCAGACCAGAACCGGTGTCACTGCGCTGATTTTTTTCTCCTTCAGAAATTCCAAGTCAACCTTTGCAAGCTTCTGTCCGGCTTTGACGCGATCGCCCGGCTTTACAAACACTTCAAAACATTCTCCCTTTAAGGAAACCGTCTCAAGTCCCACATGAATCAGAAGCTCAAGTCCATCCTCTGTCTTCAGACCAAACGCATGCTTGGTCTCCGCAACGGACACCACCTCTGCATCCACCGTGCTCACAATCGTTCCTTCCGACGGGATGACTGCCATTCCATCTCCGATCACCTTCTGTGAAAATACCGGATCATCCACCTGCTCCAACGGAATTGCTTTTCCTGTCACCGGCGACAAAATCCGGATTCCCATACAGGATTCATCTCTGTTCTCCATACCGTAACCTCCCTCATACATGTCTTACCATTAAATTTCTTTTTTGCCTGACTCTTCCCCT
Source organism: Brotaphodocola sp. (assembly GCF_050873365.1). Taxonomy (GTDB): domain Bacteria; phylum Bacillota; class Clostridia; order Lachnospirales; family Lachnospiraceae; genus Brotaphodocola. The sequence continues at coordinate 5,816 of NZ_JBNMIQ010000032.1, read as the reverse complement.
GCTGTCCCCTGTTGCTGTCTCAATCTTTCTTTGCGGTTCATCTTTCTCATCTCTGCAAGTTTCCCTGCCTTCTTGCTCCTCCTGCACCGGCTCGATCTGCATTTGTGCAATTTCTGCATTTGTGTAATTCGCAATCGCCTTTTTCTACCCATTCTCTCTGCCTGTGCATGTTGTTGCGCTTGTTTTATGCAACCGCTTGCATTAAATATAATGCGTTTGCACAGATTTTTCAAGTGTTTCCTTTACTTATTTTTTGTTTTCCACGTTTTTCACAATTTTTTGCACGGTTTTTATGCACTTTTCCCATATATCAAAACGCTGTTTCAAACAGGCTCCTGCGTGTTTTATGCAAATGCATTTTTCATGCATGCAATCTATGCAATTTTCATGCAAACACAAATTGACAATTCTGCAACTTTCCTCTAAAATAAAGATCAGAATCCGAAATGGAAAGAAACAATATAGAAGAAATAGAAGAGTCAGAATTCGAAATAGAAAAATCAGAAAGAATCAAATCAAAAAAACAAAACAGCGAAAAAAGAAAGAAAAAGAGAAAAGAAACCGGAGGTTCTTGATTATGGCAGTTACAATCAAAGATGTTGCAGCGCTCGCAGGCGTGTCCCCTTCGACTGTCTCCCGCACCTGCAAGAATAACCCGTCCATCAGCGCGGAGACAAAGGAAAAAGTTCGCAAGGCGATGAGTGAGCTCGGCTATGAACCAAATTTTCAGGCGAGCAACCTTGCCACCCAAAATTCCCGCACGATTGGGATCATTCTCCCACCCTCCGCAAGGGAAGCCTATGAAAACTCATTTTACCTTGAGGCAATCCGCGGAATCAGCCAGTTTTGCAACCAGAGACAGTACATCAACACAATCATCACCGGCGACAGCACAGAGGAGACACTTCAGGCGATCCGCTCGATGACTCGCAGTGGACAGGTCGACGGCTTCATCGTCCTCTATTCGATGCGCCAGGATCCTGTTACAGATTTCCTTTACAATGAGGGACTTCTCTATGTTCTGATCGGAAAAGCCTATCAGTTTGCCAACCAGACAATCTATATCGACAATGACAACCTGCTCGCCGGTCAGGACGCGACCGAATATCTCTATCAGCTCGGTCACAGAAAGATTGGCTACATCGGTAGTGACAGCACGATGATGTTTTCCGCTGACCGACGCACCGGCTACGAAACTGCCCTGCTTCGCCACCAGATCCCGTTAAATTCTGCTTACTGCATCGAGATGAAATCTGCAAATGAAGAAGATCGTCAGCCCCTTCTTGAGCTTCTCAAGCGCCCGGATCGTCCGACAGCACTTGTCGTGAGTGACGACATCCTCGCCGTTGCCTTAGAGCGCGTCTGCCTTGAGATCGGTCTGTCCATCCCCGATGACCTCTCGATCATCTCATTCAACAACTCGCTGTTTGCACGCCTGACCTCGCCCCAGCTGACCTCAGTGGACATCAACTCCTTCCAGCTCGGCATTGAGTCGGCATCCCAGATGATCAACCACATCGAGAATCCGAATCTGCTTGCGACAAAGATTCTCGTCCCGCATCACATCGTCGAGCGCGACAGCTGTGCAAGCCCAAAGCCCTAAATCCATAAAAACAGACACGCCAACAAAAAACTCCTGTGATACGATACGGATTTGGAATTCCGATCACAGGAGTTTTTTCTTATCTCTTTTCTTTCTATTTCTTTTCGTTCTATTTTTTCTGTCTTATTCCAGTAACCCGGACTTCTCTTCGTTTATCTCATCCCATTTTTTGTGATGCCACGCGCTTTCTCACCTTACGGATCGCAAGCTCATAGATATCCAGCGTGCTGTCCACAACCGGCTCCCAGCCAAATTTCTCCTTGATGTAGGCGATCTCTCGCTCCCCATCCGCATTCTTCTCAGACTCTCGAAGGGAAATTGCAAGTTTCAAACGCTCGCGAAGTGCTTTCACATCTCCTACCGGGAAATATCGGGCATAATCCCCGGCGACCTCTCTGTTCTCCGGAATATCACTGAAAATACAATGTGCGCCGTAACTCATCGCCTCAAGCATCGTGATCGCCATTCCCTCGACATCACTCGGAAGCACATAGGCGATGCAGTTGCTGTAAAGTTCCTCAAGCATCTGTCCCTCGACAAATCCAGGCATAATAATCCGGTCATCCTTCTCTGCCTTCTCGCAGATCGACATGGCATAAGGATTCGTCTTGTCCGCATTTCCCGCAATGACGAGCTTGACATCCGTGTCAATTCCACGGAATGCCTCAATCAGATAGTGAATTCCCTTCTCCGGAACAATTCTTCCAAGATACAGGATATAATTTTGCTCTTTTAAACCAAATTTTCGGATCTTGTCCGGGGCAACCGGATCATTCACCTGAATTCCATTGTTCAGATAATGTGTCTCCCGCCCATACGTCTCCAAAAAATAGTGTTGCATATCCTTGGAAAGCACAATGATCTCATCGGCATAGCGCGCTGCGACACGCTCGCCAAAAAGCAGATACTTCGTCGCGAAATTGCCCCACTTGGCACGCTTCCAGTCTAGTCCGTGGATTGTCGCCACAACTGGAATCTTAAACAGTTTCGGCAACCAGATCATCGCACAACTTCCCTCTGCATGATAATGGAGCACATCGTGCCCGCCAAAAAGAGCCTTTCCTGTTGCCAAAACTGAATAAATAAATGCATTTAAAGAAGACTTCTGCGAAGTCAGAATCTTATGAAGCTTCACATTCTTATACTCTTTTGGAATCTTTGGAAGATCCTTATTAAAAGGCTCCCAACGATTGTAAGCTTCTACCTGATTTCCCCGTCTTTCCATTCTCACCGCAAGCTCCGTGACAACGGTCTCAATTCCTCCTTCTCTCGACGGGATTCTCTTATGACCAAGCATTGCTATTTTCATACTTGTCCCCCTGTTTCCACGTAGATTCTATACCGAATCATTCTATCTCCGAACATTGTTCTGTGTTCTGTATCGGATTCTTCACGCTCTGATTCGGATTCCATTTCTACTCTTCACTTTATTTTCTGTTTTCTGAATTTTCTGTTTTTTACTGTTATATAAGAAAATATTAACACTATCTTTACACGATGTCAATTGCATCTGCGAGATCTCGCGTATTTTTTCAGACAATTATTATCTGCTTCCTATTTTCCTATTCCGGCAGAATTCTGCCAATGCTTCCGTTGCACTGTGGCAAAGCCTCATTTGACCAGATCACCCTGCTGACAATCCTGCAATCCCGAAACGTTCCATCAATCCGAATCCGATATGTGTTCTCAATCTCCGGATTTTCCGGTGTCGTCTCAAAGAAACTCTCCTTGAGGCTTTCAATCTCCTCCAACGGAAACGCTTCCAATAACTTTTCATTCTTTTCCGGCTCGAGCGTCACCTCATCGATTCCAAGCGCCTTTGCGCCCCACTCCGAGAACGTCAACATCATCGGCTGAGTCGTGTACTCGTAGCGAATCTCCTTCGAGAGCGACGAATAGAACTTGTCCTTCATTCTCTCATACTCAAGCTGTTGCTGGGTTCGCTCCGCAATCGAGAACTCCGGTCTCTGGAGCAACTCATCCGCGACATTTCTCATCTGACGGACATTCTGATCACCGACAGAACGCAGTTCCAGTTCCTTTGTGATGCGATCCTGACACTCCACAAGACATTCGAGAAGCAGAGGATTGAACGCTCCGCACTCCCCATTTAAAATCATCTGAATCGCCTGCTCGTGGGAATAGGCAGGTTTGTAGACGCGCTCACTCACAAGGGCATCGTAAACGTCCGCAAGGGCGACAACCTGAGCAGAGATCGGGATCTCCTCACCCTTTAAGCCATCCGGATACCCTTTTCCATCATAGCGCTCATGATGCCACCTGCAGATCTCATACGCAACCTTTACGAGCTTTTCATTCTTATAGAAATCAATCTGGCTCAGCATCGACGCACCAATCTCCGCGTGCGTCTTCATGATCTCATACTCTTCTTTTGTCAGCTTTCCCGGTTTATTTAAAATCTTATCGTCAATTCCGATCTTTCCGATATCATGAAGCGACGACGCAAGCGTAATCATCGAACGATCCGTCCACGAAAGTCCATACTTGTCCGTCTTTTTCGCCAGACATTCCAATAGAATTCCCGTGATCGAATTGATATGCATCACATGAAGTCCACTCTCGCCATTTCTAAATTCAACAATATGGCTGAGAATACTGACCAAGATCCAGTTGCCCTTCGCCCGGTCATAGACCTGATCCGTCACAAGACCAATCAAATGCTTCTGCTTGGCGTAGAGCATAATCGTATTCTGGGTGCGCCTCTGCACCACCTTCGCATCAAATGGTCGGCTGATGTAATCGGTCGCTCCAAGCTCATAAGCCCAGTCCACATAGGCAGATCCATTCTCTGCGGAAATCATAATAACCGGAATATTTTCAATCCAATGATTCTTGTTCATAATTGCCAGCAATTCAAATCCATCCATCACCGGCATCATAATATCCAAGAGAATTAATGAGATTCCGGTTTCATATTTTCGGATCAGCTTCAACGCTTCCGCTCCGTTTTCCGCTTCAAGAATTTCAAATTCTCCCGCTAGAATTTCTGCCAACATTGCCCGATTTAACTGCGAATCGTCCACCAGCAGAACTCTTTCCTTCCTTATCTCATTCCCCATTTCTGCGTTTTCCTCTGCACAAAAAGATTTTTATCCTCACTCAACTTTTCTTTCTCAAGGATGGTAAATTTACTGTTATTTTATCACAAAAAAGAAAAACTGACCATCCTTCTTTCCAGATTCTCCTTCCCATTCATGCATTGCACAAATTCAAGTCGACACAAGCATCGACTTGGCGCGTGATTTTGGTCAGCTCTGCTCAAGACGCGATTTCAGATATAAGAGTGCCTGCGTGATCAGACATCCATGATCCACGGCAATCCCGTCACTCGAGAGAAGTCTGTACTCTTCTTCCTGCAAAATCCCGCTTCCCCGATGGCAGACCGCAACCTCTGCATGAAGCGCGATTCCATGCTTGGAATTTTTCAAAGAAAGTTCCCAGATCTCGATATCCCGGATTCCCTGTGTCTCTTCCAGATTTTTTAAAGTTTCCCCGTCTTTGGACGTTTTCTCTGACAGGGAAACATCCATCCACAGTGCCTCATCGGCATCATCTCCCGCCTGAACCGGAAGATCTCCCTCCACAAGCGCCAGAAAAGAGGTCGTGATGACTCGCCAGCGCGGATCCCTCTGCCATGCACCCCAGGTGCGCATCTGACGAAGCGGAAGTCCTGAGACTCCGGTCTCCTCCTCAAGTTCTCTCCTCGCTCCCTCTTCCAGATCCTCTCGAAGCTCCACAAATCCGCCCGGTGTCGCCCAGAATCCAATGCTCGGATGGTTACTGCGTTTCACCATCAGAACCTGAATCAGCTGACCCCAGCGAACCAGTTTTTCTGCACTTCTGACCACAATGATGTCGGTCGTATTGCTCGGTGTGTCATATTTCTTTGGATTGTAGGCATCCAAAAACTCTTCGAGATTCTGCCCCTGTCGATTTCTCGCTCCTGTCCCATAAAAAGGCTCCAACTGATCTAAAAATGCCATCTATCTCATTTCCTCCTCCCCCGCCAGTCCCAGTATAACCCAGAGTGGATGTCCCCCTCCTCTATAGGTGGGGTATCACAAACTTTCTCAGGAGGGGAGACAATCCCCTTCTGAGTTATACGCTCCGCGAGGATGCGCAGTGATTTTGATAAGAAGATGTCAGCAGAGCTGACCAAAATCACGCGCCAAGTCTCCGCGAGCGTCGACTT
>NZ_JBNMIQ010000031.1:0-39876 GCF_050873365.1 Brotaphodocola sp. | reverse complement strand
TAAGGGGTCACCTCCGTAACATTAAACTTTGGTCGGTAAAATGATTTGGGAGGCTTCTTATAGATGTATTTTATTACAACAAAAAGAATGTTGGAAGTATGTTTTTCAACACACCCCAACATTCAGTATAGAACCTATATTTCTGCGTATTAAAAAACCATGACAATAACTCACGGTTTTTGCATTTTTGTATTTCACTTTTAAATTCATTCCCCAGCGTTACCATTTTTATCGCTTCTTCCGATTCGGATTTTTCGGAAACCAGCCTTTCTGAACACGTCGCTCCTGCTCAAAGAGTTTTTTGATGCTCCAAAGAAAAGTGACACCAAGTACGGCAACAATACTTCCGAGCGCGGTATCTCTAATCAATAAAGACAATGTCAGAAAAATCGCTCCCAGAATCAAAAATATCGGCCAGACGCGTTTGCTGAAATAATACTCTGTTTTTACAACAACTCCGTGAAACGCCCCTATGATCAGAAACGTGAACACTCCAACAAGCAACCCACCAACATGCATACAAATATCCTCATCTTTCCATAATGTTAATGTTTTCTTGATTGAATAATGGATAAACTTTTTATGGCGCAATTTGCATAATCAACTTACACAATCATACCATCCCATGATCCATAATCAATGACCATTTGCTCTTGCCTGTATCTCCTCCAATGGCAATTTCTGTGGGCAGACGGATTGGCAGGAAAATGACTGTCCGCAATAGTTAAAGAAACGCTTCCGGTATTCTTTTTTCATCTCATCTCTGTGATCATCCCAGTCATTTTGCTCAATTGCGCGATATGCCTCTACCATTGCAGAAGCTCCTGCAAATCCTTTTCCAGCCAGAAAATTAGGACAAACTTCAAGGCAACAACCACATTGTAGACATTGTCCGGCTTTATACTGAAGATCGCGATTCCAAGAATAATCGGATAAATTTTTCTCGCTCATCCATATTTTCATTTGTTTCATCGTGTCAAAGATAGTGCTTCGATCGACAATGAGATCTTTAATGAGAGGAAATTTGTGAAACGGTTCCAAGGTGATTTTTCCACGTTTTCCGGCATTTTTCAAAAATATACTGCACGCAAGCGAGGGATATCCGTTGATTACCATCGCACAGGCACCGCACTTTTTTTCAAGGCATCCACATTCCCATGCAATTCGATCCGCCTTTGTTTCCTTCTGGTTTACCTCTGTCAGCCAGTCTGCGACTGTCAGATTTCCGTCCCCTGTATAAGAGAACTTCTGGATATAGGGCTTTTCTTCTCTTCCATTTTGCCTTTTTACGGAAATTTCTATCGTCATTTTATTCACCTGCCTTTTGGAAATGAATCGAAATTTTTCCGTCAATCCATTCTGCGATCGTTTGTTTCTGGTATTCTTCAGACTCGAGGGGATAATCACTTCGATTATGCGCGCCACGGCTCTCTTTCCGCTCCAATGCGCACAACATCATTGCTTTTCCGAGCAAACAGCAATCTACGAGTGCCTGGTTTTCTGCCTCTGTGGCGGTAGGGTCATATTCCTGTCCAATTTTCTCGCTCAGGTTATTCAATTCACTCAACGCACTCTGTATGGTCTTCTCACTGCGAATAATCCCAAGCCCAGTTTTCATGATATTTTGCAGATGTTTCCAGTTTTCCATGTAACTGCCTGCGATCTGCTCTTTATCTTTAAAGGAATCTTTGACCGAATGTATGTTTGGAACGTTTGCATCATCTGCCAGATTTGCCTGACCGTCATTGCATTCATTGTCTTCCATTGCTGACTTTGCAGAGATAGATCCGCCATATAATGCTCCCAAAAGAGAATTTCCGCCTAAACGGTTTGCTCCATGGTACTGGCAAGCACATTCTCCCGCTGCATAAAGATTCCTCATGGATGTGCGATGATTTGCATCTACCCATATCCCACCCATAAAATAATGAATTCCGGGTGTCACAGGGATCGGCTCCTTTCTCGGATCAAGGTCAAGAAAATGGATACAATCCTCAACAACACCCTTCAACCGCTTTTCATAGACTTCCTTGTCAAGATGGCTCATATCCAAATAAACCTGTTTTCCCTGCTCGATTTGCAACCATTCTTCCCTTGCAATCACATCTCTCGGCATCAGATTTCCAAGTTCCGGATATTTCTCTTCCATAAAATAAACAGGCTTTGCATGTTCCAAAACATACAATCTTCCACCCTCTCCGCGAACCGCCTCGCTGATCAGCATATTCTTCCCATGCAGAGTTACCGTTGTCGGGTGATACTGGATGAATTCGCCATTCGCAAACTTCACTCCAGATGCAAAGAGATTTGCAGTTACCGCTCCCGTATTTCTGACGGAACCGGTAGCGTTGCCGAACATTCCATTGAGTCCACCGGAAGCGATCAAAATCTTGCCGTATAGAACTTTCCTTTCCCGCGTTATCGGGTGTTCCAATACGCAACCATACACCTGATTACAATCATGCAACAATTTTAGAAACATCCATCCCGTATAACGTTCAACAAGTCCCTCTGCCTCATACCTGCGAACTTGATCAATCAAAACATACATCAATTGTTTTCCGGTATTTGTTCCAGCAAAAAAAGTCCGTTTTACCGACTGCCCTCCAAATGCCCTAACATCTGGTTTTCCATCTTCATTGAGCGTAAATGCCATTCCGGCAGAAAATAGTGCTTTGATAATCTCCGGCGCAGTGGCGGTCATTTGGCTCACAGCATTATAATCTGCAAGGTACCGTCCTGCTTTCATCGTTTCCTCTGCATGAAGTTCTGGAGAATCGGTCTTGACATTGCCTACATTACCTGACGCATTTATCCCACCTTCTGCCATTACCGACTGTGCCCTCTCAGAAGGCATATCTGACACAAGAATGGATGTCACTCCATTTCTTGCAAGTTCAAGCGTTGCACTTAATCCCGCAACTCCAGCCCCGATGATGATCATTCTGTTTCTTTGGTTTCTATTATTTCTATCATTCATTTCTGTCATTTTTTCATTCTCGTATCTTCGTATACTTATTGCGATTCCCCACTATTATCTACGATTACCACGACTACCTTATCTTTTTACATCTGCCATTTTATGTAATAGAGAATCACTGCCACTGTAAAAAAGAGCATCATGGTTGATAATATCAGCATCCAATCCATCGTTCTTTCTTTGAATTTCACCGTTCCCTTTGTAATCAGCATCGGTTTTATGCTCACTGCGAGATGAATAAAAATAGAAAGTATAAAGAAAATCTGCAATACCATTCGGCAGCGTGTGAATTCTCTCAAGAAAAATCTTCCATTTACACTTGTTGTATATGCAGTTACATGAAAAATAAGCAATAACAAAACAGAAAGACCAGAGATTCTTTTTATCCAAAAGGTGAGGTTCTGCTTAAAATACCAATGCCCCGTTTTCCATCCGGTTCGCACTGCCGGAAAAGTAGATAGAAGTCCTAAAATCCCATGAATGATAACGACAGCAAGTAGAAACCAGGAAAGCGGGAAAAAGGAAATCGTACTGAATCCAAGTAAGATCAGACTCCCCATAAGAGCATGAAGCAAAAATAAAATCAGAATGATTCTGGCGAGAATATGATTCCATTTTCTCACTCTGCCACCTCCTCACTCATAAGAAATAAATCAAAATGCCCTGCATGCACAAAAGACAACATCATCATTTCGTTGCATTCTTTTATTCGAATAGGGTATCCTTGATTTTCCAGATATTCAGATACCGTTTGAACCGCATTCTGATACTCTTCGCTTTCCGTATTCGAAAAAAGCACAAGAGCATCCGCGGTATCCATATTTCCAGTACCCACATTTTCTTCAAGACTGGATATATTCTTTAAATTTCCTGTATTCCGCGTATTTATTAATACCGTGTAAGACTTCCCGACGATGGTGATAGTCTCTTCTACACAATTTATATCGAGGTCTTCGGACAAAGCAAGATCCTCTCTTGTATACTTCCATATTGACAGTTCTTCATCACTCTCTTCATTGCTCACATCGTCTTTCTTATTATTCTCGCGATTGTGACGCGATTTTTTCGTAGCTCCGCTGATTGCATCCATCACCGAAAACTCAGGATTATAGCTCGCCTGATTGAAAAAAATAGAAATTCCTCCGGCAATAACCAGTACTGCCCGTAAAACGAATACGAAATGATGCAATCTCTCTTTCATAAACAACCGCTCCTGCTTTGCTTGGAAATTTGCTTAAAAATTTGTTTGATAATATTTATAAAGTAATCATTGACAATCGCCATCGTATCACTCCCATTATTTTGTGTCAATCATTTGTTTTATCGATATATACAAATCTTACAAATCGGAAATTAGATACCATCCATCAACAGACCAACAGACGCAATTAAGCGGTGAAAAAAATTTCACCGCCTAATTCTTTTATTTCCCTTTATCTTATTAAGCATACCAGTACTGCTTGCACTTAGTGACAAGGAAAAACATCATCACCGGCATTATCATTGTCTCAGCAATCGAACATCCACAAAACTTATCATATCCAACAAAGATAATCCCTTAATTTTTAATATGTTTTCCAAACATTTCTACATAGATATCTAGATTTTCAATAATATTATCAGCTAATTGATTGTATGTGTCTATTGAATAATCATTTGGAAAAAAATTAATAATCAGTATAATTAGTAAATTATATAAAAGAAGAAATGCATAATAATCAATAGCATATGTTCCCAATGTTGTTTTGCTACTTTTGGTTATAGCAATATTTGATCCATGCATAATATCGTTTCTTAAGGTATAAAGAAATCCAGACATTAGAATATTTAATTTATCATCTATTGTAATCTCATATGATTTATCAATAACCACGGTGTCATTTGTTAATATGTAACGATATAACAAACTAGCTTTTCGTATTGAATTTGCATAATTATCATAATCAACACCACATTTTGTTTCTATTGCATCCAGTATTTCTCTTCTCTTTATTGAAGAATTTGTAAGACCACCACTTACGCCTGTTGATACTCTTTTGTATGGTTGATTATCACCAGTATGATCTGTTATTCTAATATATAAATATTGGCATGCCTTTACTGGTATAACAGCTAATAATTTTTTAATACTAATTTTTAAAGATAAATTTGAATCTATTATCTTTTTCCACTCATTGTCACATAATTTCTTATTTTTATCTGTAATATTTAAATTTGATGGATAATATTTGTTTAAAAAGCAATCATATGCTTTAAATAAAAATTCATAAGAAAAATTGGGATATTTATCAAGTTGATCTAATGCTTCTATTATAAACGAAACAGTTTTATTGTATATCACATCATCATTTCGTACCAACTGAAAAGGCTTAAAGATCGTTCCTCTTTTTTGTTTTGTTTTTTCAATAAGTAAGAAATACTTTTTTTCAATTTCAAACGGCTCTGAATTTGGCCAATTATTTATATACTCTATCCGTTTTTCTTTAAAATCTATAGACGACATGCTTTTCAACCTTTTTTGATTATTATAAAACCCTTTTTACATATTTTTTAATAGCTGGAAAATAAAAAAACAATTTCCCAGCTATTGATATAAGAAAAAGTTTTATTGCTGTTCTTGTATAGCCGTTACAATACCATTTTCCAAATATACATAATTATTATTTGGATATACCCACTGTTCTTGAATGCCCCATGAATATGTAGTTTTGTTAATCGTTTCTGGACTTCCCCAAGATGTATGTCTTACTTCATCAGCTGACATTCCTATTGTTGGCACAGAATTTTCAGCATTCAATACTAGAGATTGAGATGTTCCATTCTCAACAGATTTAGCAAATGATTGATTACCTAATTTAATCTTCTTTTTAGTCCCCCAAAACGTAACATATGCTTCTTCTTGATAATTAAGAGGTATCGCTATTTCCATTTTTTTATCAATTTCATAATATAAATAAATAGTATTACTATATGGTGCCGTTGCTTCCTTAAATTTAGCATAATAATTCCCTGAATTTACATTTTCAAAATTTCTTTTAATATTAACATTTAATGTGTTTTCGTCTATCGATTTTAAATCACATATATTTTCACCAGTATCTATTATATACAAATTTTCTAAATTTATATTTTTTCTTGAATATAATATCCATATATCATCTATCATAATCGCAGGAATCTTATTTTTTAAATATTTTGCATATTCATAATAAGATTCTTCAGGAAAACCATATTGTGACATTACATCAAAGGCTTCAAGAGTTTTCTCATAATCTTTTTGGGTAATATATGGATCATATTCTAAGCAAATTAATTGGAACAATAATTCACTAATATTCTCAGATTTTTCTTTTGGAATTTTCTTTGCAACAGCAACTGCTTTATCAAGTTCATTATTTTTTTGTAAAGATCTTGCCCAGTTATAACAAAGTTCATTCTGTAAATTCACAGAATTTTCATATCCAATAATTTCTTCATATTTTTGATAAGCTAATTCATATTCCTTTTCTTTGGTTAATACCTTCGCTTCTCTATATTTTACTTCTTCAATATTTGATACTTTTTGCTGCAATTTTTCAGGATATTCATTATATAAAGATTCTATGTTCTGTAACTCAGTTAAAGTATTATTTTCATACTGTAAAACTTCATTAATCTCATTTTGAAGTTGACTTATTTGACGTATTTTATTTATTTGCTTATATCCACAAACACCAGATACAGCTAAGATGGCTATTGCAATTCCTATTAAAAGTTTCTTTTTCATTCTCATTTCTCTTACAGAGATTATACCCCCCTTACAAATTGTATTTCTTTTTAGCTTGACTCCAACACGAGTAGTTTATCATATTGAAATCTTGTACGCAATAGATGTACAACAAAAAAGCAAGGATAAGAAAAAGCGTTAGTAACGAAAAAACATACATTTCATTAAACTAACGCTTGTCGTATTCAATTCTTATATAGGTAATTCAGCAACCTATTCTTGTTTACGTATCTGTTAGAATGGCAGAATATTAGTATATATTTTTAGACATACCGATATCGCTTGCGTTTTGCAACAAGGAAGATCAACGTTACCGTCGTTGCCATTGTCTCAGCGACAATGATTGCGCCCCAGATACCATTGAGTCCCAAGATCATCGGCAAGATAAGAACCGCACTGCTCTCAAATACCAATGTTCTCAAAAATGATATCACAGCGGAAGTCAGACCATCTCCAAGCGCTGTAAAAAAGGCAGAGCCAAAAATACAGAAACCGGAGAACAGGAAAGAAATCGCATAAATTGAAAAGCCGTGCACGGTCATTTCCAGAAGTTTCTCGTCATAGCCGACAAAGATACTTGCAAGCGGTGTCGCCATCAGCTCTGACAGCAAAAGCATCATACCGGAGGCTGTCAGAATCATAATAACACTCCGTTTCAGCAGATTTTTCAACTCCTTTGAGTTTCCAGCGCCATAGTGATAGCTGATGATCGGCGCAACGCCTGTCGCATAACCAATGAAAACTGCCAGAAAGATGAAATCTACATACATAATTGTTCCGTAGGCTGCCACACCATCTTCACCGGCATATTTCATTAACTGGGCGTTATAGAGCATTCCGACAATCGACATCGAAATATTGCTCATAAGCTCAGAGACACCATTCGTGCAGGCGCGGGCGAGGGCTTTGCCGTTCCATTTCGGTTTGCTGATTCGCAAAGTGCTTGAATTGCTCTTTCCTGTAAAATACAGAAGTGGGATAATTCCACCCACAATCTGTCCAAGTGCAGAGGCAAGGGCTGCACCGACAATTCCCCACCGGAATACCGCCATGAAGAGCGCATCCCCGATGATATTGAGGATTCCAGCCGTAACCGTTACAACCAATCCAAGCTTGGGCTTCTCAGCTGTGACAGAGAGACTGGCAAACGCATACTGCAACATAAGAAACGGCAATGCAACCAGAATAACTCTTCCATAAGTTACGCAGTCTTCGAGCAACTCTCCGCTTGCGCCGAGAAATGTAACGATGTGTTTTAAGAAAAGAATACTGAGAGTGGAAATGATTACGCCACAGACAGCGGTTGCACATACCAGAAGGGAAAAGATTTCCTGAGCCTTTTCTTTATGTCCCTCTCCCATTGTTTTTGCAATCAGCGCACTTCCACCGGTTCCAAACATAAATCCCATTGCTCCGACGACCATCAAAAACGGCATGATGAAATTGACCGCTGCAAATGACGTCTTTCCAACGAAATTAGACACGAAAAATCCATCTACGACACCATAGATCGATGTAAAAATCATCATCAGAATAGATGGAATGGTAAATCGGATCAATCGGCGATATCCAAAATGATCCGAAAGTTGAATGAGTTGTTTTTTCATAAAATCTTTGTTCTCCTGTAAAAATAAAACTTCTAAATAGTATTAAATTTCAAAATCAAAAATAGTTTCAAGTTAAAAAGGCGAAAATAAAATGCGAAATGAATGCATTCCATCAATTTCATCATAGCCGTTCAATCTGTTTCCGAAGGGAGGCATTGTGCTTCTCAATCAAGTGAAAATAGAGATCCAGCTCCTCTTTGCTCCACTCCTCAAATGCCGTGCATTCCGCTTCAAACAGTTTTTTTGCGGTGCGCTCCGCATAATCCTTCCCCGCTTCCGTCAGGCAAACAATCTTAGATTTTCCATTGTGATTTTCCAGATATACGATATCATCCTGTTCCAGCTTACGGATTGCGGAATTAATCGTCTGTTTGCTGATCCCGGACAGCTTGTAAACCTCATAAAGAAGACAGCTCCCGCCTTTTATATAAAGCATATATAAAATAAACAGAACGCTGTCTGATACGCCCAGTCTCACTCCAGCCTGATGATACAGAGAATCCACTTCCTCCGTCAGACAGTTGATCTGGTAGATTCGTTCATAAAGATTCTTATCTTTTTCAAGATTCATTTTTCTTTTTCCCCCTCTCTTCTCTTCGTACCCAAACCCAATGCAATCTAATGTGATAATGGATAATGATTGCCAATATTTAGTTAAATTGGAAAAAACATTGTTTATAGATAGCATAGTATGAATTCGTACTATTGCGTCATTATAGTATGAAATCATACTATTGTCAATGGATAAATGGATCACAAGAAAACAGTACATAGACATATATATAGATAAATACAGATAATTTGGTCCGTCAAAAAGAGAGCCAGATAGGACATTCTCTGTCCCATCTGGCTCTCGAACAAAAACATATATTTTTTTCTTTATTGTGGACTCTGGACACCCGGTCCGCCATTTTCCGCTCCTGCCGGACCATCTGACGTATTTCCGGAGGCTTGTCCCGGAGCTTCCAGAATCGCATTTGTCTCTTTCGCATTTCCCGGAGTCTCAGAAGTGCTCTCTTTCTTTGCACCAGGCCCGGTCACGCTGTCCGTATTTCCCGGGCTTGGAGAAGCGACAACGGCGGATTTCGTCTCCTCCTTGCCATTGTTCTTCTCCTCGTTGGAAGGCTCTAAGGCTTCAATCGTGGAAGAAACAGAAGAACCGGAAGTCTCCACCGATGCATTGGCATTATTCTCAGCATTTTCGGTATTCTCCGCGTTCTCAGAACTAGCTTCTGCACCCTGATTGTTTCCGTTTCCAGCATCATTTGCAGTCTCTGCCGGAGTCTCCGAATTCTTCTTTTTGGAAGAACCAGAATTCTCACCGGTATTTCCCTCTGCACCAATATTCTTTCCGGATTCCGTATCCTTTCCAGGCTGACCGAGACCGGTCTTTTCCGCAATGTGATTGCTGATTGTCTGAACAGTCGCAGACGGAGTAAAGTTTTCATCGTCATACAGGAAACTGTGAAGCTGGATCACGTTGCTTTCCAGAGTCGTCGGAATGACGCAGGCCTTTTTTCCGATCTTCATTTCCTGATGAGAGAACGGGAAACCGGAAGTCTGCCCGATATAATACTTCTTTGCCCCGCGCGCAAGCGTGAGCAGATCATTCAAACCAATGCTTGTCGAAATCTCCGGATAGATCGCGGATGCCAGATTTTTCAGTGTCTTGCCATCTGCATGTTTTGCCTTCTCCATCGCAAGACCGAGTACCTTTCTCTGGCGTTCTGTACGGTTAAAATCCGTATCCATCAGACGAAGTCTTGCATAAGCGACAGCCTGGACACCATCGAGATGATTCATTCCGCTGTGCTCAAGCTGAACCGATCCGATACCCGTAGAATTTACGGTCTCTGTGATAAACGAGTTGATATAAGCAAATTCCTTATCTGTGATCTCCAGATCAACACCGCCAAGAATGTTGATTCCATCGACAACGGCTTTCCAGTTAAACGTCGCATAATCATCAATTGAAAGATCAAGATTCGATTCCAGAGCGGATACCGCCTGCTCATGACCACCCTTAAAGTACGCTTCATTGATCTTGTCATAGTCATTATCCGAGTCAATTCTCAAATAACTGTCGCGGAAAACGGATGCCAGACGAATTTCGCCGGTCTTCTTATTGATGCTACACAGCATCTCGACATCCGAGAGTGCGCCTCTTCCGAGGTTTCCATCACGGGAATCGACGCCGAACACAGCGATTGTCCAGTATCCGCCACCGCGAAACATCGAAACGCCCTGATAGCCAATGAACAAAAGCAGAGCAATCAGAAGTACGGTTAAGATGCCATTTCCCTTCTTCTTCCTCCGGCGACGTCTTCCGCTGTTCCCGCTCCCGGAATAATCTTTTGAACGATTTGAGCGACTTCGGCTTCTGGGTGTGTCTTCATCGTCATATCGATCATATGTTCGGTTAACTCTTTTTGACTCATAATCACGATCTCTTATCTCCCCGGTCGAAGATCTGCGAGACGAGGATCGATGCCCGCGATTCTGGTTTCGTCTTCGCATTCGATCAAGTTCGTCTTCTTCATACGGTTGTCTGTCATCTCCGTATTCCATTCTGATTTCCTCCCAATTTTTTCTCCAATTTTCTTTGTCTTGATTCTTTTTGTTTTCTGCATAAGGCACTTGCTATTCTAACACGTTTTAATCCCTTTTCAAAGTTCAAAAGTTCAGGCGTTTAAAAACGAATTCATCACATCAATATTTAATTATTAACTATTTAATTATTAACTCGTTCTTAATCATTGATCAATCGGCGATAGTACGGCCAGTTCGCATCGCGGACGGCAACAGTTACGTTGTTTACAGAAGCACTGCTCTCGTGAATACACTGAATTCTTCCATCCGAAGTCCATCCGAGGAACATGATCACATGGGCGTCCGTTCCGGTGCGGATAATAATGTCTCCCGGCTTTAACTGATCTCGACTGATGCTCGTTCCGGTAGCGGCAAGTCCCGATGTGCTCTCGTAAGGAAGCCGTTTTCCGGTTACAGACCAATATACCCATCCGATCCAACCAGAACAATCAAGTCCTTTTAAAACTCGTCCCTTATAATCGGCACTTGTCAGAACTCCAAAACTGTTTCCGGCATAATTTGGCGCAGATGCCTTTCCACCCCAATAGTAAGGAACTTTTCCGACAGAATTCAGCGCAAAACGGATGATACGAAGACGCTCATCGGATAAGCCTGCTGGAAGCTGTGCCATGTATGCCTCGATTTCCGCACTCGTCAGCGCGTTTCTTCCTGAAATTGCAGAAACCGTCAATCCATATTTCTCAAACCAATCCTGCGAGGCAAGGGAACGCACAGCACTCATCGCTGTTTCATCCCATCCACGCCACTCCGTCTCTGGATCTCCGAGGTTCGCAGGATCATTTCCGATCGAATCTTTCGCAAATAAATTCTGATTTTTCTCATTGAGTCCGGTAATCTTCATATGGATGATCAGATCCACATGACCAGGGCAATAGGATGACGAGGAGGAAGAAGCTGTGGAAGTGTTTTTTTCACTTGTCGCATGTGTCTGAGTACTTCCTGACTTTGTGCTCTTTGACTTCGAATCAGATGCAACTTCATGAGATTGAGCCTGAGTCTGAGCTTCTGCCACAACAGGAACAGCATCCGATTCCGTTGCCGTCATCGTTGCCAAAGACTCCGTTGTCGACGTCCCATTTTCTGTATTTCCTGAATGATTGCCTGCAACTCCTGATCCATTCGAGGAATCTAAATTAGAGGAACCAGAAGAACTCTCAGAGCCAGATTTACTGGACGAAGTACTGGATGAAGATGTCGTGTCCTGATCGGCAGACGTCTGCCAAGATGCCTTTTTGCTGGAAACAATCATTCCAGCTGTTGTCGCTTCCGCTGCCCGACTCGCCTCCTGCTCTGCAACAGAAGACTCATAGGCCGCCTGCTTTGACTCTGCGCGGGATGCCTCCTCAGAAGCTCTCTGCGCAGAAGTCTTGTTTGAGACAATCATAGAGGTAGAGCCAGAAGCAGCCTGTGTATCGACGAGATTTTCTCCCGACACAGCTCCGGCTTCTTCTTCCTCACTCTCCGCCTCTTTCTCCGCTCCAAGAAAGGCCTCCTCATAGGAAATTCCGCTCTCTTCCTTTTTCGCCTCTTTTTCCAGTTCTTCCTTCTGTCTCAACTGTGCGTCTTCTCCGATACATCCATTACAATAATAGACATCGGAGAGGCTGACCGTGTAGGAATGAGACTGATCCCAGAGCGCCTTCGCATAGGAAAGAAAGAGATCATAATCCGTGACGCCTTTATAATAGGTATAAAGGTTTGCCATCGACATGATCTCCCGAACATTGGAGTACGGGGTAATCGCATTCCCATCGCCATCCGTCGCCGTCATGCGGATGTTTTTAAACGAATTGATCGTCCAGGTGGACGGATCGTCTTTGTTCTGTCTGCTGTCCTCAGGGTTATATTTTCCCATAATCGAACTCTGAGGTTTTCCGAGTTTCTGCGCCATCTGCGCCGGGGTGACGTCCGACATGTCATAAATCTGGCTGATCCAGTTCTCATCATGAGTCATCAACGTCTTAAAGATCTGTCCTGCCAGACTCTGCGTGATCTGTGTCTGGTCCGCACCATCCGGAAAATAATGAGCAAGGTTGAGCTCGTCCACGACCGGCTGCCAGCCGGCATCTTCCTCAACGATCTCCGTCGAAGCGAGCGTATCTTCCTCGGTCTCCCAATCTGTTTCTGCCTCTGTGGCAAGCACCTCCTCCACAACGGGTTCGGGCTGATACATCGGGCAGAAATGACCGAGTACGGCCGTTCCACACCCAAACATCAGCATCAATCCCGCTGCCGCATATTTTCTTCGATCTGCAATCGCCATGCGGGACATCGCCCCGATCATGGAGTATATTTTTCTTTTGTCTATTTTCATTCCACTAAGCACCTGGTTTCTGATTTTTCGATATATTATTGTAGCATAGAAAAAACTGGAAATACAGAGACAATCCTTTAAGAAATTTTTTAAGATTTCTTGAAGATCTCATGAAAAACTCATAAAAAATCGCAGGAAGCCTCATTTTGACTGGTGAAACATTTGACGAAAGGAGGGACTTCTAGTATAATAAGGGGCAGATCTGTGAGAAGGAGGAACAGAAGTCAAATAGCAAAGCTAAGCGCCAAGCACCCTGTACAGGTTCGTGAATGGATGATCATATCAATCATCTTCTGTATGTAGGGTTAACGAGGTGGAGAGAATATCGAAAATTCGGCGGGTGCTCTCCCATGCCGTTTCGGGCGTGTATATTCGGCAAAATATGCGGGCAACTGCAAAACAACTGTCGGATAACCGAAACAGAGAGGTAAGATAAGATTCTATCAAAATCGCAAGAGATCAGATTCCTTTTACAGGTTTGTGGTTTTATTTTTGTACGAAAATTTTGTACGAAAAAAGGAAAAATGAAATCGATCTTAAAAGCTTAAAAGGAAAGGTGTATGAAAAGGCCGATTAGGTAGATCGCAAATCAACGCAAATCAAGATTGAATCAAGTAAGAAGTCAATCAAGGCTAAAAAAGATTGCAGAATTTAGAATGAATTTAGAATTGTAGATTGTAAAGACAAGAAAGACAGGAAAGTAAAGAGAGGATATTTATATTATGTGTGGAATTATTGGATACTCAGGCCCTTTGGATGCTCGCAAGATTCTGTTAGACGGACTTGCAGGACTGGAATACCGCGGTTACGACAGTGCAGGTATTGCCCTTGTGATGGAGGATTCTAGCATCTGTCTTGCAAAGAAAACCGGAAAGGTACAGGCACTTAGAGAATACTGCGATGAGATCGTCAAGGGGGTATCTCACTGTGGAATCGGTCATACACGTTGGGCAACCCACGGCGGTGTAACCGAGCAGAATGCGCATCCGCATCGCGCCGGACGCGTGACTCTGATTCATAACGGAATTATTGAGAACTATCACGAGCTGACCCAGGAGTACCATTTAGAAGACCGACTGATCTCCCAGACAGACAGCGAGGTAGCTGCATGGGTACTCGATTCTCTCTATGAGGGAGATCCGCTCAAGGCAATCAGCAAACTTCAGGAGAAGTTGAGCGGTTCTTACGGCTTCTGTATCATGTTTGATGATCAGCCGGGCTCGATCTACGCGATCCGAAGCGTCAGCCCGCTTGTGGCATCCTACACGCACTCCGGTGCCCTGGTTGCATCTGACTTAACAGCGCTGATTCCTTACACGAACAAGTATTTCGTCGTTCCGGAGGGAAAGATCGTAAAATTGACACCTTACAAGGTACAGGTCTACAACCTCGATGAGTCCTTCACGAAGTTTACGCCGGAGATTCTGACCGTCAACTGGAATATGGACGCCGCAATGAAGAACGGCTATCCGCATTTCATGATGAAGGAGATTCACGAACAGCCGGATGCAATGAAGAACACAATTCTTCCGAGAATGAGTCACGGTCTCCCGGATTTCACGGCTGACAAGATTCCGGATGATCTGTTCACAAACTGCAACCAGATCCACATCGTTGCCTGTGGTACGGCAATGTATGCCGGTATGGTAGCGCGTGCAATGATGGAGCCTCTGCTTCGCATTCCGGTAGCGGTAAGCATTGCTTCTGAGTTCCGCTACGAAGATCCGCTGATCGATGAGAAGACATTGGTGATCATCATCTCCCAGTCCGGTGAGACGATCGACACGCTCGCAGCAATGCGTCTCGCTCACCAGTACGGTTCTAAGACACTCGCAGTTGTCAACGTCAAGGGTTCCTCGATTGCGCGTGAGAGCGACTATGTGCTCTACACCCATGCAGGCCCGGAAATCGCGGTGGCAAGTACGAAGGCGTACTCCGTACAGCTTGCAGCGCTCTACCTGGTAGGTTGCAGAATGGCTCTTGTTCGCGGAAAGTTTACCGAGAAACAGGCTGGAGACTTCCTCTCCGATCTCCTCGATGCGATTCCGGCAATGGAGACGATGCTTGCTCAGAAGGAGACCTTCCACGAGCTTGCAGTTCATCTGATCAATCATCCGGATGCGTTCTTCATCGGTCGTGGTCTTGACTATGCATTCTCTCTCGAGGGTGCGCTCAAGCTCAAGGAGGTTTCCTACATCCATGCGGAGGCGTATGCAGCGGGAGAACTCAAGCACGGCACGATCGCACTGATCTCCGACAACGTTCCGGTCATCGCAATCGCGACTCAGGAACATGTATTCGCAAAGACGATTTCCAACATCCGTGAGGTCAAGGCGCGCGGTGCTTTCATCATTCTCCTGACGAAGGAAAGCGCTGTTGTGGATGAGAATCTCGCAGATATCCACATCCGTATCCCGGATATGGATGACCGCTTCACGGTATTCCCGATCATCGTTGCATTGCAGTTCATCGCATACTACACCTCGATCGGAAAGGGTCTCGATGTTGACCAGCCGAGAAACCTTGCAAAGTCTGTAACTGTAGAGTAAAAATAAAAAAGCTCCTGCCTCTCATTTATGGGGTTCACATTTCGTGAATCCTGACGAGGGGCGGGAGCTTTTTTGCAAGGATATACGCACTCGACACGAGAATGTGCCAAGGCATACTCTTTTTTATATGGTTTTAGATTGTTCTGAGAGATCTTAGTTCTCTGCTTCTACATAAAACGGCGCTTTCTTCACCGTGATGTGGATGCGGAATCCATTGATCTCCTCCTTGATGAAGATCAGGCGGATCGTCTTTCCGTCTTCCTCATATCTCGCGGTATCATAATCAACCGGATAGCCCTTTGACTCGAGATATTCGATCGCTTTTGGCATGTCGTTGACGAAAAATCCGAGATGGCCCATCGTTCCTTTTCCCATCTTCTTCATCAATTCCATCTTGTTATCAACGGTAAAAAACGATGCCGGAATCTCCCGGTAATCGTGGTATCCCATCACATCCGTAAAGAAATTTTTCATGCGCTCTCCTTCTTCCGGGGTCTGCGCATTGATTCCAACATGTGCAAATTCAAATTTCACTTCATCATTTCCCAAAAACATCTTTCGACTTCCTTTCCATAGTTCTTTCCCAGCAGTATTTGACATCTGTAAAAATATCTTCTTCCGAATCCATTTTACCTTAATTTGACACGAAAGTCTCATACATGTTTTGGATAACCTTTATAAGGATTTTTCTATCCACATCCCATTGGAATAAACATTTCCGAATCCATTTCATAAGGATTACTTGCTGATAGGAGCATTGATATTTCATTGCTATTGCCCCATAATTCTTGTCATTTGCCAAGCATTCGGTAACTATTTTTAATCTCTCATCAAGAGTAGTTAATTTTGCTTTTTTCATGCAGGAACCTCCAGTGGATATTTTTAATATTCCACCAGAATTATACACCTTAATCCAGTCGATTAGTTGCTTTTTTGAACGAATCCCATACTTTGTACAGATGGCGGAGAGAGAGCCTTTTTCATTAAGATAATCATTTATAGCAGATAGTTTCAATTTTTTTGAATAATGGCTATTCTGTGACTGATCAAGCAATCCAACAGGTCCCTTACTTTTATAAATGGAAACCCAACTTTGTATACTCGTATGATCAGCACCCAGTTCTCTTCCTGCTTGACGTATTCCAATCTCTCCATTAAGATATCGTTCAACTATTTTTACCTTTTCTATTGGATTGATTTTACTTTTTCTAGACATGAAAATACCCCATATAGGACTTTTATATTTCATTGTCCTATATGAGGGTAGCATATCAGATTTTGATACAATCCCTGGTGGCTTCATTTGATTTTGATTCTGATTATAAATTTAGGAATGTAATTGTAATTGCGGTTATTTGTTCATGTCGACGCAGGCATTAGCCATCAACTTGGCGCGCGATTTTGTTATTTCTGGTGCTTGCGTGCTTCCAGATAATCGTTCAACTCCGCATTCGGAATGTCGGTGATGAACATATGACCCGGTGCATGGGTGATGACGATCGGAAGTTTTGCATTCTCGATTGCCGCCTGAGGAGTTACACCACACGGCCAGAATACCGGAATCTCGCCCTCATAGATGTCAACTGCCTCGCCGTAATCTGGCTTCATGACATCTTTGACACCGACTTTTTCCGGATCGCCCATCTGTACCGGTGCGCCGTGAACGTTTGGCATCTTAACGGTGATGTCGTAAGCCTTCTGTGCATTCTCCGGTGTCATCGGGCGCATCGAGCATACCATCGGACCGGAGAACGGACCTGCCGGAACGGTCTGGATATTGGTCTTGAACATCGGAACATTTCTGCCCTGTGCGATATGGCGAATCTCAATGCCCTCGCGAATCAGCGCTTCCTCAAATGAGAAGGAACATCCGATCAGAAAGCCGACATAGCCCTCTTTCCAGTAGGAGGAAACATCGGTCAGTTCCTTGGTGAAGACACCGTTCTCGTAGATACGGTATCTCGGGATATCGGTGCAGATATTTCCGCCCTCCCCCATCGCATGAGTGTCTGGGGTGCCCTTTACGATCTCGAGAATCGGACACGGAAACGGATTTTTATTTGCATACTCTTCAAAATCTGCCGCATATTCCGGCGGAAGAATCACAAGATTTGCCTGTGCATATCCACGGCACATGCCAGCGGTTGGGAAGTCGATCACTCCCTCACGAATCAGCTGACGCACCTGTGCCGGACTCATATCTACATAAGGTGTAATATCAAATGCCATAATCGTTTCCTCCTCATTTCCCAGTTCATTTTTATTCTGA
Source organism: Brotaphodocola sp. (assembly GCF_050873365.1). Lineage (GTDB taxonomy): Bacteria > Bacillota > Clostridia > Lachnospirales > Lachnospiraceae > Brotaphodocola. Next base: position 21,781 of record NZ_JBNMIQ010000031.1, on the reverse strand, counting down.
GTTTGAATTTGATCCAGACCGTCTTAAATCTTAAATTCTCTCTTGGATTCCGGTTCAAACTCTGTTTTCAGACATCATACCACAGTTTATCGAAAAAATGAAATACTTTTTTCTAAATTTTCCAAAATAAAGGATAAGATTTAGAAAATGAGGAAAAATCTTACTTTTTATCCAAAATATCGCCCTTGCAATTACGATACCAAAATTATAGATTCTCTTTCTGTAAATTGCTTTCTTGTTTTTCCTGAGATATTGTGATGCCCCACCTATAACTCAGAAGGGGATTGTCTCCCCTCCTGAGTTATCCTTCGGCAAAGTTTCCGGTGTAGAGTTGATAATACTTTCCTCTCTGTGCAATCAGATCGTCGTGATTTCCGCGTTCAATGATCCTTCCCTGCTCGAGAACCATGATGCAGTCCGAATTCTTGACTGTGGAGAGGCGGTGGGCGATCACAAACGTCGTGCGCCCTTTCATCAGCGCATCCATTCCTGCCTGCACGAGTGCCTCTGTTCGCGTATCGATCGACGAGGTCGCCTCATCGAGGATCAGAACCGGCGGATCGGCAACCGCTGCCCGCGCAATCGCAAGAAGCTGCCTCTGCCCCTGGCTTAAACTTGCGCCGTCCGCGGTCAGAACTGTCTGATAGCCGTTTGGCAGTCTGCGGATAAATCCATCCGCATTGGCGAGACGCGCTGCGTCCATGCACTCCTCATCGGTCGCATCGAGCTTTCCATAACGAATGTTGTCCATAACCGTTCCCGTAAACAGGTGCGTGTCCTGAAGCACCATTCCGAGCGAACGGCGCAGATCGGACTTGCGGATTTTTGTGATGTTGATGCCGTCATAGCGGATCTTTCCGTCCTGAATATCGTAAAATCGGTTGATCAGGTTTGTGATCGTCGTCTTTCCGGCACCGGTTGATCCGACAAATGCGATCTTCTGTCCCGGCTTTGCATAGAGACGAACATCATGTAGAACCAGATGAGAGGGATCGTAGCCGAAATCAACACCGTCCATCACGATCTCACCATTCAACTTTTCGTAGGTGACACTTCCATCCGCCTGATGCGGATGTTTCCATGCCCACAGATCGGTGCGGGTTTTGCTCTCATGAATGGTTCCATCTGCGTCCTCGGTTGCATTCACGAGCTGAACATAACCGTGATCTTCCTCCGGCTTCTCATCCATCAGCTCAAAGACACGATTGGCGCCGGCGGATGCCATAATGATTGAGTTGAGCTGTTGGCTGATCTGGGTGATCGGCTGGGTGAAACTCTTGTTGAGGGCGACAAAGGCGATGATCGTTCCGATTGTCACGGTTCCGCCGATTCCCTTTAGTGCCATCAGTGCACCGCAGACTGCGCAGAGCACATAGCTTAAGTTTCCGATATTTCCGTTGATCGGCATCAGAATATTCGCATAGCGGTTTGCCTTGTCGGCACTCTCCCGAAGCTGATTGTTGATTTTCTTGAAATCCTCGATCGAAGTCTCCTCATGGCAGAATACCTTGATGACTTTCTGTCCGTCCATCATCTCCTCGATAAATCCGTCTACCGTTCCAAGATCTTTTTGCTGTGCGTAGAAATATTTGCCGGAAAGCCCCGAGATTTTCTTTGTCACCACAAGCATCAGAATCGACATCAGGACGCTCAAAATGGTCAGCGGGATATTTAAGATAATCATTGAGACCAGCGTTGCGACAATCGTGACAGCGGAGTTGATCACCTGCGGAATGCTCTGACCAAAGAGCTGTCGCAGGGTGTCGACATCGTTTGTGTAGACCGACATGATGTCTCCGTGTGCATGGGTGTCAAAATAGCGAATCGGCAGGGATTCCATGTTGGAAAACAGTTCGGTTCGCAGTTTCAGCATCGTTCCCTGACTGATATTAACCATGATCCGGTTGTATGCGTATGCAGAAAAAACTCCTACAACATAGATCACAGCGATCTTTGTGAGCGCCTGCGCCAGCGGATGAAATTCCGGCGAATCGGATTTTAAAATCGGCAAAATGTAATCGTCGATGAGCGACTGGCTGAACAGCATGCCCCGCATCGTGCAGATCGCACCGATAACAATAAAGGCGACGACGAGAAGAAACTGCACGCGGTAATGCGCGAGCATGTAGGCAAACAGACGCTTCAAAACCCCGAAGGCATCGTTTGCCTGCGTTTTGTTTGTTGTTCTATCGTTTCTGTCTGTGTGATCTTGATCCATGTGATCTCTTTTCTCTACATGATTTCTTTTATCTGTGCGATCTATGCGATCTTTTTTCTCTGTGTGATTCATCTCTTAAGTCTCCTCCTTTCACAGATTTTTCGGATTTTCTGTTTTTTTCGGCTCATTCGGACTGGAAATATTCTCATGATTCTGGTCGAAATCCCCGCTTCCGTTCTGGTTTTGAGATTCATAGATTTCCCGGTAAATCTCATTGGAAGCGAGAAGTTCCTCATGAGATCCGATTCCATTGATTTTTCCATTGTCGAGAACGACAATCCGATCCGCCGACTGCACACTTGAGATACGCTGGGCGATGATCAGTTTTGTTGTACCCGGAATCTCCTCAGCAAACGCACGGCGAATCTTTGCATCTGTCGCCGTATCCACTGCACTCGTGGAATCGTCAAGAATCAATACTTTCGGAGATTTCAAGAGCGCACGCGCGATACACAGACGCTGTTTCTGACCGCCGGAGACATTGACTCCGCCCCGCTCCAAATAAGTGTCATACTTATCCGGGAAACGCTCGATAAACTCATCTGCGCAGGCAGACTCACAGGCATGAATACATTCTTCTCTCGTCGCATTTTCATTTCCCCAGCGCAGGTTTTCAAGGATGGTTCCGGAAAACAGCACGTTCTTCTGAAGAACGACGGAAACCTGATTTCGCAGAGCTTCCAGATCATACTCGCGAACATCGACTCCGCCGACGCAGACAGAGCCTTCTGTCGCGTCGTAGAGACGGCTGATTAAGTTGACGAGACTGCTCTTTCCGCTTCCGGTTCCTCCGATGATTCCGATCGTCTCCCCGGAGCGGATATGTAGATCAATATCTTTTAACGTATCCTCTCCGCTTCCGTGACGATAGGCAAACGAGACATGGTTGAAATCAATACTTCCGTCAGCAACATTCTCTCTCGGTTTGTCGGGATTCTGAAGATCCGGAGTTTCCTTTAAAACCTCGCAGATTCTTCGGATACTTGCCATGCTCATCGTAAGCATGACAAAGATCATTGAGAGCATCATCAAGGACATCATCAGAGACATTGTATAACTGAAAAGGGAGGTCAGCTCGCCGGTCGTCATGCTTCCTGCAACGATGAATTTTGCGCCAAACCATGAAATTCCGATGATGCATCCGTAGACGACAAGCATCATCATCGGGTTATTCAGGATGACAAGCCCCTCTGCCTTCACAAACAATCGATAGAGTGTCTGCGCGGAATTGCGGAATTTTTTATTTTCATGGTCTTCTCTCACATAGGCCTTTACCACGCGGATTGCGGAGACATTCTCCTGAATACTCGCATTTAAGTCATCGTAACGCTCAAAAACTTCATTAAACACGCGGGTTGCAAAGTGAATGATCGTAAAAAGTACAACTGCAAGAAATACAATTGCCACAAGAAACATCAGACTGAGTTTTGGACTGATCACAAAGCACATGACCATACTGCAAATCAGAGTCATAGGGGCGCGAACCGCGATGCGGATTACCATCTGAAACGCGTTCTGCACGTTTGTGATGTCGGTTGTCATACGGGTCACAAGGCTTGCCGTGCTGAATTTGTCGATGTTTGAAAAGGAAAACGTCTGGATCTTCTCATACATGCTCTCGCGCAGGTTACAGGCAAAGCCGGACGATGCGCTTGCCGCATATTTTCCTGCAAGTGCACCAAAGAGCAGGCTGAGCATCGCCATCACCACCATGAGCGCGCCGTAGCGATAAACGGCAGAGAGATCCTCTCCATTCAGTCCCTCATCAATGATTTTGGCTGTAATAAAGGGCAGTAAAACTTCCATAATGACTTCCAGTCCCGCAAACAGGGGAGTCAGCAAGGTATCCTTCTTATACTGCCGGATTTGTCTTAAAAGAATCATCATCACGATCACCTCCGGATTTTTCTTTGAGATTTTCTTGTTGCTTTCTTGTCTTTTTCTTGTTACCATTCTCAAATCTCAAATTTTTTAAGTATTTTTCAAATTTCGATTACAAGACTGTATTGTATCTCAAATCCGGTTGTTTGAGAAATTCAAATCTGTTATAATCTATAAAAAAGTTTTATTGATCTTAAAAAGAAATCAGAATTGTTTTATGTATAGTTTCCATAATTATTTTATGTAAACTATAAAGGCGAACTACACGATGGACCGATCAAATAATGATGAAATAAATCATACTCAAATGACGAAATAATAAAAAATCACGAAAGAAGAAAAAAGGTAAAAGATAAAAACGATGAAGATAAAGAAGATATAGATGATAAACAGGACATGGAAAATATAGAAAAGTACAGAAAGGAGTTTTGACAATCCAAATGAATACCTTTCAATTAACTTGTTTTCTCTCCGTCGCGAAAACTCTGAATTTTTCCCGCACGGCACAGGAACTCAGTATCACCCAGCCCGCTGTCAGCCACCAGATCAATACGCTTGAGAAGGAACTCAATGTAAAGCTCTTCCATCGCACAAGCAAGAGCGTCTCGCTGACACAGGAGGGATTACAGTTTCTCCCGGATGCCGATGACATGCTCCACATCGCAGTATCCGCAAAGGAACGCCTTGCGAGCCGGGAACAGAGCATTTCCCTCGCGATCGGCTGTCACAATCAGGCAGAACTTCAGATGATTCCCGGGATTCTTCGGGATTTAAAGAAGGAATACCCGCAACTTCGCCCGATGATCCACATAGTCTCTTTTGAAAACATAGGAACTCTGCTCGAGAATGGGCGGATTCAGCTGATGTTTGGAATCCGCGGAGCTTATCAGAATCCTGCTTTCTGTTATAAGGAGGTATTTACCTGTCATATGGCATGCGTCTGCGCGCCGGATCACCCGTTTGCCACTCTTCCATCCATCACGCTGGAACAGCTTTGCGGGGAAGTCGTGCTCTGCATCCCGCACAAGATTGATGAGGTGATCTTCCAGGCGCAGAGACAGGCAGGTGACCGCACTGCCTCATCTCTGCGTTATTTTGGGGATGGATATGAGGGGACGCTGGCTCTTGTGAAAGCCGGCATGGGTTACACGGTTCTTCCCGACCTTGGGGATGTCATGGACCCGGAACTCTGCTGTATCCCGATTCTCGATCTTCCAAAAATCTCGGTCGGAATCTACTACCTGCAACAGAGCGAGACTCCTCTGATCCGGCGTTTTTGCCAGCTCTTAAAAGCCAGCTTCTCCCCGTCGCAACCATCTTCCCCTGCGCCGAGTGCGCATCCTTAGAGTCAGTAAATTTTTTACGTTGGCTATATTTTTATGGTTGAGAAGATGTGGTTGAGAAAATATATAAAACAAATCGGAATTTATAGGTTATAAGAAAATAATAAAGGGCTGAACAGGGTCAGCCCTTTTGATCGCTATATCTATCTGATTTTAAGCAACGCATATGCCAAACATTTACTTTGCGTATTTTTTCTGATTCAGAGAGCAGAACACCGACCGCATCATTAGTACGACCATCACAAACGAAACAACATCTGCGATTGGTGCAGACAGTAGCGTTCCAGTTAAGCCGATATAACGTGGCAAAATCAGTACAACACCAATGTTTACCACGATATCTCTTGTCAAAGAAAGGGCAAAAGACATCACAGTTTTTCCAAGCGACTGCAAAAACACACTGGTAGATTTCTGAACACAGCACAAAATAATCGTAGACAAATATACCCGGAACGTAAAAACTGCAAACTGATTATAAAGATCACTCTCGCTGCCAAAAATACGAATGATTGGGAGAGGGAAGATCTCAAATGCCAGCAATGCGATGACACCAATCAGGACTTCTGCACACATCATCTTCTTGTAAATTTCTTTTACACGATCAAAATGCTTTGCACCATAGTTAAAACCAACAATAGGCTGTGAACCAGCGGCAATGCCGATGGCAAAGGAAATCGCAATCTGGAACACCTTCATTACGATGCCGAACACAGTCAGAGGAATATCTGCTCCGTATTCGCTCATACTGCCATAACGTACCAAGGCGTTATTCATAACGCCCATCGTGATCACAATGGAAACCTGCGTCAAAAAGCTACTGAACCCTAACGGGAGGTAGTTCGAAACCGTAGAAAAATCTGCAAACAGGCTCTTGAAATGCAAATGAAAGCTCTTGCAGCGTGTCATATACCATGCTGCCAACAGTGCCGTCACGATTTGACCAAGAATCGTTGCAAGTGCTGCACCAAACATTCCCCAATGAAGTACAAAAATAGCGATTGGGTCAAGGATACAGTTGATGATGCAGCCGACCAATGTAGACAGCATCGCAAATTTGGGACTTCCGTCTGCACGAATGATTGAGTTCATTGCATTGGTAAATACATAAAACGGAATGCCGATTGCAATAACATGAAAGTATTCTCTTGCATATTCGATATTATTTTCGGTTGCACCAAAAATTGCAAGAATCTGCTCGGTACAGGCCAGAAACAAAAACATCATCAAAATACCTACTGTCACTGAAACAGTAATTGCGGTACCTGCACTTTTTTCGGCTTTCTCTGTTTTTCCACTGCCAAGGCACAAACTGAGGTGTGCAGCACAGCCATCACCAATCATCAGAGCAACGGCCAATGCAATCACGGTGATTGGAAAAACAACATTCGTTGCTCCATTGCCAAGATACCCTACTCCTCGGCCAATAAAAATCTGATCAACGATGTTATAAAGCGAAGAAACCAAAAGCGACATGATGCATGGAATGGAAAATCGCAGCATCAAATGCGAAATCTTTTCTTCAGCAAGGTAGTTTGTCATATTCTTTTTTCCTCCTCCAAACAAAAAAGCTGCGGAAACCGATTTGCCGTAAACGACTTCGATTTCCGCAGCTTATAACTACGAATCTGCATTGCTTCTAAACAACATTGATATGATAACATATCGAAAGAAAAAATACCATAGGCAATCTTGCCAGAATTATAGAAAGAAATAATTGTGCAAAATGCCGACATAGACTCAATAAGGGGGGATTGACAGACAAAAAGGCAGGCATACGTTTGTTGTTATACCACCCAGTGTTGTTTCTTCGATCATTACAGTTCTCCGTTACAAATTCCAGTTTGTGGAATTGCTTTTACAAATAAGACATTGACAGAGTAAAAACTTTAGAGAAAAAACGGAGTAATAAACAGGGATGCCGGGTTCTATTATCAAGAACCTTGCATCCCTGTTTATATTATTTACTGCAAAATATCTTTTTTATAGAATAATCAAATACTGTACTGACACTTTATCCGGCGAGGTCTTTTGCTCCAGTTCCACATCCACCGGAATGGAATGACCCTGATTTGCCCGGATCAGCGTTTTATCCTCAAGGAAAACCAGCTTTCGCCCTTATACCCTCTTATTTCGGATATAAAAGAAAAACTGGTTTTTTGATTGTTACTCTTTGTTTGCGATATAACGATATAAAAGGAAAACTTAAATCAATTCCTTACAGCTCCTCCGGGGAGATCTCTTTTCCGTCTCTCCAGATTCTCTCTAAATCGTAGAACAAACGATCTTCGCGGTTGAAGACGTGTACAATAATGTCGCCGTAATCCATCAGAATCCAGCCGGCACTCTGATAGCCCTCGATCTGACGGCACTCATATCCTGCGCGTCCGAGAACCTCTTCTACATTGTCCGTCATGGCCTGAACCTGGCTGGTATTGGTTCCGCTGGCAATCAGAAAATAATCTGCCAGTGTGGAAATCTCATGAATATCAATGATCTTGATATCCTCTCCCTTTTTGTCTTCCAGTGCGCCGACAGCCAGTTTTGCCATCTTGTTTGCCTGATCCATGTGTCATGCCCCTTTCTTTGGCTCTGATAAGAGAGCCTGATAATAATCAAATGCCTGTTTTGTCATGGAATCCACGCGAGATCCCTTTTTATTCAGATAGTCGAGCGTTCCTGCCAGAATCTCATACATCGTGCGGTCAAGATCCTGAAACGCAAGTGCACGCATTTCAGGAAGATTCGATGCCTTGTCACGGCGAGGCTCAATGTAGTCTGCAATGTAGACAATCTTTTCGAGCATCGTCATCTCCGGCTTTCCGGTCGTATGCCAGCGAATCGCAGAGAGAATTTCCTCATCCTGAATTCCGTACTTGTTCTTTGCGAGCCATGCGCCGTACTTTGCATGGATGACCGCAGGAGCGCGCAGTTCATCTTCTGTCAGATCAATCTTGTGTTTCCGGCAGCGGATGATCAGCTCGTTATCTGTAAAACGCTTGGCGCAGTCATGCATCAGACCGGCAACTTCCGCCTTGTTCAGATCATAACCGTACCGCATGGCAAGCGCCATACAGGTGAAGGAAACGCTCAAAGAATGTTCATACCGCATCGGGTCGAGCTTTGTCTCAAGCTGTCTGCGAAATGTGATAATCTGCTCTTTCAATGTAATCATATCGTCTCTCTCCTCTCCGGATGATACAGACCGTGTTTCTCGATGTAGTCATTTACAGATCCCGGGACAAAATTCTGAATCGGTTGTCCGTCCGCCTCCCATCTGCGCAGTTCGCAGGAAGAGACATCCATCTCCGCACAGTGCAGAAGCCGGATATCTGCATGCTTATAATGCGCTTTCAGGAAACGAATCTGATCCTGAATCTCCCGGTGATTTTTCTCGTACTCCCTGTTTGCCACAAGAAGAATGGTCTGCGCCATAACCGATTCCGGGTGATACCAGTGCTCGATCTCATAGAGGGAATCCGCCCCGATGATGAAGAAAAATCGGTGCTGTGGATACTGTTCCCTCAAAAGTCGAAGCGTCTGTGCCGTGTACGTCTTTCCGGCGCGCATCACCTCAAAATCCGAAAATTTGAAATACGGCCGGTCCTGAATCGCCAGCCGTACCATCGCACAGCGGTCAGTCGCAGGGGTGACCCGATGATCCGTCTTGTGAGGAGGATCGCCTGACGGCATAAACCACACCTCAGCAAGTCCGTACTCCCGGTAAGCCTGTTCCCCTAAAAGCAGATGTCCGTTATGAATGGGATCAAACGTACCTCCCATGATGCCGATATCCGCCATATGACTGCTCCTTTCCGCTGTGTATTTCTATTTATTGTTTTAATTGTTTTCTCGCTTATACTTCCGTTCTCATTTTCTTAGCAGTCCCATGCCATCATGCCATCAAATTTCTGGGCGCGAGATGTGCTAAAGCACATCCTTTTTTATTTCGGCAGAACGATTTTTCTCTTGGACTCATCCTTTGCCGGCTTGTACAGAACGATCTTCTTGCCGATGACCTGTACAACCTCAGAGTGAGTGCGCTCTGCGAGAACCTCTGCGATGGAACGACCGTCATCCAGACAGTTCTTGAGAACGGTGATCTTGATCAGCTCACGCGCCTCAAGTGCCTCTGCGATTGCAGAAGTCACTTCCGGAGTCACGCTGGACTTTCCGATCTGGAAAATCGGGTCCATCGTCATCGCGAGTCCCTTTAAATAGGATCTCTGTTTGCTTGTCATGTTTACTCCTTATCGGTATCTCTAGGATACCCGTTTCTGTTTATTTATAGTAATCAAATGCCAGTCCGTACATGCGCACGGTGTCACCTTCCTGAATACCGGCTTTCTCAAGATCCTCGAGAATACCATTCTCCTTCAGGAACTTCTGGAAGAACTGGAAGCCCTTTTCAGACTCCAGATTCGTGTAGCCGAGCATCTTCTCGATACGCGGTCCCTCCACGACGAAGACACCCTCCTCTTCCTGCGTTACGGTGTATGGCAGGTTGCGGTCTCCCGCATACTCAACCTCGAACTCCTTCTCGAAGATCACAGGTTTCTGCTCTACGGTCTGAAGCAGGTGGTAAACAGCGTAGAGAAGCTCTCTGACGCCCTTTCCGCTGACCGCGGAGATCGGATATACCGTCATGCCCTCCGGCTCAAACTCATTCTTTAACAGCTCGATCGGGTCCGGATCGTCCGGATTGATCGAATCGGTCTTGTTTGCTGCAATGACCATCGGCTTCTTTAAAAGCTCCGGATTGTATGCAGAAAGCTCCTCGTTGATCGCCTTGATGTCTGCGATCGGATCTCTGCCCTCGGTTCCGGCTGCATCCACAACGTGAACCAGAACACGGCAACGCTCGATGTGGCGCAGGAAATCATGTCCAAGACCAACACCCTGGGAAGCTCCCTCGATGAGTCCCGGGATATCTGCCATGACAAAACCGGCACTTCCGTCGAGATCAACCACACCGAGGTGCGGATTTAAGGTCGTGAAGTGGTAGTTTGCCACCTTCGGTCTCGCGTTCGATACGCGGGAGAGAAGCGTAGATTTTCCTACGTTCGGGAAGCCGACAAGGCCAACGTCTGCGATGACCTTGAGCTCGAGCTGAACCCAGAGCTCATGACCCGGCTGACCCGGCTGAGCGTACTTCGGAGCCTGCATCGTCGGGGTGGCAAAGTTCATGTTGCCAAGACCGCCCTTTCCGCCTTTCAAGATTACTTCGCGTTTATTTTCACCGGACATATCCGCGATGACCTTTCCGGTCTCGAAATCTTTGATAACCGTTCCCTCCGGAACTTTTACGACCAGATTTTCAGCATTTGCGCCGTGGCACCGCTTCTTTCCGCCTTCTTCTCCATTTTTAGCAATATATTTTCTTACATGTCTGAAATCAGTCAGGGTATTTAAGCCCGGATCTACCTCAAAAATGATATCTCCGCCTTTTCCCCCGTCTCCGCCGTCAGGACCACCTGCCGGCACGAACAGTTCCCGGCGGAAGCTGACATGACCGTCTCCGCCTTTTCCGGATTTAATAAAAACTTTTGCGCTGTCTGCAAACATTGAAGAGTCACCTCTTACCTTTCTTGTATACAGTTAACAGTGAATAGGGATTTTTACAGAAAAAAGGCTTCATACCGAGTTATCAGTATGAAGCCCGTAAAGTCTACTTATTCGTTGATTGTTCTCGGATAAACAGAAACCTGCTTTTTGTCTCTGCCCTTTCTCTCAAAACGAACGATACCGTCTGCGGTTGCAAACAGAGTATCATCACCGCCACGACCTACGTTCAGACCCGGATGGATCTTAGTACCGCGCTGTCTGTAAAGAATGTTACCGGCCAAAACGAACTGACCATCTGCTCTCTTAGCGCCAAGTCTCTTGGACTCGGAATCTCTTCCGTTCTTAGTGGAGCCTACGCCCTTCTTATGAGCAAACAACTGAAGGTTCATCTGAAACATCACTTACACCTCCTTGAATTGAATTTTAATATATGGTTCTCCGTATGATTCCTCAATATCCAGCAAGCCGAATACCAAAGAATTCATCAGAAGCGCCGATTCCGGACTGATGTCTCCGGTAAACTGAAACCGAAGCATCCCGCTCTCCTCGTCTTCCTCTGCGTCAAACCGGTCTTCCGTGAAATGTTCCACAGAATTCGCCATGTTGAGCGCCAGTGCAGATACAGCAGCACATACAAGCTCCTGTCCATCCTGGTGATCATCGGCATACCCGGCATGTCCGAGAAGTTCGATTCCCTCATATCGCTGTTCGGAACCGACCAAAACTGTAACGTTAATCATAGTGATTTTCTAATTAAGCGTTGATCTTCTCGATCTTGATCTGAGTATAGAGCTGTCTGTGGCCGTTCTTCTTGTGATAGCCGCTCTTTCTCTTATACTTGTAAACAATAACTTTCTTAGCCTTACCCTCTTTAACGACGGTTCCGGTTACAGTTGCACCTGCAACGGTCGGGCATCCGATGGATAACTCCTCGCCCTTAACTGCAAGAACCTGGTCAAAGGTAACGGTCTCGCCAGCGTTTACACCAAGTTTTTCTACCTTAATGACATCGCCTTCTGCTACTCTGTACTGCTTACCACCTGTTGCAATAATCGCGTACATATTGGCACCTCCTATTATCATTACTCGCCAGTTTCGGTGTCCGGATCCGAAACAGATTCGGAACTTTCAAACCACACTGTGCGGCACATACTCATGTATAATACCATGCGTTTTTTAAACTGTCAACCACTTTTTTGCCTTTTTTTAACTTTTTTTGCCACAGTGTTACTGTTCACGCGCACGTGCCCAGTAACGCCACAGTGCCTCAATCTTTTTTCGTATTCTCTTTATTCCTTTCTCCAGGTTCTCGGGGAGAAAAGAACGAGCATCGGGAAGAGCTCAAGGCGTCCTGCCAGCATGTCAAACATCATGACAAATTTGGAAAGCGGACTGAAGAAGGCAAAGTTACAGGTCGGGCCTGCCTTTGCAAGTCCCGGACCGATGTTGTTGAACGTCGCGGCAATCGCCGTGAAATTCGTCTCAAGATCCATATTGTCAAGGCTGACAATCAGAATCGAGACAAAGAATACCAAAAAATATCCTGCCAGATAAGCGCCAAGCGATTTGATGATCGACTGATCGACGGTCTTTCCCTCAAACTTGAGTACCTTGATGCTTCTCGGATGGATCAGGGACTGGATCTCTCTGCTCGCCGTCTTAAATGCAATCACGACACGGGAGACTTTAAGTCCACCACCCGTACTGCCCGCACAGGCTCCCATGAACATCAGTGTGACGAGAATCCATTTTGCAAACGAGGGCCACACATCAAAGTCCACGGTAGAAAATCCGGTCGTTGTGATTACCGATCCAACCTGGAACAGTGCGTGATGGAAGGCGAGAAAGATGTTTGCAAACTGACCGCGGATGTTCCATGCAATCAAAAGTGCACTGACAAGGATGATTCCAAAATAATATCGCACTTCCTCCGACTGGAGTGCTTCCTTCGGCTTTTTGATCAGCATCAGATAATAGAAGTTAAAGTTGACTCCAAACAGAATCATAAATACGGTGATGACTGCCTGCTGAAAGAGCGTGTAAGCTCCACAGCTGGAATTTAAAACACCAAATCCTCCGGTTCCGGCGGTTCCAAGCGAAATGCACAGCGTATCAAACCACGGCATTCCGCTGCAAAAGAGCAGAACCATCTGAGTCACCGTCATTGCAAAGTAAATCAGATAGAGGATCTTTGCCGTCGTCTTGACTCTCGGAACGAGCTTTCCGACGGACGGTCCCGGGCTCTCCGCTCTCATGATGTGCATGTTGTAACCACTTGCCATCGGAAGAATCGCAAGCAGGAAGACGAGAACACCCATTCCGCCGATCCAGTGCGTGAAACTTCTCCAGACGAGCATGCAGTGGCTGAGCGCCTCCACATCCGGCAGGATACTCGTTCCCGTTGTCGTAAAACCGGAAATAACCTCAAACAGTGCATCCTCAAAGCGCGGGATCTCCCGGCTTAAATAAAACGGCATTGCGCCAAACAGACTCAGCACAATCCAGCTGAGGGCAACCGATACGAAGCCCTCCTTTGCATAAAAGACGGTGTTCGTCGGTCGTTTGTGTCCGAGTGTCCAGCCGATCACTCCACAGAGAAGTCCGATGCCGACGAAGTACCACCCTGCTGTCTCGTGAAAAATCAGTGCAATCGCACACGGAAGGAGCATCAAAACTCCCTCCACGCCGAGTACCCATCCGAGAAAATATAAAATAACGCCAATATTCATCTCTTTTTCACCGCCTATCTCAAGATGTCTTTCAGATCATTCAGTCCGGAGTGCGTCGTCACGACGATGACGGTGTCTCCGACCTCAATCGTATCCTTGCCTCGCGGAGTAATGATCTGACCATTTCGGTTGATGCAGGCGATCAGCAGGTTGTTCTTGAAATTCAGTTTCTCGAGCGGGATTCCGATCATCGGAGCATCTTTTCCGACGCGGAACTCAAGGGCCTCTGCCTTTCCGGCGACGATCTTGTAGAGCGTCTCGACATTACTTCCCATTGAGTTTTGCATCGCGCGGACGTACTGCGTGATCGTGTCTGCGGTGATCATCTTCGGATAGATAATGCTTCCGAGGTTCAACTGCTGGATCACATCCTCGAACGCAATTCGGTTGATCTTTGTCACGAGTTTTGCCTTTGTCACCGTTGCCGCATAGAGGGAGAGCATGATGTTCTCCTCATCGAATCCGGTCAGCGCCGCAAATGCCTCCGCCCGTGCAATGCCCTCCTCGAGAAGGAGCTGTTGGTTCGAGCCGTCGCCGTGGATGATCATCGCGCGTGGGAGAAGCTCGCTGAGTTCGTGACAGCGGTTTAAATCCTGCTCAATGATCTTGACGTGAATGCCAGCCTCATCAAGCATTCTTGCCAGGTAATAGGTGATCTTTCCGCCACCGACGAGCATGACCGACTTGATCGCCTTGCTGACGATGCCGATCTGCTGAAGGAAATGCATCGCGTCTCCCTGGGCTGCGATGAACGAGATCTTGTCCCCGCTCATCAGGCGGAAATTTCCGTCCGGGATGATCACATCGTGACCGCGCTCGACCGCACAGATCAGGACGTTGCACTTCAACTTCGTTGCCACCTCAAAGATCTGAATGTTGTGAAGAATCGAATTCTCCGGAATCAGAAACTTCATCAGCTCTACTCTTCCCTTTGCGAATGTATCGATCTTGATGACGGACGGGAACTTGATCAGGCGGGAAACTTCCTTCGCCGCTGCAAGCTCCGGGTTGATTGCCATCGAGAGGTTCAACTCCTCTCGGATATAACGGGTCTCATTTGCGTACTCTGGGTTTCGGATACGGGCAATCGTGTGACAGTTTCCGGCCTTCTTTGCGATCAGACAGCAAAGCATATTTAACTCGTCCGAATCGGTCGTCGCAATCAAGAGATCGGTGTCCTTGATGCCCGCTTCGATCTGAACCTGATAGATTGCGCCGTTTCCCTCGACTCCCATCACATCGATGCTGTCCGTGACGCTTCTGAGCTTTTCGCCGTCCTTATCGATTACCGTAATGTCATGCCCCTCATTGTTTAACTGCTCGGTCAGTGTCAGACCGACTTTTCCGCACCCCACAACAATAATTTTCATCTGTATTCAATCCCCTTAACTTTCCTGAGTATGACGTTCTGTCTGATGAAGCTGTTCCCAAAGAGGTTTCTTCTCCTTCTTTCGGGTCAACTCCACGAGATCGAGCTGAGTCATATCTACGACGGTTGTCTTTACCGGATCGGATTTCACAAATCCCCGCAATGCCTCCAACAGCTCCGCCTTATCATCCGGATTTTTCATGTTAATAAAGTCAATAAGAATCATGCCGGAAATATTGCGAAGGCGAAGCTGACGCGCAATCTCCTTTCCCGCTTCCAAATTGACCATCCGGATCGCCTCTGCCTGCTTCTTGTTTCCGGAATATTTTCCGGTATTGACATCAATGACAGTCATCGCCTCGGTGTACTCGATAATCAGATACCCGCCGGACTTGAGCCAGACGCGCTTCTGACACGCCTGATCCATCACCGAGTGAAGCGAATACAGCGCCGTCAGACTGACCATCTTATCCTCGTAAAAACGAAGTTTGGAGATGCTCTCCGGATCGTAGAGCTCTAAGTACTGACGAATCGTCTCATACACATCTCTCTGATCTGTGATAACCTCCTCAAGCGTCCCCTGCGGGCATCCGCGAAGACTCTTTAAGTACTCCGGCTCTGCCTCCCGAAGAAGCGAGTAACAGGTGCGATACGAGGCATCCTTTTTGATCTGGTGAAACTGCTCGAGCAAAAGTTTCGTCTCCCGAACAAGCTCCTCCCTGTGTCCGTAGGCATTTGTGCGGACAATCAGACCCGCCTCGCAACCGAGGATTTCCTCAAGTTGCGGGCGGATCTCTTCTTTCCAGGAACGGTCCGTGATTTTCGAGGAAAAACCGATCAGCGTCTTTCCTGCCGTCAGAACCGCATACTTGCCGGTGAAGTTCAAGTTTCCGCTCAAAACCGGATCTTTCGTCTTCATTGCGTCCTTTGCGACCTGCACAATGATCTCATCTCCGCATTTTAAACTGCGCTCCTTCCCGTCTGCAAACAGCGAGACGGGATTGTCGTAAAAACTGTAATAGCCGATGCGGTCCGGCGCAAAGTTTACAAACGCACAGTTTAAATTTTTGATGATGTTGCTCACTTTTCCAATATAGATATTTCCAAGAATGGAAGACTTCTCCTCAATGCCAAGTTCCACCGGTTCTTTGCCGGAAAACCAGGCGGTGAGAAGGTGGTTCTCCCATCTTGTGATCACCATCTTATTCATTTATTTAATATCTTCTCCAAACTCTTCCAGTGGAATCAGAGTGGAAGGATCTTCTTTCTTCGGTGCATAGACTTCCAGGCGCGTGATCATCAGTGCAAACTCGGATAACGGCAGGTTACGGCTGTCCATGTATGCCTGAATCACAGCCGAAGGCTTTAAGTTTGCGGAGCTTCCGGTTGCCACATTCAAAAAGATCGCATGATTCTCTTCTTCGTGAAGCTCGTAGATCATCGGGCGGATGTCGACTTCCTTCTCGCTCTTTTTCGTCTTCTTGAGGATCAGGATCTGCTCCTGCTTCATGAAGGACAAAAGACCGTCCATGAAGTCTCTCCAGTCTTCCGGCTCATAGCCCTCACGGAAGCGCAGGCGGTAGTCGGCAGCGGATACGATTGACATTGCATTGGAGGCATCATCCGGCAGAGCGCGATAGCTGAGTACCTCAGAGCCATCAACCATGACCTCATTGATCCGGCGAAGCATCTCCTCGGAGGAGTCCGTGCTCTTTACCTCAATGTCCACATATTCGCCACGGCTCTCCATTCCAACGCCGAGCGGAGCAGCAAACGACATGATCTGGTGCGGGCTGAAACCGGTGCTGTAACAAATGTCGACATCTGCACGGCGCATGATTTTCTGGAAGTATCGCATCATGTCAAGATGACCGATAAACTTCATCGTGCCTTCCTTGGCAAACTTAATTCTTATTTTCAAAGCAGACACCTCCCTCAAATACTCTCGCTCCACAGCCAGAACAACGCTCCCGGCAGTTCGGCGTTACTTTTGCGTCCATCGCATTCTTCCACTCTCTCTTTAAGAACTCCTTCGTCACTCCGGCATCGATGAAATCCCACGGGAAGACTTCATCAAGACTTCTCTCTCTCGTCGTGTAGAAATCAACGTCCACGCCACAGGTCTCAAAGGCTTCCATCCAGATTTCATTGCGGAAATACTCAGACCAGGAATCAAACAGAGCGCCCTTGTGGTAGGCCTCCTCGATGACGGAAGCAACCTTTCGGTCTCCTCTTGCAAGCACTCCCTCGAGCACAGTCAAATCTGCCTCGTGGTAGTTGTACTTGAGGCTCTTGAAGTTGAGCATCTCGCGGAACTTGTGTTTTACGATGTATGCGCGCTCCAAAAACTCGTCCTTCGTGCACATCTTCGCCCACTGGAACGGGGTGAATGGCTTCGGAACAAAGAAGGAGGAACTTGCGACAACCTGAACTTTTCCGTTTCTCTGATCCTTCGGGATCTCATCGTAGTAAAGCTCTGCAACCTTCTCAGACAGAAGTGCAATGCCTTCCATATCCTCGACGGTCTCAGTCGGCTGTCCGAGCATGAAGTAAAGTTTTACGCGGTTCCATCCGCCGTGGAAAGCCTCAGAAGCTCCCTTTAAGATGATCTCCTCGGTCAGTCCCTTGTTGATGACGTCTCTCTGCTTCTGGCTTCCTGCCTCCGGTGCAAACGTCAGACTGCTCTTCTTGACATCCTGAACCTTGCTCATGACATCGAGGGAGAACGCGTCGATTCGCAGGGACGGCAGAGAAATGTTGACACCCTTGCCGTGGAACTCGTCGATCAGGAAATTTACAAGCTCCTTTAAGTGGGAGTAATCACTCGAGCTTAAGGAGCTCAGTGTGATCTCCTCGTGACCGGTATTCTTGAGCATCTCGTATGCGTAGTGCTTCAGATACTCAAGGCTGTGCTCACGCAGTGGGCGGTAGACATTACCTGCCTGGCAGAAACGGCAACCGCGGATACATCCACGCTGGATCTCGAGAACCACGCGGTCCTGTGTAACCTTGATAAACGGAACGACCGGCTTCTCGATGTACGGAGCGTCGTCCATGTTGACAACGATCTGCTTCGTGATCTTCTCCGGGATGCCCGGGGTGTTCGGCTTGAAGCTCTCGATCGTGCCGTCTTCCTTGTAGGTGACATCATAGAATGCCGGAGCGTAGATGCCCGGGAGCTTGGCAGCGGCCTCAATGATGTCGTTTCTGTTTCCGCCATTTCGACGGATTTCCTTGTAGAGATCAAAGAGTGCGTCGTACTGCACCTCTCCCTCTCCGATGTAGAAGAGGTCAAAGAACGGGGCTAACGGCTCCGGATTATATGCACACGGACCACCGCCGATGACGATCGGGTCGTTCTCCTTACGATCCTCTGCATGCAGAGGAATTCCGGAAAGGTCAAGCACCTGAAGGATGTTCGTGTAACACATCTCATACTGAAGCGTGAAACCGAGGAAATCGAACTCGTGGATCGGATCCTGGGACTCCAGCGCAAATAAGTGAATATGTTCCTTTCTCATGACCTCATCCATATCCGGCCATGGTGAGAAGACTCGTTCGCAGTACACATCATCACGCTTGTTGAACATCGCGTAAAGGATCTGCATGCCGAGATGAGACATACCGATCTCGTACACATCCGGGAAACACATCGCAAAGCGGATGTCGACGGAGTCAGGGTCTTTCATGACGGCATTCATCTCGTTGCCCAGGTAGCGGGCTGGTTGCTGAACACTCAGCAGAATCTCGTCGCTTAATGCTAATTTTCTCATAATTACTTTATTACCTGCATTTTTCGTATTTTCTCTTGCATCTTCCACCAATTTCCGAATTTTCTACGTTCGTATATCGGAAACCGAATCGGAAGTACAACTAAAGTCCAGATGTTTTAAGGCGATTTGTCGGATTTTGCAGGAATTTTTTGGTTGTTTTTCCTAAAAATTAGACAAAAACTCTCATATCGGACTTGGATCATTATACGTTATTTATCAGGTTTCTGCAAGGAGTTCTTATCTGGGGGAGATTTTCTTTTTCTGTAACTGATTCTATTATTCCAGTGTATATCGTCATCTTTTCGATTTAAGTATATCTGTTCATTTTAGCAAACCTTTTTTCACAAAACTGTCACACACATAATTTATCTCGACATATTCTGCACATTCTACTTTACATTTTTACATTCTACCTACTTTACATTCTCACTTTCGCGCCCAGGCGTGGTTGCTTCGGCCAACCATCTATCCCCCCGAAATAAAAAGGTCGCCGGATAAAATTCCGACGACCAATCACGTTTAGATGAATACTATTTTTTCTTCGTTATATCCCCACAAATTCTTTCGTTTTTCTGATTAGCAGTTCGTAATCAAGCGGTTTGCTGAAATGAGCGGTAACGCCAGCTTCTTTGCTTTTCTGGATATCTTCCTGAAATGCATTGGCTGTCATAGCAAAAATGGGGATAGACTGTGAGTCCGGGCGTTTTAGCGCCCGAATCCTGCGGGTAGACTCAAGACCATCCATGACGGGCATCATAACATCCATCAAAATGATATCGAAAAATCCAACCTCAGAATGCTCAAAGCAATCCAGAGCTTCTTTTCCATTTGCGGTCCAAGTGACTTCTGCCCCGTTTTCTTCCAAAATCGCCAGAGCAATCTCGCGGTTAAGCTCATTATCCTCTGCCAGCAAAATTTTAATGCCGGAGAGATCTTCGCTAACCGTGGAATTTTCTGCCTCCTCGTCATTTGGGTTTTCCTGTGATCTTAATTTAAAAAAAGAAAAGGAAATTTTTATTGCGGTTCCATTTCCCGGCGTGCTGGCAATCTCAATGCTTCCCTTCATCAGGTCGACCAGTTTCTTTACAATCGAAAGTCCAAGCCCCGCACCGGACGGATTGCTTATCGTGGGATTTTGCTCCTGTTCAAAGGCTTCAAAAATGTGAGACTGAAATTCCCTGCTGATGCCGATTCCTGTATCCTGCACCAAAAACTCATAGTTTCCCCAACCATCCCCATTATCTTCACCGGTTGGAGATTCGGTTAGATATTTAGTGGGAGCTTCCGTGGAAGATTCGCTGAAATGTAAATGTTC
Source organism: Brotaphodocola sp. (assembly GCF_050873365.1). Taxonomy (GTDB): domain Bacteria; phylum Bacillota; class Clostridia; order Lachnospirales; family Lachnospiraceae; genus Brotaphodocola. The sequence continues at coordinate 1,591 of NZ_JBNMIQ010000031.1, read as the reverse complement.
AGAAACCGAAAGCGTGATCTGTCCGTCTTTTGGTGTGAACTTTACTGCGTTGTTGATGATATTGACCAAGATTCTTTGCAGTTTTCCCTCATCACAAAGAACATATGGATGAGACAGATTTCGACGAATCTCAAAGTTCAGTTTTCCCTGCATCATAGCTGGATGAAAAAGTTCTTTGAATTTCTCTGTCATCTCATTCAGATCGGTGGGAGCTTCATTCAGCTGAAGTTTGTCATTTTCAATCCGGGAGAGATCCAGGACATCATTGATCAGATTCAGTAGTACATAACCGGAACTTTTGATTTTCATTACAGCATCACGCACTCTCGCCTCATCATCAGAATGACGGTCAATGATATCTGCAAATCCGAGAATCGCATTGATGGGTGTCCGAATATCATGGGACATGTTTGCCAGAAAAATAGATTTCACTTTTCCAGCTTCCAACGCTTTTTTAGAGGCTTCTTTTTCCTTTTCCAGCGCCAGGTTGAGTCTCGCATTATGTCTTTCCTCCAAAAGATTCTTCTGCCGGTCTGCCATAAAAAGATAGGCAAACAGAGTACCGAGTACCAGACAGAAAGGCTGAAACGGATAGGTCATCTGAAGAGGAATCAAATAGGTATTTACCAGAATCGCCATCAGCGGAAGTGTGGAAAGAAGCAGGGATTGCAACAGATAGTGATCCTTCCGATACATTTTTTTGTATAAAATGTGAATGCCATTTCCAAACGCTTCCAGATAATAAAAAAGATTGATTGTCGTAAACAGCAGAAATCCCGTTCCCCGCATATACTCGCCCTCTTCGCTGATCTTCCATACATACCCGGTCGGCAAAGAAATCAGTACCATGACAAGCAGAACGATCAGAGGAATCTTTTCAAGAATCCGGAATAACCGGCTGTGAGGAACTTCCACATAACTGCGCACAAACAGTTGCCACACAAACGGAGTGATCACATAGACGAGATAAAACAAAAATACGATCAGGCGAAGTATCAGAAGTTGCTTCAGACCCAGAAGAAAACTTGTGGCAAACGCCCCGTCCAACAGTACATACAGGGCGACCACCATATCCAGGATCTGATACATTCGTTTGATTTTTTCCTGCTTCATATCATTGCAGATCTTTACAAACAGAATCAGAAGTACAATGAGCATAAATGCCGTACTGGTCAGATAATTTGCAACCATAGCGTGTCCTCTTTTCAGGTTTTCCGCCACACAAACGCTCCGCGCCAGAAGACCTATTTTTTGATGTGTTTTGCTCTTACCCTATTATAGCATCTTTGCGGACATAATGTCACATCAACTTTAAATGTCGCAAAAAGCCACCGCGCTGTAAAAATGAGAGATCCCCTCAAGATTTGCCAGTGCGATGGCTTTCTTTTATATATTTATGTGTACGATCAAATTTTGTGATATCCCCATCTACAGAAGAGGGGACATCCACTCTGAGTTCAAGTCGACGCTCGCGGAGACTTGGCGCGTGATTTTGGTCAGCTCTGCTGACATCTTCTTATCAAAATCACTGCGCATCCACGCGGAGCGTATAACTCAGAAGGGGATTGTCTCCCCTCCTGAGAAAGTTTGT
>NZ_JBNMIQ010000030.1:0-40630 GCF_050873365.1 Brotaphodocola sp. | reverse complement strand
GACAGGAATGATTGGTTAATACAGCACCGGTAGAATCTGGTGAGTTCTTTGCTAAAAGAAGTCAACACATTCGCCGGTTTACAGAGGAGGAGCGTAGAATATGTCGGAACAGAAATGTAGAAAAGTATATGTACCTGTGAATTTGGATGTGGATGCGGAGGGAAATATCCGTCCGCGTCTGATTCGGTGGATTGACGGACGGGTGTATGAGATCGACCGATTGAAACATAAGTGCCGGGCTGCTTCCACGAAGGTAGGTGGCTGCGGAATCCGCTATACGGTCATGATCGGTGGGCATGAGAGTTTCCTGTACAACGAAGATGAAAAATGGTTCGTTGAAGCAAAGGAGCCGTGCCTATGATCCTTTCACAGAAAAACATAGAAGAAATCGCTGTTGCAGTGATAAGAGATTTTCAAAAGTCCTTTTTCGGCAGCGAAGCAGATGATCCGGCAAGATTCGCACTTCCGACACCCATTGACCAGTTTGCATCCGATTATCTGAACCTGAAGGTGTCATTTCAAAAGTTGTCCTCGGACGGAAGCATCTATGGTCTGACCGCGTATGTGGATACAGAATATCAGATTGAAGTCGATGGAAGTCAGAGGAGCATCTTCCTGAAAACCAATGATGTGGTTCTGGACAAGAGCTTCATTGAACCGGAGAATATACGGAAACTCTGCGGAAAACGCAGGTTTACGCTGGCACATGAGTGCGCTCACCAGATATTGTTTCAGCTGGATGCCGATGACCGAAAGATAGCCTGCCATAAGAGACCGGAAGTGAGGAAAAAAGGTTCCCGCGTTCTGAGAACGCAGGAAGATTGGAACGAGTGGCAGGCCAATTCGCTGGGAGCTGCCATCCTGATGCCCCAGTCAGAAGTGGATCGGGCGATGTGGTTCATCAACAGCAGAAAGCCTCTGACATGTTATGGATGGCGTTTTTATAACAAAGATCAGGTGAAGATAGATACTTTCTGTGGTGTCTTTGGCGTTTCGAGATCGGCAGCTGCTATCCGCTTGGAACAACTGGGCTATCTGAACCGGAAAAAGGATTATGAATATCGTGATCCATTGGAGGTGTGGCCATGAGCAGGAATATCAGAGTATCGGAACCATCTGCGGAAATGCAGATTAAAATCATCCGGGCAAAGGATGCGATTGCTTCGCAAAAGCCCAGGATTGTCAGGTGCCCTTATTGCCGACACAATTCAATCATCGTCTTTGAGGATACCAGAGGACATGTGCAGACCAAATGCAAGGCCTGCGGACGCGAGACCGTCTTCAATGTTTTGGAGATGAGAAGATTACGGAGATTGCAGCTCTACTATTCGTCTTTGAATGGTTGAGATGACAATAAATAACCCTATTAACACAATTTTATAAGTCATAGCTGTGCTGTGGAGCCGCTGACAGGCGAAGTCTTCCGAATGCCGCATGAGACAGAATTATGGGATACCCATGTTCTGTTTTATCGGCACAGGATTTTTCTTCACCGTCATGCGGCTCTTTTTTTGACCTTCCGTCGATCCGGTTCTGTACCGGCTGTGCGGAAGGAGAAACGTATGTATTTTGACGCAAAAGAGTTTGGTAAGAGACTTCACGATGTTCGCACTTCCCGTGGCATTACGCAGGAGGAACTGGCGGTTCGCCTGGGCCTGGCAAGCAAGCAGCATGTCAGCCGCATGGAGAACGGTGAACGCAGCTGCTCTATTGACTTGCTGATTGAACTGTCCTGCATCCTCCATGTCAGCACGGATTATCTTCTGATGGGCAGCGAGCCAAGCAAAGAGGAAGTCAAAAATGATCTTCTTAGTATTATTTCGGAGCTGTCTACGATTGCGAAGAAAATCTAAAAAGCATTAGGCGCAATATAACTGCTGACGGCGTAGAATCATGGTGGCTATCTTGGTGGATACCTTGATGGGTGTCATCCTCTAAGTTATCATGGGTTGTATCATGGGGTGCGTCATAGGACTTATCATTGGCTGTACCCATGATAGAGTGAGCATGAGTGATTTGAGCACCCTCACTGCCGTGGGCAATAAGGTGGATACAAAGATTCAAAACTGTGTGTGGGATGTCCGGTGATTTATCTTGCTCACTAACTTGGTCATTGACTAAGTTTTTCTGACTAAGTTGGTAATTTACATTTTTCAAGATGACTCTGAAATCTGTTGCCGTTGAGAAAATTTTCGGATTATATGCCGCTGTATATCCAGGCGGCTTTTCGGTTTCCCTGACGATTTTGCGTAGGCCGCTTCCCTGACGCTCCATGTATTTCATGCGGTGGAACGGGTCAGCAATCACAGGGCTTGCCATATTGAACGGATACTTTTTAGTGTCAAAAACAAATCAGAAAATAAAAACGGAAAATCCGTTGATATTTTCTGATTTGCGGCGTATAATAAGATTATAAGAAAATAAAAACAAAAAAACTGTTTTTAGAGGAGGACTACCTATGAAAATACTCCGCATCACCGCACAAGGACTCCCATTATTCAAAAAAGACTTGGATATTTGCTTTTATACGCAGCAACGTGTTTGCGAAGAGGACAAAGATAGTCTTTACCGTTTGACGGATAACTACTATCTCCACTCTGCCTGTGCTTTCATTGGAATTAACGCATCTGGCAAGACCTCGGTATTAAAGGTCATTAGCTTGGCCTTAAATATTGTGAAAAATGAGCCCATCAATCATGTGGAGGCAAAAAGCATTCTTGGCGGAGCGAAGAATGTTACAATCCGCACATATTTTTATGATAAGCGTAGCTACGTCTGCTGCTTGGAAACTGTAATTGCGGCAAAGAAGTCGAAAACAGGGGAATATGTGTATTCGATTCTGTCTGAAAGCCTTTGGGAAAAACCGATTGCAACCGTTAAGTCGAAAAAGTATCTGACAGATTTTACAGGAATGAAGCCTGTAGAGCAGCGCAATAGCGATGAAGCATACCTTTCTGATGATGTCAGCTTTGTCATTGCACATAATAAAAAAGCGAATGATACAGTGGAAATATTCAGCCTGCTTTCCTATACGAATGTGAATGTGCTTCCATTTACCGAAGATATTCCATTGGAGGTAATTGCGTTTCTCGATCCGACCATTGAGAAATTGTGTTTTGAGCAGACAGAGGGAAAAACATTTATCCACTTGAAGTTTAAGGATGAAGAAGAGATTATCCTGAATAATGCGGCAGACCTTGAGCAGTATCTGTCCTCTGGTACGATTAAGGGTATTATTACATTCTCGATGGTAAAGGAAGTTCTTCATTCAGGTGGTTATCTTCTGGTAGATGAAATAGAGAATCATTTCAACAAGGAAATTGTAACGACCTTAGTGCGCTTCTTTATGGACAGCCGACTGAACAAAAATGGCGGAACGCTTATTTTCACTACGCATTATCCGGAACTGCTGGACGAATATGACCGAAATGACGGAATTTGTATCGTTAGAAACCGTAATGGCATTACAGCAGAAAATCTGAGCTATATATTGAAACGTAATGATATTAAAAAGAGTGATGCTTACCAGAGCGGCTTCCTTGAGGGAACAACGCCAGCATATGAAGCGTATATGCGCTTGAAGAAAAGCCTGGCTGCTTCAATCAATTAAGGAGGCGGCAGAATGGAATTAGCAAAATACAAGGCGTGTATATGTGAAGGCTCTGCCGAAGAAGCTATTATCGACATACTGGTTGATAATGATCTTCTGATTTTCAACAGAGAAGAAATGTTGGAAGAACGTGTCATTCGTTGCAGAAGTGCTAAACGATTCGAGGAGCGATACTTACGGAAAGGATTCGATGAGCAGATTTCTGTGATACGGATTTTGGATTCTCGCAGAGAGGAATTTCGATTGAGTAAAGCATATGAGCAGAAAATTGACGTGGTAAATGTCATTACTGCTCCAGAAATTGAAATGCTGATTATTCATGCGGAAGGAGCATATGATCAGTTTAAGCGTTCTGGAAAAAAACCAAGCGAATTTTGTAAAATAAATCTTCGGATGCATGATGTGAAGTCGTATGATTTTGTGAAGCAGTATTTCAGTAATCCTCAGCTCTTGGTGAAAGCCATAAAAGAGTATCGCAGAACAGCAAATATCCCCAAAGGAGAATACAGTTTGTCTGATTTGCTGAGATGAGCGTTGCTTTTTTGATACATTAGCCGTGACTCAAATGGTCACCAGGAGATAAACGGGTACCAGTTTATAGAAAATAGAATAGAATCGTCTTTGATGCCTCGTTGGGAAACCAACGGGGTATTTTTTTGCCTCAATCCGGCTGTATAGAACACTGAAAAAGTCAAAACGAACCGTATGTAGTCCTGCAAGGACAACCAAAGTGCGCCTACGAGGCCAACGCGAAACCGGAGGATTCTTGTTAAACTTACTTTGTAAGGACGAAAGTCCGAATGTCCCTTGAAAACTGAATACTCATTCTTCGGGTACATTCCTGTTTGGTCGAGCCTTCGACTGCACGCCATGAAGCCCATCGGGGCGATAGCGGTTTCGCAGAAGCAAATGCCGGATTGCAACCGGCGGCGGTGTTAAAGCCAGACAGGGACAATGATACTTCCGTAATTCGCGGTCCGGCCATAAGGAAGGCGGGATGGTTAAATTCCAATGGAGCAGTGAAGCACACTGCCGCCTGTGAGAAATCCTACATCTCTGGGGTGATAAGAAAAAGTACAGAGAAACCATATTTTCAGAAAGCGCTGCCGGGTGCTGTATCAGCATGATACCTGGCAGGCTTTATCCATATCAGTGTATGGAGATTGGAGACAACAGCATATGAAAGAAAACTGGGTTTATCGGCGAGGTGATTTATATCTCGCCAATCTCGGTGTTCCGGTCGGATCAAAGCAGGGCGGTGTTCGTCCTGTTGTGGTTCTTCAGAATGATGTCGGCAATTATTATGCGCCGACGATCACGATTGCTCCGCTGACATCGAAAATTGAGAAGAAGCGAAAACAGCCAACGCATTTCTTTCTCCGTAAAGCAAAGGGACTGGCAAAACCGTCCATGGTATTGGCAGAACAGCTCGACACCTGCGACAAGATATGCGTGATTCGCTATCTTGGGCGGGTAAGTAAGGGGCAGATGCGTGGGATTGATGAAGCTGTAAGGATTCAACTTGGATATTACATTCCGGAACAAGCAGAGAAAAAAAGACAGGGCAAATGCCGAAAGGATGGCGAAGAAGGCGATGGATAAACTGATTACAAGGAAAGAAGCAGCCAGTATACTGGGAATCAGCGTAAAAACACTGGATGCTGCAAGAACAGACGGTTTGATCTCCTATGTTCAGTATGTGGAAAACGGCTGCGTTTATTTCACGGAAGTGGGGATTCAGGAGTACATTGCAAAATGTACGCACCGTGCAAAACCGATGGAACGTGCTGCGACATATCGCAAACCTCGAAGCTTTCGGCGGTGAAAATCGACATCGTTGAGTATGGACGATGAATCCGCAATAATGAAAGCATCAACAGGATTGGAGGTAATGATATGGCGGCAAGAAGAATGATGCTTCCCGATTATGGTACGGTGAGTATGAAGGGAACGCAATATTATCGAACCCGTGTAACAGATCAGCAGGGACGGCGGGTTTCCTTATATGCAAGAACGAGAGAGGAACTGTACCAGAAGGAACAGGAAGCGATCCAGCAGATTGAGAACAAGACGTATCGCCGCAGTACACCTACAGTGGAGGAGTATTGCGAGAAATGGCTGCTGATGCAGTCGGCACAGATCAGGATGACAACGCTGATTGACTATACATCGAAAGTGAAGAACTACATCATCAAGCCATTGGGCGATATGCATATGGGAGATGTAACAGCAGATGACATTCGCCTGGCACTGTTGGCGGCATCGAAAAAGTCGGCATCCGTGTACAAATCAGTGAACGTTCTATATAAGTGTATTTTCACGGCAGCAATGGAGAGTAAGATCATTGATGAGAATCCGACCATCTATCTGAAGAAGAATGTGGGCGGGATTCCCCAGAAGGACCGCCTCCCGCTTACGGATGAGCAGGTGGATAAGCTGCTGGATGCCATTTACGGCTTACCGCCGTATGTGTTCGTGATGCTGGGGCTGTACGCAGGATTGCGGAGAGAAGAAATCCTCGGACTTCAATGGGATTCGGTGTATCTTGATTGCGAGGCTCCGTACCTTACCGTTCGGAGAGCCTGGCATACGGAGCATAATCGTCCGGTGATTCTGACAGAGCTGAAAACAAAGGCAGCGCATCGGAATGTCCCTCTGCCGGACAATCTTCTGGAATGTCTGAAAGAGGCGAAGAAGACATCGACATCGGATTTTGTGGTTGCAAACCGGGATGGAGACCCGTTGTCCTATACGCAGTTCAAGAGATTATGGCAGTATATCGTAACCCGTACCACCAAGGAACGCTGCTATTACCGCTATGAAGATGGCAAGAGGGTGAAGCATACGGTGAAGCCGGTTCTGGGGGAAAAGGCAGCACACAATGGAAATGTGGTTTACAGTCTGGACTTTGAGGTGACTCCGCATCAGCTGCGGCACACCTACATTACGAATCTGATTCATGCTTCGGTTGATCCGAAGACGGTTCAGTATCTTGCCGGTCATGAAAGCAGCAAGATCACCATGGATATTTACGCCAAGGTGAAATATAATCGCCCAGAGCAGCTCGCAGGAGTGCTGGAAGATGCTTTTGCATCGTGGGATTAAGAGTAAATCAGAAAGAAATTAGGGCAGGGATGGTCAAAAATCCCTGCCCTTTTTACATACATTCGACATCCTTGAAGGAAGTGCTGTACGCCATGATAATAAAAGTGACAACACGCAATGTATGAAGATAGATAGGAGGAGAACACATGGCTAAAGGGAAAAAGCGTCCTGCTGAACTTCCGGAATACGGAACAGTGATGATGAAAGGGGTACAGTATTACCGCACCCGGATTACAGATGCAGACGGAAAGAGAGTGGCGATTTATGGGCTGACACGCGAAGAATTGTATGACCGGGTGGAAGATGCCCAGAAGAAAATTGCGGAAGTGGTTTTCCATAGAGAGAATCCGACCGTGGAAGAGTACTGTGAAAAATGGTTGCTGATGCGGTCTGGAACGGTAAGAACTAATACGTTGGAAGGATACGCACGGATGGTGAATCGGTACATCGTGGGTCCGATTGGACAGATGTATATGGACGAGGTGACCACAGATGACCTGCGGCTGCTGATGGTTCCGTTATCAAAAGGTTCTTCCGGAATGTATGGTCAGCTCAATATGCTGATTAAGAACATTTTTAATTCAGCAGAAGAGAGCAAGGTGATTAAAGAGAATCCATCCAAAACGATTTGCGCAAGAGGCGGAAAGCCAGCGAAACGGCGCGAGGCTTTGACAGATGAACAGACTGCCATTTTGCTGGATAGCATTCGTGAGCTTCCACCGTATGTCTTCGTGATGATCGGTTTGTACGCAGGATTGCGTAGAGAAGAGATCCTTGGATTAAAATGGGACTGCGTATTCCTGGATGAAAAAACGCCGTACATTTCGGTAAGGCGTGCATGGCATGTGGAAGGCGGTGAGCCGGTAGTCAACACGTTATTGAAGACACCGGCAGCAAAACGAGATGTTCCGATTCCAAAATGCCTGGTAGCCTGTCTCAAGGAAGAAAGGGAAAAATCAGAATCGGAATATGTGATCTCGAATTCGAAGGGAACTGTTTTGACGGAAACACAGTTTGTGAGAGTCTGGAAGTACATAACAGTCCGTTCTACTGCAGAACGCTGTTATTACACTTATGTAAATGGACAGTCCATCAAGCATAGAATAAAGCCAAGGCTTGGTGAGCATCAGCCGAATAATCCCAAACTGGTGTATACGATGGACTTCAAGGTGACTCCGCACATGCTGCGGCACACCTACATCACCAATCTGATTTACAAAGGTGTTGATCCTAAGACGGTGCAGTATCTGGCAGGCCATGAGAACAGCAAAACGACTATGGACATCTATGCGAAAGTCAAGTATAATAAACCTGAGGAATTAAGCAGCGTTGTGAATGCTGCATTCGGGCTGCGTTAAACTGCACCAAAAATTTCGCGATTTCGTGGGTTTACCTATGGGTTTACTGAGAGAGGAAAGCCCGAAAAACCGCATGAATACTGGTCTTTTTGGATCAAGGTCAGGTGAGTACGGCTTAAAGGCTGCACGTCGCGCTCCGCAGTTCTCCAAGAGATAATTGCTTATTTCAGGGCGTTCCTATTTGGAATATACAAAAGGCTCGGAAAACGAAAGTTTTCCGGGTCTTTTTTTGTATGATAGGAAATTGCGTCCTATCATACAAAAAATGCTCCGTAAGGATGCGCACTCGGCGCAGGGGAAGATGGTTGCTGAAGCAACCGCGCCTCAGCGCGAGAATGTGCCAAGGCACATTCTTTTTCATATGATAGGAAATTGCGTCCTATTAAAGCGATTTTGCTTAATCACTCGGTACATTCCTTTCATAGAATCGAAATTTTCACAAAGCATGATAGGGATACCATGGTGACTTGTAACTAAAATGGAAACAAAATTAATGGTAAACTAAAAATAGTTTCCAAATAGTTGATATTCTATGCGAGAGAGCATATAATAAATATAAGTACAAGAATAGGAGGCGATTATATGCTGGATGTAAATATGATAATTGCAAACAACATTCAGGCTGAACTGAAAAAAGAAAACAAAAAGCAAGTTGATCTGGCAGAAGGAATTGGAGTCTCCAAGCAGACAATGAGTAAAATTATGAATGGTGCAAGAGCAATCAATGCGATTGAACTTCATAAGATCTCTGAATATCTTCATGTGTCGATGGATTCTCTGATGAAGATGCCCGAAAAGCCGATGGATACGAATGTGATTCATGCGTTTATGGGGCGTGTAAAAACAGAAGAAGCAAGAAAAGGAATCCAACTTGCGGATGAACTGTCCGACATGATTCTGTTCCACACTAGGGTATGCGAGAATGGGAAAAAGATGGAGCAACCCTGGGAGGATAAGTGATGAGCGATGTTCTGGGAAATAGCCTTTTTGTAAGCCAAAACAAGAAATTTGATGAAATTCAATCTGTTGTCAGGCAGTTTTCGGCAGAGTATGTCGGTAATTCTGTTATCAAGGATAATATCTTTGCTGTTATACAGAACTATGCAAGAAAGAAAGAAATCGCGCTGGAACTACTTCGTTTTCCAATCCGTGATGATGAATTATGGGCATTGACTTTCTTGAAGCAGGATACGATTTTCGTGTGCGTAAATACGACGCTTCCACTTTGTAAGCAGTTTTTCGCTGCGGCGCATGAATTGTATCATATCTATTGCTATGTAGAAAATGCAGACCAGAGCTATATAAAAAATGGTTCTATGCTGGATTCGGCAACAGGGGATGAAACAGGAAGAACACAGGAGGACTTGGAAGCGAATGCCTTTGCAGGGCTGCTTCTGATGCCGGATCAACTTCTCCATGAGCAAATTCTACTGTATGGGATCGATAAAGATTTGGTTGCGGTAGATTCTGTTCTGATGCTTATGGATATGTTTGCTATGCCCTATAAAGCAGTTGTACTGCGTTTGTTTGAAAGCGGAAATATATCTCACCAGCAGGCTGAAAAGTTGCTAAAGATAAGTTCTGTGGATGTAACGAAAAGGGTATCACTGACAGGTAAGGCAAAACGCTGGCAGCTTGATGGCAGGGGAACAGAATCTTTTGGCACACTTCTTGAAAAAGTTGAGTACAACAGACAGCATGAGTATTTGACAGAATCCAGAGAAAATGAAGATGTAGCTTACATTACTCAACTGAAAAAAGAGTACGATTTGGATTGAGGGGGTGTCAGATCGAAGTGAAAAAATACGCATTGCTGGATACCGATTTCATTTCTAAAACGCACTCTGTTCAAGATGGTAGCGATAATCATTTGATTGATCGGGTCATGGAATTGCCGGAATATGAGTTCTTTTGTCACGCACAAATCGTAACAGAACTTAATCGGTATAATGCTGATGCGCCAGGATGGTTGAGAAAAAAGATTGAAACGCAAAAGATAAAAAGCTACACAGACCAAGCAATTCTTGAAAGCCTGTCACTTGTACGAGGACCACTGGCGTGTGTAACCTATACGCAGATGTTAAAATTGGCGTGTGATGCTTTTTCTAAAGATTACTATTCGGAACATTATCGGGCATTGGAAGATGTGGACTACGTGGCAATATCAAATGGAGATTATTTGAAAGAACTTCAACTGCTTGATATTGAAGTGGGAAAGAAAAATAATCTTGGAGAAATCAAGTCTTTTGTGCTATTGCAGGTTTTGTCAGTGATGCTTGGTGAGCAGATATATGTGTTCTGTTCCGATGACAAAAACGCTCGCAACGGAGCTATGAGTTTTGAAGATGTTCGGTGTATTAGTCTGGTATCGGCATTCTCGCGTTTGAAAGAGGAAGCAAACTGGACGATTGATGATGCCGAGCCGTATATTGAATCGCTCATTGCATTTTATCAAGATCATCACCAAACTACTTTCCGAGTAATGGAAGCGTCTGAGGTTAGAAGATTGCAACGGATACCATGCAGACAGGTATTGCAGGAAATCTTTGACGGAAAATTTATTGAATTGAAAAATGGTATGTTGCGGTACAAGCAGTAAGTGAAAATAAATAGCCAGCGTGTCGTGTGGAATGGATCACATGGTCCGCTGGTCATTTTTTGCGTCTGCGCCCTAGCGACGCACATTTCTGAATTTTCTAAAAATATGGGAAATACAAATACGTTGTGAAAACGCTTGAAAAACGAACTGGGTTTTGCTTGGTTTTTGGAGTGGATTCTAATATAATAAAAGCAAAGATAAAAAATAAAAGATATGATGATTATGATTAAGCAAATGCAAAATGAAAATATGTGTGAAGGAGAAACGAACGTATGAGAATAGCAGTGATCGGACCGGGAGCGATGGGACTTCTATTTGGAGGATACCTGTCCCAGAAAAATGAGGTGACTCTGATCGGAACAAATCCGGAGAAGATGGCGACGATTGAGAAGCAGGGGGTGATGATTCGCGAGACGGATGGAACGGAGAAAACGTTTTATCCGCATGCAACTGCGGATTCTTCTGACATGGAGCCGGTGGATTTAGCGATTCTTCAGGTCAAGGCGAGTGCCTCTGAGAGTGCGCTCACAAAAAATCAGGGAATCATCGGCGAGCACACGGTTCTGATGACTCTACAAAACGGAATGGGTCATGAAGTTGTGATGAGTCGTTTTGCTCCGGCAGACCAGCTTGTAATTGGAACGACCCAGCAGGGAAGTTTTAAACTCAGCGAGACCTCGATCTGTCACAGTGGAGGTGGAAAGACGTTTCTCGGTGCAGTAAATGGCGACAGCAGTCGGTTTAAAGCGATTGCCGATACCTTTGCGGAGTGTGGATTCTCGTGTGAGGTCTGCGATCAGGTTCAGGGAATGATCTGGGACAAGCTGATGATCAATGCGTCCTCAAGCGTGCTCTCCGGCGTTTTGCAGGTTCCGCAGGGATATGTGGAGAAAGATGATTACGCATGGAGGATTGCGCAGAAACTGATCCGCGAACTCTGTGCGACGGCAACCGCAGATGGATATCCGTTTGACGCGGAGGCGCAGATTGCGCGCATTAAAAAACATTTGCAGAATGCACCGGATGGACTTACGAGCATCTATGCGGATCTGAAAGCCGGACGAAAGACAGAGGTTGATGTGATCAGCGGAGCAGTTGTCAGAGCTGGTCATGCACATCAGGTGCTGGTGCCGACCCATGAGCTCATGGTGGAGCTGGTTCATGCGATGGAGAATCGATAAAAAATCAATAAAAATAAATAAAAGTCGTATGAGTCGTATGAGATTGCCTGTTTGAGGAATTAGTTGACCGGACGTTGAAGAAATTTAATGATTTGTCCATTCGCCTATTGCCTATTTAAAAAGTTCTTGACTTAAAGTAAACTTCAAGTGCTATGGTATAAGAAAGCAAACGAAACAGACACAAGAACAATAAGTACAACTCAGAGTGGATGTCCCCCTCCTCTATAGGTGGGGGTATCACAAACTTTCTCAGGAGGGGAGACAATCCCCTTCTGAGTTATACGCTCCGCGAGGATGCGCAGTGATTTTGATGGGAAGATGTCAGCAGAGCTGACCAAAATCACGCGCCAAGTCTCCGCGAGCGTCGACTTGAAAAGGGTTAAGAAAATAAATAAGAACGATAGGAGAGGGCGATAGAAATGAAAAAGATGTTGATTGTCTACTATTCATGGTCGAATGGAAATACGGAGCGGATTGCAAAGGAGCTTCAGAGTGTGACTGGTGGAGATCTCTTAAAGATTGACACCGCAGTTCCGTATTCCGGCAGTTACAATGATGTCGTGCGTCAGGGTCAGGAGGAGGTCAACCGCGGTTACGAGCCGGAGCTGAAACCTCTCGAGAAAAATCCTGCGGATTACGATGTGATCGCGGTTGGAACACCGACCTGGTGGTATACGATGGCTCCGGCAGTGCTGACGTTTCTTCACAGTCAGAACTGGAAAGGCAAGGTCGTTGTGCCGTTCATGACAAACGGAGGCTGGCCGGGCCATGTGATCCGCGACATGAAGACGGCATGTCCGGGTGCAGAGGTGACCTGCGAGCTTCAGGTGCAGTTTGACTCGAATGGTGGAGACAAACTTGAGACTCCGAAGCAGAAGATTGAGAAATGGGCGCAGAGTGTGAAAGCACTGCTGTAAGCGAAGAATATAAAGGATAATAAATCAGCAAAAAAGTCCCTATGGGGGGAGGATTTGGGGTGACATCAGTTTCCTCATTTCTTCTGCCCGTAGGGATTTTTTGTATGATGGGAAATTGCGTCCTACTATATAACGCAGAGTGGATGTCCTCTCCTCCTCTTGAAAAAATGCTCCGCAAAGATGTACGTTGGATTTGAGTTTCCGTGTTCTAAAAAATTTTCTCCGAACAGCGCGAAACGGATATGGATAAAGTGCACAGATCGTGTATAATGGTGGCAGGGATAAGATTAAAATTTCGATTCAGAGAAGGAGGAGACAATCGAGATGGAGATAAAATCAGTTGCAGTTTTGGGAGCGGGGGCAGTCGGCTCATACATCATTTGGGGACTTTATGAGGATAAAAATGTCAGACTTGGTGTGGTTGCAGACGGGGAGCGCGCAGAGCGCTTAAAGGCAAACGGATGCACGATCAACGGGGAGGTCTACCGCCCGAATATCTGGTCGCCCAAGGAGGCGCACGGCGTGGATCTTTTGATTGTCTCGCTCAAATATGGCGCACTTCCGGGGGCAATGGGGATGATTCGGGAGATTGTCGGCGAGAACACGATCGTGATGAGCCTGATGAACGGAATCGACAGCGAGGAGCTGATTGCAAAGGAGATCGGGGAGTCTCACATCCTGAATTCGCTGATCAAGGTAGCATCCCAGAGAAAAGAGGATGGCATTCATTTTGATCCGGAGACGACGATCGGAATCATTTTCGGAGAAGTCGCAAAGTCGTATGAGAGTGAGCGTGTGCAGGCGGTCAAGGCGCTGTTTGCAGATACCGGAATTCGCATCCGCTCCACCGAATACATAAGAGAGGAGATGTGGAGCAAGTTCCGCTTAAATGTCTGCAACAACCTTCCGCAGGCGATTCTCGGGGCAGGAGTCGGATGTTACCGTGACAGTGCGCATATGAAGGCGATCAGCGACGGTCTACGCGCAGAGCTTGAGGCGATTGCGAAGGCGAAAGGTGTGGATATGAGTCGGATTGACAGCTCTTCGAATCATGGGGCACCGGTTCGACCGTCGGCAAGATATTCCACGCTTCAGGATATTGAGGCGGGAAGACACACCGAGATCGACATGTTCTCAGGTGCGCTGATGCGGATGGGAAAAGAGCTTGGAATCGCGACTCCGTACAACGAGTACACCTATCACATGATCAAGGCACTCGAGGAAAAGAACGACGGAAAATTTGATTACGACGATCAGAAAGAGGAGCTTGTCTGGTCAAAATAAGTTTTGAAAAACAGACATAAAAATTTCTTTCACCGCGCTCTGTTTTGTGATATGATGGGACAAGCAAGATAGTTAAAAAAATGGCAAAGGAGATTTCTCATGGGTGAACTGTTATTTATGAAGCCTTATTGCAAGGAAGTCATTTGGGGCGGAACAAAATTAAAGAGCATTTATGGTTATGAGACGCAGGGAGATCACACCGGAGAGGCATGGGTGATCAGTGCGAATCCAGATGGTCAGAGTGTTGTGACAGAGGGGCATTATCAGGGAAAGACGCTGAAGGAACTCTGGGACGAGCACAGAGAGCTTTTTGGAAATCTGGAGGGCGATGTCTTTCCTCTTCTGATCAAACTCATTGACGCAAGAGATCATTTAAGCATTCAGGTGCATCCGGATGATGCGTATGCGTACTCTCATGAGAATGGAGAAAAAGGAAAGACCGAGTGCTGGTACATTGTGGACTGTGATGAGGGAGCAGACATTGTCATCGGTCACAAGGCTCAGACGAAAGAAGAGCTGAAGGCGATGATTGACGAGGGAAGATGGGACGATCTTCTGAATGTGATCCCGATTCACAAGGGAGATTTCTTCTACATTCCGGCAGGAACGGTTCATGCGATCCGCAAGGGCACGTTGATTCTTGAGACCCAGCAGAACAGCAACATCACCTACCGCCTGTATGACTACGGAAGATTGCAGGATGGCAAGCCGAGACAGCTTCACATCAAGCAGAGTCTCGATGTGATCCGTTGTCCGCAGGAGAGAGAAAATACCGTGCAGGAGGCAGTTGAGAAGGATGGAAACGTAAGCCAGCGTCTTGTGAGCTGTCCGCTGTTTACCGTAGATCACTTTGAGGTGGCAGAGAAGATGACGATGGAACAGCCGTACTCCTTCCTGATTGTCGATGTCCTTGAGGGCGAGGGAAGTGTGAACGGTCATCCGATCAAGAAAGGCGATCATTTCATTGCACCGTTTGGCTGTGGAGATCTGGAATTTATCGGAAAACTTGAGCTGATTACTTCCCACGTTTCCTAAACAAAGGAGATTTCTTTTAAATTTCGCTGGAAGAAAGAAACAGAGAAAATCCGTGACGGAAAAATGGGAACGAAAGTTGAAGATTGAAGATTGAGAAGGCAAAATAAAAATGCCAAAATAAAATGAGAATCCGAATACAAAAATAAAAACGGGAAAATAAGAATAAGAAAAGGAGAGTAATACTATGCTGTTTGGAGCACTTGAAGCGGGCGGAACCAAGATGGTATGTGCAATCGGAAATGAGAACGGAGAGATTTTAGAGCAGAAGTCGATTCCGACAACGACTCCGGAGGAGACGATGCCGGCAATTCTGGAATACTTCAAGGACAAGGAGATTGCATCGATTGGAATCGCTTGCTTTGGACCGATCGATCTGAATAAGAATTCTGAGACTTACGGATACATCACTTCCACGCCGAAGATTCCGTGGAGAAATTACAACATTGTCGGCGCAGTCAAGGATGCACTGAACATTCCGGTCGGTTTTGATACCGATGTAAATGGTTCTCTTCTGGGCGAGGTGACCTGGGGCTGTGCGAAGGGTCTGACCGATGCCGTTTATTTCACGATCGGAACCGGTGTCGGAGCTGGAATCATGACGAACGGAAAGATGCTTCACGGCATGCTTCATCCGGAGGCTGGTCATGTGAAGATGGTTCCGCGCAGTGGCGATACCTACAAGGGAAAATGCCCGTATCACGGAACCTGCTTTGAGGGAATGGCAGCGGGCCCGGCAATCGAGGAGAGATGGGGAGCAAAGGCAATCCAGCTCGCAGATCGCGAGGAAGTCTGGGATCTTGAGAGCTATTATATCGCTCAGGCTCTGATGGGAATCGTTCTGACTCTGAGCCCGCAGAAGATCATCTTAGGCGGTGGCGTTATGCACCAGAAACAGCTCTTCCCGATGATTCGCGAGAAGATGCTCAAGGAATTGAACGGTTATATTCAGGCAAAAGAGCTGGCTGACATCGACAATTACATCGTTCCGGCAAGTCTCAACGACGATCAGGGAATCATGGGATGTATCAAGCTGGCAATGAACAGCCTGGAAGAGGAAAATAAGTAAGGATCTGACGGAAAATGAGAGAGAAACTGACACAGCACGACGTAGAGAAAATTCAGCAGGAGATTGATCAGAGAAAACTTGAGGAGCGACCGAAACTGATCGAGGCGGTCAAGGAGGCGCGCTCCCACGGCGATCTGAGCGAAAATTTTGAGTACCATGCGGCAAAGCGGGAAAAGAATCAGAATGAGAGCCGAATCCGCTATCTGGAGAATCTGCTCAAGAATGCGATTGTGATTTCGGATGCGTCCCGCGAGGATGAGGTTGGACTGAACAATACGGTGACGCTTTTCATGGAGGATGACGACGAGGAAGAGGTCTACAAGCTCGTGACGAGTATCCGGGGAAGTTCGATTCACAATATGATCAGCACCGAGTCCCCGCTCGGTCGGGCGATTCTGCGCCATAAAGTCGGCGATCGCGTGCTGGTGCAGGCAAATGAGACATACAGCTACTATGTGACAATCCGAAAAATCGAGAACACCGACGATTCGGATGACACGATCCGGAAATATTAAACGAAATATCAAATATTAGTTTGAATATTAGCTTAAATATCAATTCAAATATTAATTTAAATATTAATTCAATCCGGAAAACCGAAATTAAAAGAAGTGAAAAACAGAAAAGTCCCGCATTCCCATCGGCTTTTGACTCCGTCATAAGCGGGTGGTGGTGCGGGACTTTTTTTGTGATAGGAAATTGCCTGCTATTGTGATAATTTATTTGCTTGATTCTTCGGTTACTTCCGTCGCAATCTGCTCCACAAGATGCTCGATCTTAGCTCTCTCCAATCCGACTTCCATTTTGATCGAATAACAGAAATTGTTGTCGTACCAGATCGCAAGAACGTAGTTTCCATTTTCTCCCTTTAAGATAAGCGGAAGTCCGCTAAGCTCCGTCGTGATGACATCGGGATATTCGTTGTAATCTCCGGAATTGTCGGTCTCGTCTCCTCTTGCGGACTGGCGGTAGGAAATCTCATTGTCAGCGCCCCTGTAAGTGATCTGTGCAAGCTCATCAAAGTAGGAGGTGTACTCGGTGGACTTCACTTCAAACGGGAAATCGTAGAGCCCAAAGACCTTAAATCCCATTCTTCGGGAGAGCTCATTGATGGATTTGCAGGTCTCAATAGATGCAGTTCCCGGGGCACCTCCAACTCCCTCAATCGGCGTCGGGTTTGTGATGCGGTCAACCATCTGCGGGAGTGTGGAAGCTCCGATTGCGAGGATCAGGAGGCTGGCACACACTGGGAGGTAGCGGGAAAATCGCTGGAACGGAAAACGTTTTTTCTCCTGGGAGAGCACGACATTTTCCAGAATCCGACTGCGCATCTCATCCGAGACTTCAATGCGGTCCATGATTTCTTTGTAGGAGTTATTCTTGGGGGATTTATTCAAAGTCATACACCTCCTTCAAAATAAATCTCAGTTCCGCGCGCCCCCGCCGTAGATCTGAGCGGATCGTACTCTCTTTGCGCTCGAGAATCTTTGCAATCTCCGCAGTCGAGTAGCCCTCATAATAAAACAGATGAATCGCTTCCCGGTATTTGTCGGGAAGATTTTTGACGGCCTCCCAGACAAAGGAGAGATCTTCCTGCTTTTCGTCGATCAGCTGTTCATCGAGCTCGTCGGTCATGCGGAGGCGATTGTAGGCAATCTTGTTCTTGGAGAGATTTGCCGTGACCTTTAAAAGCCATGCTTTCTCGTGCGCCTCATTTTCAAACTCGGGAGCAGAGTCGAGGTAGGTGATCAGGGTATCCTGAAGAAGATCCTCGGCATCGCTCATATTGTGGACGTAGGAATAGGCAAGGCGCAGAATTGAATTGCCGTAGGTATCGAGAAGGTATTCGGCATCGTCTGCGACAGAGTCCTGTCGTGCAAGGCGTTTTTTCTCGGACGCATATCCGTAAATTTTTGCATGGAAAGCAGATAAAAATTTTTTCAGTGATCTCAAAAAATCGAAACTGCCCGGCGAGCAGGGAAGTTCCAACGAAAGTATACTCATACAAATCCCCTAAACATGTTTTTATGAAATCTTTTCATGGCTCAATATTCAATCAATGACGTAATCAATGATTTAATCCAATCCTTAATTTATGACTTAATCCATGACATGACGCAATCTATGACGCAATCCATTACTCAATCTCCGCAATCAGAGCGCTGATCTCGTCGGCGGAGATGCCATCTGTGCTGATCGAGTAGGAGTAATCGCCGTCTGTCCAGGTTGCAGTCATCACGATGCCATTGTCACCTTTCAGCGTAACCTTGCGCGTCCCAACTTCAACTGTGGAAGTCTCGGAGTAGGTGGTGTAGTCTCCGCTGATGTCCTGTTTGTCGTAGAGTCCTTTTCTGATCCGCGCGATCTCGGTGTGGTCTGTGTAAGACGGTTCCGAAACGTTCGTGTCCGGGGTTGCACCTGTCTGATCGCTCTTTGCCTCATAGTCCTTGAGATAAATCACCTCGATCATTTCCTTGTCGAGTGTGCGAAAGACATTTGCAGGGACGCCCTGGATCTCGTTCGGAATCTTGATGGAGAATCCGGCACTGTTTTGTGCATCATCAAGGGTTGTGTGATCCGTGAATGGGTTTGGCATCGAGGTCATCTGTCCGGTCTCATTCACGGAGGTCTCTGCACCGATCGAGGTTGTCTCTGCTGCGATTGCCGTCTCGTGTCTTGCGCAGGCACTCATCGAAACGAGTGTCAGAAGACCGAGTGCCGTGAGACAGGTGCGGATCTTGCGGTTGCCAGTTTTTCTGCCCTGCATATCAAGATCATTCTTGTTCCAGTTTGCTACCTTTGCTACATTCTCATTTTTGTTTGTTCTTCTCATAATAAAATTCTCCTCATCTTTCCTGATTGTTTTTTCAACTTGAATCCTTGAATGGGTTACAGGATAACTCCTAAGGGAATTATTTCCCTTCATGAGTTATACAGATGAGGAGAATAAAATGTTGCAAAAAAAATAAAAAATTTTAAAAAATTATTTTTATGGGGATCAGATCCATCCGCCGTCCATCGCAATGACCTGTCCGGTCAGGTAGGAACCCTTATATCCGAGGTGGTAGACAAAATCAGCGACTTCCTCCGCGGTTCCGAGACGACCTGCCGGGATCTCATCGACGAGCTGGAGCATCTCATCTTCCTCCATCCACTGATTCATCTCTGTGTCGATCGCTCCGCAGGCAACGGCGTTGACCTGAATGTTGCTCGGCGCAAGTTCCTTTGCGAGGGCGCGAGTGAACGCGTTGATTCCGCCTTTTGTTGCGGAGTAGGCGACTTCACACGAAGCTCCGACATTTCCCCAGACGGAGGAGATGTTTACGATTTTTCCGGAACCGGCAGACAGCATCATCGGGATTGCCAGTTTGCAACAGTTAAAGACAGAGGTCAGATTCGTGCGGATGATGCGGTCCCAATCCTCACTCGTCATATCCTGAAGAAGTCCGATATAGTCGACGCCGGCATTGTTGACGAGGACGTCGAGAGAGCCATACTGCTTGCGGATCAGCGCAAATAATTTCTCACAGTCTTCCATTTTTCCCATGTCTCCGAGGAAGGCGGTACAACCGACCTGATAACTGGAAATCTCTTTTTGAGCCTGAAGAAGTTCGCGCTCGCGGTGTGCGCAGTTGATGATGACGTTATATCCTTTTTTCGCAAATTTTACGGCGATCGCCTTTCCGATTCCGCGGGAAGCACCCGTTACAAGTACTACTTTTTTTGCCATAGAAACACGCTTCCTTTCTCTCTTATTTGCTTATGTGATAAGTGTGTGTTGTATTTATCAGGTCCGAAAATCTGATAATCGTTACGATAATTCTATTATAAGTTTTTCGGGAATAATGAGCAAGGAAAATCTGCTTCCACTGTGGGATCATACGGAGTTTTCAGATCCGAAAATTCCTACCCACAGAAAGAAATCTTCCCAAGTGATCTCGAACTTTTTGGAATCTTTTACGATTCAATTACAATTTCCGTAACTCTCTGTATCTTAAAAGAAACTTGTGTTATACTGAACCACAGTGACGCGGTTTTGACGCGATGGGGAGCAACGAAGTTACTTTACTGTAACGGAACGTAAGCAATAAAACAGGAGTGAAACATGGAAAAAAAATATGATCTGGTGATTGTCGGTTCCGGTCCGGCAGGACTGACCGCAGGGATTTATGCACAGCGTGCGAGATTGAATACTCTTGTGATTGAGAAAGAGATGGTCAGCGGAGGACAAGTGCTGACGACGTATGAGGTAGAGAATTATCCGGGATTTCCGGGGGTGGATGGATTTACGCTCGGAACGAAATTCCGGGAGCATGCAGATCACCTCGGAGCAGAATTTGTCACCGATGAGATTGTGGGAATTCGCCTGATGCAAGAGCAGGAGACGGATCTTCAGGCGATCGATGCTTCGGAGGACGGAGCGAGGGATCCGAGGGATCTGCGTGTTGCGCAGGTGGAAGCGCCGGGTGTCACAGAGATGGTACCACATTTTGACTCTGAAAAGACATGGAAGGTGCTCACGGGAAAGAAGGGAACCTATCTTGCAAAGACGGTGATTCTGGCTTCGGGGGCGACGCACAAGAGCCTTGGAGTTCCGGGCGATGAGCGCCTTCGCGGTTCCGGTGTGAGCTACTGTGCGACGTGTGACGGAGCATTTTTCCGCAGAAAAGAGGTCGCTGTCGTCGGAGGCGGAGATGTCGCGCTCGAAGATGCGATTTTTCTGTCCCGGATGTGCAGTCACGTCTATCTGATTCATCGCAGAGGAGAACTGCGCGGGGCGAGATCCCTTCAGGAACAGCTTTTGGCGCTTGAGAATGTGACAGTTCTCTGGGACACTGTGGTCGAGGAGATCTGCGGGGAGCAGAGAGTTGAGAACATTCAGCTTCGCAATGTGAAGAGCGGGGAACATTCGGAGCTTTCTGTGAGCGGAGTCTTCGTGGCAGTCGGAATTGAGCCGAACAGCACGTTCGTGGAAGATCTGGTTCAGACAGATCACGGCTATGTGTGTGCCGGGGAGACGTGCGAGACGAGTGTGCCGGGCATTTTTGTGGCGGGGGACATGAGAACGAAACAGCTTCGCCAGATAGTGACGGCTACTGCGGATGGCGCGAATGCAGTCAGCAGTGCTGAGCGGTACTTAAATGAATGGAATCACCGGGATCACCATTAAAGAAGCACGGTTAAAGGTTTCGTGAACGTTTTTGCAATACTTGAATTACTTGAATTCGAGGGAGACGAGAGGAAGAAAAATAGATGAAAAAAACAATCAGGATGTTAACCCTGGGTTGTGTGTGCGCAATGACTCTGGGAGTGATTCCCGCTTACGCAGATGTGCAGAAATCTCAGCATACGGTGTCGGTTGTGGCATCACAGGGAAATTATGAGAATATTGCAGTCTCGCAGGTATCCGATTATGTAAATATCAGAGAGAATCCAAATACGGACAGCACGATTGTCGGAAAGATTTATAACAACTGTGCGGCGACGATTCTTGAAACCGTCGAGGGCGAGGGTGGAAAATGGTACCGAATCCAGTCGGGCGCGGTAACCGGATACATCAAGGCACAGTATTTTGTGACCGGAGATGCGGCAGAACAGCTTGCACGCTCGATTCGGAGAGAGTTCGTCACGATCAGCGCGGATGGACTTCGCCTGAGAGCAGAGCCGAATCTGACGAGCACGACATTGACTCTGCTGTCTCAGGGCGCGGAGTATATTGTCGTTGACGATGAGGGAGACTTCTTCAAGGTCGAGATCGATGAAGACCTTGTCGGTTATATTTCCAAGAACTACTGTACGGCGCGCGTGGAGTTCGATCAGGCAGTGACGCTTCAGGAGGAAAAGGAAAAGAAGGCGGAAGAGGAGAAGAGAAAGCAGGAGGCAGACTCCGCGATTGCACAACTTGAGGAAGTCCGCAGAGTTGAGGCGAAGGAGGAGGCGGAGGAGAGCCAGACCGGAAACAATGGCACGACGATCGCTCCAAATCCTTCGGGTACGGATTCTTCTGCAAATGGCGGATCAACACCTGCAACGTCAAATCCGTCCTCCGACAACGGGGCGACGATCATTGCGACAAAACCGGATGAGGTTGAGACGACTTCACCGGCGCAGAATAATAACAATAATAATAGCAATAGCAGTGGAAACAGTGGAACAAGTGGCAGTGGGACAAGCAATGGCAATAGTAGCAGTACGAGCACGAAGCCGTCTGCGACTGTTGTACAGCCGTCGAACACGACGACTTCTTCTGGCACGACGACCGCAGGAACCTCGGATTCCAAGAACAGTGCGACGATCAAAGGCAGTGGCGGACCGGGTTCTACCGCAGTTGTCACCGCGACGCGAACGGCGATTGTCGCTTACGCAAAACAGTTCCTCGGCAACAAATATGTGTACGGTGGGACAAGCCTAACGACAGGAGCAGACTGTTCCGGATTTACGCAGGCGATTTTTGCGCACTTTGGAATCACGACGGGAAGAACCTCGAGAGATCAGGCTCAGAATGTCAAGACGATCCCGATTTCGAGCGTTCAGCCGGGCGATCTTCTGTTCTATGGAAGCGGAAGCACGATCACCCATGTGGCAATTTACATAGGAGATGGAAAGGTTATCCACTCGAGCAACTCGAGGACCGGTGTCATCATATCCCCGTACAATTATCGAACCCCGAGCAAAGCGGGAACATTCTTGAATTAAGGGGTAGGCATGGAGCAGAAAAAACAGTACTATGGTGTTGATGTTGTAAAGTTTGTTCTCGCCCTTCTCGTCGCCGGTCGTCATATGATTCAGGTGTTTTATGCGCAGGAGAGCCCGTGGCGGTTGACCGTCGGCTCGTGGCTCTCCAATCTGGCAGTGCCGTTTTTCTTCACCGTCGCCGGATTTCTTCTGTTTCGGAAAATCTGCGGGACTGAAAGATCCGCAGAGGAGAGATCAGAAAAGAAAAAAGAAACGGAAACCGGAAACGGGAGAAACGAAAGAAATAAAAGAAATGAAAAAAATGGAAGTAACAATAGAAATGAAAGTGGAAATGAGGAAGCTGGACGCGGGAGAAGTCGCAGAAAACCGCAGAGAAGAGCCTCGTCATCCTCTGTTCAGAGAGAGTTGGCAAATCAAACCTCAGATCCGTCAAAAAACGGAAAATCGGGAGCCGGTGGAAGCAGTCGCAGTCTCTCAGGTTCCGTAAAAAGAGGTGGATGGAGACAGGTTTGCAAATACTGTTGGCGCATTTTAAAACTCTATGTGCTCTGGTGCGTGATCTACTGGCCAATTGATATTTATAACTGGTACCACGGGACCGCGTCGATCAAGGAGAGTGTGATTTTCTACATCCGCTCGTTCTTCTTCTCGAGCACGATAGCCCAGCTCTGGTATCTGCCGGCGCTGATCACGGCATGTCTGATCGTCTGGTGCGTGTCACTCGGCGCGCGCTACGTCACACCGGCGCTGATTGTGACAGGCGCGCTGTTTATTGCAGGGTGTCTCGGCGATAACTGGTATTTCACGGCAATGCTTCCGCAGAAGATCCAAAACCTGATTTATCTCTACGGACAGCACTGCATGACGATGAGAAATGGAATTTTTTACGGGAGTTTTTATGTGTGTCTCGGCCTTGTTTTTGCGAAGAAAAAGAGGAGCCTGCCGTTTCTTGTATCGTTTGCGCTGGCAGTCTTCTTTTGCTGGGCGATGAAAAAGGAGGTCACACACTGCGGAAATATCAACATTGTGATTTCCGCTGCCCCGACCGCCTTTTTCCTGACCGAGTCGGCGCTCTCCTTGCGTCTGCCGGACTGGAAACTTTTCACGAGACTTAGAGCGATGAGCGAGTGGGTGTATCTGTCTCACTTTTATTTCTTTTATTTCTTCTCGTGGACGGCAAAGATCAATCCTCTGCCGTTGACGGAGAAAAATATTATGCTCTGCATCTTTATTCCGATGCTGATTTTTGCGTGGGGGATGGCATGTCTGGGAGAGCGAAAGAGATGGGTCAGAAAGCTGATCTAAGTAGAATAAGCTGAGCAATAAAGCTAAAATGAGGAGGTGCAATTGCACCTCCTCGAATTTTCCCCAAATTTGGTTTTTTATGAATCTAATCAATTGGAATAATTACTCGAATTCCGGCTCAATCAGACCATAGGTGTTGTTCTTTCTCTTGTATACCACATTGACCTGTTCGGTCTCTGCATTCAGGAATACATAGAAGCTGTGACCAAGCAGTTCCATCTGCACGCAAGCCTCTTCCGGATCCATCGGCTTTACTGCGAAGCGTTTGGTCTTCACGATGTTGATCTCGTCATCGCCATCAAACTCCTCGTTGATGAACAGATCTGAGAATGCCATTGCGCTCTGCTTCTTGTCGATCAGTTTGTTCTTATATTTTTTCATCTGACGCTCGATGATCTCTTCTACCAGATCGATGGAAACGTACATATCACTGCTGGATTCTTCCGCACGGATCATATTTCCCTTAACCGGGATCGTAACTTCGATTTTCTGTTTGCCTTTCTGCACGCTGAGAGTGACGATTACCTCTGTGTCCGGATTAAAATAGCGATCGAGCTTTCCAATCTTTTCTTCTACTGCTGCCCGCAGACCCGGAGTCACATCGATGTTTCTTCCTGTAATAGTATAACGCATAGTCATCAGCTCCTTCTTTTGAGATGACTCCAGTATAACACACAAGTCCGAAAAATTCAACCAAAATACACAAATTGTTGTGACAATTATTCTTAAAAAAATATAAATAGAAATATTTCTATATAAGAGAAAATATTGAAAAAATATACTTTGTAAAAATGGAAAAGTGAGGGATAGATTTGGAGAGAAAAGTTTGATTTTCTGTTTCATTTCTGTTTTGTTTCTGTCTTGTTTTGGTGGAAAAGTGGGAAAACTAGGGGAGAGGAGTGGAAAACGGATCAAAAAAGAGGTTAATTTTTTGTGAAGTAGAGGGGGAAAACTTGAATAAATCGAGGGTTAGTGTTACAATGACTAGGATTGACTGTAAAATGGGTCAGACTCTACTTGTCTGGCTGGAAAGAAAAATGTTTAGGAGACAGAATTTATGAATCTCATAGAGAAATTATTTGGCACCCACAGCGAGCGGGAACTCAAGATGATTTATCCGATTGTGGACAAGATTGAGGCGCTGAGGCCCAAGATGGGAGAGCTTACGGATGAGCAGTTGCGCGACAACACCCGTATTTTCAAAGAGCGACTGGCAAACGGAGAGACGCTTGACGATCTTCTGCCGGAGGCATTTGCAACGGTCCGTGAGGCTGCAAAGCGTGTGCTGAAGATGGAGCACTATCCGGTACAGCTCATCGGTGGTATCGTTCTTCACCAGGGACGTATCGCAGAGATGAGAACCGGTGAAGGTAAGACCCTTGTGTCGACCGCTCCGGCATACTTAAATGCACTGACTGGAAAGGGTGTTCACATTGTCACCGTCAACGACTATCTGGCAAAGCGAGATGCCGAGTGGATGGGACAGGTTCACGAGTTCTTGGGACTGAGCGTTGGTATCGTCTTAAACCCGATGAATTCTGAGGAGCGTAAGAAGGCATATGCCTGTGATATTACCTATGTAACGAACAACGAGCTCGGTTTCGACTATCTGCGTGACAACATGGCAATCTACAAGGAGCAGATGGTTTTAAGAGGTCTTGAGTATGCGATCATCGATGAGGTTGACTCTGTCCTGATCGATGAGGCGAGAACTCCGCTGATCATTTCTGGTCAGAGCGGAAAGTCCACAAAGCTGTATGAGGTCTGCGACGTTCTGGCTCATCAGCTTGAGAAGGGCGAGGCTTCCGGCGAGTTCACAAAGATGAATGCAATCATGGGCGAGGACATCGAGGAGACTGGTGACTTCATCGTCAATGAGAAGGATAAGGTTGTAAACCTGACTGAGGAAGGTGTGCGCAAGGTCGAGGAGTATTTCCACATTGAGAACCTTGCAGATCCGGAGAATCTGGAGATCCAGCACAATATCATCCTCGCTCTGCGTGCAAACTACCTGATGCACCGCGACAAGGATTACGTTGTCAAGGATGACGAGGTTCTGATCGTCGATGAGTTTACCGGACGTATCATGCCGGGTCGTCGTTATTCCGATGGTCTGCACCAGGCAATCGAGGCGAAGGAGCATGTAAATGTTCGCCGTGAGAGCAAGACGCTTGCGACGATCACGTTCCAGAACTTCTTCAACAAGTTCAAGAAGAAATCTGGTATGACCGGTACAGCTCTGACCGAGGAGAAGGAGTTCCGTAACACCTACGGCATGGATGCAATCGCAATCCCGACAAACCGTCCGGTACAGCGTATCGACCATGAGGATGCCGTTTACAAGACAAAGAAAGAAAAATTCGATGCCGTTGTCAAAGAGGTTGAGGAAGCTCACGCAAAGGGACAGCCGGTTCTGGTCGGAACGATCACAATCGAGACTTCCGAGCTTTTAAGCAAGATGCTCAAGAAGCGCGGAATCCAGCACAAGGTCCTGAATGCGAAGTTCCATGAGCTCGAGGCAGAGATCGTTGCAGATGCAGGTATCCACGGAGCAGTCACGATCGCGACGAACATGGCAGGTCGTGGTACCGATATCAAGCTGGATGAGGAAGCAAGAAAAGCAGGCGGACTGAAAGTAATCGGTACGGAGCGTCATGAGTCGAGACGAATCGATAACCAGCTCCGCGGTCGTTCCGGTCGTCAGGGAGATCCGGGTGAGTCCCGTTTCTACATCTCTCTTGAGGATGATCTGATGCGTCTGTTCGGTTCTGAGCGTTTGATGAAGATGTTTGAGGCTCTCGGTGTGCCGGAGGGCGAGCAGATCGAGCACAAGATGCTCTCCAGCGCGATTGAGAAGGCTCAGATGAAGATCGAGACGAACAACTACGGTCTGCGTGAGAACCTGCTCAAGTACGATGAGGTCAACAACGAACAGCGTGAGATCATCTATGCAGAGCGCCGGAAAGTTCTTGATGGCGACAACATGCGTGACCTCGTTCTGAAGATGATCACTGACATCGTGGAGAATGCAGTGGATATGTCGATTTCCGATGAGCAGAGCGTTTCTGACTGGGATTGGGCAGAGCTTAACAACCTGCTGACTCCGGTAATTCCGCTTCAGCCGATCAATGAGGAGAACCATCCGGTCAGCAAGAAGAACGAGCTTAAGCATATGCTCAAGGAAGAGGCAATCAAGCTCTACGAGGAGAAGGAAGCACAGTTCCCGGATGCTGAGCAGGTGCGTGAGATCGAGCGTGTCGTTCTGTTAAAGGTTATCGATAACAAGTGGATGAACCACATCGATGATATGGATCAGCTCCGCGAGGGAATCGGTCTTCAGGCTTATGGTCAGCGTGATCCGGTTGTCGAGTACAAGATGAGTGCATACGAGATGTTCGAGGCAATGACTGCTGCGATCACCGAGGAGACCGTTCGCATCCTGTTCCACATCCGCGTTGAGCAGAAGCTCGAGCGTGAGCCGGCTGCAAAGGTAACCGGAACGAACCGCGATGAGTCTGCTGTTCAGGCTCCGAAGAAGAGAGAAGAGCAGAAGATTTACCCGAACGATCCGTGTCCGTGCGGAAGCGGTAAGAAGTATAAGCAGTGCTGTGGAAGAAAACTGGTGTAAGAAATAATCGAATAATCGTTAGAAGATTAGAAAAGAAGATTAGGAAAAAAGATTAGAAAAAAAGAAGATTGATTTAGAAAAGAAGATTAGAAAATCGGAACATCAGGAAGCCACAAGCGCTTTGGAAATTATTTGAAAAATTGAAAAATTGCTTTAAAAAATATAAAAATGAAAGTGGGTGACACAATGGTCGAGCTTGATCCGTACAAGTACAAGTTATCAACATTCGAAAAACCATTAGTGGAAGTGAGGGATTCACTTTGACCTGGACAACAAGGTCAGACGAATCGATGAGTTAGACAAATCTATGGAGGAGCCGGGATTCTGGGACAATGCGGAGCGCTCTGCAAAGCTCGTGCAGGAAGCCAAGAATCTCAAGGACACCGTAGAGCTTTATCATGGGCTGGAACAGCAGTATGAGGATATCCAGGTCATGATTGAGATGGGAAATGAGGAGAATGACGCATCCGTCATTCCGGATGTCGAGGAGATGCTTGCAGAGCTGGAGCATAACCTTGAGAAACTCCGCATGGAGACCCTGCTTTCCGGCGAGTATGACCGCTACAATGCGATCTTGCGCCTGAATGCAGGTGCGGGCGGAACTGAGTCCTGTGACTGGTGTGGGATGCTCTACCGCATGTACTGTCGTTGGGCAGACAAGATGGGCTTCAAGACCGAAGTTCTCGATTATCTTGACGGCGATGAGGCAGGTATCAAGTCGGTGACGATCCAGATCAACGGCGAAAATGCGTTCGGTTATCTGAAGTCCGAGCGAGGCGTGCACCGTCTTGTGCGTATCTCCCCGTTCAATGCGGCAGGTAAGCGCCAGACTTCGTTCGTTTCCTGTGATGTGATGCCGGATATCGAGGAGGATCTCGACGTCGATATCAATCCGGATGATCTGCGAATCGATACCTACCGCTCGAGTGGTGCCGGTGGACAGCACATCAATAAGACTTCTTCTGCGATCCGTATCACGCATCTCCCGACTGGAATCGTGGTACAGTGTCAGAATGAGCGTTCTCAGTTCCAGAACAAGGACAAGGCAATGCAGATGCTGAAAGCAAAGCTGTATATGCTCAAACAGCAGGAAAATGCGGAGAAACTCTCTGATATTCGAGGCGAGGTTATGGAGAACGGCTGGGGAAGCCAGATCCGTTCCTATGTGCTTCAGCCGTACACAATGGTCAAGGATCTGCGTACCGGCGAGGAGACCGGAAATGTCAGTGCGGTTCTCGACGGAGATCTCGATCCGTTCATCAGTGCATACCTGCGCTGGCTGAGTCTGGGATGCCCGGATCGAAGAACGGCTTCTGAGGATTAAACAGATTAATGGACTAAACGGATTAATGGATTAAACGGATTAATAGATTAAATGTTAAACAGAAAAACAGGATGCATGTTATAAAATGCTTGCATCCTGTTTCTTTTTGTGCTAATATCTTCCACATGAGCACAAGTGTGCTTGTTACACGAACAAATGACGGAGGGAATCAGAGATGGCAGAAGAGAAGAGCAAGTATTTTGTGGTAAAGCAGAAAGCGGTGCCGGAAGTACTGTTGAAGGTTGTGGAGGCGAAAAGACTTCTCGAATCGGAACGGGCGCTGACGGTGCAGGATGCCACAGAACGGGTCGGTTTGAGCCGTAGCTCTTTTTACAAGTACAAGGATGATATCTTTCCGTTCTATGACAACACAAAGGGAAAAACAGTCACATTTGTGGTTCAGATGGACGATGAGCAGGGACTCCTCTCCGATCTGCTCCACATTGTAGCAGTTTATAAGGCGAACATTCTTACGATTCACCAGAGTATTCCCGTCAACGGCGTGGCGACGCTGACTCTGTCTGTCGAGGTCAAATCGAACACCGGAAACGTATCAAAGATGGTGGAGGAGATCGAGGAACAGCAGGGCATTCATTACGTTAAGATTCTGGCCAGAGAATAAGCGGGCTGGGAAAACCAGAGCAAACTGGGAAAATCAGAGAAAAGTGAGGAAGAGACAATGATACAGGTAGCAATCATGGGTTATGGCACAATCGGTTCCGGTGTTGCGGAGGTTCTTGAGCAGAACAGAGAAAAGATTGCAGAGGCAGTCGGTGAGGAAGTTGCATTAAAGTATGTATTGGATCTGAGAGATTTTCCGGACAGCCCGGTTGCAGACAAGATCATCCATGATTTCAAGGTGATTGAGGAAGATCCGGAGGTCAGCATCGTAGTGGAGACGATGGGAGGTCTCAACCCGTCCTATCCGTTCGTAAAGGCATGCCTGCTTGCAGGAAAGAATGTGACGACTTCCAACAAGGCACTTGTCGCAGCTTACGGTACCGAGCTTCTCGAGATCGCACGCGAGAAATCCGTAAACTTCATGTTTGAGGCGAGTGCGGGAGGCGGTATTCCGATCATCCGCCCGCTGTATCGTTGCCTGAATGGAGAGAAGATCGAGGAGATCACCGGAATCCTGAATGGTACGACGAACTACATCCTGACGAAGATGGATAAGTGCGGAGCAACGTTTGAGTCTGCACTTAAAGAGGCACAGGATCTCGGCTATGCAGAGCGCAATCCGGAGGCAGATGTGGAGGGCCACGATACCTGCCGTAAGATCGCAATCCTGACGGCTATGGCGACCGGTCATGAGGTCAACTACGAGGATATCTATACCGAGGGAATCACGAAGATCACGGATGTGGATTTCCGCTATGCAGAGAAAATGGGAACTTCTGTGAAGCTGTTTGGAACGAGCCAGATCGATGGCGATAAGGTGCATGCATGGGTGGCACCGGTGATGATCGGAAAGGATCATCCGCTGTATATGGTCAGCGATGTATTTAACGGAATTCTCGTTGAGGGCAATATGCTCGGAACTTCGATGTACTACGGAAGTGGTGCAGGAAAGCTCCCGACTGCAAGTGCGGTTGTCGCAGATATCATTGAGGAAGCACAGAATCTGAAGAATAATATTCGCCTTGGCTGGGATGCAAAGCGTCTTGAGATTGAGCCGATGCTGTCTTCTCGTCATCGCTACTTTGTTCGTGTTGCAGGTACGCTTGCAGACAAGGAGAAGACCGTTGAGGAGGCATTTGGAAAGGTTGAGAAGATCGTTCTCGACGGAACCGGAGAGTTCGCATTTGTGACGGAGGAGATGCCGGAGGCTACGTTTATGGCGAAGAAGGCAGAGTTAGAGGCAGAGGTGCTTCAGTTTATCCGTGCGAGAATCTAAGTAATTGAGAGCTTTCGAGAGTGAAGAGGCTGAAGGATTGATTAAATAGTTAGAAATTTCGAGAGCTATATTTGCGGGAGTGGTTACGATTGTGGCTGCGGATTTATGATCGTGACTTACGGTTGTGATTCACGGTTGCGCCAGCGAGATAAGTTCCGCAAACGCGTTCGCACTCCGGGTTCGACGTAGCGGTGCATAAGACTGCAAAATACGCAGTCCAAGCACCGACGTCTCACACGGGTTTGCGAAATCTTTCTCGCTTCTGCAACCTGTGTACGACCCTGTGTACAGCGTAGCTGGATGCAAGAATGGGTAAGTTCAAATCTTCACATTTTCAAATTTTTTTAATAAAAACACCGACATATTCTCTGTAATAAGTTCAGGGAAAATGCCGGTGTTTTTCGTTGCCTTTTGATCAATCTTGTCAGGTGGTCGGGAGCGGGAGTGCCTGCTCAATGAGATCTCGGTACATCTGAATCATTTCTTTGATCTCTGCCGAGGAGGCGGGATCGTCGAGCAGATCCATGACCCAGATATATTCTTTGAAAATTACGAAACTGATAATGATGCAGAGGACTCCGAGAATGATTCCTGCGATTGCGGAGCCATGCAGGGAACCGCTGTTTTTGGAGACGTAGGCGAGAATCAGTGCGGAGGAGCCGAAAATCAGCTGAATCGGCGGATAGAAGAATGAAAAAATGCCGAGGATTCCGCAGAGCAGGCTGATGGTGGCGCATATATGAAATGCAGATTTTGATGATTCAGATGGTGTCATGGAATAAAATACCTTTCTTATGTGTTCTTGATTATTTGGTAAAAAATCGTGTTACAGTGTAGTGCCTAAATTGTAACAAAATAGTATCGCCATTGTAGCACAAAAAGAAATCAACCTCAAGGGTCGACTTGAATCTGAATCTGATATGAGGTACAATGATGTTACTGTTCAGAAGTAGGCACTTTTGGAACCGAAAGTGCCGTAAGATAAAAATATTTAACATCATAAATAGAATATCAGATAGGACATATAAGAGCATATGGATATCATAAAAGTTTTGCAGGAAGAATTGCAAATTGGATATAAGCAGGCGGAGGCAGCGGTGCGCCTGATTGATGAGGGAAACACGATTCCGTTTATTGCCCGTTACCGCAAGGAAGTGACGGGATCTTTAAATGATGAGGTGTTGAGAAATCTTGACGAGCGTCTCAAATATCTGCGCGGTCTTGAGGAGAAGAAGGAGCAGGTGCTTGCGACGATTCAGGAGCAGGGAAAGCTGACGCCGGAGCTTGAGGCGAAGATTCGATCTGCTCAGACGATGGTTGCGGTTGAGGATCTCTATTTGCCGTATCGCCCGAAGCGCAGAACGAGAGCGATGATTGCGAAGGAGAGGGGCTTAGAACCGCTCGCCAATTTGATCCTTCTTCAGAATGTGGATGAGGATCTGCGAAACGTGGCGCAGAAGTATGTTGCGCCGGAGAAGGAAGTTGTGGATGTTCAGACGGCGCTTGACGGGGCGAGAGACATCATTGCCGAGCATATTTCCGATCAGGCGGATTACAGGACATGGATTCGCCGTGTGACGACGGAAAAGGGTCTGATTGTCTCAAGCGCAAAGGATGAGAAGCAGGAATCGGTGTATGAGATGTATTATGCGTATCAGGAGCCGATCAAGAAGTGCGCCGGTCACCGTGTGCTTGCACTCAACCGCGGAGAGAAGGAGAAGATTCTGAGTGTCCGGATTGAGGCACCGCAGGATGAGATTTTAGCTTATCTCGAGCGTCAGGTGATTCGTGGAAAGAATCCGCACACGAGTCCGATTCTTCGAGAGGCAGTGGAAGACAGCTATGCGCGCTTGATTGCACCGGCGATAGAGAGAGAGATTCGTGGAAGTCTGACGGAGCAGGCGGAGGCAGGGGCGATTCATGTCTTCGGAAAGAATCTTCAACAGCTTTTGATGCAACCTCCGATCACGGGAAAAGTGGTTCTCGGCTGGGACCCGGCATTCCGCACAGGATGCAAGCTCGCCGTCGTTGATCCGACGGGAAAAGTGCTCGACACGACGGTGATTTTCCCGACTGCCCCTCAGAATAAGGTCGAGGAGTCGAAGAAGGTACTGAAAGCGTTGATTCGCAAGTATGGAATTTCTCTGATTTCGGTTGGAAATGGAACGGCGTCGAGAGAGTCGGAGAAGATCATTGTCGAATTGTTGAAGGAAATTCCGGAGAAGGTTTCGTATGTGATTGTCAATGAGGCGGGCGCTTCGGTCTACTCGGCGAGCAAGCTAGCGACGGAGGAATTTCCGAATTTTGATGTCGGACAGAGAAGTGCAACCTCGATTGCGAGACGCCTTCAGGACCCACTTGCGGAGCTTGTGAAGATTGATCCGGCGTCGATTGGAGTTGGACAGTATCAGCACGATATGAACCAGAAGACATTAGGCACGGCGCTTGGCGGAGTCGTGGAGGACTGTGTAAACCGCGTCGGCGTGGATTTGAATACAGCTTCTGCTCCGCTTCTCGGATATATTTCCGGAATCACGAAGACGATCGCGAAGAATATTGTGGATTACCGTGAGGCGAACGGCGCATTCACGGAGAGAAAACAGCTCTTGAAAGTGGCAAAGCTCGGACCGAAGGCGTATGAGCAGTGCGCGGGCTTTCTGCGAATCAATGGCGGGAAGAATCCGCTCGATGCGACTTCGGTGCATCCGGAGAGTTATGGACCGGCTCAGAAATTGCTTGAAAAGCTGGGATGTGGAGTAGAGGATCTTGCAAAGGGTGGAATCTCTGGTCTGGATAAGAAGATTTCCGATTACGGAAAACTGGCAGAGGAGCTTGGCATCGGGGAAGTGACTCTGCGAGATATTGTAAAAGAGTTAGAGAAGCCCGGAAGAGATCCGCGAGAGGAGATGCCAAAGCCGATTTTGAGAACGGACGTGATGGAGATGAAGGAC
The DNA here is from genome assembly GCF_050873365.1 of Brotaphodocola sp. Taxonomy (GTDB): domain Bacteria; phylum Bacillota; class Clostridia; order Lachnospirales; family Lachnospiraceae; genus Brotaphodocola. The sequence goes on along the minus strand of NZ_JBNMIQ010000030.1, from coordinate 6,674 downwards.
TTGAAGCCGGGGATGATTCTTCAGGGAACGGTGCGAAATGTCATCGATTTCGGTGCATTTGTGGATATCGGTGTTCACCAGGATGGTCTCGTTCATATTTCTCAAATTACGGATCGCTACATCCGCCATCCGCTTGAGGCGGTCAGCGTCGGGGATATTGTGGAAGTCAAGGTGCTGAGTGTGGATCTCGCGAAAAAGAGAATTTCTCTGACGATGAAGACGAAAGAAAAATGAGAGACTGCATGTTCCGGGCAAAACGGATGCAAAGCAAAATAAATGCAGAGCGAAACGAATGCAGAGCGAAACGAATGCAGGGCGAAACGAATGCAGGGCGAAACGAATGCAGGGCGAAATAAACGCGGGACAAGAAAAAAACGGCAAAATGCAGGCTTAAAAACGGGGAAGGCGAGTCGAAATGATGAGCAGAAACCGGAAGGAATAACGGGATAGACAATAGACAGATCATAGAAGGGATGATAGATAGAGAGATGGAGAAAATTGAGAAGATAACAAACGGACCGGAGGAGACCTATGCATTTGGTTTTGAGATGGGACAGAATGCACAGCCGGGACAGATTTATTGTCTGGATGGAGATTTGGGAGTTGGCAAAACCGTCTTTACGCAGGGATTTGCAAAGGGTCTCGGCATTGAGGGACCGGTAAACAGCCCGACGTTTACGATTGTACAGCAGTATGAGGACGGAAGACTTCCGCTCTATCATTTTGATGTGTACCGGATCGGGGATGTGAGTGAGATGGATGAGATCGGCTATGAGGATTGCTTTTACGGAGAGGGAGTCTGCCTGATTGAGTGGGCTCAGCTTGTGCCGGAGATCCTGCCCGACAATGTGATTCACATTCAGATCGAGAAGGATCTCGAGAAGGGCTTTGATTACCGGAAAATCACGGTTTGTTAGATCATAACTAAGTCACAGACATTACCGTTTGTGCAAGGTAAAAACGGTGACAGAAACGGGTTTGAAAGATAGAAGACTAGAAGAAACGTGATAGAAAAAAGTGATATTGAAAATTGAGAGGATTTGATGATGAAAATTTTGGGAATTGAGAGTTCATCTCTCGTTGCATCGGTGGCAGTTGTCACGGATGAGGTTGTGACAGCGGAGTACACCGTCAATTTTAAGAAGACACATTCGCAGACTCTTCTTCCGATGATTGATGAGGTGTGTCGGATGATTGAGCTTGATTTGAGTGAGATCGACGCGATTGCGGTTTCGGGTGGCCCGGGATCGTTTACGGGACTTAGAATTGGATCTGCGACTGCAAAAGGACTCGGTCTTGCACTGAAAAAGCCGTTGATTCATGTGCCGACGCTCGATGCGATGGCATACAATCTCTATGGAACATCTGCGCTGATCTGTCCGATGATGGATGCGCGTCGCAATCAGGTTTATACCGGAGTTTATCGGTTTGAGCAGGAATTTGAGACGGTGATGGAGCCGTGCATGATGGATACGAGAGAACTTGCGAGAGAACTGAACAAGTACGGGGAGCGCGTGATCCTGCTTGGTGATGGTGTTCCGGTCAATGCGCAGATTTTTAAAGAGAATCTGGAGGTTCCGTTTTCCTTTGCACCGGCACAGTGTTCCCGACAGCGCGGAGCGAGTGTTGCCGTGCTTGGTGGCGTGTATTTTGCAGAGGGAAAGACGGAGACGGCGATGGAGCACAAGCCGGATTACCTGCGCAAGGCACAGGCGGAGAGAGAGCTTGAGGAGGCAAAGCGTCAGGGCAAGGTCGCAGAGCTCGCAGCGGGTCACTCCGTCGGTGACGGAAGTCAGAGAGAGGGCAAGGCATGATTCGCCTGATGGAGGAGGCAGATCTCGAGGCAGTCGCAGAGCTTGAGCGGATCTGTTTTTCCGAAAACTGGTCGTATAAACTTCTCGAGTCGGGGCTTTACAGCGCCTATGACACCTACTATGTGTTCGCCCAGGACGGACAGATTCTCGGATATTGCAATCTTCGGATTCTTGCCGGGGAGGGCGAGGTGCAGAGAATTGCGGTGAGACCGGAGTTTCGAAAAATGGGAATTGCAGGTCAGCTGATGAAGAGCATGATGGAAAAATCTGCATTTGAGCAGGTGAATGCCATCAGCCTGGAAGTTCGGGAGAGCAACGCGCCGGCGCGCCATCTCTACGAGTCCTGGGGATTTCGTGCAGAGGCAGTGCGAAAGGGATATTACCATAATCCGACAGAGGATGCGCTGATCATGTGGAAACGGATGGAAAATGCCGATCCTGTTTGAGTTTGAGCAATGCGTGAATAGGAAAACGCATGAATAGGGATTTGCGCAATATGTGAACGGGAACAAGATACCCAAAACGACGGGAATTGACATCAATTCCCACTTAAAAACTGAGAAAATTGTGTTTATAATGCAGGGGTAGCCCAGAGGTGGGTTACCCGTTTTTTGTTTCATAGGAAATTGCGTCTTATCATACGAAAATGTTCTGCAAGGGTGAAAAGCGCCAGTGGCGCTTGTTATGCACCGACCGCAGTGAAACGAAGAAACGCACTCGGTGCAGTGGAATGAAAAAGCGTACTCGGCGCAGGGAAAACAAGAAATTTGGATAAAATGTGAGAGAGTGAGGAAAAGATTTTGAAAAAATATACGGAGAATGGGGAGATTCGCGCGCTGATCTGCAACCAGTGTGGGAAGAGACTGATTGTCAAGAATGGAATTGTGAGAGAAGGATTTTTTGAGGCAACTCAGAACTGGAATTTCTTCTCGGAGAAGGACGGAGAGATCCATCGCTGGGATCTGTGTGAATCCTGTTACGATGAGCTGATTTCCGGATTTCGGATTGCGGTGGAGACCGAGGAACAGGTTGAATTCATGTAAAGGGTGTGTTATCATTTGATAAGCGTGAACCTTGAGAGAATCTCGATGGGGCTTGAGTGCTTTTGAAAACTCTCTCAATGCGTTCATAATTGTCAGAAGTGAGGAACACACATTTATGTTGGATATTTGTTTACTGGGAACCGGAGGCATGATGCCTCTTCCATACCGATGGCTGACTGCGATGATGGCGCGTTGTGATGGAAGCAGTCTTCTGATTGACTGCGGAGAGGGAACCCAAGTTGCGTTAAAAGAAAAGGGATGGAGCCCGAAGCCGATTGATGTCATCTGCTTTACGCATTATCATGCAGATCATATCAGTGGTCTTCCGGGACTTCTGCTCACGATGGGAAATGCGGAGCGTACGGAGCCGTTGACGCTGATCGGACCGAAGGGACTTGAGCGCGTGGTCGGAGCACTCAGAGTGATTGCGCCGGAACTTCCGTTTCCGTTACAGTTTATTGAACTGGAGGAGCAGAGACAACAGCTCAAGATCGGACCGTACACGATTGATGCTTACCGCGTCAACCACAATGTCATCTGTTACGGTTACTCGATCTCGATTCCGAGAACAGGAAAATTTGATGTGGAGAGAGCAAAGGCGCAGGGCGTGCCGATGAAGGCATGGAGCCGTCTTCAGAAGGGCGAGACGCTTGAGATGGACGGAGTGACCTACACGCCGGATATGGTTCTTGGACCGGACCGCAGGGGACTCAAGGTGACGTACTGCACGGACACCCGTCCCGTTCCGGTGATTGCGGAGTATGCGCAGGATGCCGATCTTTTTATCTGTGAGGGCATGTACGGCGAGGACGGAAAAGAGGCGAAGGCGAGAGAACACCGCCATATGACGATGTATGAGGCGGCAGATCTCGCACGTCGCGCTCAGCCGAGGGAGATGTGGTTGACGCATTACAGCCCGTCTTTGACGCGCCCGGATGAGTTCATGGACAAGGTGAAAAAGATTTTCCCGAAGGCGAAGGCTGCGAGAGACGGCTGGACGAAAGAATTGATGTTTGAGGAAGAGAGCGGAGAAGAGCAGAAATGATGATGGAAGATACAGAGAATACAGAGAAAGAGAAAAAAGAGAGAGAGACGACAGGGGAAGCTGGAACTGAGAAGAAGGATGTCCTGATTCTCGGAATCGAGAGTTCCTGCGATGAGACGGCGGCCTCTGTTGTGAGAAACGGCAGAGAGGTGCTCTCCAATGTGATTTCCTCCCAGATTGCCCTGCACACACAGTTTGGCGGAGTTGTGCCGGAGATTGCATCGAGAAAGCACATTGAGAAGATCAATCAGGTGATTGAGCAGGCGCTCTCCGATGCAAATGTGACGTTGGATGACATCACCGCAATCGCAGTGACTTACGGACCGGGTCTTGTGGGTGCTCTGCTTGTCGGTGTCGCAGAGGCGAAGGCGATCGCTTATGCTGCCAAGAAACCGCTTGTCGGTGTGCATCACATCGAGGGGCATGTGTCTGCAAACTATATTGAAAATCTGGATCTGGAGCCACCGTTTGTGTGTCTGATCGTCTCAGGCGGACACACGCATCTCGTGATCGTGAAGGATTACGGCGAGTTTGAGATCATTGGAAGAACGCGCGACGATGCAGCGGGAGAGGCATTTGATAAAGTTGCGCGTGCAGTCGGACTCGGTTATCCGGGTGGACCGAAGGTCGATAAGGCGGCAAAAGACGGAAATCCTCATGCGATGGAGTTCCCGCGTGCAAAGGTTGAGGGATGTCCGTATGATTTCAGTTTCAGCGGAATCAAGTCAGCGGTTCTCAATTACATCAATAAGGCGAAGATGACCGGGGAGGAGATCTGTGTGCCGGATCTGGCGGCATCGTTCCAGAATGCGGTCGTTGAGGCCCTTGTGAGCCGTGCGGTTCTTGCGGCAAAGAATTATGGATATGACCGTCTGGCGATTGCAGGTGGAGTTGCGTCTAATTCTGCGCTCAGAACAGCGATGCAGAAAGCCTGCGATAAGGCGGGAATTCATTTTTATCATCCGTCACCGATTTTCTGTACGGACAATGCGGCGATGATTGGGGTTGCCGGTTATTATGAGTACATGAAGGGAACGCGCCACGGATGGGATCTGAATGCGATTCCGAACCTGAAGCTGGGAGAGCGATAAAAAGACGCGTTGATTTTTGAAGAGATCCAAGAGCACCAAGAGTAAATACGGGGGAAAACAGGATGCAGAAGACAGAGCAGAGAGCGGCAGTTGTTGTGGAAGCTGTGGAAACGGAGAAAACAGAGAAAACAGCAAAACAGGTAGGTGCAGTTGTGCTTGCCGGAGGGCAGGGAAAGCGGATGCACAGCAAGGTTCAGAAACAGTATCTGCTTTTGGCGGGGCGTCCTCTGATCTGTCATGCACTCGAGGCGTTTGAGAAAAGTTGCGTGGATCAGATTGTGCTTGTTGTCGGTGCAGGTGAGGAGGAGTATGTGCGTCAGGAGATCCTTGCGCCTCTGAACTTAAAAAAGGTCTGTGCGGTCGTTCCGGGCGGAAAAGAGCGCTACCACTCTGTCTATGAGGGATTAAAGGCGTTAAAAGGCTGTGAGTACGTTCTGATCCATGACGGGGCGCGTCCAATGATTACGGAGCAGATGATTGACCGGATCGTGGAGGAGACGGCCACGTGGAAGGCGTGTGTCGCAGGAATGCCGGTGAAGGATACGATCAAGGTCGCAGATGAGGATGGATATGCAGAGGCGACCCCGGATCGCTCGAAACTCTGGCAGGTGCAGACCCCACAGGCATTTTCCTATGAGCTGGTGCGCGGAGCATATGATCGTTTGATGCAGGAGGAGTCTCTCCAGAAGGGAATCACAGATGATGCGATGGTTGTGGAGACCTGTACGAAGCAGAAGGTGAAGCTGGTAGCGGGAAGCTATGAAAACTTGAAGGTTACAACACCGGAGGATCTCGTGCTTGCGGAGGCACTTCTGGCGCATCGGAAAAAGGCGGAAGACTAGGAAGAAAGACTAAGGCGGAAGACTAGCAAGGGCATAGCGGAAGAGTGGGCTTAAAAGGGCGCTTTTTCAGGGTTTGAAAAAAATGTCAAAAAAGTTTGAAAAAAGTGTTGACAGAATCAAATGTTGGTGGTAGAATCATTAATCGTTGCAGCGCTGAACGGAAACGAATGAGACGAAAGTTCGGAGCGAAAACATTAAAAAATAATTTCAAAAAGCTCTTGACAAACGGAAAAACTTCTGTTAAAATAGCAGAGCACGTTTGAGGAGAGGTATCGAAGTGGTCATAACGAGGCGGTCTTGAAAACCGTTTGTCCGCAAGGGCGCGTGGGTTCGAATCCCACCCTCTCCGCTGGACAGGCAAGAAAGCCTGCCAATTAAATATGATATAACTGATGTTCAGGCATCGGTACTTTGCAGAAGTACCCAAGAGGCTGAAGGGACACCCCTGGAAAGGGTGCAGGTCGTTAATAGCGGCGCGAGGGTTCAAATCCCTCCTTCTGCGCTTCCGATTTTCGAATCGGAAAAGCCTTTGAAAAAAAGATGAAAAAAGTGCTTGACAAAAACAAAATAGTTTGATAAAATATACAAGCTGTTTTGAAAGAGACAAGCGAAAAACAAAACTGAACCTTGAAAATGAAAGATTGAACAGTGTTTAAAACCCTGAAAATTCTTATAAAAAAGAGTCTTTTGGTAAAGATATCTTTGAATTGAGAAATTCAGAACAAAAACAAACCAAACAACAGTAGAACGGTTTAATAATTAGCTAGTGGTTAATCATTGAATCGGGAAACAAACTTTAATTTGAGAGTTTGATCCTGGCTCAGGATGAACGCTGGCGG